>CAXQZU010000040.1:0-171157 GCA_964228555.1 Planctomycetota bacterium
CCCATCAGCGAGGTGACCGCGACATAACCGAGGCCCTCCGCGGGCACCGACACCAGCCCCACCGATCCGATGCGCCGCGGCTCGCTGAGCGCCGCCCACAGGCGCTGCGCATCCACGTTGAGCGCCGGCTGCGCCGTCACGCTCGGGTGCAGCACGCCCTGGCTGTCGCGCAGCGTGACGTGCAGGTCGCCCAGCGGCGCCAGCAACTCCTCGAGCAACGCCAGCCACGCGGCCTCGTCGCGTGCGCCCGCAGCCCGGGGGCGCAGGCGCGCCACGTGGGCGTCCCAGTCCAGCCCACCCGGCTCCGGGAAGTGGGCGTAGTAGAGGTCCATGTGCCGCAGCAGCACGTCCAGCGACTGCGCCGGCTCGAGCACCTCCAGCGCCAGGCGCCGCACCTCCAGCGCCCCGGTCTTGGAGAGGAACAGGTGCACCTGCAGCGTGCCGCGCGGCACGCGCAGCACCAGCTCGCCCGGTGCCCAGCCCTCGGAGGTGACCGGCCGCGCCACGAGGCCCTGCGAGCCGCGCGCATCCGGCAGCCGCACGGCCACGTGCGCGTTGTCGAACTGGCCGGGGTCCACGCGGGCGCCCCGCAGGCGGCCCTCGAAGGCCAGCCGCACGGTGCTGCCGGCCGGCACCGTGACATCCTGCGCCAGCAGCTGCCAGCCCCCCACCTGCGCGTCGCCCTCGAGCCGCACGCCACCCTCGACGCCGGGCTCGATGCGCGAGTCGGGCCCCGCGCGGCTGCGGGCGCCCTCCAGCCGCCTCCAGCCGGCCGGCAGGCCCCCCTCCCACGCCTCCAGCGCACCGTTCACCAGCGCCGGCGGCTCGCCGGCCCGCACGGGCAAGGGCCCGCCGGGCAGCAGGCCGGCGGCGCACAGGGCCAGCACGGGCAGGGTGCGCAGGCGCATGGCGCCATCCTAGCCCACCACCGCCTGCGCGGCGGCGGTCGCGCGCCAGCGGGCGAGCCCGCCCCCGAGGCGGTAGCCTCCCCGCTCTGCCGCCGCCCCGGCGCGCGCCCCCGGAGCCTGCCATGGCCGACACGCAAGACGCCGCCATCACCCCGCGGGAGAAGGACTACAGCCAGTGGTACCTGGACGTGATCCAGGCCGCGCAGCTCATGGACTACGCGCCCACGAAGGGCTGCATGGTGATCCGGCCGCACGGCATGGGCATCTGGGAGCGCATCCGCGACGACCTCGACCGGCGCTTCAAGGAGACCGGCCACGTCAATGCCTACTTCCCGCTGCTGATCCCCAAGTCGTTCCTGGCGCGCGAGGCGGAGCATGTCGAGGGGTTCGCCAAGGAGTGCGCCATCGTGACGCACACGCGCCTCAAGAGCGTGGTGCGCGACGGCAAGGCCAGCGTGGAGCCCGACCCCGAGAGCCGGCTGGAGGAGGAGTACATCATCCGCCCCACCAGCGAGACGGTGATCTGGCACATGTACGGCAAGTGGATCGACTCCTACCGCGACCTGCCCATCCTGATCAACCAGTGGGCCAACGTGATGCGCTGGGAGATGCGCACGCGCCCCTTCCTGCGCACGGCCGAGTTCCTGTGGCAGGAGGGCCACACGGCCCACGCCAGCAGCGCCGAGGCCGTGGCCGAGGCGCGCAAGATGCTCGACGTCTACCGCGACTTCTGCGAGCAGGTGCTGGCCATGCCCGTGGTGCAGGGCCGCAAGACGCCCAGCGAGCGCTTCGCCGGCGCCGTGGACACCTACTGCATCGAGGCCTACATGCAGAACGGCTGGGCCCTGCAGGCGGGCACCTCGCACGACCTGGGCCAGAACTTCGCCAAGGCCTTCGACGTCACCTTCCAGACGGCGGCGGGCGCGCGCGAGCACGTCCACGCCACCTCGTGGGGCGTGAGCACGCGCCTCATCGGCGGGCTGGTCATGACCCACAGCGACGACACGGGCCTCGTGCTGCCGCCGCGCGTGGCGCCGTTGCCCGTGGTGATCGTGCCCATCTACCGCAAGGGCGAGGAGCTGCCGCAGGTGATGGCGCACGTGGACAAGGTGGCGGCCATCCTCAAGGGCCTGCGCCTGCCGGTGAAGGTGGACGACCGTGACGGCCTCAAGCCCGGGGCCAAGTACTTCGAGTGGGAGCGCAAGGGCGTGTGCGTGCGCATCGAGGTGGGCCCCAAGGACGTGGAGAAGGGCGGCTGCCTGACGGTGCGCCGCGACAACCGCGCCAAGGAGCCCGTGGCGCTCGACCAGCTGGCCACGCGCCTGCCGGCGATCCTGGACGCCATGCAGGCCGACCTGCTGGCGCGCGCCCGCGCACTGCGCGACGCGCACACCTGGCCGGTGGAGACGCTCGACGAGCTGGCCACCCGGCTGGAGTCGCAGCCGGGCTGGTACGTGGGCGGCTGGGACGGCGAGGCGGCCAGCGAGGCCGCCGTCAAGGAGCGCTGCAACGCCACGATCCGCTGCATCCCCTTCGAGGGCGGCGAGCCCGGCGGCCGCCGCTGCATCGTGTCGGGCAAGCCGGCCCAGCACACCGTGATCTACGCGCGCGCCTACTAGGCCGGGTCGCGTAGCGTCCGCGACATGCCCCTGGAGCCCCGCATGAGCCGATGCCCGCTGCTGACGGGTGACGCGCGGGGAGCCGGCGGCCGCCTGCGCGACGTGGGGGCCCCCGGGGACGGCGTGGCCGGGCGCCGCGTGCGGCCGGCGGCGCGGTAGGCTGCACGCGTGGGAAGGCTCGAGAACAACTTCACGTGGAGCTCGTCGCGGGACGGCACCTTCCAGCGCTGCACGCGCCAGTACTGGTGGCAGTACTACGGCTCCTGGGGCGGCTGGGAACGGGATGGCGACCCCGAGGCGCGCGAGGCCTACATCCTCAAGAACCTCACCACGCGCTGGGCCTGGGTGGGCAGCGCGGTGCACGAGTCCATCGAGGGCATCCTGAAGTCGCACCAGGCCGCCTCGGGCCCGGCCGGCGAGCTCGCCTTCGGCCGTCCCCGGGCCCTCGCCGTGGACGAGGGCAAGGTGCTGGACGCACTCACGGAGCGCATGCGCCGGGAGTGGGCCGCGAGCCGCGACCAGGCCTACCGGCGCCGTCCCAAGCAGGTGCTGGGACTCATGGAGCACGAGTACGGCGATGCCGTGCCCCGCGAGGAGTGGGCGGCGATGCACGACAAGGCGCGCGAGGCCCTGCGCGGCTGGCTGCAGAGCGCGGTCTTCGAGCGCATCCGCGAGAGTGACCCGCGCTGCTGGCTGCCCATCGAGCAGATGGACAAGTTCGACTTCGAGGGCACGCCCGTCTGGGCCGTGCTGGACTTCGGCATGCACACCGAGGACGGCGGGGCCGAGATCTACGACTGGAAGACCGGCGCCGTGGACCCGCAAGGCAACCGGGCCCAGCTGGTCTGCTACGCGCTCTACGTGCGCGAGCGCTTCGGCGTGCCCACCGAGCGGGTCACGACGAGGCTGGTCTACCTCGGGTCGCGGGTCGAGGTGCACGACGTGCGCGTGGCACAGCCCGACCTCGACGAGGTGGCAGGCCAGGTGCGCGCCTCCATCGCGGCGATGCGCGAGCGCCTGAGCGACGCCGCGGCCAACATCGCGCGGCGCGAGGACTTCCCGATGACGGACGACCTCGAGGCCTGTCGCACCTGCGCCTACCGGCGCTTCTGCAAGCGCTGAGGCCGGCCCTCGAGGCTAGCCGCCGCGCGGGCCCTCGCCCTCTCCCTCGGGCACGCCGCCGTCTCCCGACCTGCGCTGCACCTCGCGCTCGGCAGCCAGCGACAACGCCAGCTCCACCGCCTCCAGCGCGGTGCGCGCGGCCGGCACGCGACGGTCGAACAACGCCGCGGGATCGAGGTTCCACGTGTGGAGGCCCACCACGGGGATGCCATGCTTGAGCGCCAGCGCGATCTCGGAGAGCGTGCCCAGCCGTCCGCCCACCGCGATGGCCGCCTCGCCTGCGGTGGCCACCAGCACGTTGCGCGCGTCGCCCAGGCCCGTCGGGAGGACGATGTCCACGTACGGGTTGGCGTCCGCGCGCTGGTAGCCGGGGAGCAGGCCCACGGTGAGCCCGCCGGCCTCCCTCGCCCCCATGCAGGCTGCCTCCATGATCCCGTAGGTGCCCCCGCACACCACGGCGAGGCCACGCTGGGCCAGCAGGCGCCCGACCTCGGCGGCGAGGTTGTACTCCTCGCGCGAGGGGTTGCCCGCCCCGAAGACGGCGATCAGGCGCTGCATGCCCCCATCATCGGTGCGGGCTCGCCCGCCTGCAACCGGGGCGCACGGAAGGCCCCGGTGGCCAGGGCCGCCAGCAGCAGCAGGGGCACGTCGGCGGCACCCAGCGCGTAGACGGTGTAGGCCTGCTCCACCCACCAGGCGTTGGCCGCGAAGGCCCACAGCATCAGCAGCAGCACGGCCGAGCGCGCCGCGAAGCCCGCCACCAGCCCCGCGAGCAGGCCCCGCAGCAGGCTCGCCGAGAGGCCCTGCGCCGCCAGCACGGAGAGCAACAGCAGCCACGGCAGGGCGAAGCGCAGGCCCACCTGCAGCGTGGCCACCGCGATGGGCCACGTCACGCCGCCCGCGCCGGCCTGCGCGGCACCGCCCAGCCACTCCAGGCCCAGGAAGCCCGCCCCCACGTCGATGGTCGAGAACGACTCGGTGCCGCCCAGCGCGTGGAAGCCCGCCGTGCGCAAGGCCACCACGAGCGCAGCCAGCCCTCCCAGCGCCACCGGAGCCGCCGCGCGCGCCAGCCGGCCGGCGTGCCACGCACACAGCACGAGGCCTGCGAAGGCCACGCACTCCGCATCGCTGGCGGTCAGGCGCCGGGCCAGCGCCAGCGCCGCCACCAGGCGAGGCGCCAGCGCCTCGGCCGGCGCGAGCCCCCGCAGGCAGGCCACGAGCGCGCCCACGGCGGCCAGCTGGGGCCCGAAGGCCCGCAGCACGCGCAGCGCCCAAGGCAGGCCATCCGCCTCCACCAGCAGGCGCCCCGCCCACGCCAGCAGCAGCGCCGTGTCGGCCAGGACCGAGGCAAGGCGCGGCCCGCGCGCCGCGGTGCTGCGGCCCATGGCCAGCCGCGCACCCGCGGCCAGCACCAACGCAGCGAGGGCCCAGGCGAGGTCGCGTACCGGCAGCCGCTGCACCCACGAGCCCGCCGCGTCGCCCAGCAGGCGTGGCGCCAGCAACACCAGCGCCAGCAGCGACCACGCCAGCGCACGCCGGGAGGCCGGCACGCCACCCAGGGCGCGCGAGCGGAGCGCCAGCGCGACGCCCAGCAGCGTGAGCAGCGCCAGCAGCACGGGCACCGGCACGAAGGGGTCCACCAGCGGGCGCACGCTCAGCAAGGCACCCAGCAGCGCACCCGACAGCGCAGCCGCCACCATCCCGCGCGCAAGGGTGGCGGACTGCAGCGCCCCCGGTGGGCGGCGCGGCCGGCGCCGCAGCAGGATCGCGGCACCGCCCAGCGCCAACGCCGCCACCACGGGCGGCAGGCTGGCAGCCAGCAGGCTGCGCTCGGCCGCATCCCGCAGCTCGTCGAACGCCACGAGCAGCATCGGGGCCACCAGCAACAACGCGAGCAGCGCCGCCACGCCGCGCGGTGCCGGCGCAGCCCCGGCGCGCGCGCGCCAGGCGCGCAGCAGCACGCACAGGACGGCCAGCGCCAGCCCCCCCGCCGCGAGGCCGGGCGCAAGCAGGCGCAGCCGGGGCGAGGGCGCCAGCGCGAGCGCCAGCAGCGCCAGCCCCGCCCAGCCCAGCCACACGGCACGGGAGGGCGACCACGCCAGCGGCCGCAGGGCCAGCAGCGCACACAGGCCCAGCGTCGCCAGCACCAGCACGCCTGCCTGCAGGGCGCCCACGGCCGGGCGGGCCAGGGCATCGAGATCGAGGCTGATCGCCTCCAGCGCCGCCACGCCGCCGGGTCCCATCTTCGAGAGGGCCAGCTGCGCCCGCTTGCTGTCCAGCGGGTCCACGCCGTCCACGCCGCAGGCTCGCGCGACCTGCGCGCGGGCCTGCACGTGCGCATCCAGCGCGCGCTGCACGTCGGCGGCCGGCAGCGACAGCAGGCGCGAGGACGGGGGCGCCTGCGCCAGGGGCGGCTGCGGCAGCCCCAGCAGCGCGCTCAGCGTGGGAGCCAGCGCCGCCTGCGGGACCTCGACGCCCGCCACCTGCGCCACGCCGGGGCCCACGAGCACGAACGGGGCGCGTTCCGCGCTGGGCTCGCCCCCGCCGTGCGTGCCGTGCGCCGAGACGCCGTGGTCGGCTGCGACCAGCACCAGCGCCCGGGGGTGGCGCGCCCGGAAGGCCGACACCACGGAGGCCACCTGCCCGTCCACCGTGCGGCAGGCCGCGCGGTAGGGCTCCCCCAGCGCGCCATGCTTGTGGCCCGCATGGTCGGGTGCAGTCAGGTGCAGCGTCACCGCCTGGCAGCCCGCCGCGATGCGCTCCAGCACGAAGGGCACGGCAAGGGCATCGCATTGCCCCTGGTCCACCGGGCCGCGGTCGGGGAAGGCGAGCGTGTCGGCCGCGTCCAGCCAGGGTGCGCACAGCTGCGCGATGGCGGCATCGCCCGCGTGCGCCGTGCGGGCGCCTCGCTCGCGCGCGGCCTCGAGCCACGACCCACGCGCCACCTCGGCATC
Source organism: Planctomycetota bacterium (assembly GCA_964228555.1). GTDB lineage: Bacteria > Planctomycetota > PLA2 > PLA2 > JAEUHO01 > CAXQZU01. Next base: position 6,604 of record CAXQZU010000040.1, read on the forward strand.
GAAGTTCTTGAGCGCCGCGTGCAAGTCCGGCCACTGCCCGGTGAGCAAGGTGCGCACGCAGGCGGCGGTGAGGGTGGGGTTGCCCGCGCGCGCCACGCCACCCGCGCCCTCCTGGGCGAGGCGCGCAAGCCAGGGCAGGGCGCTGGGCGGCTCCCAGAGCGCCTGCTCGCGCAGGCCGTCCACCACCACCATCAGCACCGGACGGGCCGGGCCTGCGTCGCCGCCCACCCACGGCAGCCCGCTGGGCACCGGCGCCTCCAGCCAGCCCACCAGCGAGAGGCGGCCCAGCGACACGATGCCGGCCAGCGCCAGCGCCAGGCAGGCCCAGGCCGCCGCGCGCGAGGGCCCTGCCTCGCCCGTGCCCGGCGTGGTGCTCACAGGCCGGGCGCGCCCACGTACACCCAGCCCAGCAAGGCCAGCGCCGCCACGCTGAGCAACAGCGACGTGAACACGAACAGCAGGTGCCGCACGCGCACCGTCACGACCAGCACCAGCAGCAGGCCGCCGCCACCCGCCACCAGCAGGGCGTGGCCCAGGGCAGGCGCAACCAGTTCCGGGAACAGGCGCGAGGCGAAGGTCACGCCCAGCGCGAAGCCCACGCCGACGATGGACAGCAGGCCCGCCACCACCTGCATGGGCGGCCGCAGGCGCGCGAAGCGGTGCCAGGCGAGGTAGCAGGCCAGCAGCAGCGCCGCGCCCATCATGCCCAGCACGAGCCCGCCCAGCAGGCTCCACGCGCGCGAGCGCACCTCGCGCTCCCGAGGCGTGCCCGCACCCTCGCTGCGCTCGTGGGCGAGGCGTGCGCGCGCCTCGCGCGACCACTGCACGAGGTCCAGGCCGGTCAGCTCGTGCTCGGCGGCGAGCCGCTGGCCCAGCTCGCGGAAGCCCTCGTTGCCGCCTCCCGGCCCCTCCTCGGCAGCCGCGCGCGCCACGGCCGCACCGAAGGCCTCGGCTTCGCTGGCGCGCACGCGCACCCACGGCAGGAACGGGGCGGCCACCAGCAGCAGGGCGCAGGCCCAGCCGGCGGCCACGCCCAGCCGGGCCCACGGCGATAGCGCGCCGCTCGCGGCCGCTCGCGGGGCAGGACCGGGCGGCGCAGGCAGGTCGGCGGCATCCGGCGAGGGGTCAGGGGCCACCCGCGGAGGATACCGGCGCCACCGGCGAGGCCGCGCGCCGGGCCCGCGCCGGGGTCCCGCGGCGTGCCTGCGGCGCGTAGCATCCGGCGGTGGCCTCGCACCTCATCCGCATCCGTGGAGCCCGCACGCACAACCTGCGTGACGTGGACGTGGACCTGCCCTGGCAGGCCTGGACGGCCGTGTGCGGCGTCTCGGGCAGCGGCAAGTCCAGCCTGGTGCTGGACACGCTGGGCGCCGAGTCGCGCCGGCGCTTCCTCGGGGCGCTGGGGCGCACGGCCGAGGGCAGCGAGCTCATCGCGCGACCCGACGTGGACCGCATCGAGGGCCTGCCCCCGGCCGTGGTGGTGGGAGCCGGCGAGCGCGCCCCCGGCCCGCTGGAGACCGTGGGCACGCTCACCGAGCTGAGCCACCCGCTACGGGCCCTGTGGGCGCGCGCTGCCCACGCGCACTGCCCGGGTTGCGGGACGCGGCTGGACGTGCTGGCCCGCGAGGGCATCGTGGAGCGGGTGCTGGCGCTGCCGGCCGGCAGCCGCGTGCTGCTGCTGGCCGCCGGCGGCCGCGGACCGGCCGCGCTCGCCGCGGCCCAGCGGGCAGGCTGGGTGCGCGTGCGCGTGTCGGGGGGCAGTGCCCAGCGCATCGAGGACCTCGATGCGGGCCGCATCGGCGAGCACGACCTGCTGGAGGTGGTGCTCGACCGCGTGGTGGTGCAGCCCGGCGCCGAGGCCCTGCGCGAGCGGCTGCGCGACAGCGTGGAGCAGGCGCTGGCGCTGGGCGCCGGCACGCTGCGGCTGCGCATCGAGCAGCCTGCCGGCGAGCCCGTCGAGCAGTCGCTGTCCTCGAGGCCTGCGTGCGGGCCTTGCGAGCAGGCCTATCCCTCCCTCTCGCCCCGGCTCTTCGCACCCACGCACCCGCAGGGTGCCTGCGCCCGCTGCGCGGGGCGAGGCCGGCTGGAGGAGGCCCCGGCCCGTGCGACGAGGGCCCGACGCGGCCGCAGCCAGGGCAAGCCCGCACGCCGGGGCCACGCGCAGCGCGCGCAGGAGGCCCTGCCGGCGCAACCCTGCCCCGGCTGCGCGGGCACGCGGCTCGCGCCCTTCGGCGCCGCAGCCCGCCTGGCAGGCCTCACGCTGCCTGCACTGGAGTCCATGGCCTTGCAGGAGGTGCGCGCGTGGCTGGACCGGCTGGCCGGCGAGGCCGCCCTGCCGCGTGCAGCACAGCCGCCGCTGGCCGAGGCGCGCGAGCGCAGCGCGGCCCTCTGCAGCCTGGGGCTGGGCCACCTGCCCCCCGCCCGGGCCGCCCAGGACCTCGCCCGCGGCGAGCTGAGGCGGGCGCGCCTTGCGGCTGCGCTCTCGCTGGGCATGGGCGGCGTGCTCGTGCTGCTGGACGAGCCCATGGCCTCCTGCCACGTGGCCGAGCGCGGCGTGCTGCGCGAACGCCTGCGAGCCCTGGTGCAGGAGGGCAGCACGGTGGTCAGCGTGGAACACGACCTCGAGGCCGTGCGCGCCGCCGACCACGTGCTGGAGCTGGGGCCGGGCGCCGGCCGGGACGGCGGGCGCTGCGTGGGCGCCGGCACGCCGGCCGAGGTGGCCCGCGGCGACAGCCCCCTGGCCGAGGCCCTGCGCCGGACGGCACCCCCGGCGCGCGAGGCCCCGCGCGGCACGCCCGGCTGGCTCCACCTGCACGGCCTCTCGCTGCGCAACCTCGTGGACCTGCGCGTGAGCCTGCCCTCGCCCGGGCTCACCTGCGTCAGCGGCGTCAGCGGCGCCGGCAAGAGCACCCTGGTGCTGGGCTGCCTGCAGCGCCTGGCCCAGGCGGCGCTCGAACGCGTGCCTGCGCCGCCGCGCGCCTACGGGCGCGCCGAGGGCCTCGAGCGCTTCCGCCACGTGAGTGCTGCCGAGGCCCGCGCAGCCCGCCACCCACGTGCCACGGTGGTCTCGCTGCTGGGCGCCTTCGCCCCGCTGCGCGATCTCTACGCCCAGACGCTGGAGGCGCGCACGCGCGGCTGGGGCGAGTCGCGCTTCTCGCTGGCGCGGCCCGGCGGGCGCTGCGAGGCCTGTCGCGGCACGGGGCGCATCGCAGCGCTGCTGCCGGGCGCCGGCGAGGCACGCAACACGTGCGAGACCTGCAACGGACGTCGCTACGGCCCCGAGGCAGACGCGGTGCGGGTGAAGGGCCTGTCGCTGGCCGACCTGCTGGAGCGTCCGCTGGCCGAGGCAGCGCCCATGTTCCGCGACCTGCCCGCCGTCGGGCCCGCGCTGGCAGCGGCGGCCGAGGTGGGGCTGGGCTGGCTGCCGCTGGGCCGGGCCGCCAGCGAGCTGAGCACGGGCGAGGTGCTGCGCCTGCGGCTTGCGGCCGCCCTGGGCCGCGGCGGGAGCGGTGCCACGCTCTACCTGCTCGACGAGCCCTCGGCCGGGCTGCACCCCGACGACGTGCTGCACGTGGCCACCGTCCTCGACCGCCTCGTGGAGGCGGGCCACACGGTGGTGGCCGTGGAGCACGACCTCACGCTCCTGCGCCGCGCCGACCACGTGCTGGACCTCGGTCCCGGCCCGGGCGCGCAGGGCGGGCGCCTGCTCTACAGCGGGCCGCCGGCGGGCCGGGTGGGCGCCGCCACCCCCACGGGCCTGGCGCTGGCGGAGGCCGGGCAGGCCCGCCGCGATGCAGCCTCGGGCAGCGCCGCTCGATCCCGGGGCTCGACAGGCAAGCCGGCGCGCCGCCGGGTGTAGCCTCGCGCGAGGCCAGGGCGCGCAGCGGCGTGCCCTCCGGAGCGCTCCCCGCGTTGATGCGCGCACCCGCCTCGCTCGCGCAGCCTGCACCCGCCCCGGCAACCGCGCCGCGTGGGGTGGGTTGGGCCGTCGTGGCCGCGCTGGTGCTGGGCTGCGCGGTGGCAGGTGCCCGTGGCCTCTACCGGCCCGACGAGGGTCGCTACACGGCGGTGGCGCTGCGCATGCTGCAGACCGGCGACTGGCTGGACCCCCAGCTCCACCACGACACGCCGCACCTGACCAAGCCGCCGCTCACCTACTGGGTGCTGGCGGCCAGCCTGGGCACGCTGGGCAGCACCACCTTCGCCGCGCGCTTGCCCAACGCGCTGGCGCTGGCGGGCACCGTGCTGCTGCTGGCGTTGGCCGGCCGCCGCCTCACGCCCTCGCGTCCATGGCTGCCTGCCAGCCTCTATGCGCTCAGTGCCTTCCCGCGCATCGCGGCCGGGGTGGTGACCACCGACACCCTGCTGGTGCTCTGGACCACGATGGCGGGCGTCGCCTTCGCCTGCTGGCGCTTCGACGCGCAGCGCCCCGCGCGCTGGCTGCGCTGGATGTGGGTCGCCCTCGCCCTGGGCTTCATGACCAAGGGCCCGCCCGCGCTGCTGCCCCTGCTGGGCATCCTGTGCTTCACGGCCTGGCAGGACGGCGGCCGCGCCCTGCTGCGCCTGTTCCTGCCCAGCGGCCTGCTGCTCTTCGTGCTGCTTGCGTTGCCCTGGTTCGTGGCCGTGGCACAGGCCCACCCCGGCCTCGCCGAGCGCTTCCTCGTGCACGAGGTGGTGGACCGCGTGGCCAGCACCGCGCATCACCGCAACCCGGAGGCGTCCTACCTGCTGCTCGTCTACCTGCCGCTGCTGCTCACGGGTGCCTTCCCGTGGCTGCTGGACGCGTGGCGCGGCATGGGACGCGCGCTGGGCAGCCTGCGCCACCCGGGCCGCGCCGACGGCGATGCCACCGAGCGCTTCCTGCTGTGCTGGCTGCTGCTGCCCACGCTCGTGCTGTTCATCTCGCGCTCGCGCCTGCCGCTGTACCTGCTGCAGGTCTTCCCGCCCCTCCTGCTGCTGGCCGCGCAGGCCGCACCGCCCACCCGGCTGTGCGCGCCGCGCAGTGCCCTCATCGCCTGGGTGCTCGTGCTGGTGGGCTCGGCCGCCATGCTGGGCACGCGCTGGATCCCGAGCCGTGACGACACGCGCGTGCTGGCCCAGCAGCTCGCCGCCGTGCTGCCCTTCTCCCCATCCGAAGTCGTGTTCCTGCGCAAGCCCCACCAAGGGCTCGCGCTCTACCTCGGATGCGAGGTGGAAGAGATCAGCCTCGAGCCCCGCCTCAGCGAGAGCGGCTTGCCGCTGGACACGCTGGCCGAGGAGCTGGCGGACCACGAGCCCCGCCGCGTCCTGCTCGTGGAGCAGTCGCGGGATCCGGCGGGGTTCCTGGCGCGTGCGCACGCGCTGGACGCCTCGCTGGAGCTCGCGGGCGTGGCCGGCGAGTACGCCGTGATCATCGCGGCCCGGGACCGCCCGCACTGAGCGCCACGGGCCGGGCGCGCGCGGGAGGCGGCGAGGCCAGCAGGGCTCGCGCAGTGCGCTCGGCCACCTGCGGACGCTCCAGCCGCTCGCGCACCGCCTCCAGCGCGTGACGGGCCGCAGCCCATGCCGCTCCGTCGGCCACCAGCGCCCGCAGGTCCCGCGCCACGCGATCAGGGACGCCCCGGCCCACCACGAGGCGCTCGCGGGCCAGCGTGCGGCCGGCCACCAGGTTCACGAGCGAGAACCAGGGCGCCACCAGCAGCAGGCTGGCGCCCAGCCGCGCCGGCCACGAGACGGCGTAGACCACCGCCATCGGCACCAACGCCGCACCCAGCTCGGCGGTGACCGTGCCGCTGCTGGCCAGCGCCGCCACCAGGGGCCCAGGCAGCGAGCCCTGGCCCACCTGCAGGGAGAGTCGTGCCGGCCTGCGGCGGGCCGTGGCCAGCGCCTGCTCCGCCAGCGCGAGGTGCCGCGGCTCGGCCAGCCGCATCACGAATGCGAGGTCATCGCGTCCCTCGGCCACCTGCGCCGCCGCCTCCACCATGAGCGGCACGTGCCGCGCCAGCTCGCTGCGCCGGCTTCCGGGCAGCAGTTCCACCACGCGCGGGCCCGCGTCGGGCCAGGCCGGCGGGGTGCGTGGGGCCGGCAGCGGCGCCTCGAACAACGGGTGACCGGTGTAGCGCGCCGGCAGGCCCATCGCCACCAGCAGTGCAGGCTCGTGCGGGTAGAGCGCCAGCACCTCGTCCACCGCACGTCGCCAGCGAGCGGCCCGCCACGGCGCGTAGGCCCACACCGCCGGCGCCACCACGTGCACGCAGCGGATGCCACGGCGACGCGCCATGCGCGCGAGCCGCACGTTGAGCCCGGGGAAGTCCACCGTCACCAGGAGGTCGGGCGGCTCGTGGCGCAGGAGGGCATGGAAGCGCGCGCACACGCCCCACCAGGTGGGCAGCGTCCGCAGCACCGGCAGCACCCCCACCACGGCCTGCGAGGTGAGGTCCGCATCCAGCGCGAGGCCCTCGGCCGCGCAGGCCGGCCCGGCGTAGCCGCGCACGCGCACGCCCGGCGCCAGCCGGCGCAGGGCCCTCACCACGGGGGCCGCAAGGCGGTCGCCGGAGGTCTCGCCCGCCAGCACGAAGACGGTGCGCCCCGCCCATGCCCCGGGATCGAGGTGCGCAGGCGGCTCCGGTGGCAGGGACGCCTCTTGCAGGCGGCTGCGCAGGCGCCGGCGCAGCCATGGCGTGCGCAGGGCGTCCAGCAGGGTCCACAGCACCGCGGCCAGCGCGCTGGCCACGACCCGCACGAACACGCCCGCGACGGCGAGGTGGTCGCGCAGGCGGGGCGCGGGGACCGGCGGCGTGCTCACGCGCCCGGCGCGCCTGCCGCAGCCTGCTGGCGCTGCCGGGCCACGCGACCCATCCACGCGAGGTTGATGGCGTTGACGGTGACGTGGGCGAGGATCGGCGGCAGCACGCTGCCCGACTCGCTGCGCAGCAGGCCCAGCAGGAAGCCCGCCAGCGTGGCGAACAGCGGGTAGCACCACAGTGCCCGGTGCGGCAGCAGGTGCATGAGGCCGAAGAGGAGGCTGGTTCCCAGCAAGCCCAGGTGCGGCCACAACGCCCCGCGGAACAGCACCTCCTCGGCGATGCCCGACAGCAGGGCCAGCAGGAGTGCGTCCTTCCACCCGAGGGGCCCGATCACCTGCACGAGCGTCTCGCGCGCCCGGGCGGCGGCGCTCCACACCCGCGAGGCCACGTGCGAGAGGGCCACCAGCAGCAACCCAGCCCCCACGCCGCCCGCCAGCAGGGCCGCCGAGGGCCAGCGCTCGCCCACCAGCGAGGCGGGGCGCCCGCTGAGCAGCGCGTAGCCCAGCGCGAACAGCGTCACGAGCCCGTAGAAGGCCACCGCGGCGCCCAGCCACGAGCGGCCGCGCAGCAGCGTCACGATGCCCATGAAGCGCCCGGAGCGCGACGCCGGCTGCGAGGGCGTGGACGGGGCAGGGCCCGCGCCCGGCGCCGGGCTGGCCGGCGCGCAGGCAGGCTCGGGGGCAGGAGCGGCCACCATCCGCCCCAGCCTACGGCCAACCCCCAAGGGTGCCTCGCACGCGTTATGCCCGTCCCCGGCCGAGGCGGCGCGGCGGTAGCATGGCGCGCTCACCCCAGCGAGTGCCTTGCCATGCGCATCCAGGACCTGGCCCAGCGCCTCGGCGCGAGCGTGGATCCCCGCCTCGACCTCGACATCCGCGGCGTGGCGCCCATGGAAGAAGCGGGACCGGGCGAGCTGACCTTCCTGAGCAACCCGTCCTACGCGCGCCGTCTCAAGGACTCGCAGGCCAGCGCCGTGCTCGTGGACCCGGCCTATGCCGGCGAGGCGCCCATGGCGCTCGTGCGCATCGCCAACCCCTACCTGGCCTTCGCCAAGGCCATCGCCCTCTTCCACCCGCCCGCGACGACCGCGCCCGGCGTGCACCCCACGGCGGTGCTGGGCGCCGACGTGGTGCTGGGCCGCGGCGTGAGCATCGGCCCCTACGTGGTGGTGGGCGACCGGGTGCGCATCGGCGACGGGACGACGATCCATCCTCACTGCGTGGTCTACGCCGACGCCGAGGTGGGTGCAGGCTGCCTGCTGCACAGCGGGGCCGTCGTCCGCGAGGGCGTGCGCCTCGGCAAGGGCGTCATCCTCCAGAACGGGGCCGTGATCGGTGCCGACGGCTTCGGCTTCGCGCCGCGCGGCGACGGCACCTGGCACAAGATCCCGCAAGCCGGTCGCGTGACGCTGGGCGACGACGTGGAGGTGCAGGCCCTGTCGTGCGTGGACCGCGCCACCGTGGGCGTCACCACGGTGGGCCGGGGCACCAAGATCGACAACCTCGTGCAGGTGGGCCATGGCTGCCGGATCGGGGAGGACACCCTGCTGTGCGGGCAGGTCGGGCTGGCAGGATCCACCAAGGTAGGCAGCCGCGTCACGCTGGCGGGCCAGGCCGGCACGGCCGGTCACCTCACCATCGGCGACGGTGCCACCGTGGCCGCCCAGAGCGGCGTGATCGGCGACGTGGAGCCGGGCAGCTCGGTGGGCATGTCGCCGGCGATGGACCTGCAGCAGGCGCGCAGCGTGATGATCGCGCTTGCGCGCCTTCCCGAGCTGGCCAAGCGTGTCAAGGCGCTGGAGAAGTCGATCCCCGGGAGCAGCACCCCCGGCGCGCCCTCCGCCGGCGCCTAGGCGCCCTGCGCCCAGGCGTTGCCGTCGTTGCCCGTCGCCCCCACGGCATGGGGTCCCGTGATGCCGCCGCGCGTGGCCGTGCGGAAGGCCGCGTCCGCCGAGGGTCCCCTGCCCGGGCCGCTGTAGGCCGGGCTGTCGCACCACAGCACGTCGCCGGCCTGGCTGGTGAAGAAGGTGCGCGTGCCGGTGACGCCGTACTCCTGCGGCCACGCGTACATGCACCAGGTGGTCTCGGCGAGGTTGGCGTCCACCATGCCGGCAGCGAAGCCCGTCGCGGGCTCGCCCACGCCCTGCCCGCGCGCATCGGGCAGGTAGATGCGGAACAGGTATCCGGAGCGCTGCACCTCGCCGCCGGCCAAGGGCTGCGCGAAGGCCCGGCTCATCACGGGCGGGGACAGCGGCTGGGCCATGCGCCCGGCCACGGCGCCGCTGAGCTCGAGGAAGCCTCCGAACTCGCCGGTGCCGTCCCGGTCCTCGTCGATGCGGGCCGTCACCTGCACCTGCGCGAGAGCCGAGAGCAGGTTGCGGCTCGTGGCCAGCACGGCTGCGTGGTGCTCGTCGATCATCCGCGCCCGCAGCGGCCCGGCCAGCGCCTCGACGCGCGCGCTGGCCGCCTGCGCCTCGGCCAGCTGCGCCTCCAGCCGCTCCACGCTGCGCTCCAGCGCGGCGACGCGCGCGTCGGGCGCAGCGGCAGTCGCGGGCGGCAGGGCCTGCAGCTCCGGCCCGGGCCGGGCCTCCCGCCCGGGCGGCGCCGCCGCGGCCGAGAGGCCCGGCGATCCCTCGCCGGCCTCGTGCGCCGCACGTCGCAGCGACAGCACCTGGCTGCGCAGGTCCAGCACCTGCCACAGCAGCACGGCCACGAGGGCCAGCACCAGGCTTCCAGCCCACAGCGCGCGCTTGCCCATCACCACGTGTCCTCCTCAGGCGTTCCGCCGCGCCGAGTGCCGGCCGCCGGGTGAGACCCCACCCTAGCGCCGGGTGCGACCCGCCCACCAGCGCTCCCGCCCAGCTCGCCCCGCCCCGCGCGGGGCCACGGCCCTAGGGCGCGCCGCTGTCGATCCAGTCGCCCACGAGCGCGGCGCCCGCGGCGTCCACCACCTGGTGGCCCAGCGGCGGCATGCCCTGCCCGTCGGTGCGCGTGATGCGCAGCCACAGCACGGAGGCGTTGCGGTCGCCGGGCTTGATGCGCCAGGCGTCCGGCAGCCCCAGGTCTCCTTGCGTGGGCCGCACGCTCACCGCGTTCATGCTCGCCGTGGCCGTGCCGTGGCGCAGGTCCATGCCGGAGGGCGAGGGCCCGCCCGGCTGGTGGCACTGCGCGCAGTTGGTGGACAGCCAGGCGCGCGCGCGCGTGGCCAGCGTGCCCTGCGTGCCGTAGGGGCTGGGCAGCGCGCCGTAGGCCGAGGCCGGGCCGATGTCGCGGTCGAAGAGCCCGACGTGGTTCCACGTCGTGAGCTGGTTGGCCGGCGTGCCGGCGTAGTCCAGCGTGCCGTTGAGCTGCGCCGTCTCCAGCCCCAGCACGTAGCCGGCGGCCGGCGTGTGGCAGCGCATGCAGTCGCCGGGGCTGGGGAACTCCCACGCCAGCGGCCGCGAGCCGCCCGGCGCGCTGGGGTCCTGGATGGTGAAGGTGGCCTGCTGGCCCGTCTCCACCAGCGTGGCGTCGGCTTGGTCCTCGTCCCAGCGGTAGGTGCGCGCGGCCCAGCCCGTGGCCTCGCGCACCATCACGCGCGTCTCCAGCTTGCGGCGCGTGGCCGCGTTGCCGGGCGTGAGCTCGAGGTCGAAGTGCTTCACCAGCACCGTGCCCAGCGGGAACTCCCACTCGCCCGTGGCCGAGAAGGTCACCTGCTTCCCGTCGGGCACGGCCACCCAGCGCCGCTTGAGCGCGCCGTCGCTCCAGAAGGGCGCATTGGGTGCGTAGGGCACCAGCCCGGGATGCGGCACGAGGCCCGGCAGGTCGACGAACAGGCCGGTCTGGCCCAGGCGCGCGGGCCACGGCGAGCCGGCCGGCACGCCGCCGTCCTCGAAGCGGTAGATGCCGCCGGCCAGCGAGACGGCGTAGAGCTCGCCCACCTCGTCCTCGCCGAAGGAGGAGAGGTTGGGGACCTGCCCCAGCAGCGTGTTCGAGGCGGCCTGCGTGCCGTCATGCACCAGCGCCCACACCTTGCCGGAGCCGTAGTCGCCGTAGATGTACGCCCCCGCGAGGCAGCACAGCGACGGCCCGCGGTACACGTAGCCGCCCGTGATCGAGACCCCCTCCTCGCGCGGGTACTCGTGCACCGGCGCCACGAACTGGCTGGCCGGCAGGCCTGCGGGATTGCTGTAGGCCAGCGAGCCCTCGAACACGCGCCAGCCGTAGTTGCCGCCGCGCACGAGGCGGTCCACCTCCTCGCGCGCGACCTGCCCGACGTCGCCCGCCCACAGCTCGCCCGTGAGCCGGTCGAAGGAGCAGCGCCACGGGTTGCGCAGTCCCAGGCACCAGATCTCGCCGCGTGCGCCTGCCACGCCCACGAAGGGGTTGTCGCTGGGCACCGCGTAGGTGGCCTCGCCCGTCACGTCCAGCCGCAGCACCTTGCCCAGCATCTGGCCCAGGTCCTGCGAGCGGTTGCCCGGGTCGCCGGCGCTGCCGCCATCGCCCAGAGCCATGTACAGCATCTGGTCGGGCCCGAAGCCGATCCAGCCGCCGTTGTGGTTGCCCCACGGCTGGGCCACCTCCAGCACCACCTGCTGCGAGGACGCATCCGCCTGCAGCAGGCTCCCTGCCGACGCCGTGAAGCGCGCGAGCACGCCACGACGGGGACTGGCGGCGCTGTAGTGCACGTAGAAGGTGCGGTTCGTGGCGTAGCCGGGGTCGAAGGCGAGCCCCAGCAGCCCCTCCTCGCCGTGCGAGCGGCTCACCGGGCCTCCCTCGCTGGCGCGCAGGTCGAGGAAGGTGCGCACCTCGGCAGGCTGGGCGTTGTCGCGCCGCGGCACGACGAGGATGCGACCGTCCTGCTCCACCACGAACACCTCGCCGGCCACCCCCGGCGCGTGGCACAGGAACAGCGGCCGGGTGAAGGCGAGCGCGGGGAACGCGCGCACCACCGTCAGCGCCGTGGGTGCCGCCGACGAGCCGGGGAACTGCAGCGCGGTTCCCAGCGGCGTGCGCGCAGCGAGGCCCGAGCCGCTGCCGCCTGCGCTGCCCCCGCCTCCGCCCCCGCAGGCGTAGAGCGCCACGGTCAGCACCAGCAGGCTGGGCAGCACACCCAGCAGCCGCTGGAGGAGGGAGGTGGCGACGCGGTCCATCGGGCACTCCGGGTACGCCCGGATGCTAGCGGTCGCCGCACGGGGGGCGAGCCCCACCCCACCGGGACCGGCCTCCCCGCGGGCGCGGCTAGGCCGCCTCCTTGAGCGCCTCGAGCGCAAGGCCGAGGAACTCCTCCAACGACAGGCCCAGTCCCTCGCAGCGCAGGATCAGCGGTCGCTCCACCGTGGCCGCGAACTTGCGGTCATGGAAGCGCTTCACGAGGCTCTTGGCCTGCAGGTCCCGCACGTCCTTGCTGGGCAGCACCTGGCTGGTGGCATGGACCAGCCCCACCACCGCCTCGGCGCACGACACGGCATGGTCCATGGCACTGCTGCAGCGGATGCCGGTGGCCGCGAGGCCGTCGTCGTTGTGCGCCGCGATGGCATGGATGCCCGCCGGGTGCATGCCCTCTTCCTTGAACACCTTGGCGGCCTCGAGGCAGTGGCGGGCCGGGTCCTTGACGCGGTCGTAGTCGAGGTTGTGCAGCAGGCCCAGCACGCGCCACGCGACCTCGTTGCGGCCCAGGCGCCGGGCCAGCGCGCCCATCACCACCGAGGCCATCTCCATCTGGCGTCGCAGGCTGGGCGTGGCCACCCACTCGTCGAAGAGGTGACGCGCCCGCTCCCAGGTGATGCCCAGGTCCTGCACGTCGTCGGCCGGATGCCCCAGCAGGTTGCGCCAGTGAGGGTCCATGTCCTCCGCGGCCGCCGCAGGCGCGGCCGCCGCCGCGGCTGCCCTGGGCGTGGCCCCGGGCGACGCCACGACGGGGGCTGCCGCAGCCGCCGGCGGGGCCGACGGCGCAGCGGCACCCTCGTGCGGCTTCATGAGCGGGAACAGCACCACCTCGCGCAGCGTGTCCTGGCCGGTGAGCAGCGAGACGAAGCGGTCCACGCCCATGCCCCAGCCCGACATGGGCGGCATGCCGTGCTCCATGGCCAGCAGGTAGTCCTCGTCCACCTCCAGCGCCTCGTCGTCGCCCGCCGCGCGAGCCGCGGCCTGTTGCTCGAAGCGCTCGCGCTGGTCGAGCGGGTCCACCAGCTCGCTGTAGGCGTTGACCACCTCCCAGCCGTTGACGACCAGCTGGTAACGGTCCGTGCGGCTGGGCTGCGCATCGCTGCGCCGCGCCAGCGGCGAGAGGTCGATGGGATGGTCCATCACGAAGGTGGGCGCCACCAGCGACGGGCGCGAGACCTTCTTGTAGAGCACGTCCACCAGCGTGCCGCGGCCCAGCCGGTCGAGGTCGTCACGTTCCAGCCGCAGGCCGCGGGTAGCGATGGCCGCGCGCAGGTCCTGCGCCGTGGGGTGCCGGTCGATGTCGATGCCGCTGTCGCGCAGGATCAGGTCGCGCAGCGCGATGCGCGGCCAGGGCGGCGTGAAGTCGATCTCGCGGTCCCCGAAGCGCGCCCGGCGGGTGCCCAGCAGGCGGTCGAGCAGGTGCAGCACCAGCCCCTCGGTGAAGTCCATGTTGTCGCGGTAGTCCCACCACGCCGCGTACCACTCCACCATCGTGAACTCTTGCAGGTGGCTGGGGTCCATGCCCTCGTTGCGGAAGCAGCGCGCCACCTCGAAGACGCGGTCGAAGCCGCCCGCCACCGCCTGCTTGAGCCAGGTCTCCGGCGCGATGCGCAGCACGCAGGACAGGTCGAGCGCGTGATGGTGCGTGTGGAACGGCCGCGCCAGCGCCCCCGAGGGCTTGGACTGCAGCACGGGCGTGTCCACTTCCTCGAAGCCGTGCGCCAGCAGCGAGGCACGCAAGGCCTCCGTGAACGCCGCGCGGAACCGCATGCGCTGCAGCGTGTCGCGCTGCGCGCCCTGCGCGTCGAAGGGCGCGTGGCGCGGCGCCGGCACGCAGGCGGGGTGGTAGCCCCGCGGCGGCGGCTCGGGCGGGGCCACGCTGGCCGCATCCCGGTGGCTGAGCAGGTCGAGGTAGCGCTGGCGCTGGCGGCGCTCCACGTCGGAGAGGCCATGCCACTTCTCGGGCAGGGGCCGCAACGCCTTGGCGAGGAAGGTCCACGAGGAGGCCCACACCGTGGGCTCGCCCTTGCGCGTCTTGCCGGTCGCGCCCTCGACGCCGATGAAGTCGCCCAGGTCCACGCACCGGGCGAAGAGGTCGGCCTGGCCCGGCGGGAGCGCCTGCCCGTCGAGCGCCGCCTGGCAGGTGCCCGAGCCGTCCAGCAGCGTGACGAACACCAGCTTGCCGAAGGTGCGCACGGCCATGACGCGCCCGCTGGTGCGCACGACCGGGCCCTCCCGCCCCTCGGACCCGGCCTCGGCCAGGGCACGCGCCGCGGCCAGCCCATGCGTGCGCGGGAAGCGGTCGGCGTAGGGGCGCACGCCCGCCTGCCGCAGCAGGTCCAGCTTGCCGATGCGTACGTCGCGTTGCTCGCTCATGGGGTCCCGGGCCCGCTGCGGGCCATGCCCACCATTGAACCGCAGGACCTCGCAGTCCCCACGCCCTGCTTGCCCGCCCCCGGGCCGCCGCGGTGGCTAGGGCACGCCGATGCGGTCCTTGCCCACGGTGTGGATCTCGCAGCCCGACTCGGTGACGGTGAGCGTGTGCTCGAACTGCGCCGACAGCTGCCGGTCGGCCGTGATGGCCGTCCAGCCGTCGTCGAGCATGCGGCAGCGCCAGTCGCCCACGTTGATCATCGGCTCGATGGTGAAGGTCATGCCCGGCGCCAGCACCTCGCCCGTGCCGGCCTTGCCGTAGTGGGCGATGGACGGCGGGCCGTGGAACACGCGCCCGATGCCGTGGCCGGCGAACTGCCGCACGATGCTGAAGCCCGTGGGCTCGATGAAAGCCTGGATGGCGGCGCCGATGTCGCCCACGGTGGCGCCGGGCCGCACCACGCGGATGCCTGCCTTGAGGGCGCCTTCCGTGGCCTCCACCAGCCGTCGGGCCTCGGGCGCCACGCGCCCCACCAGGAAGGTGCGCGAGGTGTCGCCGTAGTAGCCGTCGAGCACCGGCGTGACGTCCACGTTGACGATGTCGCCGTCGCGCAGCAGGTGCTTCTCGCTGGGGATGCCGTGGCACACCACCTCGTTGACCGAGGTGCAGCAGTGCTTGGGGAAGGGCGTGTCGCCGCCCCCCGTGTAGCGGTAGGGTCCGCTGGTGGCACCCGCCTCGCGCGTGAGGCGGTCCACGAGGTCGTTGATCGCGCCCGTGCTCACGCCCGGCTTCACCATGCCGGCCACCTCGTCGAGGATGCGCGCGGCCAGCGCGCCGGCCTTGCGCATGCCCTCCACCTCGCGGGGCGTGAGCGTGACGGGTCCTCGGGAGCGGGTCTTGGCCATGCGGGCCGGGATACCACGCCCGCGGCCGGCCGCTGCCAGCCGCCACGGGCGCGAGCCCGGTCGCGGCCCCCGGCGCCGCGCCGGGGGCCGGCTGCGCGTCGGCCCCCCGCCCTACCTTGAGGGATGGCCCCGGGACGTGGGGGCTGGAGCCGTCGCGTGCCCGCCTCCCCCCTCGAGCGCCTGCTGGCCGACCTCGCCCCCACGGTGCCGGGCGGGCCGCGCGGGCCCTTCGGCGAGGTGGTGGCCCATCGCGTGCTGCCGGCCACCGAGGCGGTCACGGCCGGGCTGCCGCCGGGCCTGCACCCAGCGCTCGCTCCGGCCCTGGCCGCGCGCGGGGTCACGAGCCTCTACAGCCACCAGCGCGAGGTCTACGACGAGGTGAGCGCAGGCCGCCACACCGTCGTGGTCACGCCCACCGCCAGCGGCAAGTCGCTCTGCTACAACCTGCCGGTCCTCGACTCGCTGCTCAAGGACCCGGGCGGCCGCGCGCTCTACCTCTTCCCCACCAAGGCGCTGGCGCGCGACCAGTCGGCGGCGCTGCGCGAGATGATGGAGGCCTCGCGGCCCGACCTCTCGGCCGCGGTCTACGACGGCGACACGCCGCCGGCCGAGCGCCGCATCGTGCGCGACCGTGCCCACGTGGTGCTGAGCAACCCGGACATGCTGCACACGGCGGTGCTGCCCCACCACGACAAGTGGATGCGCCTGTTCGAGAACCTCAAGGTGGTGGTGCTCGACGAGCTGCACACCTACCGAGGCGTGTTCGGCAGCCACCTGGCCAACGTGCTGCGCCGCCTCACGCGCATCTGCCGCTTCCACGGCAGCAACCCCACCTTCGTGTGCACCAGCGCCACCATCGACGACCCGCGCGCCTTCGCCGAGCAGCTGCTGGAGCGGCCCGTGTCGGTCGTGGACCGCAACGGCGCGCCGCTGGGCGAGCGCCACGTGGTGATGCTCAACCCGCCCATCGTCGACCAGGCGCTGGGCCTGCGCGCCTCCTACCTGCAGGTGACGCGCCGCGTGGCGCAGGCCTTCCTCGAGGCGGGCATCCCCACCATCACCTTCGCCGGCAGCCGCACGACGACGGAAGTGCTCACCAAGTACCTCAAGGACGTGTTCCGGCCCAAGGTGGCCGGCGCGCCGCGCATCGTGGGCTACCGTGGCGGCTACCTGCCGCGCGAGCGGCGCGAGATCGAGAAGGGCCTGCGCGAGGGCCGCATCCTGGGCGTGGTGAGCACCAACGCGCTCGAGCTGGGCGTGGACATCGGCAGCCTGGACGCCTGCGTGATGGCGGGCTACCCGGGCACGGTGGCCAGCATGCGCCAGCAGGCCGGCCGCGCCGGGCGCCGGCAGGGCGTGTCGGTGGCGGTGCTGGTGCTGCGCAGCCACCCGCTGGACCAGTACCTGGCCGACCACCCCGAGTTCCTGCTGGACGCCACGCCCGAGCAGGCGCACGTCAACCCCGACAACCTGCAGATCCTCGTCAGCCACGTGAAGTGCGCGGCCTTCGAGCTGGCGCTGGAGGACGGCGAGCGCTTCGGGGCCACGCCGGCGCTGGCCGACGACCTGCCCGCCATCCTTGGCTACCTGGAAGAGCACGGCACGCTGCGCCACGCAGGCGGGCGCTGGCACTGGTCGCAGGACGCCTACCCGGCCAACGACATCTCGCTGCGCAGCGTGACCAGCACCAACTTCGTGGTCGTGGACACCACCGGCAACGCCAACGAGGTGATCGCCGAGGTGGACTACGCGTGGGCCTTCACCACGATCTACGAGGGCGCCATCTACATGGTGCAGTCCGAGCAGTACCACGTGGACCGGCTGGACTGGGACCGGCGCAAGGCCTTCGTGCGCAAGGTCGAGAGCGAGTACTACACCGACGCGCAGTCCTACGCGAAGGTCAAGGTGCTGCAGGTGCTGCGCGAGGGCGCGCCGCTGCCGGCCGTGGGCGCATCCTACGGCGAGGTCGAGGTCTCGCGCCGCGCGATCGGCTACAAGAAGATCAAGTTCTACACGCAGGAGAACCTCGGCTGGGGCGACATCGCGCTGCCCGAGGACATCTACCACTCGCAGGCCGCGTGGTTCACCGTGCCGCCCGAGGTGCGCGACCTGCTGGGCCTGCCCGTGAGCGCGCTGGTGGACGCACTCCACGGGCTGGCGCACCTGTGCCACTCGCTGGCGGCGCTGCTGCTGATGTGCGACACGCGCGACCTGGGCGTCGTGATCGGCGACCGGGCGCGCGAGTGGTTCAGCGCGCCGGGGCTGGGCAGCCGCCCGGCGGGCCCCCACGCGCCCTCGCCCCTGCCGCCCGACCCGGACACCTTCGAGGCCAGCGTGTTCCTCTACGACCAGTACAGCGGCGGCATCGGCCTGGCCGAGGCGCTGCAGCCTCGCTTCCCCGAGCTGCTGCGGGGCGCGCGCGAGCGGCTGGCGGCCGGCGCCTGCACGAGCGGCTGCCCTGCCTGCGTGGGGCCCGATCGCGAGGTCGGGCCGCGGGCGCGGCAGGATGCGCTGCGCCTCGTGGACCTGCTGCTGGAGCGGCTGGCCCCGCAAGCGCGCGACCTCGAGTCCCCGCCGCCGCGTGGGCACGAGCCCGTGGGCGTCGAGTAGGCAGCGCGCGCCGCGCCGGCCGCCCGGCCCTGCCGGCGCCGACGGCCCCCCTCCGTAGCATCGCGGCGTGGCCTCCCCGGCGGACGACCGACTGCGGCGCATCCTGGGCGACGGGGCCCTCCCGCGTGGGGCTCCCGCCCCCGACCGGGGCCCGCCGCCGCGCCTGCCCGACCCGGCGCGCGAGGCCCGGCTGGCCGAGCTGCAGCAGCGCCTCGCCAGCCTGCGGGCCGCGGCGCCGCGCGGCCCGGCGCAAGCGCTGGTGCCTCCCCCTCCCGCCTCCCGGCCCGAGGACCGGCGCCCGCTCGAGCAACAGGTGGGCGGCCGGGTGGAGAGCGGCCCGCACGGCGCCTTCCTGCGCGTCGAGCGACGCTACCCGCTGGAGTCGCTGCATGGCCGCGTGGTGCTGGCCGAGGCGCTGGCCCACACGCTGCGGCTGGGATCGCGCGCGCGCGGGCCCGACGGGCCCCGCACCCTGCACGCCGCCGACGCCGTGCTGCTGGACACCTAGACCACCGGCCTGGCGGGCGGCACGGGCACGGTGGCCTTCCTCGTGGGCACCGGCCAGGTCGAGGGCGACGCCCTGGTGGTCAGGCAGTACGCCCTGCGCGACTACCCCGACGAGGCCGCCCTGCTGGCCGCCCTGCACGAGGACCTGGCGGACCGGCCCTTGGTCACCTTCAACGGTCGTGCCTTCGACTGGCCCCTGCTGCGCACGCGCTTCCTGCTGCACCGGCTCAAGGTGCGCGAACGCCCGCACCTCGACCTGCTGCCCATGGCCCGCAGCATCTGGCACACGCTGCCCTCGCGCGCCCTGGGCATGCTGGAGCGGCACGTGATCGGCCTGGAGCGGCAGGAGGACCTGCCGGGGGCCGAGGTGCCCGCCGCGTGGTTCCGCTGGCTGCGCCGGGGCGAGGGCGGGTTGCTCGCCCGCGCCTTCCAGCACAACGAGACGGACGTGGTCAGCATGCTGGCGCTGATGGCCTGCATCGGCTCCGTGCTGGAGGGCTCGGCCTCGGGACTGCTCTCCTCGCCGCACGACCACCTGAGCACGGCCCGCCTGCTGCTCCGCCATGGCGACGTGGAGCGTGCACGGCGCTGCGTCGAGGCGGGGCTGCGGCTCGCCGAGGGCGCGGACGCCGGTCCGCTGCTGCACCTCAAGGCGCACCTTGCGCGCCGCGCCGGCGACATGGAGGCCGCACTGGGCTCGTGGCAGGCCGCCATCGCGCTGGCCCCCGAGCACGACGTGCGCGCGCACGTGGAGGCCGCCAAGCTGCTCGAGCACCGGCTGGGCCGGCCCGCGGAGGCACTGGCCCTGACGGAGGCCGCGCTGGCGCGCGCAGGGCGCGACCCCGTGGCGCGCGGCGAGCTGGACCGGCGCGCGCAGCGCCTGCGCACCCGGCTCGGGTAGGCTGCGCGGCCATGAGCACCCCGCTGCGCCTGCTCCTGCCCCCCGGTGGCTTCAGCAACCTCGTGGGCCACCACGTGGCCGCGCTCGACGCGGGCCTCGACACGCTCAAGGCCGCGGCACGGGCCCTTCCGGCGCAGGCCCTGGCGCGGGCGCGGGTGCAGGGCCTGCCGGCCCCGATGGAGGCGCTGCGGGCAGCGGGACGGCAGGAATGTGCCTGGCTGCACGGCGCCGTGGGACGGGTGCCCTCGCCGCGCGAGCCCGCCGCGGGCTGCGGGCTCGAGGACCTGCTCTCGTGGCTGGACGCCGTGCGCACGGTGAGCCTGATGGTGTTGCGGCCCCTGCCGGACCGTGACCTCGAGCGGCTGGTGGACCTGCCGGGCGTGCGCGGCCGCACCAGCCTGCGCCGGCTGCTGGCCGAGCTGCTCGAGCACCAGGCCGAGCGGCGCGCCGAGGTGCGCCTCGGCGCCTAGCGCGCGCCGCCCGCGCCCGGCGCGCGGGCCGCGTCCAGCGCAGCGCGCTCGGCGCGCTCCTTGTCGGTCCACGCCGCACCGCCCTGCTGCATCGCGGCCGCCTCGGCGCCCAGCGCGTCGAGCAGCAGCACGCGCGACTGCGTGGGCTGGGCATGCGTGGCGAAGCCCGCCGAGCGAGCCGCCTCGAGGGCCCGGGCCAGCGCGGCGCCGCGCGGGCCCTCGGCCAGCAGGGCCTTGGTGAGCCGTTCCTCGCGCGAACGCAGCCAGGCCACCTCCTGCTCCAGCCGTGCGACGCGCTCGTCCACCGAGCGTTCGGGCTCGGCGCGCGCCACGGCCACGAGGGCGGCGAGGGGGGCCAGCACGAGGGCCGTGAGGCAGGCGAGGGTACGCAGGTGCATGGAGAGTGCTCCGGGGATGCCCCCATCTTGCGTGCGCCGCGGGCCGAGGCAACGGCCCTGATGGCCGCAGGCCCGTGGCCCCGCCCCCATGGCGTCGCCGGGGGCCAGGGCACGCGTGGTAGCCTCGCCGCGACGCCGTGCGACGCATCCTCCCGCCCCTGCTGCTGCTGCTGGTGCTGGGCTGGATCGTGGCACGCACCCTGGCGCGGCCATCGCGCGAGGCCGCGCAGGACCGCATCCGGGGCTGGTGGGAGCAGACCGACGTGGCCACCCGCGACCGCGTGGTGGAGCTGACGCAGGCCTACGCCTCCGAGTTCGCCACCGAGGACGACCGCCGCTTCGCCGCGCACGCCTTCCTGCGGGCGCGACGCGTCGACCAGGCGGTGCGTGCGCGCTGGCCCCGGCTGGAGGGCTCCGTGGACCCGGAGGAGGCGCGGGAGTTCGCCTTCCATGCCCTGCGCGTGCTGGGCTGGGACGACGAGGCCTGCTCGCAGCCCTCGCTGCAGAACCTGCAGTGCATGCTGGCCCTGCTGGAGGGCGGCCACGAGCCGACGCGCCGCTACCTGGACCGCGTGGTGGAGCGCGAGCCCAAGGAGACCATGTTCCAGATGATGCGTCGCAGCATGCACCTGCGCGCCCCCGCCGCACGCGCTGCGCTGGCGGCCGCCTGCCGCCGGCGCGCGGCCAGCGAGGATGCCCGTGCCGGCGCAGCGCAGGGCGGCGACCCGGCGTGGAGCATCGCAGCCGCGCAGCTGCAGCTGGGCCGGACGCCCTATCCCGAGCGCGAGGCAGACGTCGACCTGCTGGTGTCGGTGCTCGAGGGGCCCTTCCGGACGCAGTTCCCGCCGCGCTGGATGGTGGCGTGCCGCGTGCTGGGCTCCAGCGAGCACCCCCGTGCGCTGGAGGCCCTGCGCAGCGCCCTCGCGCGGCTCGAGGCCGCCGGCGGCCCGCCCGACGACGTGGTGGTCCTGCGCATGGCCCTGCTGGCGAGCGGCGACTGGGCCTACGAGGACACCCTGCGCTCGCTGTTCGGCACCAACCGCACCTACAACCACGCCGCGCGGGCCCTGGGGCCCGAGGCGCTGCTGGACCGGCTCGAGCGGCGCGACCCGCGCGTGTTCCCCGTGCTGGGCGAGCTGTGGCAGGGCGAGGGGCTGGTGTCGCTGCCCGTGCGCGAGGTGCTGGCGCGCGGCATGCTGCTGGGCCCCGAGCCGCCGGTGCCGGAGCTCCCGCTGGACCGGCTGCTGGCCGACCTCGAGGCCCCCGGCACGCCCGCCACGCTGCAGGTCGTGGCGCTGGCCTGGCGCGTGCGGGCAGGCGCGGCCGGCTCGCGCGAGGCCCTGCTGCGCTGGCTGGCCTCGGGCCAGGGCAACGGCATGGGCGGCGCGGCGGACGTGGAGCGGGGCTCGGCTCCCCTGGTCACGGCGCTGGCCGCGCTCTATCTCTACCGCTGATGGATCCATCAGCGGTTCCGCGGATGCGCGCCGGGGGGCGCGGGCCCATCATGCCCGCCATCGAGCCCCCCGGAGCCCTGCCATGGTCCCCAGCCACGCCGACCCCGCCGACAGCAACAACGCGCGCGCCCACGCCGGCCGGGCCGCGCCCGCCTCGTCCACGTTCGGATGCCTCACCTTCAGCCTCGAGACGATGCGCCGGCGCCTGCCGCGGCCGGCCTACGACGCCATCCAGGCCACCATCCGCCGCAACGAGCCGCTGGACGTGGGGCTGGCCGACTTCGTGGCCGGCGCCATGAAGGACTGGGCCATGGAGCATGGTGCCACGCACTTCACGCACTGGTTCCACCCGCTGACCGGCGCCACGGCCGAGAAGCATGATGCGTTCCTGAGCATCTCGGGGGGCCAGCCCATCGAGGCCTTCTCGGGCAGCCAGCTGATCCAGGCCGAGCCTGACGCCTCGTCGTTCCCCAGCGGCGGCATGCGCAGCACTTTCGAGGCGCGCGGCTACTCGGCATGGGACCCCACCTCGCCCGCCTTCCTCGTCTACAACGACAACGGGGCCACGCTCACGATCCCCTCGGTCTTCGTGTCGTTCACGGGCGAGGCGCTGGACACCAAGACCCCCCTGCTGCGCTCGCAGCGCGAGCTGTCGCGCGCGGCCGTGCGCGTGCTGCGCCTGATGGGGCGCGACGCGCAGCGCGTCACGAGCACGCTGGGCGTCGAGCAGGAGTACTTCCTCGTCAAGCGCGAGTTCTACGAGGGCCGTCCCGACCTGCAGGTGACAGGCCGCACGCTGCTGGGTGCGCAGCCGCCCAAGGGGCAGCAGCTGGAAGACCACTACTTCGGCGCCATCGACGACCGCGCGCTGGACTTCATGGCCGAGGTGGAGACCGAGGCCTGGAAGCTGGGCCTGCCGCTCAAGACGCGCCACAACGAGGTGGCCCCGCACCAGTACGAGGCGGCGCCCATCTTCACCGCCGGCAACCTGGCCGCCGACCAGAACCAGCTGCTGATGCAGATCCTGCGCAAGGTGGCGCGCAAGCGCGGCCTCTCGGTGCTGCTGCACGAGAAGCCCTTCGCGGGCGTCAACGGCTCGGGCAAGCACAACAACTGGTCGATGAGCGACGACCAGGGCAACAACCTGCTGGAGCCGGGCGACAACCCGCACCGCAACGTCGAGTTCCTGTTCTTCGTGGCTGCCGTGGTGAGCGCGGTGCACCGGCGCGCGCGCCTGCTGCGCTGTGCCGTCGCGCCCGCCGGCAACGCCCACCGGCTCGGCGCCAACGAGGCGCCGCCGGCCATCATCTCGGTGTTCCTGGGCGACCACCTCACGCCCATCTTCGAGGCCCTGCGCGCCGGGCGCAGCGGCGCCGACGCCGTCAAGGAGGTGATCCGCACCGGCCTCGAGGCCTTGCCGGCCGTGAAGAAGGACAACACCGACCGCAACCGCACCTCGCCCTTCGCCTTCACGGGCAACAAGTTCGAGTTCCGGGCGGTGGGCTCCAGCCAGTCCACGGGCGTGCCGCTGTGCTACCTCAACGTGGCGGTGGCCGAGGCCCTCGACGCGCTGGGCGACCTGCTCGAGAAGCGGCTCGCCGCGGGCGAGGAGCGCACGGCCGCGATGCTGGCCGTCATCCGCGAGTCCTACGAGAAGACCCACGCCATCGTCTTCAACGGCAACAACTACGCGCAGGCCTGGCACGAGGAGGCCGCCCGCCGGGGCCTGCCCAACGAGCGCGACACGCCGCTGGCACTGCGCGTGCTCGACGAGCCCGACACGGCGGCCTTCCTCGACCGCTTCGGCATCTTCAAGCCGCACGAGACCAAGGCGCGCTACGCCGTGCTCGTCGAGCAGTACGTGAGGCAGGTGGAGATCGAGGCCGTGCAGATGATGCGCATGGCCAAGACCGGCGTGCTGCCGGCGGTGCTGCGCCAGCAGCGCGAGCTGGCCGACGCGGTGGCCGCTGCAGCCGCGCTGGGCGCCGACGTCGCGGCCCAGAAGGGCCACCTCGTCGCCTACGCCAAGGCCGTGAACGACTGCATCGCCGCGGTGGATGGCGTCCGGCAGGTGCTGGCACACGGCCACGGGGCCGACGCGATGGCGCACGCGCGCCTCTACGCCGACCGCCTGCTGCCCGCGATGCGGACCCTGCGCGAGGCCTGCGACCTGCTGGAGCGCCGCACCGACGAGCGCGCGTGGCCCTTCCCGTCGTACCACCAGCTGCTGTTCCAGTGAGCCCGCAGCCCCGGGCGGTCCTCGCCGGGGGCACGGCCCACGGCTAGGCTCGCGGCCCGGAGCGCTGCGTGCCCACGCCCACCTTCTGCCACCTGCACACGGCCGCCGGACGGCACGCCCGCCTCGCGGCCGAGGTGCGCGAGGGCCTCGCCGCCTCGCCCCGGTGCCTGCCCAGCAGCCTGTTCTACGACGAGCGCGGCTGTGCCCTGTTCGAGCGCATCACGCGCCTGCCCGAGTACTACCTGACCCGCACGGAGGATCGCATCCTCTCGGCGGTCGTGCCCAGCCTCGTGGCGGCACGCAAGCCGCGCGAGCTCCTCGAGCTGGGCTCGGGCAGCGGGCTCAAGATCCGACGCTTCCTCGATGCGATGGCGCGCGCCGGCACGCTGGAGCGCTGCGTGCTGCTGGACGTCAGCGAGCCCGCGCTGCACGCCTCGGGCGAGGCGCTCTCGGCGGCCTATCCTGGCCTGCAGGTGACGGCGATGGTGGGCGACTTCCTGCACGACCTCGCGGGCGTGGCCCCCTCCGAGGGGCGCATGGGCCTGTTCCTGGGCAGCACCATCGGCAACATCCCGCATGCACGGCAGCCGGCCCTGCTGCGCGCGCTGCGGGGCACGCTGGCGCCCGGGCAGGCCTTCCTCGTGGGCTACGACCTCGTGAAGGACGAGCGCATGCTGCACGCGGCCTACAACGACGCCGAGGGCGTGACGGCCGAGTTCAACCTGAACATCCTGCGGGTCCTCAACGAGCGGCTCGGGGCGAGCGTGGACCTCGCGGACGTCCAGCACGAGGCGGCGTGGGACGCGCCGTCGGGCTGGGTCGAGATGCGCCTGCGGGCACGGCGCGACATCCACCTCCGGGTGCCGGGTGCGGGCGTGGACGTGCGCCTGCAGGCTGGCGAGGCGTTGCGCACCGAGGTCTCCTGCAAGCACACGCGGGATGGCGTGGAGCGCTCGCTGGCCGGCACGGGACTCGCCCTGGCACGCTGGCTGACCGACGCCGACGGCTGGTTCGCGCTGGCGGAGCTGCGCGCCGTGGACCTCCCTGCGGGAGGGACGTCATGACGCCGTCGGCCGGGGCCGCCCTCGCACGGGCGCTCGAGGAGGCCGCGCGGCGCGACGGCCCGCTGGGCGTGGAGGCCGACGTGCTGCAGGCGGCGGTGCGGGCCCGCCTGCAGGCCCGGCTGGCAGCGCGGGGCAGGCCCGCAGGCGATGCTGCGCTCGAGGCGCTGCTGGCCCGCAGCGCGGGCGCCGACCTCGTGCTGGTGGAGGCCCTGCACGCGGGCAGCGCCGCCGCGCGCGCTGCCCTCGACGGGCGCGTGCGGCGCGAGCTGGAGGCGCTGGCCCGCAAGCGTGGCGTGGTGGCCGGGCTGCTGGCCCGGCGGGCCGACGAGGCCCTGCGGGCCGTGCAGGCTCCCGACGCGCGCGGCACGACGCCGCTGCAGGCCTACGACGGCACCTGCACGCTGCTCGCCTTCCTCGCCCTGCCCATGGAGGAACGCATCCAGGAGGACGCGGGGCAGCCCGGCCCGGGCGAGCCCGCGCCGCAGGTGCGGGACGCGAGCCCGCCCTCCTCCCCGCAGCACCCGGCCCCCAGCCTGCTGGGCGGGCTGTGCGAGGGCCGGCTGCTGGAAGAGGAGCGGCGCGCCGTGCAGGCCCACCGCGATGCCTGTGCGCGCTGCGACGGATTGCTGCGAGGCCTGGCCTACGCGGGCCTCAAGCCGGCCGGCACGCCCCTGCCCCCGCTGCCGGGCCGCGCCGCGCCCGGCCGTGCGGGCCCGGGCGGCAGGCCCGGCGACGAGGAGCCCGACCCGCTGCGCGATCCGCCCGTGGCGCCCACGCCGCCGGCGCGCAAGGCCGTGGCCCTGCTGCTGGCGCTGGGCGTGCTGGGCGTGATGCTGGGACTGGCCTTCGCCTGGCGAGGCGCACCGCTGGAGGAGCGCGTGCGCCGTCACCACGACAGCGAGCCGCGCGTGGTCGAGCTGGCCGCGCGCCTGCGGCAGGAAGACCCGGCCTTGTTCGAGGGCCTTGTGCCCTACACCCGCGACGAGCTGGCAGGGGCAGCGTCCTTGCCGCCGCCCGAGGCCCTCACGCCGCGCCTGCTCCACCCGGTGGACGAGACGCTCGACGCCACGCCGGAGCTGGCATGGCAGCCCGCGGCCGGCGTGCGTCGCCACCTGCTCACGCTGCGCTCGGCAGGCGGCGAGGTGCTGTGGCGTGGTGCCAGCCTGGGCGCTCGCATGGACTGGCCGGAGGGCGTGGGCGCGCTGGAGCCGGGCCGCGTCCTGTCGTGGACGCTGGAGCCGCTGGAGCCGGCCGGGCCCGCCGCCGAGGCCTCGTTCCGGCTGGCGCCCGCGGCAGCGGTGGATGCGTGGGCGCAGCAGGTGCTGCGCGTGCGCGAGGCCCTGCCGCCCGAGGCCCCCCAGGACCTGCTGCTCGCCACGCTGGCGCTGCGCCAGCGCCGGCCTGCCGAGGCCTGGCGCCTGCTGCGCGCCGCGCGGGCCCGCGCCGGCGCGGATCCCTACGCGGCCGCGCTGGCGCGCCATCTCGCGCAGGCGCACGGCTACCCGTAGGCCCGCTGTCACGCGGGGCGCGTAGCCTGCGCGCCGTGGCAGGCGACCCGCCCCTCCCCCCGCGGCGCCTGTTCCCGTGGCTGGGCCTGATGGCCTTCGCCTCGGGCATGCCCTACGCGCTGGTCAACGAGACGGCGCCCGTGCTCTACAAGGCCGCCGGCGTGGACATCCGTGCGCTGGGGCTGCTCTCGGCGCTGGGCTTCGCCTGGATCCTCAAGGCGCTGCTGGCGCCGCTGGTGGACGCCTACGGCGCCCGCAGGCGCTGGATCGTGGCCACGCAGGCGCTGATGGCGCTGGTGCTGCTGGCCGCCGCGGCGCTGCCGGGCGACGTGGTGGGACCCGAGGCTTGGCTCGTGCTGGGCTCGCTGGCCCTGCTCTCGGCGGTGCAGGACCTCGCCGTGGACGCGTGGGCCATCGAGGCCACGCCCGCGGCCTGGATGGGACCCGCCAGCGGCTGGCGCGTGACCGCCTACCGCGTGGGCCTGGTGCTGGCGGGCGGCACGCTCGTGGGCCGCGCGGCGATGCTGGGCTGGGCCGGGACCTGGCAGGTGGCCGCCGGCGTCATGGCCCTGCTGGCGCTGGGCTCGCTGGCGCTGCCCGCCGCGCCCAAGGCACCGCCGCAGCCCGTGTCCTGGGTGGCGCCCGTGCGCGGACTCCTGCGCCGGCCCGGTGCATGGGGCCTGCTGCTCTTCGTGCTGCTCTACAAGGTGGGCGACCGCGCGATGGCCCCCATGACCAAGCCCTTCCTGCAGGAGCAGGGCTTCACGCTGGCGCAGATGGGCGACCTCGTCGCCCCGTTGGTGATCGTGAGCACGCTGCTGGGCGCACTGCTGGGCGGCTGGCTGACCCGCCGCTGGGGCGTGCTCAAGGCCCTGCTGGTGCTGGGCCTCGCGCAGGCCCTGAGCAACCTGGGCTACGCCGGCGCAGCGCTGGCGCCCTCGCCCGGCACGCTGTGGGGCGCCGCCTTGCTGGAGCCCTTCTGCGGCGGGCTGGGCACGGCCCCCTTCATCGCCCTGCTGATGCTGTCATGCGAACGCCTCCACGTGGCCACCCAGTACGCCATCCTCACGGCGCTGATGGGCCTCGTGGGCGGCACGATCGGCATCGGCAGCGGCTTCCTCGTCAAGGACCTGGGCTGGACCGCGTACTTCGCGCTCACCTGCGTGGCAGCGCTGCCGGCCTTCGCCCTGCTGGGCCCCGTGCGCCGCTGGCTGGCGGCCACGCCTGCCGCCACGCCGGCGACGCCGGCCTAGGGCGCGGCCTGCGCCCGCGGGCGGCGCACGACGACGATCGCGCGCCGCACCAGCCCGAGGGCCAGCACGGACAGGCCCAGCGCGACGGCGAGGTTCACCCACGCCCCCCACTGCACGCTGCCGTCGGGAGCGAAGCGCTTGAGCCACAGGCTGCGCACCTGCACCGCCAGCGACCAGAAGGTGACGGCGAACATGAAGATGCTGGGCAGCAGCGTGTACCAGCAGCGCCGGCCCTCCCGGTGCAGCCACACGCTCACCCCCATCAGCGTGAGCGCGGCCAGCAGCTGGTTGCTGGTGCCGAACAGGAGCCAGCCGGTCTTGTAGCCGTCGCGCCCGGCCTCCAGCAGCCACAGCCACGGCACGCCCACGGTCAGGGCCGTGGCCAGCATCGCCCCGCCACGGCCCTTCCAGCCGAACATCTCCTGCAGCAGGTAGCGGCCCAGCCGCGTCGCCACGTCCAGCGTGTCGAAGATGAAGGTGCTGAAGGCCATCGCCCCGAAGGTGGTCGCGAAGAGCACCGCATGGTCGCCGGCGAACACGCCGATGCAACGCGCGATGCCCTGCGCGTAGATGTCGCCCGGCGGCTGTCCCTTCGCCGGCACGGCGATCATCACGGTGGCCAGCGCGATGACGGCCACGAAGCCTTCCAGCAGCATCGCGCCGTAGCCCACCGGGTGGCTGTGGCTCTCGCGCGCCAGCTGCTTGCTGGTGGTGCCCGAGCACACCAGCCCGTGGAAGCCGCTGCAGGCGCCGCAGGCGATGGTCACGAACAGGAAGGGCAGCAGCGCGCCCTCCCAGCCCACCAGCGCCACGCCCTCGCGCACGGCCGGGGCCTGCACCTCGAAGCCGCCCAGCAGCACGCCCAGCGTGCCCACCGCCAGCACGAGGTAGAGCACGAAGCCGCCCAGGTAGCCGCGCGGCTGCAGCAGCGCCCACACCGGCGTGAGCGAGGCGAGGAAGCAGTAGGCAAGGATGAGGCCCGCCCACGTCCCGTGGGGCAGCAGCATCAGCGTCGAGGCCTCCGTGCCCAGCCACACCAGCGCCAGCGTGGCGGGCACGAACACCAGCGTCAGCAGCCACAGCGGCGGCTGCAGGAAGCGCTGCAGCAGGCCCATCACCACGGCCAGCCCGAGGTAGGCGGTGGCCGCGAAGGCCACCGCGCCCCCCTGGACGTAGGTGCTCTCGCCGCCCGCCTCGCCCACGCGCGCCGTGAGCGTCGCGGCCGTGATGTCGGTGAAGGCCAGGATCACGTACACCAGCGCCAGCCAGATGAAGCCCAGCAAGGCGCGGTGCGCGCCCTCGCCCAGGTGCTCGCGCACGATCTCGGCCACCGAGGCGGCCTTGTGCCGGATGCTGGCCACCAGCGACACGAAGTCGTGCACCGCACCGATGAAGACCACGCCCAGCCCGATCCACAGCAGGCAGGGCAGCCAGCCGAACTGCTGGCAGGCGAGGATGGGCCCCGCGATGGGCCCGGCCGCGGCGATGGCGCTGAAGTGCTCGCCCAGCAGGTAGAAGGGCCGGGTGGGCACGAAGTCCACGCCGTCTTGCTGCGTGACGGCCGGCGTCGCGCGCCGGTCGTCGAGGTCCAGCTGCCGAGCCACGAAGCGCCCGTAGAGGGTGTAGCCCAGGGCGAGGAAGGCCAGCATGCCCAGCACGAGGAGCGGCAGGCTCATGGGCGCCCACGGTACGCAGGGCACGCGCGGGGCGGTAGCAGCGCGCGGACGCCCTCCACGGGGCTGGCGCAGGCCCGGCGGCGCAGCCCGGTCACAGGCGGCGCAAGGCCTCCACGGGCTTGAGGCGCGAGGCGCGCCAGGCCGGGACGATGCCGCCCAGCACGCCCAGCGCCATCGCGATGAGCACCGCCGTGAGCAGCAGGCCGGCGTCCACGCGGAAGGCGAAGCTGGTCTCGGTGAAGGTGTTCCAGTTCATGGTGCCGGTCTCGAGGCCGTCCAGCGGCAGCACCAGCAGGCAGCCCAGCAGGCCGCCGGCCAGGCCGATCAAGGCCGCCTCCACCAGGAAGGCCAGCATCACGGAGTGCGCCGGGAAGCCCACGGAGCGCAGGATGCCCACCTCGCGCGTGCGCGCGCCGATCGAGGCCAGCATGGTGTTGGTGGCGCCCAGCACGGCCGCGGTGCCCAGCACGGCCGTGAGGAAGGCCCCCAGGAAGAACAGCACGCCGCCCAGCACCTGCGTCTGCGACGCGAAGTACGCGCGCTCCCCCACCACCTTGCTGCCCACCTGCTTGTCGTCCTCCAGCTCGCGGGACACCGCCGGCAGGTCCGTGCCCGGCTGGATGCGGGCCACGACACGCTGGAAGAAGTCGCGCTTGAGGGCGTCGCGCAGGTTGATCACGTCGCCCCAGATCTCGCTGCGGTAGGCGCCGTCGTACTCGAACAGGCCGACCACCCGGAAGTCGGTGGTGTTGACGCGCAGCACCTGCCCGAGGCCGCAGTCGGCGATGCGGCGGCTCACCGGCACGCCCACCACCACCTCGTTGCTGCCGAAGGCCAGCATGCGGCCGGCCACGATGCGGAAGCGCTCGCCGTGCACGGCGAGGCTGGCCTCCTCGATGCCACGCACGGGCACGTTCACCTGGCCCGAGCGGTCGGCGCGCTCGAGGTAGAGCGCCAGGTAGGACTCGCCCGCGGCGACGGCCTGCCCCTCCGCGTCGCGCAGGATCTCGGGCCGCTCCTTCTTGATCAGCTGCACCCGCTCGTACGGGATGCCGCTCTCGCCCTCGCTGGTGGCCCCCGGACGCAGGTAGATGGCGATGTCGTCGCTGCCGGTCTCGGCCAGCAGCACCGCAAAGCCATTGCGCAGCGCGAACACGCCGCACAGCACGGCCACGGTCATGGCGATGCCCAGCGCGCTGAACAGCGCCGAGGACCAGCGCACGGCCAGGCTGCGCAGGGGGTAGGACCAGGGCACGAGGCGCATCAGGTACGCAGCGCCTCCACCGCCTTGAGCCGCCGGGCTGCCAGCGCCGGGACCATGCCGGCCAGCACGGCCATGCCCACGCTCAGCAGGCTCGCCAGCACGAAGGTGTCCGCGCTGACGAAGTACTGCGGGATGAACGTGCCGAAGGCGAGGCGGAAGGGTTCCTGCGTCACCCACGCCAGCGCCAGGCCCAGGCCCGAGCCCAGCGCGACCAGCATCAGCGCCTCCCCCACGTAGAGCCGCGCGGGCACGCGGTCCGGGAAGCCCAGGGCCTTGAGGATGCCCATGGTGCGGGTGCGCTCGCGGGCAGCCAGCGTCATGGTGTTGATCACGCCGAACACCAAGGCCACGAGCACCGCGCCGCCGATCAGGCCCAGGAAGGTCGGCAGGTTGCCCAGCATGCTGATGAAGCCCGCCTGGAAGGCCGCTTCCGTCTGGGTGCGCGTGCGCTGCGGGCCGCGCTCGAAGCGCGCGTCGATGGCCGCCGACACGTCCTCGCCGCGCACGCCATCGCCCAGCCGCACGAGGTAGACGCTGGTGCCCCGCGGCCCGAACGCCTCGCCACGCTCCAGCGTCTCGTCCATGTAGGACCAGTGGAAGTACATCGTCTGCTCGTCCACGTTGGGCTTCGTGGAGGCGTAGATGCCGCACACCGTGAAGGTCCAGGGGCCGCCGTCCACGCGCGGGTAGATGGTGCCGCGCAGCGGCACCTGGTCGCCCACCTTGAGGCCCTTGGACTGCGCCACGAGCCGGCCGATGATGCAGCCGCGCTTGTCCTCCATCCAGGCCCGGGCCTGCGCCGGGTCCAGCTGCACCTCGGGGTAGCTGCTGAGCAAGGCCTGCGGATCGCAGCCGAACTGCGGCTCGGGGGCGTCCTTGCCCGGGTAGAGGCCGCCGAACCACGTGAAGCGCGTCACCGACTCCACGCCCGGCGTCTCGCCGATGCCGTCGATGTACTGCGCGGTCGTGGGCAGCGACTGGAACAGGCTCACGGCGCTGCCCACCACGATGCGGTTGGCGGCCACCGCCTTCACCGCGGCCTCGAGGCTGGTGACGATCGAGGTCAGGAAGCAGAACAGGAAGATGCCCACCATCAGGGCCAGCACCGTCAGCAGCGACCGCACGGGGTGCTGCAGCAGGTGACGGACGGTGAGGCCCTGCAGGGTCACCGGGCCTCGCTGCCGGGGGCACCCTGGGCCACCAGCACGCCCTTGTCCAGGTGCAGCGTGCGCGTGGCCCGGTCGGAGGCCCGCTGGTCGTGGGTCACCATCACCACCGTGGTGCGGTTCGTGCGACCCAGCTCCTGCAGGATGCCCAGCACCTGCTCGGCGCTGCTGCGGTCGAGGTCGCCCGTGGGCTCGTCGCACAGCAGCACCGTGGGGTCCATCGCCATGGCACGCGCGATGGCCACCCGCTGCTCCTGGCCGCCAGAGAGCTGCTTGGGCCGGTGGTCGGCGCGGTCCGACAGCCCCACGATCTCGAGCGCGAACAGGGCCTGCTCCCGGCGCTGCTTGCGCGACAGCGGCGTGAGCATCAGGGGCAGCTCCACGTTCTCCAGCGCCGTCAGCACGGGCAGCAGGTTGAAGGCCTGGAACACGAAGCACACGTGGCGCGCGCGCCACGCGCTGAGCGCATCCCCGCGCAACGCGCCCACGTCCGTGCCGGCCACCTCGATGCGGCCTGCATCGGCCGTGTCCAGCCCGCCGATCAGGTTGAGGATGGTGCTCTTGCCGGAGCCGGAAGGCCCCATCAGCGCGAGGAACTCGCCCGCAGCCACCTCGAGGTCCATGCCCTCGAGGATCTGCAGGTCCTGCCCGCCACGGCGGTAGGACTTGCTCACGCCCGTCATGCGGATGACCGGGCCGTCAGGACGCGGGTCTCGCCCAGCCATGCGGGCCTCCTCGGGGGTGGCCGAAGCGTAGCCGCGCGGCCGGCCCGGGCCAGCGGGGCCGCGGCGAGCGGGCGGCGGCCGCCTAGCGGCCCGCGGAGACGGGCTCCCCGTCGCCCAGGGAAGGGTCCGGGTCCAGCACGACCACCTCGCCCCCCGCGAGGCCCGACTGCACCACGACCTGCCCGTCCCGCACCTCGCCGCAGGTGACGCGCACCGAGCGGGCCACGCCCTCGCGCACCACGAACACCACGTCCCCCGCGGGACGGCGCAGCACCGCCGAGGCGGGCACGGTGACGGTGGCCGTCGTCGCCGCATCGGTCGCGCCCTGCGCCGCCGAGAGGAAGCCCACCTGCCCGGCCATGTCGGGACGCGCCAGCGGGGGACGCTGGCGGAAGGCCACGCGCACCTCCACCGTGCCCTTGGCACGATCGGCCCGCGGCCAGATCTTGCGCACCACGCCAGGCCAGGCGGTGTCGGGCTGCGCGTCCAGCCGGATGCTGGCTTCCTGGCCCTCCGCCACGCGGCCCAGCCGCCGCTCGTTGAGCTCCACTTGCATCTCGAAGGACTCGGGATCCACCAGCGTGAGCACCGAGCCCTTGCTGTTCTGGCCGCCACCGGTGGGCGCGATCACCTCGCCCCTCTCGGCATCCTTGCGGATCACGAGCCCGCGGAAGGGCGCCCGGATGCGGGTCTTCTCCACCTGGATGGCGGCGGCCTCGGCCGCGCGCGCAGCCACGCGCACCTGCGACTCGGCCACCGTGGCCTCGGCCTCGCGGCGCGCGATCTCGGCCTTCCAGGCGCTGGCTTGCGCACGGTGGGCCTCCACGCGCGCCAGCGCCGCCTCCAGCGCCCGGGCGGCAGCGCGCGCCTGGGCCTCCAGCCGGTCGAGCGCATCGGCGGAGTAGGCGTGCGGAACCAGCGGGCGCGTGCGCTCCACCTCCCGCCGCAGCCGGCTGGAGGACTCGCGCGCCTCCTCGGCCAGCTCGTCGAGCACGCGGCGATCGGAGTCCAGGCGGGGCAGCTCCAGCTGCGCGGCTGCGACCGCCGCATGGGCCTGCGCCACCTGCGCCTGCGCGCTGGCCAGCCGCTCGCGTGCCTCCTGCTCCTGGGCCTCGAGGTCGTCGGACTGCACCCGCGCCACCACCGCGCCCGCCTCGACGATGTCGCCCTCCTGTGCGTTGAGCTCCACCAGCCGCCCGCTGATCACCGAGGCCAGCGAGGCCTGCCGGTCGGCCACCACGTAGCCGTTGGCGGCCACGTCGCCCTCGCGCACCGCGCCGGGCACCAGCTTGCGGGCCAGGCCGGTCTTGACGGCCCGGCCCGCACCGGCCGAGGGCGCGCCGCTGCCGAAGAACCGGTCGCGCATCAGCCAGCCCGTGCCGGCCAGCAGCAGCAGCACCACCAGCCACAGCGGGCTGGGCCCGCCGAGTCGCCGGCCCACGGGCCCGTCGCCACGCTCGATGCGCAGGCGCGAGATGTCGGCAGCAGGCTTGGGTCCCGGCGCGGCCACGGGCCTAGCCTAGCGGGCAAGGCTCGGCGTGCCCTGCAGAGGCGAGGCGCCGGCCCTTGGCGAGGGCCCTTGGCGCGGCCCACGAGGGCCGCCGTGCCTGGCGCGGCCCCATCGTTGACGGGCCCGGCCGTCGTCGGCGATGCTGCGCGCATGAGCCCCATCCACCCGCGCCGCCGCTCCTGTCCTGCCCCTCGCAGCCCGCGCCACGCGGCCCTGGCCTGCCTCGTGCTCGTCGTGGCCTCCAGCGCCGGCTGCGCCCGCGCACGCACCACGTCCCCGGCCGTGGCGCCGGCGGTTCCTGCGGCCGTGCCGGCCCCGGCCCCCGCAGCGGCCGCGCCGCGCATGGTGCTGCGTCATGGCCAGAGCGGGCGCGAGGTGCCGTGGTCCACCGTGGAGTCGCTGGTGCAGCGCAGCGACGTGATCTTCTTCGGCGAGTACCACGACGACCGTGCGGGCGCCGAGTTCGAGCGTCGCCTCTGGGAACAGCTCTCCACGCAGCGGGGCCGGGGCGCGCGTCCCGCCACGCTCGCCATGGAGTTCATCGAGCGGGACACGCAGCCCGTGCTGGACGCCTACCTGGCCGGCACGCTGCCCGAGGCCGAGTTCGTCAAGCAGGCCCGCCAGGGCCCCGGCTACGCCGCGGCTCACCGTCCGCTGGTGGAGCACGCCAAGGCCGTGGGCCGGCCGGTGATCGCGGCCAATGCGCCTCGCCCGCTGGTCACCGCCTACCGCAAGCAGGCCGCTCCCTACGCCGAGTGGCTCGCCACGCTCACCGACGCCCAGCGTGGCTCGCTGCCGCGCAGCACCAGCACGCCCGACGACGCCTACAAGGCCCGCTTCCTCGGGCTGATGGGCGGCGAGCGCGGCAACGCCATCTTCAAGGCGCAAGCCCTGTGGGACGACGCCATGGCCGAGGCCGTGGCCGACCGCCGCGAGGCGCACCCCGCCGAGCGCGTGCTGCTGGTGGTGGGCGCCTTCCACGTGCAGGGCCGGCTGGGCACCATCACCAAGTTCCGCGAGCGACGTCCCGGCGACCGCATCGCGGTGATCGCGATGGCCTACGGCGAGGACGAGGCCCTGCGCCTGCCCGAGGACATGCGCGGCGAGGCAGACCTCGTGCTGGTGGTGCCCAAGCCGCCGTCGCGGCCGGCGCCCGCCAAGCACCCGCCGGCGGTGCCCAAGGCGCCCGCCGCGCCCGCGCAGGCCGCGCCCCAGCCCTGAGGCGCCCGCCGCGGCGCGCCATCGCGCCCTTCGTTGACCCCCCACGGGGAGGCGTCTAGTCTGCCCCCTCGCACGCGTGGCGGCGTAGCTCAGCTGGTTAGAGCGCGGGCTTCATAAGCCTGAGGTCACTGGTTCAAGTCCAGTCGCCGCTACCACTCCCCCACGCAGCCGCAGCAGGCCTGGCGTGCCGGCGGTCCCGCGCAGCCTAGAGGTCGACCTGCGCGCCCAGCTCCACCACCTGCCCGGGAGGCAGGCCAAAGAAGGTGGAGGGCGTCTGCGCGTTGCGCGCCGTGAAGGAGAACAGCTGCTTGCGCCAGCGCCACAGCGGGGCAGGCCCCGTGACGACCAGCGTCTCGCGCGACAGGTAGTAGGTGCACAGCGACGAGTTGAAGTGCACGCCCCGCTCGTGGAGGTCCTTGAGGGCGCCCACCACCTGGGGGCTCTCCATGAAGCCCAGCCTCACCTGCGCGAACCACACGCCCGCACCGAGCTCGCGGGTGACGTAGCGCTCCTCGGGCGTCACCATGGGCATGTCCTCGGTCGCGAAGGACAGCACCAGCACGTGCTCGTGCAGGGCCTTGCTCTGGCGCACGTGGTGCAGCATGGCCACGGGGGTCATGCGCGGCGTGCTGGACAGGAACACGGCCGAGCCCGGCACGCGCGCCAGCCGGCCCTTCTTGAGGTCATGGACGAACTCGTCGAGCGGCATGGTGCGCTGCGCGAAGCGCTGGAGCAGGTGCGTGCGCCCGGTCTTCCAGGTGTCCATGACCACGAAGGCGGCCCCGGCCATCAACAGGGGGATCCAGCCCCCTTCGGCGATCTTGAGCAGGCACGAGGCGAAGAAGGACCCGCACGTGACGAGGAACAGTCCCACCAGCAGGATCACGCCGGCCAGCGGCCAGCCCATCCGCGTGCGCAGCACGACGCCGTACACGAGGGCATTGGTGAGCATGGCCGCCGTGATCGCGATGCCGTAGGCCGCAGCAAGGCGCTCCGACTCGCCCACCTCGATCACGAGGAACAGGCAGGCCACCATGAGCACGTAGTTGACCAGCGGCAGGTAGATCTGGCCCTCCACCTGGGAGGAGGTGTGCACCACGTTCAGGCGGGGCAGGAAGCCCAGCTGCATGGCCTGGCGCGTGAGCGAGAACACGCCCGAGATCAGGGCCTGCGAGGCGATGACCGTGGCCACCGTGGCCAGCGCCACCATGGGGTAGAGCAGCGGCGCCGGCACGAGGGCGAAGAAGGGCGCCTCGATCGCCGCGGGGTCGCGCAGCACCAGCGCGCCCTGCCCCAGGTAGCACAGCAGCAGGGCGGGGAAGGCCACGGACAGCCAGGCGCGCTGGATGGCAGGGCGGCCGAAGTGCCCCATGTCGGCGTACAGCGCCTCGGCCCCCGTGATGCAGAGCACCACCGCGCCCAGCACCGTGAACGCCGCCCAGGGCGACTCCATGAACAGGCGCACGGCGCACCACGGGTTGAGCGCGCGCAAGATGCCGGGCGACTCGATCACCTGCACGAGGCCGAGCACGGCGATCGTGACGAACCAGAGCAGCATCACCGGGCCGAACACGCGCCCGATGCGGCCCGTGCCGCGCGACTGCACCAGGAACAGGCCCAGCAGGATGGCGACCGCCAGCGGCACCACGTAGGGCTTGGCCGCCGGCGTGGCCACCTGCAGGCCCTCCACGGCCGAGAGCACGGAGATGGCCGGCGTGATGATCCCGTCGCCGTAGAGCAGCGCGGCACCGGCCAGCGCCACGACCACGATCCAGCGGGCGCGCACGCCGGGCTGGCCCGCGCGCTCCGGCACCAGCGCCAGCAGGGAGAAGATGCCGCCCTCGCCGCGGTTGTCCGCCCGCGTCATGAAGGCGAGGTACTGCACCGTCACCACGCTCACCAGCGCCCAGAAGAACAGCGAGAGCACGCCCAGCACCTGCGTCTCGCCCAGCGTCAGGGCCGAGTGGCCGTGGAAGCACAGCTTGAAGGCGTAGAGCGGGCTGGTGCCGATGTCGCCGTAGACCACGCCCAGCGCGCCCAGCGTCAGGGCCAGGGCGCCCGCCCCATGCTTGCGGGGGGAACCGGGGCCATGGCCGCCGCGCGGCCCTGCGGCCGGCCCCGACCCCGCGGGCTGGCCTGGCTCGGGGGCCGGGCCGCTGGGGGCCGGGCTGGGGGGCGTGGCGGCGGGACGCACGCCTGCATCTTCCCAGCCGCTGCCTCGCCCCCTAGCCGCGGGGCCGGTGGGCACGGCAAGCATGGCCCGTTGCCGCCATGCTTACAAAATGCGAACACGCTCAGCTGCGGCGCTGCCCCACGTGCCAGGTCCCCTGCGCCCGGGCCAGCAGGCTGCCGTCGCCCCCGCGCAACTCGCCCTCCAGGAAGGCCACGGAGCGGCCCCGGTGGGTCACCTGCCCCACGGCCTCGAGCAGGTCGCCCGGGCGCGCCGCCCGCAGGTACTGCACCGAGATCTGCGTGGTGCTGCAGAACTGGCCCGGCTCCAGCAGGCTGTCGAGCGCGTGGCCCATGGCCGTGTCCAGCACGGCCATCGACACCGACCCGTGCACCACGCCCTGGATGTTCTGGTGGCGGGCGTCGGTCTGCAGGCGGCAGGCCACCTTGCCCGGGGCCAGCAGCCGGTCCTGCATGCCCACGTGCTCGAGCCAGCCGGGCAGTCGTTGCTTGTCCATGGGCGCTCCGCGGGGCACCGCCGCACGGGCCGGCGGGGCGCGGGCATACTATGCCGCCATGCGACCGAACCCTGCCTCGCACCCCCTCCTCCTGCTCCTGGCCCTGCTGGCGCTGGCCCTTGGCCTGGGCGCCGGCAGCAGCACGCTGCGCGCCGAGGATCCGCCCAAGCAGCCCGCGCCCGGCGGCGCCGACGCGCCCGAGGACGAGCCCGACGACTTCTTCGAGGGCGAGACCTCGTTCGGCCCCAAGCAGGTGTCGATCGCCATCGACAAGGGCGTGGCCTGGCTGCTCAAGAAGCAGGACAACGAGGGCTCATGGGGCGACATGTGGGGCGGCCAGGCCTACGGCGGCGGCGGTGGCGGCGGCGGCCGCGTCTACCAGGCCGGCCCCACCGCGCTGGCGCTCTACACGCTGCTCAAGTGCAAGGTGCCCGCCAAGGACCCCAAGATCGTCAAGGGCTTCAAGTGGCTCAAGGACAGCTACGAGATCCCCGGCACGACCTACGAGGTGAGCATGGCGCTGCTGGCCATCACGGCCACGGCCGACTCGGCCAAGACACTGGCCGCCAGCCAGAAGGTGAACGCCAAGGAGAAGCTCGCCGGCCCCATGCGCGGCTGGGCCCAGCAGCTGGTCAATGAGCTGCTGGAGCGCCGGCAGGGCAACGGCGGCTGGCGCTACAACATGCCGCCCAAGTACAACGCCGCGCCCCCGCCCGGCGGCGAGGAAGACCTCTCCAGCACGCAGCTGGCCACGCTGGCGCTGTTCGCCGCGCACCGCTGCGGCATGAAGGTGCCCGAGAAGGTCTGGGAAGGCATCCTCTCCTTCGCGCTGTCGCAGCAGGACGCCGAGGGCCCGGAGGTCCTGCAGGAAGATCCCGTCACGAAGAAGAAGGAGGCCTGGCACGCACGCGGGTTTGCCTACATCAAGGGCATGGAGGATCCCGAGGAAGGCCAGGCCACCGGGAGCATGACCGCCTGCGGCGTGGGCTGCCTGATGATGGCGCGCTACATGCTGAGCGACGAGGGCCGCAAGAAGGCCCAGTGGGACGCTCGCAGCGATGCGGCCAAGGTGCAGGACGCCGTGCAGGACGGCCTGGCCTGGCTGGAGCTCAACTGGAGCGCCTTCGACAACCCGAAGAAGCAGCGCATGAACATCTACCACATCTACTGGCTGTACTCGTTCGAGCGCATGATGGACGTCATCGGGCGCCAGCGTCTGGGCCAGCACATGTGGTACAGCGAGATGGGCCAGCAGATCCTCAACCGCCAGAACAGCGACGGGCACTGGAAGACCGGCACGACGCTCGAGCCGCAGGACACGCTGGACACCTGCTTCGCCCTGCTGTTCCTCACGCGCGCCACGAAGGGCGCGATCCCCAACCCGTCGATCACCGGCGGCAGCGACGAGGCGCCCGCAGACAACCGCTAGCCGCGCGAGGGCAGGGCGGTGGGAGCGCGGCGCGACACCGAGCGCCACCCGGCCCCGGCAGCCGCCGACGCGCCCGCAGGCGCCGGCCCCCTTCGTGCCCGTGCCGCGGGCAGGGCCGGATGCGTCCGCCGCGGGTCGCGGCGCCCACGGCGCCGCGCGCAGCGACTAGCGCTTCGAGAACTGGAAGCGGGCGCGAGCGCCGCGCTGGCCGTACTTCTTGCGCTCCTTGCGGCGCGCATCGCGCGTCAGCATGCCCGCGTCGCGCAGGCCCGACTCGAGGTCGGCGTGCAGCGACATGAGCGCGCGGGCCAGCGCCAGGCGCAGCGCATCGGCCTGGCCCTGCACGCCACCGCCCGAGACCAGCGCCAGCACGTCGTACTTGGTGTCGGCGTTGGCCAGCTTGAGCGGCTGCACCGCCGAGCGGCGCTGGTCGGCGGTCACGAAGTACTCGTTGCCGGGCTTGCCGTTGATGTGCATGCGGCCCTGGCCGGGGACCAGGCGCACGCGGGCCACCGAGGTCTTGCGGCGGCCGGTAGCGCGGGCGAGGACGTTCTTCGCAGCAGCGGGCATCGGGAACTCCAGCGACGGGTCGGGACGAGGCCTACTTGGCCAGCGACAGCGGCTCGGGCTTCTGCGCGTGGTGCGGGTGGTCCTTGCCGGGATAGATCTTGAGCTTGGAGAGCATGTGCGTGCCCAGCGTCGTCTTGGGCAGCATGCGGCGCACGGCCTCGCGCACCATCGCGTCGGGGTGGCGCACCTTCATCTCGGCGTAGGGCGTCTCGCGCAGGCCACCGGGGTAGCCCGTGTGGCGGCGGTAGACCTTGTCCGTCGCCTTGCGGCCCGTCACGCGCACCTCGGCGGCGTTGATCACCACCACGAAGTCGCCCGTGTCGGCGTGCGGCGTCCACGTCGGCTTGTTCTTGCCCTGCAGCACCAGCGCCACCTTGGCCGCCATGCGGCCGAGCACGTGCTTGGAGGCGTCGATGACGTACCAGCGGGCGTTGGCGCGCTGCGTCGTGGCGAGGGTGGTCTTGGTCATGGGGATCGGGTGCCAGGGGAAGCAGGGGAAGGTAGCCCCGGCCGGGTCGGGGTCAAGGCAGGCCCGCAGGGGGGCGCGCCCGCCTGGCGGCCTGCCCCGCGACCAGCGCGCCCGAGGGCTAGGGCGCTGGCCGCGCCATGAAGGCGGCCAGGGGCAGGTGCTGGCCCTCCAGCCCGACGCCCTCGAGCGCCTGCCAGCCCACCTCCCCTGCGACGGCCGGTCCCGGCGGCCACGCCCAGCCGCCCACGGCGTCCCACAGCGCAGCCGGGGCCTCGGGCGCGGGCCGGGGTGACAGTCCCCGGGCGCGCGTCTCCGCCACCAGCCAGCCCCGCTCGCCCGGGGCCAGCCACGCCCGCACGCCTCGCGCGGCGGCCTGCGCACCCGGCACGCGCCGCAGCGCGCAGGGTGCACGCCACGCCACCTCGCCCGTCCAGCCCGCCTCGCCGGCCTGCAGGTGCAGCGCCTCGATGCGCCTGCCGCCCGCACCGCCCAGCTCGAGCACCACGGCACGCACCTCGAGGTCGCTCGCGCGCGGCAGGGCCAGCAGCACCCCGGCCAGCACGGCTGCGCACGGCAGCGCCATGCGCAGTGCACGACGGCCTGAGGTGACGCTGCCCTCCAGCAGCAGCACGGCCCCAGCCCACGCCAGCACGAGGAAGCCCAGGCCCGTGCGCGAGGGCCTCGGCACCACCGGCAGGCCGGGCGGCAGCGCCGGGTCGGGCGCGCTCGCGTCGAAGCACGTGCCCGCACGCTCCAGGCCCAGCGCGGGGCCCACGCGCCCGAGGGCGGCCGCCGCCGGCTCGCGTCCCTCGGGGCCTGCCGTGTCACGCACGTAGCCGTGGCCCAGTCCCCACTGGGCCCTGCCCCCCGCGTCCACGAGGCTTGCGCCCCGCAACGCCGCCTCCAGTCGCGGTGGCTGCGCCGCCGCATCTCGCACCAGCACGCCCCCGCCGCGTACCCACCCGGACAGGGCCTCGGCATGCGACGCGGCCGCTTGCGTGTCGGGCCACGCGTCGGCGTGCACGCACGCGACGGCCACGCCCTGCAGGTCCAGTGCCTCGCGCGGTGCCACGGTCGCGTGCAGCCACAGCGTCTCGAGCGCGTGCCCAAGGCCCGTCACGGCCGGCTCCAGCGTGATGCGCTCGACGGCCGGCCGCGCGGGACCGCCCAGCACCAGCACCACCGGCCGGGCCACGGCCTCGCTGGGCTGCGTCACTGCGCGCCACAACCCGGGCCATGACTCGCCGGCGGCCACCAGCTGGCCCGCCACGAGGCCCGGCACGGGCTCCGGCGGCGGCGGCCGGGACGGCTGCGTGTCGAGCAGCGGTGCTCGCAGGGGCTGCAGCGGCTCCGGCAGCAGCGGCAGGCCGCTGCGGGCCAGCGCGAGCTCGGCCCCCCACGCCACGAGCACCACGGCGACCACGCCGCGCCGCACGCGCAGCGAGAGCCCGCCCAGCACCAGCGGGGCCAGCAGGCACAGCCACCACGCCACGCCAGGCAGCACCACGCCCACCACGCCCTGCGCGCCGCCGCGGGCCAGCAGGCTGGCCGCCAGCAAGGCAGGTGCTGCCGCCAGCAGCAGCACGAGGCTGCGCAGCCACGGTGCGCGCCCCCGCTCGGCCGCGAGTCCCAGCGCGAGCACCAGCAGGCAGCAGCCCGGGATGGCCACCTGCAGGAAGCCCCGCGCGCTGCCGGGCAGCCACGGCACGGCCAGCAGGTCGAAGGCCGACAGGCCCAGCAGGGCCAGCACGACGGCCAGCACGCTGCCGGAGCGGTCGGGGCCCGGCGACGGCAGGCTCACCGCGGCAGCACGGGCTCCGCGGGGAAGCGCACGTCCACGTGAGGCCGCGGGGGACCGGACTGGGCCTGCATCAGGCGCACCATCTTGCGCTCGTAGGTCTCTTCCTCCACCGAGCCGGCCAGGTCGCGTTCCGTGCGGCCCCAGTCCACGGTGGTGCCGTCGTTGAGCGTGAGCAGCACCTCGCCCATCGCGCGGTTGCCCGGCGAGGGGAAGCGCGACACGTCGATGCGGGCCACGTAGCGGCTGCGGCCCCACGCCATGTCGCGAGCCAGGCGGTCGGCCACGCGCGCGGCCTCCAGCCCCTCCGCCACCTGCTCCTTGAGGTTGTCCCACGGCACGCCGGGCACCGGCAGCGGGGCGCGGTCCACCCCGACCAGCAAGGGCAGCGGCGCGCGGCGCTGGGCGAGGTAGCCGGCGTAGCAGCGCTCGTCGATGCGATGGCTGTCGGTGGACAGCAGCACGCAGAAGGGGCGGCCCTGCCGGTCGAGGAAGTGGGTCTGCACCCAGCACCCGGGCTCGCGCAGCACGACGCGCGCGCGCACCTTGTTGGGGAAGGCGATGCGCACGTCCTCCACGCGCCGCACCAGCGGGTGGCGGGCCAGCACGCCTCGCGCACGCTCCTCGGCGGCCGGGTCGAACACCGACACGTCCAGCTGCAGCAGGGAGGCGTGGTGGAGCATGGCGGAGATGCGCGCATCGGCCCAGGAGGGCAGGCCCTCGAAGACGAACGAGGCGGCGCCCAGGCGGTTCTCGCGCACGGCATAGGCCTGTGCCCGGGCCTTGCCCAGCACGAGGCCGGCGCCCAGCAGCAGCACGGCCAGCAGGCCCACGCGCAGGGTGAGGCGGCCCCAGCGCGTCCCCAGCAGGACGTGGCGGCGCTTGGGGGCCTCCTCCGTCTCGGGCGGGTCGTCGGGGTCGGTCCTGCGGGCCATGGAAGGTCACTTCCCTCGGGGAGAGGCGTGCATGGGGCACGGGCCCGGGGCCCGGCCGCACCCCCCTAGGGTCGGCTCCCCCCGGGAGGCCCTGAACCGGGGCCGGCGGCGCACGGCGGGCGGGGATGCCTACCTTCGGCCTACCTGCCGTGCCACGGCGGGGCGGGCGGGGCCCGCCCCGGCCCTAGGCCGGCCCGGCAGGGGCGCCCCAGCAGCACACCTCTCGCTCCAGCGTGACGCCATGCACGGCGCGCACGCGCGCCACCACCTCCGCGGCCAGCGCCTCGATGTCGGCGCTCGTGGCCGTGCCCGTGTTGATGAGGAAGTTGGCGTGCAGCACCGACACCTGGGCACCGCCCACCTGCAACCCCTTGAGCCCCGCCGTGTCGATGAGCAGGCCCGCGGGACGCGCGCCCGTGGGGCCGTCGGGGTTCTTGAACATGCAGCCGGCACTCGCGGCCGCCAGCGGCTGCGTGGACTGCTTCCACGTGCGCGCGCGCACCAGCAGGTCATGCTGTGCTGCGCGGTCCAGCGCGCGGTCGCGACGGAAGGTGGCGCCCGTGATCACGCAGCCCGCGAAGGGGCTGCGGCGGTAGCCGAAGTCCGCCGGGCCCACCCCGCGCCGGAAGGGCTCGCCCCGCGCGTCCACGCCCCGCACCTCCACCAGCGCCTCGCCCACCCAGCCGAAGCGACCGCCGGCGTTCATGAACACGACCCCGCCCACCTGGCCCGGGATGCCGGGGCAGCCGGGCAGCGCGGGGATCCCCAGCGCCACGCTCTGCCGCACGAGGTCGGGGAAGGGATGCCCGGCAGCGGCCTCCACGGCCTCCTCGCGCACCGCCACGCCACGCAGGGCGCGCATCGAGAGCACGGCGCCCTCCACGCGGCCGTCGTGCACGAGCAGGTTGCAGCCCCCGCCAAGCACGCGCAGCGGCACGCCGCGCTCGCGGCAGGCACGCACCACCGCGGCCACCTCGTCCTCCGAGGCCGGCGTGAACAGGAAGTCCGGCGTGCCGCCCACGCCCAGCGAGGTCAGGCCGGCCAGCCGCGTGGCCGCTGCCCTGGCCTCATCGAAGCTGGGGCGCGAGGCCACCGTCGATCCCCTCGGCGATGCGCCGCGCCACGGCATCCACGTCTCCCGCGCCCATGGTCACCAGCACGTCGCCGGTGCGCACCTGCGCCAGCGCATGCGCGGCCAGGGCATCCAGGCCCGGCACCGTCGCGGCCTGCCCGCCCTCGCGGCGCACGGCAGCCGCGAGGTCCTCGGAGGTGACGCTGCGGCGCTCCTCCTCGCTGTCGCGCGCGAAGTAGATGGGCGGCAGCCACGCGGCGTCGGCCCCGGCCAGCGCACGCGCGAAGTCCTGCAGCAGGCAGCGCGTGCGGCTCGCCTGGTGGGGCTGGAACAGCACCACGATGCGCCGGCCGGCATGGCGGCTGCGCAGCGCCTGCAGCACGGCACGGATCTCCGCAGGGTGGTGGCCATAGTCGTCCAGCACGAGCACGCCACGGCGGTCGGCCACCTGCTCGAGGCGCCGGCCCACGCCCGCGAAGGCCGCCAGCCCGGCGCGCGCCTCCTCGAAGGACAGGCCCACGGCCTCCAGGGCCGCCAGCGCGGCCGTCGCGTTGAGCGCGTTGTGCATCCCCAGCAGCGGGATGCCCGCCTCGCCCCGGCGCTCGCCCGCGTGCCACACGTCGAAGGCGATGCCGGGCGCGTCGCGCCGGACCCGCACGTCGCGCACCGTCCACAGCGACTCGTCGCGCACGCCGTAGGTCTGCAGCCTGGCCTTGAGGCGTGGGTCGCGGCGGAACACGTCGGCGAAGTCCTCGTGCACCACCAACACCCCGTGGGCGGGCAGGCGCGCGGCGAAGACGCGGAAGGACTCCTCGATCTCG
Organism: Planctomycetota bacterium; assembly: GCA_964228555.1. GTDB lineage: Bacteria > Planctomycetota > PLA2 > PLA2 > JAEUHO01 > CAXQZU01. The sequence continues at coordinate 51,562 of CAXQZU010000040.1, forward strand.
GCGAGGTCGCGGTAGTAGTCGAGGTGGTCCTCGTCGATGTTGGTGACGATGGCCACCGTGGGCCGGTGCTGGTGGAACGAGCGGTCGAACTCGCAGGACTCGGCCACGAACGCCGGGCCGCGCCCCGCGTGGGCCCCGGTGCCGGTGGCCCCCACCACGCCCCCCACCACGAAGGAGGGATCGCGCCCGGCGTGCAGCAGCGCCGTGGCCACCAGCGACGAGGTCGTGGTCTTGCCATGGCAGCCGGCCACGCAGATGGCCTGGTGCCCCTCCATCAGGGCTCCCAGCACCTGGGCGTAGGTGATCACCGGCACGCCGCGCGCGTGCGCCGCCGCGACCTGCGGGTGGGAGGGCGGCACGGCCGCCGAGCGCACGAGCAGGTCGAGGGCGGCAGGCAGGTCGCCGGGTGCATCACCCGGGGTGACCCGCACGCCCAGGGCGGCCAGCGCAGCACACCGCGCACCCGGCGCACGGTCGCTGCCGGCCACGGCGAGCCCGCGGGCCCGCAGCAGCCGCGCCGCACCGCTGGTGCCCGTGCCCTCCAGCCCCACCAGGAACACGCTGCGCACCGCCGTCAGTGCGGGCACGAACGCACCCGGGACGCCAGCAGCCGAGGCCTGGGGCGTGGGGGCGGGCATCGTGGACCTCATCTTCGGCCTCGCTCCGACAGCAGCGCAGGCCTCCTTGGGGATCGGCAGGTGCAGCGCAGGCCTTCACGCCCTGCGGGGCGCGCTGCGCGCACCCTCGCCTCTCGCGCTCAGCCGCGGCGCAGTGCGAGCAGGTCGTCGGCGATGGTGCCCGCGGCGTCGGCTTGCACCTGCTGGACGGCCCTCCCCATCGCGGCCCGGCGCGGGGCGTCCAGCAGCAGGCCCAGCACCTGCTCGCGCACCGCCTGCGGGGTGAGCGACGCCTCCTCCAGCACCAGCGCACCGCCCCGGGCCGCCAGGCGCCCCGCGTTGAGGTGCTGCTGGCGGTCCACGTGGTGCGGGTAGGGCACCAGCACGCTGGGCACGCCCAGCGCCTCGATCTCGGCGCAGGTGAGCGCACCCGCCCGGCTCACCAGCAGGTCGGCGGTGCGGTAGGCCGTGCCCATGTCGTGGACGAAGGGCACCACCTGCGCCCGCACGCCGGCAGCCCGCCAGCCTTCCTCGATGCCCTCGCCCGCCCCGCCCACGGAGTGCAGCACCTGCAGGCGAGCCGCCAGCGCAGGGTCGGCCTCCACCGCCCCGGCCACGCCGCGCACCATGGCCTCGTTGAGCGCCCGGGCGCCGAGGCTGCCGCCCACCACCAGCAAGGTCAGGCGGCCCTCCTCGAGGCCCAGCCGGGCCGGGTCGCGCACGGCGGCGCGCAGGGCGGGCCGCACCACCGGGCCCGTCACCCGCACCCGGCCCGCGGGCAGTCGTCGCGCTGCCTCGGGGTGGGCCACGTAGCTGCGGCGGGCCAGCGGCGCCAGCGCCCGCACCACCACGCCCGGCACCAGGTCGGAGGCCAGCAACGCCAGCGGCGTGCCGCGGGCCAGCGCGGCCAGCGCGGCCGGCACGCAGGGCCAGCCGCCCAGCGCCAGCACCGCCGGCGGCCGCTCGCGGTGCAGCCGTCGCACGCCCTCGCCCACCGCACGCGCCATGCGCGGCACGAAGCGCAGCGCCTCCCCCAGCGTGCGCGGCCGGCGCGGCGCAGGCAGGTGCGCCACGGGCGGCGAGCCGGGCGGGAACCAGGCCGCCTCGCGCGCCTCGCCGGGCGTCACGAAGACGGCCCCCTGCCCGCGCGCCTCCAGCGCGGAGGCGATGGCGAAGCCGGGTGCGAGGTGGCCCACGGTGCCGCCCCCCGCCAGCCAGGCGGCCCCGCGACGCCGGCGAGCGGGCCCGGCGGCGCTCACCCGAGGTCGGGGTCGGCCGCGGCCGAGGCGGCGCGGCGCGAGACGTTCACCAGCAAGCCCACGCAGGCCATCATCAGCACGAGGTTGCTGCCCCCGACGCTGATGAAGGGCAGCGGGATGCCCTTGGTGGGCACGCTGTTGGTCACCACGGCCAGGTTCCACGCCGCCTGGAAGGCGATCACGAAGCCCGCGCCGCCCGCGAGGTAGACGGCCTGCGGCGACAGGGCGCGCGCGCCCAGCGTGATCTTGCGCGCATGCCAGGCGATGCCCATGAAGGCGGCGATGACCGCGGCGCAGCCCAGGAAGCCCAGTTCCTCGCCGATCACGGCCGCGATGAAGTCCGTGTTGCTCTCGGGCAGGTAGTAGAGCTTCTGCGTGCCCTCGCCCAGCCCGCGGCCCAGCAAGCCGCCGCTGCCGATGGCCAGCAAGGACTCCTTGACCTGCGTGCCGCCCGCGTCGGCGCCGCCCAGCCACATGTCCACGCGCCGCTGCACGTGCGGGAACTTGAGCCACGCGACCACCAGCAGGATCGGGACGGCCGCCAGCATCGAGGGCCCCAGCCGCGAGGGCCTCACGCCCGCGAGGGCCAGCAGCACGAGGCACTCGGCCACCAGGAACATGCTGGTGCCCAGGTCGGGCTGCACGAAGACCAGGCCCACGCCCAGCAGCACCGGAAGCAGCACGGGCAGGCTGGGCGCGGACGGGTCGAAGGAGGCCCGCCGCTCGCGCCTGGCCAGCGCATCCGAGAGGTAGAGCAGCAACGAGAGCTTGAGCAGCTCGCTGGGCTGGAAGCGCAGGCCCGCGAGGCTCACCCAGCGCCGGCTGCCGTTGACGCTCACGCCCATCACCATCGTCACGACCAGCAGCACGATCACGGTCGTGAGCAGCGGCTTGCTCCAGCGCCCCAGCGTCTCCAGCGGCACGCGAGCCATGCAGGCACAGGCCAGCCCGGCCAGCAGGGCCCACGCCGCCTGCTTGAGCAGCACGCTGTTGGGATCGTGCCCCACGCCCGCCAGGCGGGCGCTGCTGCTGCTGTAGATCATCACGAGGCCCAGCGCCACCAGCGCCGCCGACAGGCCCGCCACGCGCCGGCCGGCCGCCAGCAGGTCGCGCCCGGGCGGCACGCACGCCGTCTTCCCCAGCCAGCCCTGTGCCACGAATGCCATGGGATCACCTCAGCTTGAGCGTCGCCAGCGCAGCGACGACGAAGATGACGCTGACGATCCAGAAGCGGATCGTCACCTTGTTCTCGTGCAGGCCCAGGCGCTGGAAGTGGTGGTGCACCGGGGCGCACAGGAACCAGCGCTTGCCTTGGGGCGTGGGCTCGCCCCGGCGGGCGGCCGCGCGGCGCGTGAGCTTGAACCACGAGCGCTGCCAGATGACCGACAGCGCCTCGACGACGAAGATGCCGCCGGCCACCAGCAGCGTGAGCTCGTGGCGCAGGGCCACGGCCAGCACGCCCAGGAACCCGCCGATGGAGAGCGAGCCCGTGTCGCCCATGAACACCGAGGCCGGGTAGGCGTTGAACCACAGGAAGCCCAGCGAGCCCCCCACCAGCGCGGCGGCGAGGATGGCCAGCTCGGCTCCCTCCGGCACGTGGAACAGGTAGAGCTCGCGCGCCAGCACGGCGCTGCCCACCACGTAGCCCACCACCACGAAGGCGGTCGCCACCGTGGCCGTCACGCCGATGGCCAGGCCGTCGAGGCCATCGGTGAGGTTGACCGCATTGCTGGCGCCCACGATGACGAGGATGCCCAGCGGGATGAACAGCAGGCCCAGGTCCAGGCAGAAGCGCTTCGAGAAGGGCACCTGCAGGTCGGCACGGTGGTAGGTGCCCGCCGGCGCCGGCAGGCGCACCGTGCGGCCCTCGGTCAGCGGCTCGGGCCGGCCGGCCGCGTCCAGCCGGCCGTTCATCGACGCCAGCTCGCGGCCCCGGGCGGCATCACCCATCCAGCGCGCGGCCAGCGTGTCCCAGGTGTCGCCCCGCGCCGCCCGCGCCACCGGGTAGGGATCGGGCTGCCAGGAAGGCCCGCGCAGCCACGCGCGGCCCTCCTGCGCACACCCCACGGCGTAGAGCGCGGTGATGGCCGCGCCGCTGATCAGCAGCTGTCCCACCAGCTTCTGGCGCTCGCTCATGCCCTCGCCCTTGCGGTGCGTGAGCTTCTTCCAGTCGTCCATCGCGCCCAGCGCGCCGAACAGCAGGAAGGACACGATCACGATCCAGGTCTGCGGCAGGTCCAGCCGCATGAAGAGCAGGCCCGAGAGGGCCACGCCCACCAGCAGGATGACGCCGCCCATCGTGGGCACCGACTCCTTGGCCTTGCGCTCGGCGTCCACGTGCTCGCTGCCGGTGGGGCTGAAGCCCGCCAGCTTGCGCTTGCGCAAGGACTCGACGATGCCCGGGCCCACGATGGTGGCCACGAGGAAGGCCAGCACGGCCGCGAAGGCCGCCCGGAAGGTGGCGTACTCGATGATGCGCAACGCGCTCACCGAGTCCTTGAACTGGACCAGCAGGTGGTAGATCACGGGCGCCAGCCCTCCTCGCACGCCCTCGCAGGGGCGGCCCTGGACATGGGACTAGCCGGGCCGCGAGCCGAGCCGACGCGGCGCCGGCGCGGCGCCGGCGTCCTCGCTGGCGAGGTGCTTGCGCACCGCCTCCAGCACGCGCTCGAGGGCCATGCCCCGCGAGCCCTTGAAGAGCCAGGTGTCGCCGGCCTGCGCCTCGAAGGCGAGCTCGGCCAGCGCGTCGGCGGTGCTGGCATGGTGGCGCACGTGCTCGGCGGGCATGCCGGCCCGCACGGCCTCCTCGGCCACCAGCGCGGCGCTGGGCCCGATGGCCCAGAGCAGGTCCACCCGCGCGTGGGCCACCTTGCGGCCCAGCGAGCGGTGGTGGCGCTCCGACTCCGTGCCCAGCTCCAGCATCTCGCCCAGCACGGCCACGCGACGCCCGCCCGTGCCGCGCTGGCCCAGCTCGTTGAGGGCGGCCTCCATCGCGCGCGGGTTGGCGTTGTAGGCGTCGTTGACGAGCGTCACGCCCCCCACCACCTCGCGCGCCATGCGCATGGGCGGCGGCTGCACGCGGGCCAGCGCGTCGCGCACGGCCAGCGGCGACTGCCCCAGCCACAGGCCGGTGGCCACCGCAGCCAGCGCGTTGGCCACGTTGTAGAGCCCCAGCACCGGCACCTCGAACAGCATCTTCCCGTACAGCCAGAAGGCGATGCCCGTCTCCGTGGCGTGCACGTCCAGCCCGTAGATGTCGCTGTCCTCCCAGGTGCCGTAGGTCAGCAGGTGGCAGTCCACGCGCTCCATCATCTCGCGGCACCAGTAGTTGTCGGCGTTGATGATGGCCGCGCCGTCGTGCGGCAGGGCGCGCACCAGCGCGCTCTTCTCCTCCATCACGCCGCGCACGCTGCCCAAGCCCTCGAGGTGCACCTCCTCCACGCAGGTGACGATGCCCACCGTGGGCCGCGCGATGGAGGCGAGGTGGGCGATCTCGCCCGGCGCGTTGGTGCCGATCTCCACCACGCACGCCCGCGTGTGGCGGTCCATCTGCAGCAAGGTGAGCGGCACGCCGATGTCGTTGTTGTAGGACGCCGGGCTGGCGACCACGTCGCGGCCCAGCACGCTGCGCACCATCTCCTTGGTCGTGGTCTTGCCGCACGAGCCGGTGATGCCCACCACCGGCACGCTGAAGCGGCTGCGGTGCCAGCGGGCCAGGTCGCCCAGCGCCTTCGTGGTGTCGGGCACCACGATGGCGTGGGCCGGCAGGCGCGCCAGCCCCGCGTCACGCGCCACCAGCGCGAAGCCGGCGCCGTTGAGGAAGGCCTGCTCGAGGAACTCGTGACCGTCGCGGCTCTTGCCACGCAGCGGCACGAACAGCGCGCCCGCAGGCACGTTGCGCCCGTCGATGGTCACTGCCGGGACGAGCGGGTCGCCCACCACGCCGTCGCCGGCGGGGACGCCGCCGGTGGCACGCAGGATGTCGGAGTAGCGGATGGGTTCCATGGCGTTCCTCGCGTTCTAGGCCGTCCGTGCGCCCACTGCACCCGCGCCGCCAGCCCTGGCGGCGCGCAGGCGCAGGGCCTCGCGGACCTCGGTCACGTCGTCGAAGGGGAGCTTGGTGCTCCCCACGATCTGGTAGTCCTCGTGGCCCTTGCCGGCCACGAGCACGCTGGCACCGTCCGGCGCCTCGAGCACGGCGCGGCGGATGGCCTCGCGCCGGTCCGGCACCACGAGGGCGCGGGCTTGCTGGGTCGCGTCGAGGCCGGCCAGCATCTCGGCCAGGATGGCCTGCGGGTCCTCGGTGCGCGGGTTGTCGCTGGTGAAGACGACGCGGTCCGCCTGCTCGCAGGCCACGCGGGCCATGCGCGGGCGCTTGGTCCGGTCGCGGTCGCCGCCGCACCCCACCACGCAGGCGAGCGGACGCGCGCCCACGTCGCGCAGGAAGCCCAGCACCTGGCGCAGTGACTCCTCGGTGTGCGCGTAGTCCACGAACACGTGCAGGCCAGCCCCGTCCACGCGCTCGAGGCGGCCGCGCACGCCCTGCAGCGCGCTGGCCCCGGCGGCCGCGCGCAGGGGATCGACGCCCAGCGCCATCGCCGCCCCCACCGCGGCCAGCAGGTTGAGCACGTTGTGGCGCCCCACCAGCGAGGTGTGCACCGGCTGCTCGCGACCGCCCACGCACAGGCGGAAGCGGCTGGAGGCCGCCGACAGCTCCAGGCCCTCGAAGCGCAGGTCGGCCCCTGCCGCGGCACCGTAGGTGAGCACGCGCGCGCGGCAGCCAGAGGCCATCGCAGCAGAGGCCGCATCGTCGCGGTTGAGCACCGCGGTGGCTCCGCTGCCCAGGCCCCGGAACAGCAGGGCCTTGGCGTCACGGTAGGCGTCGAGCGTCTTGTGGTAGTCGAGGTGGTCGCTGGCCAGGTTGGTGAACACGCCGGCCCGGAAGTCGAGCCCGGCCGTGCGCCCCTGGTGCAGGGCATGGCTGGACACCTCCATCACGGCGCTGTCGCATCCGTGCGCCCGCGCGCGCGCCAGGAGGCGGCGCAGCTCGAGCACGCCCGGCGTGGTGTTGCTGGCGGGCTCGGGGCGGCCGTCGCCCAGGTCGTAGGCGATGGTCCCGATCACGGCCGGGCGGCGGCCGGCGGCGCGCAACGCGGCAGCCACCAGCATGCTGGTCGTGGTCTTGCCCTTGGTGCCCGTGATGCCCACGAGGTCCATGCCGGCCTGCGGCGTGCCGTGCCAGGCATCGGCGGCCACCCGCAAGGCGGTGGCGGCCTCGGCCACGCGCAGCACGGGCAGGCCGGGCAGGGCATCCTGCGCCACCACGAGCACCGCACCGCGCGCCACGGCGTCGCGGGCATAGGCCACGCCATCCTCGCGGCTGCCGGCGCGCGCGAGGAACACGTCGCCTCGGCCCGCCTGGCGCGAGTCGTCGCACAGGCCCGACAGCGCCGTGGCGGGCGCCACGCCCTCCAGCGAGCCGCCCAGCAGGCGCGCGAGGTCGGCGGCGGTGGCCGGACGGGAGGCGGGCGCGCTCACGGGCGGCCCTCCGCAGCCACGGCCTCGCCCCGGTCCGGCGCCACGCCCAGGTAGGGCAGGCTGCGGTCCAGGATCTTGCGCACGGCCGGCGCCGACACGCGGCCGCCGCTGCCTTGCTGGCTGCGGCGCGTCACCGCGCTCACCAGCACCACCAGCCTCGGCGCATTCGCCGGGGCGTAGCCCACGAACGAGCACACGTGCTGCGTCTCGGCGTGGATCACCGCCGTGCCCGTCTTGCCCGCGGCGCTGAAGGGCGAGCCCTTGAAGGCGCTGGCCGCGGTGCCCGTCTCCACGCAGCCCACGAGGCCCTGCCGCACCATGCCCAGCAGGTGCGGCGGGCAGATGGGCTCGCCCGGCGTCACGGGCGAGACGGTGTCCAGCATGAGGGTCGGGCGCGCCGCGCGGGCATCGGCGCGCGCGAAGGCCGTGAAGGCCGAGGCGAGGCGGATCGGCGTCATCGTCAGCGCATGACCGAAGCCGCTGCGCAGGAAGTCCGAGCGGCCGCGCATGCGGTGCGCCTTGCCCCAGCACACCTCGTGCGGCAGCTCGAGCCCGGTGGGCTGGTCCAGCCCCAGCCACGTGAACATGCCCTGCAGCGCGGGCCCGCCCATCCAGTCCGCCAGCCAGGCGGCGCCGGTGTTGCTCGACTCCGACAGCAGGCGTGCGAGGTCGCCATCGCCCACGAAGTGCGTGTCGCTGATGGCCTTGCGGTCGCCGGGAAAGTGCACGCTCAACGGCATCGGGACCACCGTGCTGGGCGGCAGGCCCTGGCGCAGCGCCCAGGCCACCGTGAAGGGCTTGAACACGCTGCCCGGCTCGTAGAGGCCTCGGATGGGCAGGTTGGAAGAGGGCACGCGCGCGCCCGTGGACGGGTCGCAGGCCCGGCTGGCCATGGCGAGGACCTGGCCCGTGCCCGGGTCCAGCACCACCGCGCAGGCCTGGAACGGCTTCCACGCCGCCACCAGCGCATCCATCTCGCGCTCCACGTGGTGCTGCAGCACCACGTCCAGCGTCAGGCGTACGTCGCGCCCCGCCAGCAGGTCGCGGTCGAAGAGCGGCTCGTCGGCCAGCATGCGCGCCTTGCCGTCGCGGCTGACCGTCACGCTCAGCTGCCCGGGATAGAGGTGCCGGTCCAGCAGGCCCTCCACGCCCTCGCCCTGCCCGGCCTGGCCGCCTTGCGGGACGGGCACGCCGATCACGTGCATGGCGTAGTCGCCGTTGGGGTAGGCGCGCCGCTCGACCACGCGCACCTTGAGCGGGCGCATGTCGCGCTGGTCCGCCGCGTCGTCGAGGCCCGCCACCACGCGCGGCTCGCTCACGTAGGGCACGAGCACGAGGTGGCGTACCCCCGTGCGCATCCATCGCAGGCCCAGCGGGCCGGCCAGCACGCGGCGCTCGCCCCGGGCCTGCTCCAGGCGGCGCTGGAGCACGCCGGCCGTCAGGCGGTCGTCGTCCAGCGTGGCGGCCAGCTGGGCGCAGAAGGCGGGCAGGCGGTCCTCGGGCAGCACCTGCGGGTCAGGATCCACCGCCACCTCGCGGCCGAAGGCGCTGGTGGCCAGCAGCCTGCCGTGGCGGTCGAGGATGCGGCCGCGCACGCCGGCCAGCGTCATGCGCGCGGCATGGCGCCGGTTGGCCTGCTCGCGCATGGAGGGTCCCCGCACCAGCTGGAACCACGCGAAGCGCATCATCATGGCAGCCAGCAGCAGGAGCAGGATGCCGAAGAGGGTGTTCGTGCGCCACACGCGCACCACCTCGATCGTGCGGCGGGCCTCCCCGACGGGGATGGCGCGGGGCGGGGCGAGGGCGGGACGGCTCCTCATCGGCGCCCCCGCGCGGCCGGCGTCTCGCGCGGCGTCGTGGCGACGGGCGCCCCACCCTCCAGCTCCGTGAGCAGGCTGCGCGGCGAGGCCAGCGCCGACACCTCGGCCTGCGCGTCCAGCGTGCGGCGCTCGAGCAGCTGCAGCCGGCGCTCCATGCGCGGGATGTCGTACTGCAAGCGCCGCGACTCGCTCTGCTCCTTGATGCCGGCGAGAGCGGTGGCCACCACCGCCAGCGCCACTGCGATCGTCGTCGCCCAACGCGTCATGCCTGCGTCCCGCTCCCTTCGTCCTGCGTCCCGTGCCCTGCGTCCCGGCCCGCACCCTGGCCCCCACCGACCGTCCCGCCGCCCACCGACCTCTCGAAGACGCGCAACCGCGCGGGCCGTGCCCGCGGGTTGTGCTGCTCCTCCTGCTCGCTCGACCGGATGGGCTTGCGCGTCACCACCACGCCCTGTCCCGTGCGCTGCGCACCACGGAACGCCTCCTTCACCGCGCGCTCCTCGCCGCTGTGGAAGCAGATCACCAGCAGCCGCCCGCCCGGGGCCAGCGCCGCCAGCGCCGCGGCCAGGCCCCGCGCCAGGTGCCCCGGCTCGTCGTTCACCCACATGCGCAACGCCTGGAACGAGCGTGTGGCCGGGTCGATGCGCCCGCGGCGCAGCGCGCTGCCGCGGATGGCCGCGGCCAGCTGCTCCACGCTGCGGAAGGGGCGCCCACGGACCAGCGCACGCGCCACGGCGCGGGCCCGCACCTCGCCGCCGTACTCGAAGAGCACGCGTGCGAGGTCCTCCTCGCGCGCATGGTTGACGAGGTCGGCCGCGGTGGATCCCTCCTCCGTGGCATCGAAGCGCATGTCCGGGGCGGCCGCGCCGCCGCGGAACGAGAAGCCTCGCTCCGCCCTGTCCAGCTGCAGCGAGGAGACACCGAGGTCGAGCAGCACGGCCCGGGGCGCCGGCCAGCCGGCAGCGGCAAGCGCCTCGGCCAGCGTGGCATAGGAGCCGTGCACCAGCCGTGCGCGCGCGCCGAAGCGCGCGAGCCGCTGCCCCGCCAGCGCCAGCGCCTGCGGGTCACGGTCCATGCCCAGCAGCCGCGCGTGCGGGAAGGCCTCGAGGATGGCCTCGGCATGGCCGCCGAGGCCCACGGTGCCATCCACCACGACAGCGCCCGGTTGTTCCAAGCCCTGCGCGTCGAGGTGCGCGAGCACCTCGGCGAGCAAGACCGGTCGATGGAGATGGGAAAGATCGTCAGCGGCCGGGCACATGCCGGCCTAGCCCGCGGGGTCGGCATCGGTCGGCTCGCCGACCGGGTCGCCATCGCCCACGTGCTTCTCCCAGCGCTCTGGGTCCCAGAGCTCCAGGTAGGTGTTCAGGCCCGCCACGCGAACGACGCGCGTGGGGAAGAAGGTCGCGATGAAACGCTTGGGCAGCGTGATGCGGCCCGGGCCCTTGAGCTCGACTTCCTCGGCGCGCTCGAAGAAGCGGCGCTTGCGCGTGGGATCGCCCTCGAAGCGGTTGGGCACCTGCTCGCGCGCCATCTCCGCGTACACGCTGGCGGGATAGGCCTCGATGCACAGCTTGTCCTCGGTGGGCACGAGGTAGAGGCGGCCCTCGCTGTGCTTCTGGATCGCCTCGGCGAACGCAGCGGGGATCACCACACGGTCCTTGCCGTCGAGGCGGTGATCGCGATGACCGGTGAAGGGACGCATGGGCCGTGTCGGCGCTCCGATGCCCCGACTTTACACTCCATGACACCCCTTGCCAATAGCGAAATCTTGTCTGACACGGCGCACGCAAGATACTCGCCAGCAAGGCTTTGCGTTGTTCGCATGATGTTCGCTTTTGCGGCGTGACACCCGGTGCCCCTCGGCAGCGCCGGGGTCGGAGCGACCGAAACACCCGCCTGATGGGCTGGAAGGGCGCTGGTGACCGATCTGGCCCCCTGGAGCCGGCCACCCGCACCGCGTGGCCGCAGGACGGGCCCGGTACCGGCGCCAGCCTGCGCGACCCGGCGCCTCGTCCGCGGGGTCGGCCTTTGGCCCGCAGGCGGCCGCTGGGGCCGTAGCATCGCGCGTGGACGGTCACGCCCCGGTGGGTCGGTGCTGTCGAACCGGGTCAGGTCCGGAAGGAAGCATCCCTACGACTCCCCACCGATGTCTTCGGGTCTACGTGACCGTCCCTTCCTCGCCCTGCGCACGGCGCAGGGCGAGGAAGCGCACGCGGCAGGGCCAGCTGCCCCGCGGCGAGCCTGCGGCCGGGCCGCAGGCAGGGAAAGTGGCGGAGAGGACAGGATTCGAACCTGCGATACGGGTTCGCCGTATACGCGCTTTCCAAGCGCGCGCCTTCGACCGCTCGGCCACCTCTCCGCGCCAGGGGGTGGACACCCGAGCATAGCCAAGCCCACCCGCGGCGCCTCGATCCGGCGCGGCCCACCCACAGCAGGACCGGCACGCAGGCGGGCGCCGCAGCCAGCGCCCGGCGGGCCCGGGACGGCGGGCGGGCTGTGGACTAGGGCCCGTGCCGGAAGAGGCCCGAGCCGGCCACCTGCAGCGCCGCCCGGAACAGGACCACGCCCGTGGCCACCGTGCGCGTGGCCTGCGGCGCGAAGGCCCCGAAGGTGTCGGCCATGCCCGGCACGGCCTGGCCGCTGCCGGCCAGCGTGAACAGCCCGCACGAGGGCACGATCCAGAACATGCCGCTGCTGCCGTCGGCCATCAGCGCCGCGCAGGCCATCGCGCCGTCCTGGCTCACGTCCGTGCACTGCGGAGCACGCAGCCCGGGGAACTGGTCCGTGAAGGTGGTGGCCGCGCCGTAGTCACTGGGGGCGCTGCGGCCCTCGTAGAGGCCCAGCAGCGGCTGCGTGGCACTGAAGGCGTAGGTGGCGCGGTCGCTGCTGGAGCCCAGGCCCAGCCGCTCGCCCACGGCCTGCGGGTACTCGCACTGGGGCGCGCAGGCCAGCATGTCCAGCTCGCCGTAGGCACCGCCGCCCGGCGCCGCGAGGCCGCTGCGCGCCAGCCGCGTGTACGCCACGCTGCTGGAGCCCACCAGGATCACGTCGTCCGGCACGCTGCCGTTGCCCTGCGCCTTCCACACCACGCGCCCGTCGTCGTAGACCAGCAACGGGCCGCCGCCATGCACCTCCAGCACGTTGCCGCCCCCGGGCAGCGCATTGCCGTCCGACGCCACCTCGGCGTACGACGAGATGGACGGGGCTCCGATGTAGAGGCGGTCCTCGTACAGCCCCCCCACGTCGGCCACGAAGGCGAAGCGCCCTCCGTCGGCCGAGATGCCGAAGGCACGCAAGTCGTTGCACGTGACGGCCAGCGAGCCGTCCGGCAGCGTGTCGCCCGTGGCCACCAGCGAGTCGAGGCCATTGCCGTCCAGGCCCACGATCCACACGGCTTCCGTGCTGTCGCTCGTGACGCCACCGGCGACGGCGCGGCCGTCCGCCAGCAGCCACAGGCGCCCCGTGTCGAGGCTGGCGAGCACGCCCGAGCTGCCGCTGCTGGCCGTGTCCTGCTGGTGCAGCAGCACCACGCGCTTGGTGCCCACCACGCCCCCGCTCACGCTGGAGGAGAGCAGCGCGAAGGTGCGGCCCCCGGTGTTGCCGGTCACGGCCACCAGCGCCAGCAGCTGCCCGGCCGCGTTCACGCGCACGCCCGTGAAGCCCCCGATCGTGCCGCCGCCGGCCGTGCCGGCCGGCAGCGACTCGCCCACGTGGAACACGAGCACCACGGTGGCGTCGGGCTGCGCGACGAACACGCCCTGCGAGCGCGTCGCGTCGGTCGTGGCGCAGGCAAAGGCCGACCAGCCCCCCGCGGCGCAGTCCATGAGCATGCCGGGGTCGAAGGCGGCGTAGGCCCCGGCGGTGCCGGGTGCGGGCTGGCCCTGCACGGCCAGCGCGCGCAGGGTGCCCGGGCGGGTGCAGGGCGCGGGCTCGTCACCGCCGCCGCCGCCGCACGAGGCGCCCGACGAGGCCGCGACGAGGAGCAGCAGGCAGCGGAGCAACGAGCGCATGGCGAGGCCTCCCGGGGAGGCCTCCACGCTACACCGGCCCCTCGCCCGCGGCGGGCGCGCGGCTAGCGCAGCGAGTCGACGATCTCCTGCAGGGCGCTGGCCGGGGGCCGCACGCGCTGCATGGGCAGGGTGCCCAGGGGCTGGTCGACCGTGTGCAGCAGCCCATGCAGCGAGGGCTTGCCCGGCTCGAGGTAGAAGAGCCCCGTCAGGAACTCCTTGGCCGAGTCGGTCTCGCGCAGGATGCGCAGCGCAGCCGCCTTGTCACGCGGGTCGTGCGCATCGTCCACGCGGCGCACCAGCACCGAGGCGCCGTCCGGCAACGGCACCCGGATCGAGGCGTTGTCGTCGAACTGCACGTCCGGCGACTCCCACGAGGGCACGAAGCCCAGCTCGTGGATGGGGCCCTGGTGGTCGCGGCCGTAGTCGTACGACTTGGTGCTGCCCTCGTGGTTGTTGAAGGTCACGCACGGGCTCATCACGTCCAGCACCGCCGTGCCGTCGTAGGCGATGGCGGCCTTGAGCAGGGCCACCAGCTGCTTGCGGTCGGCCGAGAACGAGCGCGCCACGAAGCCGCAGCCCAGGTTGATGGCCATGGTGCACAGGTCCACGGGCGGCAGGTCGTTGACCTCGCCCGTCTTGAGCTTGCTGCCCTGGTCGGCCGTGGCGCTGAACTGGCCCTTCGTGAGCCCGTAGACGCCGTTGTTCTCGATCACGTACACGATCGGCACGTTGCGGCGCACCAGGTGCACGAACTGGCCCATGCCGATGGAGGCCGTGTCGCCGTCGCCCGACACGCCGATGGCCACCAGCTTGCGGTTGGCCATCACGGCCCCCGTGGCCACGGAGGGCATGCGCCCGTGCACCGCGTTGAAGCCCCAGCCACGGCTGAGGAAGTACGCCGTCGTCTTCGACGAGCAGCCGATGCCCGACATCTTGGCCACGCGATGGGGCTCGACGCCCATCTCGTGGAAGGCCGAGGTGATGGCGTTGGTGATGACGTCGTGGCCGCAGCCCTTGCACAGCGTGCTGGGCAGGCCCTTGTAGTCGGCCACCGTCAGGCCGATGCGGTTCGTGTTGCCGCTGGGTGCGGGCTGGGCCGTCGTGGGACCTTGCGTGCTCACCGGGCACCTCCCTTCGCCATCGCAGGCGACTGCTTCTCGTGCTTGGCGACCTGGTCGGTCACGCTGCGCGCGTCCACCGGCAGGCCGTCGTAGTGCAGCACGCTGATGCAGCGCGCGGCCAGCTCGGGCCACTCCATGCGCAGCAGCTGCAGCATCTGGGCATCGCGGTTCTGCTCGACCACGTACACGCGCTCGTGCGCCGCCAGCCAGTCGCGCACGGAGGGGTGGAACGGGAACGCGCGCAGGCGCAGGTAGTCGGCCTCCAGGCCCACCTCGCTGCGCAGCTGGTCGCGCGACTCGACCACCGCGTGGTGCGTCGTGCCGTAGGCCAGGATGCCCACCTTGCGACCCTTGCCGTCCGCCACCGGGGCCGGCACGAGGCCGCGGGCGGTGTCCAGCTTGCGGGCCAGGCGGTCCATGTTGCGGACGTAGGCACCGCCGTCTTCCGTGTAGCGCGCGTGCTCGTCGTGGCCGCTGCCGCGCGTGAAGTAGGCACCCAGCCCGCCGGGCGTGCCGGGCAGGGAGCGGTACGGGATGCCGTCGCCGTCCACGTCCTTGTAGCGGCCCCAGTCCTTCATGGCCTTGAGGCCCGCCTCGTCGAGCACCTTGCCGCGGTCGTGGGCCTTCGTGGGGTACTGCCACGGGTCGGCCATCCACAGGTTCATGCCCAGGTCGAGGTCGGTCATGACGAACACGATCGTCTGCAGCCGCTCGGCCAGGTCGAAGGACTGCGCCGCCATCTCGTAGGCCTCGCCGATGTCGGCGGGGTAGAGGCAGGGGTGCTTGCAGTCGCCGTGGCTGAGCAGCGCGGCCTTGAGCACGTCGCCCTGCATCGTGCGCGTGGGCAAGCCCGTGCTGGGGCCGGTGCGCTGCACGTTCATGATGACGCCCGGCACCTCGGCGTAGTAGGCCAGGCCCACGAACTCCGCCATCAGGCTGATGCCCGGGCCGCTGGTCGTGGTGAAGGCGCGCGCGCCGCCCCAGCCCGCGCCCACCACCATGCCGATCGAGGCCAGTTCATCCTCGGCCTGCACCACCGCGAAGGTGGCCTTGCCGTCCGCGTCGCGGCGGTAGCGGTCGGCCAGGTCGTTGAAGGCCTCCGCCAGGCTCGACGAGGGCGTGATCGGGTACCAGGCCAGCACGGTGGCGCCGCCGAACAGCGCGCCCACGGCGCAGGCCGTGTTGCCGTCCACCAGCACCTTGCCCGCCGTCTTGTCCATGCGGCGCACCTGGAAGCGCGGGCGGTGCGTGACGTGCTCGCGCGCGTGCTTGACGCCGGCCAGCACCGCCGCCTGGTTGAGCTCCAGCGCCTTGGGCTTGCTGCGGAAGGCCTTCTGCAGCGCCTTCTCCACCTCGGCCACCTCGATGCCGAGCATCTCGGCCAGCACGCCCACGTACACCATGTTCACGACCAGCTTGCGCAGGTCCACCTTGGGGCAGCAGTCGCGCACGATGGCCTGGAAGGGCAGCGCGAGGAAGGTGACGTCCTTGCGCGGGTGCTCCTTGAGGATCGTGTCGTCGCAGAGCACGGTGGCGCCCGGCGGCACGCCCATCACGTCCTGCTCCACCGTGGCCGGGTTCATGCACACCATCACGTCGATCTCGCGGCGGCGCGCGATGTAGCCGTCGGCGTTCGCGCGGATGGTGAACCAGGTGGGCAGGCCCGCGATGTTGCTCGGGAACAGGTTCTTGCCGGAGACCGGCACGCCCATCTGGAAGATGGAGCGCAGCAGCGTGTTGTTGGCCGTCTGGCTGCCGGAGCCGTTGACGGTGGCCACCTGGATGCTCAGGCGGTTGACGATGGGTTCCTGGGCAGGCTCGGGCATGGGAAGGGCCTTGCGGGGAGGGCGGGACGCGAGGTCCCGGGCGCCCGGTCCGGGTGCCGGCGGCGGATTGTACGGGTCGGCCCTCCCCCGCCCCGGAATGCGCGGGGGGGCCACGCGGTGCGGCGCCAGCGCCCGAGGCCGCGGCGCGGGGCGCCCGCGCGGGGCCCGCGCCCCGGCCGCCGCCGGGCTCGCCGCCCGCGCGCTAGCGCTGGGCGATGGACTGCAGCCCCAGCGCCTGGCAGGCCCAGTAGGTGCCTGCGCTCACCAGCGCCGCCGCCGGGATGGTGAGCACCCAGGCCCAGAGGATCTTCTTGGCCACCTCCCAGCGCACCGAGCGCATGCGCTTGACCACGCCCGTGCCCATGATGCTGCCGGTGATGCTGTGCGTGGTGCTGACCGGGATGCCGGTCACGGCGGTGCCCATCAGCACCAGGCTGCCGGCCATCTCGGCGCAGAAGCCCTGCTCGGGACGCAGCTTGGTGAGCTTGCTGCCCATCGTCTGGATCACCTTCCACCCGCCCAGCAAGGTGCCCAGCCCGATCGCCGTGTGGGCCGCGATCACCACCCACAGCTGCACGTCGGGGACGCCCGAGGCCCCC
Organism: Planctomycetota bacterium; assembly: GCA_964228555.1. Lineage (GTDB taxonomy): Bacteria > Planctomycetota > PLA2 > PLA2 > JAEUHO01 > CAXQZU01. The sequence goes on from CAXQZU010000040.1 coordinate 68,352, forward strand.
ACCTGCTGCACGCCGCCGGCCACCAGCGCGGCGGTCATGATGCCCATGATCTTCTGCGCGTCGTTGCTGCCGTGGCCCAGGCTGAACGCGGCCGACGACAGCAGCTGGCCGATGCGGGCGAGGCGGTCCACGCGCCGCGGCGTGCTGTTGCGGAACACCCAGTAGGTGATGGTCATGAGCACCGCGCCCACGACGAGGCCGATGAGCGGGGCGAGCAGGATGAACCACAGGGTGGGCTCGAGCTTGGCGAAGTTGATCGCGCCCCAGCCCTGCGCCGCCCAGCCCGCGCCCACGAGGCCGCCCATCAGGCTGTGGCTCACGCTGATGGGCAGCCCGGCCATGGTGCAGCCGTGGGCCCAGGCGATGGCGCCGACGAGGCCCGCCAGCACCAGCGAGAGGTCGGCCTGCGCCGCAGGCACCACGCTGGATACGGTCTTGGCCACGGCCGTGCCGACGAACACCATCGCCGCCGCGTTCCAGAAGGCGGCCCACGCCACGGCCTGGCGCGGCGTCAGCACGCGCGTGGACACCACCGTGGCGATGGAGTTGGCCGCGTCGTTCATGCCGTTGACGAAGTCGAACAGCAAGGCCAGCGCGATGATGATGACGACCAGCGTGAGCATGCGGTCGGGCTCCCGGGAACGCGCGGGCTAGGCGTACTCGAGCAGGATGTTCTCGATCTGGTCGGCCACGTCCTCGCAGCGGTCGGTGGCCGTCTCGAGGTGCTCGTACACCTCCTTCCACTTGATGATGTCGCGCGCGTCCTGCATGGTGCGGAACAGGTCGCCGATGGCCGGGCGCAGGATGCTGTCCGCCTTGTTCTCCAGCGTGTGGATCTGCACCAGCTTCTGGCGCAGGCCCTCGGCATCCTTCAGGTTGTCGAGGCTGGCGACGGCGTCGCGCACGATCTCGGTGAGCTCGACGAGCACGTCCACCAGCGCCTGCAGCGGGGCGTTCGTGGTGTGCAGCTCGTAGTGCAGCATGCGCTGCGCGGCACCCTCGACGAGGTCGATGATGTCGTCGAGGCGCCGGCAGATCGTGCTGATCTCGTTGCGGTCCAGCGGCGTGATGAAGGTGCGCTGCAGCGCGAGCAAGACCTGGTGCAGGTGCTCGTCCGCCTGGCTCTCGATGGCGCGGATGGCCTCCACGCGCGCCTTCACCTCGGCCGGGTTCTTGACCAGGTCGCGGTAGGCCTTGGCGATCTCGACGGCCTTGCCCGCCGAGGTCTCCATGTGGGTGAAGAAGATGTCCTTGCGAGGCAGCAGGCGTCGGAACACGGGACCTCCCTGCCAGTGCCAGGACGCAAGCACCCCCGCCCCGCAAGCGCCCTCAGGCGCGTCGCGGGCCACGGGTGCGTGCATGACCCGGCGTGCTCCCGCCTGGAGCCCGCCGGCCTGGTTGCCTGGCCGGGAGTCACCATCCCAAGGGGGGCGGACGGCCGGCACGGAAAGGCTGGGCGGCCCCAGCCCGCCGGGGACCCGGCCCCGTAGTGTGGCCTCCCTCTCGCCTCCCCCACCCCCCCGGAGCCTGTCCATGCCTCGCCTGCGCCTCGCCCTGCTCGCCGCCCTGCTCGTCCCCAGCCTCGCGCTGGCCGGCGCCATGCGCCTGCTGGCCGAGGACCTCGACGTGCCTGGCCTCTTCGACTCGGCCAAGGCGGCCTTCGGCGAGAAGCGCTACGGCAAGGCCTGGAGCGACCTGCAGCTGGTGCTGGCCGAGGTGGCCCGCTTCCGTGCGGAGGCGCTCAAGGAGGTCATGCCCAAGGCTCCCGCCGGCTGGACCGCCGAGGACGCCGAGGCCGGCAACGCAGGGGGCTGGGCATGGGTGTCGCTGGGCACGCAGGTGACGCGTCGCTACACGAAGGGCGAGAGCAGCTCGGTGGAGGTGCAGCTCACGGCCGACGCGCCGGCCATGCTGCTCACGGGCCTCACGATGTTCCTGACCAATCCCGCGATGGTGCCTTCCGGCTCGAAGATCGTGATGATCAAGGGCCGCCGCGCCCTGCTGGAGTACGACAAGGAAGGTCGCTCGGGCAACCTGCAGGTGCTGCTCAACGCGCCCAACGCCTTCCTGCGCATCCAGGGCAACGATGTCGCCGCCAGCGAGCTGGGCGAGGCCTTCCCCGCCGCCATCGACCTCGACGCCCTCGAGAAGGCCATCACGAACTGAGCGCGCGCACCGAACCCCGCCCTGCGGGCCTCCCCCATCCGGCGCTGCGCCCGGCGTGCCCCGCCCGCCGCGCGACGGCTAGCGTGAGGGCATGACGACCTCTCGCACGGTGCTGGTGACGGGTGCCACGGGCTACGTGGGCGGGCGCCTCGTGCCGCGCCTGCTCGAGGCCGGCTGGCGCGTGCGCGTGCTGGCGCGCGACCCCGCCCGGCTGGAGGGACGCCCGTGGCGCCCGCAGGTGGAGGTGGTGCGGGGCGACGTGCTCGACCCGGCCACGCTGCCGTCCGCCATGGCCGGCGTCGAGGCCGCGGCCTACCTCGTGCACAGCATGCGTGGCGGCGAGGGCTTCGAGCAACGCGACCTGGACGCGGCGCGCGCCTTCGGCCGTGCGGCCGCGGCCGCGGGCGTGCGGCGCATCATCTACCTGGGCGGCCTGGGCGACCCGGCCAGCGACCTCTCCCACCACCTGCGCTCGCGCCAGGAGAGCGGCGCGGCGCTGCGCGAGGCCGGCGTGCCCGTCACCGAGCTGCGCGCCGGCGTCATCGTCGGCTCGGGCAGCATCTCCTTCGAGATCGTGCGCTACCTCACGGAGCGCCTGCCCGTGATGATCTGCCCCTCGTGGGTGGCCACGCGCGCCCAGCCCATCGCCATCCGCGACGTGCTGGCCTACCTCGTGGCGGCGCTGGCCGGCGGCCCCAGCGAGGGGCGCACCGTGGAGGTGGGCGGCGCCGACGTGCTCACCTACGGCGAGATGATGCGCGGCTATGCGCGGGCCCGCGGCCTGCGCCGCTGGCTGGTCTCGGTGCCCGTGCTCACGCCGCGCCTCTCGTCCTACTGGGTGCACTGGGTCACGCCCATCCCGGCCGACATCGTGCGGCCGCTCATCGAGGGCCTGCGCAACGAGGTGGTCGTGCGCGACGGCGGGCTGGCCCGCCAGCTGTTCCCCGAGGTGGTGCCGCTGGCCTACGACGAGGCGCTGCGCCTGGCGCTGGCGCGGCTGGAGGCCGCCAGCGTCGAGACCTCGTGGAGCGACCCGCTGGCGGCCAGCCGGGCTGACCGCCCGCCGGTGCAGCTCGCCGTGCGCGAGGGCTTGGTGTTCGAGCGCCGCGAGGCGCATGCCGCCGCGCCGGCCGGGCACCTCTTCGCCACGGTCGAGGGCATCGGCGGCGCGCGCGGCTGGCCCAGCTGGAACCTCGCCTGGCGCGTGCGCGGGATGCTCGACCGGCTGGTGGGCGGCGTGGGCCTGCGTCGCGGGCGGCGCGACCCGGACCGCCTGCGCACGGGCGACGCGCTGGACTTCTGGCGCGTGGAGCACCTCGAGCCGGGCCGCTGCCTGCGCCTGCGGGCCGAGATGAAGGTGCCGGGCGAGGCCTGGCTGGAGTTCGAGGTCCGGCCCGAGGCCGACGGCGGCAGCCGCCTCGTCCAGACGGCGATCTTCGCGCCGCGCGGGCTGTGGGGCCACGTCTACTGGAACATCCTCTACCCGCTGCACGGGCCCATCTTCGGCAGCATGGTGCGCCGCCTGGCGGCCGCGGCCGAGGCGCGCGCACGTGCCGCGGGCCCCGGGCCGGGGCCCGCGTAGGCGACGGCCCTCCTCAGCGGGAGATCAGGTCCACGCGGCCGTCCTCGCTCACCACCACGGCGAGGCAGCGCTGCTCGGTGGAGTGCACGTAGCGCAGCGCGGAGTTGTAGCGCGCCCCGCGCGCGGGGTCCCCGATGCGGTGCGAGACGCCGTCAAGGATCACGCCGACGGCGAAGCAGGTGGCATCCAGGCCCACCAGCACGGCGCCGTCCATGCTGCTCACGGCGCGCAGCGTCTCGGCGTCCAGCGGCGCCGGCGTGACAGGCATGCCCTGGAAGGCCAGGCGCTCGGCCTCGTTGCGCGCGTCGCGCGAGATCAGCAGGATCGTGCCCTTGGGCTGCTCGCTGGCCGCACGCGCCAGGCGCAGCAGGACCTGCAGGTCCTCCTCGTCCACGAGGCCGAACGCGCGCGTCATCCATGCCAGGAAGCGCTGCTCGCTGAACGCATCCCGCACCAGGCGGGGACGGCCGTAGGTGACGCGCATCAGGCGGCGCAGGCCACGTGCCATCTCCCAGGTGGAGTGATCCTCGAAGGTGATCACGAACAGGCTCTCGCCGGCCAGCGAGCGCGTGATGTCCAGCGTGCCCAGCGCATGCACGTGCGATCCGTCGCTGAGCAGCGACACGCCCTGCCGGCAGGTGACGAGCAGCTTGCGCACCACGGGCACGTCGTGCAGCCGCACCGGCGCGGCCAGCACCATGCGCCGCTGCAGGCCGGGATGGCCGGGCCGCGCCACGATGATGCGGCCGCGCGTGCCCCGCCCCTCGTGCGGCATCCCGGCCAGCGTGGTGCAGGTCTGGAACAGCCCGCGCAGGTCGAGGTCCTGGCCGGCGCCCAGCGCCGGACGGTCGGCAAGGCGACGACCGGCGCTGGCCAGCACCTCCTCCGGGTCGTGGTCCAGCAGGGGCTCGCTGCCCCGCTCTGCCGAGTCCAGCACCGCCGCCGAGAAGCGCCGCAGCAGGTCGTGGGTGACCGCATCCAGCAGGGAGGTGGGCCGCCGCTCGCGCCGGTCCAGATCGCCATCCTGCAGGCTGTCGTAGGCGCTCCACGCGGCACGCGCCACGCGCACGATGGGCAGCAGCGCCCCGCCCTCCACGCTGCGGCCCTCGCCTGCGAACCACGACCACTCGCCGGCCGGCTCGTGGGCGGCGAGCACCTGCTGCAGGCCGTGACGCCACGCCTCCAGCACGCGGGCGCGCGCGCCGGAGGGCGAGGGAGTCGCATCGGCAGGCTGGGCGGCGCGGGCACGTTCCACCTGCGGGAGCAGGGCGCTGGGCAGGGCCAGCGCCGCGGGCTCGAAGGCCGCGGCACGCAGGCCGGCCACGCCGCCGGTGGCCTCCAGCCGCAGCACGCCGACCTGCGGGTTGAGCGTGCGGTCCAGCCCGTCGTAGGTGGCCTGCGCCAGGGCCTGCGCGGCGGCCACGAAGCGCGCCCCGTGGGGCCATGCAGGGAGGGAGGTGGGCGCGCTCATGGGGTCACGGGGCCGGCGCGCGACTCTACCGTCCGGCGCGGCGCAGGCACAGGCGTCGCTCGCGGCCCGGGGCATCACGCGTGCGCGCCGGGCTCCAGCACCATCGCCCGCACGGCGAGGATGGCCTCGGGCGTGCCCATCACGGCCAGCCGGTCGCCCACCGCCAGCGGCACCTCGGGATCCGGGCTTGCCCGCGTGCTGCCGTCGCGGGTGTGCGCGATCACCATCGCCCCCGTGCGCTGGCGCACGTCCAGCGCCCGCAGCGAACGGCCCACCACGGCGCTGCCGGGCGCCACGACCAGCGTGCTCACGTCGGCCTCGGCCAGCAGGGCGTCGAGGTCCTCGGCCGGCGCGGGCGGCAGCGCCCCGTCCAGCAGCGCCGCGTAGCGCTCGCGCCGGATGCGCGCCTTCTCGCGCGCCACGAGGCGGTCGCTGATGCCGTAGGCCGCCAGCGCCCGGCCAGCCAGCTCCAGCGAGGTCTCGAACTCCTCGCTCACCACGTCCTGCGCCCCCAGCGCGCGCAGCGCATCCACCTCGGCCAGCAGGCGCGTGCGCACCGCGATGTAGAGGTCGGGCCGCAGCTTGCGCGCCACCGCCACGATCTGGCGGGCTGCAGCCGGGTCGGGGATGGCGATCACCAGGGCACGCGCATGCTCGATGGCCATGTGGCGCAGCATGCCCTCTTGCGTGGCGTCGCCGTAGGCGGCGTGGGGCACGAGGCCCTTGACCTCGCGCACCGTGGCGGGGTTGAGGTCGATCACGGCATGGGGCACGCGGTGCCGCAACAGCACGCGCCCGACGTTGCGCCCGGTGACGCCGTAGCCCACGAGCACCACGTGGTCGTCCAGCGGCGGCAGGGCAGCCCCCGCCGGGCCGGCAGACGGCGCGCGCAGGCCCCGGCGGTCCGCCAGCGCCGAGAGGGCCCGCACCAGGCCGGGTGACAGCGCCATGGAGAGCACGGCCACGCTCACGAACTGCGCCTGCAGCACCTCGGGGAACAGGCCGTGCTGCGCCCCCGCCGCCGCCAGCACGAAGGAGAACTCGCCCACCTGCGCGACGCCGGCCGAGCCCAGCACCATCCCGCGCGGTCCCAGCCGCAGGGCCAGCGCCGGCAGCGCACCCGTGAACAGCTTGAGCGCCACGGCGCCCACCACGAGCCCCAACGACAGCAGCGGCGACTGTGCCCACGCGGCTGGGTCCACCATCATGCCCACCGAGGCGAAGAACAGGCTGCCGAGCGCGTCCTTGAGCGGCGTGATCTCGCTCAAGGCCTGGTGCGCGTACGGGCTGCCCGCCAGCACGATGCCGGCCAGGAAGGCGCCCAGCGGCGCCGAGCCGGCCACGAGGCCGCACAGCCACGCGGTGCCCAGCGCCCCCACGAGCGTGGCCAGCGTGAACGCCTCGCGGCTGCGGGTGCGCACGACCCGCTCGAGGAACCACGGCACGAGGTAGCGCGCTGCGAGGGCCAGGCCCGCCAGCTGCAGCGCCGTCAGCGCCAGCGCCCCCCACGCAGCACCGGTCTCGCTGGCCGTGCCGGCCCACAGCGGCAGGAACAGGATGGCGGGCACCACGCTCAGGTCCTGCGCGATCGACACGCCCAGCCCGAAGCGACCGTGCGGGGCCCCCACCTCGCCGCGATCGGTGAGCACGCGCAACAGCACGGTGGTGCTGGTCTGCGCCACCATGTAGCCGAGGAACGTGGCCTGCCCCAGCGTGAGGCCCATGGCCCGCGCGGGCACGGCCACCAGCGCCACCGTGAGCAGCACCTGCAGGCCGCCGCCCAGCAGCACGTACGAGCGCAGCCGCAGCAGGTCCCCGACCGAGAACTGCAGGCCCACCGTGAACAGCAGGAACACCACGCCGATCTCGCCCAGCTGGCGGCTGGCATCCTGCGAGGCGATCAGCGCCGTCCCGTGGGGCCCCACGAGCAGCCCGGCCAGCAGGAAGCAGACCACGGAGGGGACGCGCAGCCGGCCCAGCAGCCCCACGGCAACCAGCGACGCCGCCATCACGATCACGATGTCGCGCAGCAGGCTGTCCATGCACGCCCTCGGGGATGGCGGGGGTATACCACGCTTGCATGGGTCGCCATGACCGCGAGCACGACCTGGCGTGGCTGTCAGCAGCGGCCCTGTGCCGCAGCACGGGCGTGGGGCTCTCGGGCGTGCTGGTGCTGCTGGTGCTGGTTCGCTGCGGGCATGACGCGGGCGAGGCCACGCAGGTGCTGGCCTGCGGCCTGCTCGGGGGCGCGGCGGGACTGCTGCTCGTGACGCGCGGCGCGCCGCGCTGGGGCCGCCGCCGCACGCTGCAGGTGCTGTCGCTGGCCCAGGCGCTGGGCGGCGGCCTGCTGGCGCTGGTGGCGCCGAGCCTGCCGCTGGCCGCGCTGGCCTCGTTCCTCGGCATGGTCAACGGCATGGGCCGCGACCGCGGCGCCGCGCTGGCGCTGGAGCAGGCCGTGCTGCCGTCCACGGCCCCGGAGGCGCGGCGCACGCATGCCTTCGCGCGCTACCACGTCGTGCTGGACGCCGGCCACGCGCTGGGCGCGCTGCTGGCCGGCCTGCCGCTGCTGCTGGCGCCGTGGCTGGAGTCCGCCACGGCCGAGCGCGCGACGCTGGCGCTGCTGCTGCCGCTGGGCCTGCTGTCCTTCGCCTGCCACCGGCGGCTGGGACCCGGCGCGGAGGACGGCGAGCAGGCGCGGCCGCCCCCGCTCGCGCCCGCATCGCGGCGCGTGCTGGCGCGCCTGTGCGCGCTCTCGGCCCTCGACAGCCTCGGGGGCGGCTTCCTGCCCAACGCCCTGCTGGCGCTGTGGTTCTCGTCGCGCTTCGGGCTTGAGCCTGCCGCGCTGGGCGTGCTCTTCGCGCTGGGCCGCGTGGCCAACGCGCTCTCCTACCCGCTGGCGGCGCACCTCGCGGCGCGCATCGGGCTGGTGCGCACGATGGTGTTCACGCACCTGCCCTCCAGCGCCCTGCTGCTGCTGCTGCCCGTGCTGCCCTCCACGGCCTGCGCCGTGGGCCTCTACCTGCTGCGCGAGCTGCTGGTCGAGATGGACCTGCCCACGCGCCAGTCCTTCGCGATGGCGGTGGTGGCACCCGCCGAGCGCACGCGTGCGGCAGCGGCCACCGGGCTGTGGCGCGCGCTGGGCTGGGCCGCGGGCGCGCTGGCCGCCGCGCACCTTGTGCCGCGCATGGGCCTGTCGGCCCCCCTGCTCGTGGGCGCCAGCGTCAAGATCGCCTACGACCTGCTGCTCTGGAGGGCCATGGGCAGGCTCCCCCTGCCCACCCACCCCGGGGAGGCGTCCCCGCCCACCCAGCCCGCAGGCCCGGGCCGGCCCGCGCACCCTGGGCGCCCGCCGCCCGGCCCGGCGTCCTAGGCGGCCCCGGCAAGGTGGGCCGCGCCAGCACCCCCGAATCTGGTCGCCGCCGGCGGAATGTGGACTACGGTCGTCCTCATTCCCCCGGGCCCCGGCCATGCTGCGCATCACCCGCCAGACCGACTACGGAATCGTTCTGCTGGCCCGCTTCGCCAGCCTGCCGGCCGGCACCGTGCGCAACGCCAAGGAACTGGCCGCCGAGGAGGGCCTGCCGGCCCCGATGGCCAGCAAGATCCTCAAGGCCCTGGGCCGCCACGGCCTGCTGCGCTCCCACCGCGGAGCCAGCGGCGGCTACAGCCTCTCCCGCCCGCCGCACAGCATCAGCGTGGCCGAGATCATCACGGCCCTCGAGGGCCCCATCGCGATGACCGAGTGCCTCGGCGCGCAGGCGCGCGCGTGCGCCCTGAGCGCCTCCTGTCCGACGCGTCCCAACTGGGCGCGCATCAACACCGCCATCGCCGGCGCCCTGTCCGACGTGCACCTCTCCGACATGCTGCCCAGCCCGGTCCACCATGCCGCGCACGGCGCGCGCACCCAGGAGGCCTAGCCCGTGAGCCAGCCGCTGCCGCAGGCCCAGCCCACGCCCGCCGACGACCCGCTCGCCCGCGTCACGCAAGGCGAGTACCAGTGGGGCTTCGTCACGCCCATCGAGAGCGAGGTCGCGCCCAAGGGGCTCTCCGAGGACGTGGTGCGCTTCATCAGCGCCAAGAAGAACGAGCCGGCCTGGCTGCTCGAGTGGCGCCTCAAGGCCTACCGCGCGTGGCTGTCCATGCGCGAGCCCGCGTGGGCCAAGGTGAGCTACCCGCGCATCGACTACCAGGCGATGTCGTACTGGGCCGCGCCCAAGTCGGCCGCCAGCCGTCCCAAGAGCCTCGACGAGGTGGACCCCGAGCTGCTCAAGACCTACGAGAAGCTGGGCATCCCGCTGCAGGAGCGGGCTGCGCTGGCCGGCGTGGCCGTGGACGCCGTGTTCGACAGCGTGAGCGTGGCCACCACCTTCAAGGACAAGCTGGCCTCGCTGGGCATCCTGTTCTGCTCGTTCAGCGAGGCCGTGCGCGAGCACGGCGACCTCGTGCAGCGCTGGCTGGGCAGCGTGGTGCCGCAGGGCGACAACTTCTTCGCGGCCCTCAACAGCGCCGTCTTCAGCGAGGGCTCGTTCGTGTACGTGCCACGCGGCGTGCGCTGCCCGATGGAGCTGAGCACCTACTTCCGCATCAACGCGGCCGAGACCGGCCAGTTCGAGCGCACGCTGATCATCGCCGACGAGGGCGCCTCGGTGTCCTACCTCGAGGGCTGCACGGCCCCCAAGCGGGACGAGAACCAGCTGCATGCGGCCGTGGTCGAGCTGGTAGCGCTCGACGACGCCACGATCAAGTACAGCACGGTGCAGAACTGGTACCCCGGCGACCGCGAGGGCCGCGGCGGCATCTACAACTTCGTCACGAAGCGCGGCGCCTGCCGCGGGCGCCGCTCGAAGATCTCGTGGACGCAGGTGGAGACGGGTTCCTCCATCACCTGGAAGTACCCGTCCTGCCTGCTGCTGGGCGACGACAGCGTGGGCGAGTTCTACAGCGTGGCCGTGGCCAACCACCGGCAGCAGGCCGACACGGGCACCAAGATGGTGCACGTGGGCAAGCGCACGAAGAGCACCATCGTCAGCAAGGGCATCTCCGCCGGGCGCGGCCAGAACACCTACCGCGGGCTGGTGAAGGTGATGCCCGGCGCCGAGGGCGCGCGCAACCACAGCCAGTGCGACTCGCTGCTGCTGGGCGACCGCTGCGGTGCCCACACCTTCCCCTACCTCGAGGCCCGCAACCCCACGGCGCAGGTCGAGCACGAGGCCTCCACCTCGAAGATCAGCGAGGACCAGCTCTTCTACCTGCGCCAGCGCGGCATCAGCGCCGAGGACTCGGTGAGCATGATCGTCAACGGCTTCTGCAAGGACGTGTTGCGCGAGCTCCCCATGGAGTTCGCCGTCGAGGCGCGCAAGCTGCTCGGCGTCACGCTGGAAGGATCGGTCGGCTAGGCCGGCCCGGAGGCACCCCGATGACCCTCAGCATCCGCGACCTCGAGGCCCAGGTGGACGGCAAGCCCATCCTGCGCGGCCTCACGCTGGACGTGCGCCCCGGCGAGGTGCACGCCATCATGGGCCCCAACGGCAGCGGCAAGAGCACGCTGGCCTACGTGCTGGCCGGCCGCGACGGCTACGAGGTGACGGGCGGCTCGGTGGCCTGGCAGGGCAAGGACCTGCTGGCGCTGGCGCCCGAGGAGCGCGCGCGCGAGGGCCTGTTCCTGGCCTTCCAGTACCCGGTGGAGATCCCGGGCATCAACAACGCCACCTTCCTGCGCGCAGCGCTCAACGCCCAGCGCAAGCACCGCGGCGAGGCCGAGGTGGATGCCATGGACTTCATGGCGCTGGCGCGCGAGAAGGCACGCCTGCTGGAGATGGACGACCGATTCCTGCTGCAGCGCAACGTCAACGAGGGCTTCAGCGGCGGCGAGAAGAAGCGCAACGAGGTGCTGCAGATGCGGGTGCTGCAGCCGCGCCTCTCCGTGCTCGACGAGACCGACTCCGGCCTCGACATCGACGCGCTGCGCGTCGTGGCCCGCGGCGTGAACGCCCTGCGCGACGGCGTGCGCTCCTTCGTGGTCATCACGCACTACCAGCGCCTGCTGGACCTGATCGTGCCCGACGTGGTGCACGTGCTGGCCGGGGGGCGCATCGCGCGCACCGGCGGCCGGGACCTGGCGCTGGAGCTGGAGAAGCAGGGCTACGCATTCCTCGGCGCGACGGGCGCGGCGGCCACGGCCCCGGTGGCCTCCGCACGGCCCGGCGGGAGCGGCGCGCGGTGAGCCCGGCGGCCGTCCCCGCGCCCGCGCCGGCCCCCGCCGCGCCGCGCAGCGGCTGGCGCACGGCGTTCGAGCGCCACGAGGCGCCGCGCGCGCCGTGGCTCGACGGCCTGCGCCGTGCCGCGATGGAGCACTTCCTGGCGGAAGGCTTCCCCACGCCGCGCCACGAGGACTGGCTGTCCACGAGCCTCGCCGCGCTGGAGGAGGCGCGCTTCGGGCCCACGCCGCTGGCGCCGGCCCCGGTGGGCTGCGCCGCCATCGATCCCGTGCTGCGAGCGCTGCCGCGATCGGGGCGGGTGGTGTTCGTCGATGGACGCCTGCACGAGGGGCTCTCGGCCCCGCTGCCGGACGGCGTGCGGGTGACGCCGCTGGATCAGGCGCTGGCCAGCCGGCGCGAGGTGCTGGAGCGGCTGCTGATGCTGCCGCCCGAGGAGCAGGCGCATCCCTTCGTGCGCCTGGGCACGGCCTTCCTCGGGCAGGGCGTGCTGGTGGAGGTGGCGCCGGGCGCGACGCTTGACGGCCCGCTGGTGCTCCAGCACGTGCGCACGAAGGACGTGGGCCCGCTGGCCCTGCACCCGCGCACCGTGGTGCTGGCCGGCGAGCGTTCGCGTGCCACGCTGTTCGAGTCCTGGGTGGGCCTCGGCAGCGGGCACGACCTCACGAACGCCCTCACGCAGGTGGAGGCAGCGCCCGGCGCCCGCCTCGAGCACGTGCGCGTGCAGCGCGAGGGCTACGGCACCGTGCACGTGGGCCTGCTCAAGGCGCGCGTGGAGCGGGACGCGGCCTTCCATGCGGTGGTGCTCTCCTTCGGTGCGGCGCTGGCCCGCATGGAGACCGACATCGCGCTCGTGGGACCCGGGGCCGATGCCTCCCTCGACGCGCTCTACGTGCTGGACGGCGAGCGCCGCGCCGACCTGGTCTCGCGCGTGGCCCACCTCGTGCCCCACGCCACCAGCCGCCAGCGGGTCAAGGGCGTGCTGGACGGCGCCAGCCGCGGCGCCTTCACCGGCCGCGTGCGCGTGGCCCCCGGGGCCCTCAAGACCGACGCGCGCCAGGGCAGCCACAACCTGCTGCTCTCGCCGCGCGCGCTGGTCGAGTCGCGCCCGCAGCTGGAGATCGACGCCGACGACGTGAAGTGCTCGCACGGCGCCACGGTGGGCCGGCTGGACGCCACCGCGCTCTTCTACCTGCGCAGCCGCGGCATCGCCGAGGCGCAGGCCCGCCAGCTGCTGGTGCATGCCTTCGCCGCCGAGGTGCTCTCGCACCTCCCCGAGGGCGCGGCCCGCGGCGCCCTCGACCAGGTGCTGGCCGGCGGCCTGCACGAGGCCATCTCGCCGGGGAGGGCCCCTTGACCCCCGCACCGCAGGCGCGTGGGGCCGCCCCCGCGACGCGCGGCACGCGTCCCCTGGACGTGCAGGCCGTGCGCGCCGAGTTCCCGCTCCTCGCGCGCACGGTGCACGGCAAGCCGCTGGCCTACCTCGACCACGCCGCCACCACGCAGAAGCCCCTCGCGGTGCTGGAGGCGCTGGATGGCTACTACCGCCACCACAATGCCAACGTGCACCGGGCCGTGCACCTGCTCTCGGCCGAGGCCACGCAGGCCTTCGACCGTGCCCGCGAGCGCGTGCGGGCCTTCCTCGGGGCCGGCGACACGCGCGAGGTGATCTTCGTGCGCGGCACCACCGAGGCCATCAACGTGGTGGCGCAGGGCTGGCTGCGCCCGCGCCTGCAGCCCGGCGACGAGATCCTCGTCAGCGCCATGGAGCACCACAGCAACCTGGTGCCGTGGCAGATGGTGGCCGCCGCCGCGCGGGCCACGGTGCGCTACATCCCCTACAGCGATGCCGGCGTGCTCGACCTGGAGGCGCTGGACCGGCTGCTGGGGCCGCGCACGCGCCTGCTGGCGGTGGGCCACGTGAGCAACGCACTGGGCACGGTCCATCCCGTCGCCGAGATCGTGCGCATGGCCCACGCGCACGGCGTGCCCGTGCTGGTGGACGGGGCGCAGGGCGCGCCGCACCTGATGGCCGACGTGCAGGCCCTGGGCTGCGACTTCTACGCCTTCTCCGGCCACAAGACCTACGGGCCCACCGGCATCGGCGTGCTCTGGGGCCGCCTCGAGCGCCTCGAGGAGGTGGAGCCCGTGCAGGGCGGCGGTGACATGATCCGCACCGTCACGCTGGAGGGCAGCACGTGGGCCGAGCTGCCCGCGCGGCTGGAGGCCGGCACGCCCCACATCGCGGGCGCCATCGGCCTGGGCGCGGCGCTCGACTGGCTGTCGTCCTTCGACCGCGACGCCGTGCAGGCGCACGAGGGCGCCATCGCCGCCTACGCCGCCCAGCGCCTCGCCGCACTGCCCCGCACGCGCCTGGTCGGCACCGCGCCGCACCGCGTGGGCGTGGCCTCCTTCGTGGTGGACGGCGTGCACCCGCACGACCTTGGCACCATCCTGGACCGCGAGGGCGTGGCCATCCGCACGGGCCACCACTGCGCCCAGCCCGTCATGGACCGCTATGGCGTGCCGGCCACCGCGCGCGCCTCCTTCGGCATCACCTCCACGCGCGAGGAGGTGGACGCGCTGTGCGCGGCCGTCGAGAAGGCCATCCGCATGTTCGTGCGCTGAGGAGAAGAGCGTGTCCGAGCTGGGCGACCTCTACCAGGAGCTGATCCTCGACCACAACCGCAGCCCGCGGAACTTCCGCCGGCTGGAGCCCTGCAGCGCGCGCGCCGAGGGGCACAACCCCTTGTGCGGCGACCGCGTGACGGTGTTCGTGCAGCGCGACGGCCCGCGGCTCGCCGCGGTCACCTTCCAGGGCCAGGGCTGCGCCATCAGCACCGCCTCGGCCTCGCTCATGACCGAGGCCACCGCCGGGCGCACCGAGGGCGAGGCGCGCGCCCTCTTCGAGCGCGTGCATGCCCTGCTCACGGCACCCCCCGAGGATGCGCCGGCCGCGGCGCAGGGGCTGGGCAAGCTGGCAGCCTTCGCGGGCGTGAGCGAGTTCCCGATGCGCGTGAAGTGCGCCTCGCTGGCCTGGCACACGCTGCTGGCCGCGCTCGACGGGAGCCAGCAGCCCGTGCGCACCGAGGAGGGACCCGCATGAGCAGCACGTCGCCCGGGACGCCCGCCCCCGACCCCTGGCCCACGGGCGGGACGCCGCGTCCGCCCTCGCCGCCCCCGCCGCCGGCCGTCGCCTATCCCCCGCTGCCGCCGGATGCACGCGCCTCGGGCGGAGCCGCGGACGGCCACGCCGGCCACGCGCACGCGCACGAACACCAGGCCTCGCCGGCGGCCTCGCCGCCCGTGCCCAGCGGGCCGCCGCCCGTGCCGCCCTTCGCGCCGGGCACGCTCGAGCCCTCGATCATCGCGATGCTGCGGACCTGCTTCGACCCCGAGATCCCGCTCAACATCTACGACCTCAAGCTGATCTACGCCATCGACGTGGACCCGCAGGGCGTGGTCGAGATCCGCATGACGCTGACCTCCCCCACCTGCCCCGTGGCCGGCACGCTGCCTGGCGAGGTGCAGCAGAAGGTGGCCAGCGTGCCGGGCGTCGCCAAGGCGCATGTCGCGCTGGTCTGGGAGCCGCCGTGGGAGCCCAGCATGCTCAGCGAGGAAGCGCGCCTGCAGCTGGGGATGCTCTAGCCCAGGGCGGATGTGCGCTCACCCGGCCCCGGCACCGGCGCCTGCGTGATTCGGTAGGCGGCCTGCGCCGGGCGGGTAGCCTCCGGGGGCCGGGTGGACCCGGCGAGCCCGGGCGCACCCCGGCGGCCCGCCCTCCCGAGCCCTCGCCCCGCGCCTCTCCCGAGCCTCCCTCGCCTCCCCGCAACGACCTACCCTCTTCTCTCGCCCCCGGGCCACGCGGCCAAGCCCACGGCGAGCTTCCACGAGTCACCGGCCGCAGGACACGACGAAGCAACCATGGGCAAGCGGATCTACTGCGGCAACCTCTCCTTCAACGCCACCGAGGACGACGTGCGCGAGCTGTTCGCGCAGTTCGGCGAGGTGGTCAACGTCCACATGGTGATGGACCGCGAGACGGGCCGTCCGCGCGGCTTCGCCTTCGTGGAGATGGCCAGCGATGACGCGGCCCTCAAGGCCATCCAGGCCCTCGACGGCCAGCGCCACCTCGAGCGCAACCTCAAGGTGAACGAGGCCCAGCCGCGCGAGGAGCGTGGTGGCGGTCGTGGCGGCTTCGGCGGCGGTGGCCGCGGCGGCTTCGGCGGCGGTGGTGGTGGCTACGGTGGCGGCGGCGGTGGCCGCGGTGGCTACGGCGGCGGTGGCGGTGGCTATGGTGGTGGCGGCGGTGGCCGTGGCGATCGCGGCGGTCGCGGCGACCGCTGGTAGCCGCTCGACGCACGCCTGATGCGCCCCACGCGGGCGCTCCTCGCGGCCCGGCGCCTCGTGCGCCGGGCCGCTTGCTTTGGGGCGCGACGCGCGCGCCGGCCTGCGTCCATCCCCAGCCGTAGCCTGTCGCATCCTGCCGCCCTAGGAAGCCCGCCGCCGTGGCCAAGAAGCCCGTCGCCTACGACGAGAACGCGATCAAGACGCTGGACCCGCTGGCGCACATCCGCCTGCGCACGGGCATGTACATCGGCCGGCTGGGCGACGGCACGAACGCCGAGGACGGCATCTACGTGATGCTCAAGGAGGTCGTCGACAACGCTGTCGACGAGTTCATCATGGGCGAGGGCAAGCGCATCGAGATCGAGCGCGACGGCGACTCGGTGGTGGTGCGCGACTATGGCCGCGGCATCCCGCTGGGCAAGGTCGTGGACTGCGTCAGCAAGATCAACACGGGCGGCAAGTACAACGACGACGTGTTCCAGTTCTCGGTGGGACTGAACGGCGTGGGCACCAAGGCCGTCAACGCCCTCTCCAGCGACTTCGAGGTCGTGTCGTGGCGCGAGGGCCGCTTCCGCCAGGCCCGCTTCGCGCAGGGCAAGCTCAAGGCCGACGACGAGGGCAAGGACGAGAGCGCCCCGCGCGGCACCATGGTGCGCTTCGTGCCCGACCGCGAGATCTTCGGCGCCTACGCGTGGAACGACGAGTTCATCGCGGCGCGGCTGCGCTTCTACGCGCACCTGCACGCGGGCCTGTCCATCACCTACAACGGCACCACCTTCAAGAGCAAGGAGGGCCTCAAGGACCTGCTGGCCGGCGAGCTGGGCGAGGGCCGCCAGGAGTACGAGACGGCCCATGCGCGGCTCGACAAGCTCGAGATCGCCTTCACCCACACGACCACCTACGGCGAGAACGTGCTGTCCTTCGTCAACGGGCAGCACACCAAGGACGGCGGCACGCACCTGAGCGCCTTCCGCGAGGGCCTGGTGAAGGGCGTCAACGAGTTCGCCAAGGCCTCCTTCGCGGGCGAGGACGTGCGCGACGGCCTGCTGGCTGCGGTGGCGGTCAAGATCCAGGATCCGGTGTTCGAGAGCCAGACCAAGAACAAGCTGGGCTCGGCCGACGTGCGGCCCTGGATCGTCAAGGAGGTGCAGAACGCGGTGCTGGTGTGGCTGCACAAGCACCCCGAGGCGGCCGCCAAGATGCTCGAGAAGGTGCGGGCCAACGAGCGGCTGCGCAAGGAGCTGAGCGCGATCAAGAAGGACGTGCGCGAGCGCGAGCGCACCACGGCCCTGCGCATCCCCAAGCTCACCGACTGCCGTGCCCACCTGGGCGACGGCAGCAAGCGCGCCGACCAGAGCACGATCTTCCTGACGGAAGGTGACAGCGCGGGCGGCGGCATGGTGCCCTCGCGCGACGTCGAGGTGCAGGCCATCTTCTGCCTGCGCGGCAAGCCCCTGAACGTGCACGGGCTGCAGCGCGACGCGGTCTACAAGAACGAGGAGCTCTACAACATCATGCGGGCGCTGGGCATCGAGAATGGCCTCGACGGCCTGCGCTACCAGCGCGTGGTCATCGCCACCGATGCCGACGTGGACGGCATGCACATCCGCAACCTGCTGATCACCTATTTCCTGCGCTACTTCGAGGAGCTGGTGACGCGAGGCCACCTGTTCCTGCTGGAGACGCCGCTGTTCCGCGTGCGCAACAAGGACGAGACGCGCTATTGCTACAGCGCGGCCGAGCGCGACAAGGCGTCGGCAGCGCTCAAGAACCACGAGATCACGCGCTTCAAGGGCCTGGGCGAGATCAGCCCCAAGGAGTTCGCGCGCTTCATCGGCCCGGACATGCGCCTCGTGCCCGTGACCACCCGCAACGTGGGCGAGGTCGACCGCTGCCTCGAGTTCTTCATGGGCAAGAACACGCCGGAGCGGCGCACGTTCATCGAGCAGAACCTCGTCACGGACGTGATCTAGCCATGGCGAACCTCGAGCCGCTGATGCGGCAGAACTTCCTGGAGTACGCGTCGTACGTCATCGTCGACCGTGCCATCCCTGACCTGCGCGACGGGCTCAAGCCCGTGCAGCGGCGCATCCTCGAGACGCTGCGCGCGATGGATGACGGCAAGCTGCACAAGGTGGCCAACGTCATCGGCGAGACGATGAAGCTGCACCCGCACGGCGACGCCTCCATCGGGGACGCCCTCGTGGTGCTGGCCAACAAGGGCTACTTCATCGAGCGGCAGGGCAACTTCGGCTCCCCCATCACCGGGCACCCTGCCGCGGCCGCGCGCTACATCGAGTGCCGCCTCACGCCCCTGGCGCGCGAGACGCTCTTCGACCCCAGCCTCACGGACACCGTCCCCTCCTACGACGGCCGCCGGCAGGAGCCCGTGGCGCTGCCGGCACGCATCCCCGTGGTGCTGATGCTGGGCGTGGAGGGCATCGCCGTGGGCCTCTCCACGCGCATCCTGCCCCACAACTTCCCCGAGCTGCTCAAGGCCCAGATCGCCTGCCTCGCGGGCAAGCGCTTCCGCCTCGACCCGGACTTCCCGTCGGGGGGGCTCGCCGACACCAGCGAGTACGCCGATGGCAAGGGGAAGGTGCGGGTGCGCGCGCGCATCGACTGCCCCGACGACAAGACCATCGTCATCCGCGAGGTGCCCTACGGGGTCACCACCGAGGCGCTGATCGCGTCCATCGAGGCGGCCGCCACCAAGGGCAAGATCAAGATCCAGGGCATCCAGGACCTGACGACCGACAAGGTCGAGATCCAGGTGGACCTGCCGCGCGGCGTGCATGCCGACGAGACCGTGCCGCAGCTCTTCGCGTGGACCGACTGCGAGGTCACGCTGCAGAGCACGCTGGTGGTGATCGAGGACCGCCACCCGGTGGAGAAGACGGTCAAGCAGGTGATCGAGGCCTGCACCGAGAGCCTCAAGGAGACGCTGCGCCGCCAGCTGAAGGGCGAGCTCGGCCGCCTGCTGGACCGCCAGCACTGGCTCACGCTCGAGCGCATCTTCATCGAGAACCGCGTCTACAAGAAGATCGAGGCGGCCAAGACGCAGGAGGCGGTGGACAAGGCCGTCTGGGACGGCATGGACCCCTTCAAGAAGCAGTTCGTGCGCCCGATGGTGGACGAGGACGTGGCGCGCCTGCTGGAGATCCGCATCCGGCGCATCTCGGCCTACGACATCGCCCGCCACCAAGAGGAGGTGGAAGGCATCCTCGAGCAGGTGGCGGCCACCGAGAAGAAGCTGTCCAACATGGTGAAGACGGCCACGGCGTGGCTGGAAGACCTGCTGGCGCGGCATGGCAAGGAGTGGCCGCGCCGCACCAAGATCACCACCTTCGCCACGGTGGACAAGCGCGCCGTGGCCCGCGAGAACCTGCGCCTGGCCTACGACCCGGAGTCGGGCTTCTTCGGCACCTCCGTGCGCGGCGACCAGTTCCAGCTCACCGTCAGCGAGTTCGCCCGCATCCTCGTGGTGAGCAAGGATGGCTCCTACCGCATCGTGGAGCCTCCCGAGAAGATGCTGGTGCCCGGCAAGGCCCTGTGGATCTCGGTGTTCGACCCGGAGAAGGGCCAGCCCTTCACGGTCGTCTACCGCACCAAGGACAAGGCCTGCTACGGCAAGCGTGTCCACATCCAGGGCTTCATCAAGGGCAAGGAGTACGCGCTCGTGCCGGGCGGCGAGGGCAGCGTGGACCTCCTGCTGCCCGACGAGCAGCCCGGCAAGGTGCACCTCGCCTTCGTGCCCGCCAAGTACCAGCGCGTGAGCGAGGCGGAGTTCGACCTCGGCACGCTGGAGCCCACGGGCGTCGCCGCGCGCGGCGTGCGCCTCGCGCCCAAGCCCGTCAAGACCGTGCGTCGCCTCGAGCGGTAGCCGGCGCGGTACAGTCCGCGCGTGCTCGCCTCCGCCGCCCTCGCCTGCGCACTGCTGCTGGGGGCGCCGCTCGCCGACATGGACGAGGCGGCACGCGCGGCGCTGGCGCGCCTCGGTGCCCAGGCGGCGCTGGAGGCCCCCCGCGACGGCGCACCGCGGCCCGGCGCCGAGGCACCCCTGCCGCCGCGGCGCGTGGAGCAGCCTCCGGAGGACGAGCCCTCGCGACGGCGGGCTGGACCGGGGGCAGCAGCCGGCCCGTGGGTGGCCTGGCTGCTGGTGGCGCTGGGCGTGGCGCTGGCGCTGTTCCTCGGCACGGTCTTGGTGCAGTGGCTGCGGCGGCGGGGCCTGCGGGCCCGGGAAGCCACCCCGCCCGCAGCCGTCGAGGCCGTGCGCCTGCCCGCGGCGGCGCTCGAGCCGGCCGACCGGCTGGCGGCCAGCGGGCAGTGGGAGCGGGCCGTGCACCGGCTGCTGCTGGACGCGCTGGCCCTGCTGGCGGCGCGGGCCCGGCTGGCGCTGCCGCCCGACCTCACGAGCCGCGAGCTGCTGCAGCGCCTGCCGCTGGACGCCGAGGCGCGCTCCGTGCTGGCATGGCTGGTGGAGGCCGTGGAGGTGAGCCACTTCGGCGGGCAGGCGCTGGATGCAGGCACGTGGAGGGCCGCCCGCGAGCGCTACGCGCGCCTGGCCGGCCCGGGCAACGCGGCATGAGCGGGCAGCGGCGCGTACGCGGCGTGCTGCTGGCGCTCGCGATCGTGTCGCTGGCCATGTTCCTCGGTCACGTGCTGGTGGGCCTGGGCGAGGCTCCGCAGCCCACGCGCGGCAGCGACGGCTACAGCCTGTCGGGACTGGGCCACGCGGCGCTGCTGGACCTGCTGGCACAGCGCAAGGTGCCCGTGACCCGCAGCCGCTGGGCATCGACCGAGCGCGTGCGCGAGCAAGACACGCTGGTGCTGGTCGAGCCCGAGCCCCGCTTGGGCCCGCGGGGAGGCCGGCCGGCGCTGGACGGGATGCTGGAGCATGCGGGCCGGACGCTGCTGGTGCTTCCCAAGCGCCTGCCCGGCCCGCCCCTCGCGCACGAGCCGCGCTGGATGGACGGCAGCAGCCTGCGTCCCCTCGAGCAGGTGGATGCCGTGCTCGCGCCGCTGGGACTCACGGCACGTCGCGTGACCCGCATGCCCGGGCCCAGCGCGTGGGAGCGCTCGATGGACCTGCCATCGCCCGTGCCCGCCGGCCCGCTGCAGCTGCTGGAGCCCAGCCTGCGGCTGGAGCCGTGGATCGCATGCGACGAGGGCGTGCTGCTGGGCCGCCTGCGCGTGGCCGGCCACGAGGTGGTGGTGCTGGCCGACCCCGACCCGCTCGCCCACCATGCGCTGGGCCGCGACAGCAACGCCGCCTTCGCGCTGGCCCTGCTCGAGCAGCTGCGCGGCCGGGGGACGCTGGTGTGGGACGAGACCTGGCAAGGCCACGTCGCGCCGCAGCGCGTGACGCCCCTGCTGCTGCAGGGCGCGATGGGCCTCGTCACCGTCTCGCTGCTGCTGGTGGCCCTGCTGGCGCTGGGCGCCGGCATGTCGCGACTGCGGCCTGCACCGGCCCCGGCGCCCTCGCCGGGGACGCCCTCGCCTGGCCCGGCCCGTGCGGCAGGCCGCGAGGCGCTGGTTTCCAGCGCCGCACGGCTGCTGGAGCGCGGCGACCCGCGCGAGGCCGTGCTGCGCGCCTACGCACAAGGCATCGAGCGCGAGTGCCTGGAGCGGCAGGCCGGGAGCCGGGTCGGGCCCGCGGCAGCGCGCGCCGCCCTGGACGCACGTGCCGCGCAGCGCGGCCTGCCGCCCTCGGCCTCGCTGGCCGCGGGCGTGGAGTCCGTGCTGGCGCGCGGCCGCCCCACCGTGAGCAGCATGCTGGGCGAAGCCCAGCGCATCCACCACTGGAAGGAGGAGGTCCACCATGGACGTCGCCGCGATCCGTGAACGTGCAGGCCGCCTGCGGGCACAGTGCGAGCGGGTGGTGGTCGGGCAGGGCGAGGCCCTCGAGCGCATGCTCGTGGCCCTGCTGGCCGACGGCCACGTGCTGCTGGAGGGCGTGCCGGGCACGGCCAAGACGCTGCTGGCGCGCACCTTCGCGGCCGGACTGCAGCTGTCGTGGCGCCGCATCCAGTTCACGCCGGACCTGATGCCCGGCGACGTGCTGGGCACCAACCTCTTCGACTTCAGCGCCAACCGCTTCGTGCTCACGCGCGGACCCATCTTCACGCAGGTGCTGCTGGCTGACGAGATCAACCGCGCGCCGCCCAAGACCCAGTCGGCGCTGCTGGAGGCGATGCAGGAGCGGTCCGTCACGCTGGACGGCACCACGTGGCCGCTGGGCCCCGCCTTCTTCGTGGTGGCCACCCAGAACCCGGTGGAGCAGGAGGGCACCTACCCCCTGCCCGAGGCGCAGCTGGACCGCTTCCTGTTCCGGCTGCAGGTGGGCTACCCCGCGCGTGACGCCGAGCGCACGCTGGTGCGCTCCCACGGCCGCAGCGCGGCACCGCCCGTACTGGCCTCGCTGGGCCTCGAGCCCGTGGCCGACGAGGCCTGGCTGGTGCAGGCGCGGGCCACCGTGGCCGCCGTGCGCGCCTCCGACGAGGTGGTGGACTACGCCGTGGACGTCGTGCGCGCCACGCGCGGGCATCCCAGCCTTGCCTGCGGCGCCTCGCCGCGCGCGGCCGCGATGCTGCTGGCCGCCTCGCGGGCCCGGGCCGTGCTGCAGGGTCGCGACTTCGTGCTGCCCGACGACGTCAAGGACCTCGCGGTGCCCACGCTGGCCCACCGCCTCGTGCTCTCGCCCGCCGCCGAGCTGGAGGGGCAGGGCACCGACGCCGTGCTGGCCTCGCTGCTGGCCGGCGTGCCCGCCCCGCGCTGATCCCGCCCTGCACCGAGCCCGCCACCCCCACCGGCCCACCCCACCGTGCTTCCCACGCCCCGCCTGGCCCGCTGTGCGCTGCCCCTGCTGGGGCTCGCCCTGCTCGCGCTGCTGCTGGAGGCGGTGACGCTGCTGCCCGCGGCAGCATGGGTGGCCGCGCTGGGCGTGCTGCTGTGCGCGGCTGCGGTGGACGGGGCTCGCCTGGCGGCGCAGCACAGGGCGCTGGCTGCCACGCTCGACGTGCCCCCCCAGGCGCTGCTGGCCGAGCCCAGCGAGGCCACGCTGCGGCTGGAGGGGCTGCCGGCGACCCGGGCCGAGGCCCTGCTGGACGCCGACGAGGCGCTGGGCCTGCCCGCGCGGCCCGCCGCCTGCCGCACCGACGCCACGGGCCGCGCACGCCTGGCGCTCCCCTTGATGCCGGGCCGGCGTGGCCCCGCGCGCGTGCATGCCCTGCGGCTGCGGGTCACCAGCCCCTGGGGCCTGCTGTGCTGCGAGCGCCTGCAGGAGGCCGCGCACGAGGTGCACGTACTGCCCAGCACCCAGCGCGTGCGGCAGGCCGCGCTGGCCGTGCTGGGCACGCGCAACCTCGAGCACGGCATCACCGTGGAGCGCATGCTGGGCGACGGCAGCGAGTTCCACGCACTGCGCGAGTGGACGCAGGGCATGGACCCGCGCGCGATCTCGTGGCGTGCCTCCGCACGCCACCGGGACCTGCTGGGGCACGAGCGGCGGGCCGAGCGCAGCCAGCGGCTGGTGCTGGCGCTGGACACGGGCCACGCCATGGCGGGCACCGTGCAGGGCCTGCAGCGGCTCGACCACGCCGTGGAGGCCAGCCTGCTGCTGGCCTGGGCCGGGCTCAAGGCGGGCGATCGCGTGGGCCTCTACGCCTTCGACGAGCGTCCCCACGCATGGCTGGCACCGGCAGCCAGCCTGTCGCGCCACGAGGTGCTGCGACGTGCGCTGGGCAGCCTCTGCACCCGCCCCGTCGAGAGCAGCCTGGCGCTGGGGCTGGCCGGGCTCGGCGGGCGCCTCGAGCGACGCTCGCTGGTGGTGCTGTTCACGGAGTTCAGCGACGTGGTGGCCGGCGAGCTGATGCTCGAGCCGCTGGAGCGGCTGGCGCGACGGCACGTGGTGCTCTTCGCCACCCTGTCCGACGCCGGCCTCGTCCAGCAGGCGGGGACCATGCCCGCCTCGCGCGAGGCGCGGCCCGCCGCCGTGGCCGCGCAAGACCTGCTGCACGAGCGCTCCCGGCTGCTGCACCGCATCGCACGGCTGGGCGTGCAGGTGGTGGATGCGCCCGGGGCCCACCTCGCACCCGAGGTGCTGCGCCGCTGGCTGCGCGTCAAGCGCCGGGAGCTGGTCGGATGACGCTCGTCCTGCGCAGCACCCAGTTCCGCCGCGAGCGTGAGGCGGCATGGCGCGAGCTGGAGGCGCTGGTGGTGCGTGTCGAGTCCGGGGGCGTGCGCGCCCTGACGGCCGCCGAGATGCTGCGGCTGCCCTCGCTCTACCGCGGCGTGGTGGCCAGCCTCTCGGCCGCGCGCGCCCTGTCGCTGGACGAGAACCTGCGCTCGTGGCTGGAGGCACTCGCGACGCGGGCCTGCCTCGTGGTGCACGGCGTGCACGCCACGCCGGGCAGCAGCCTGCGCCGCTTCCTGCATCCGGGCCTGCAGCAGGCGCTGCGTGCGCTGGCGGGGCCGGTGCTGCTGGCGGCAGCACTGCTGCTGGTGGGCGGGCTGGCAGGGTACGGGCTGGTGGCCCGTGACCCCGAGGCCTTCTACGCCATCGTGCCCGAGGGCCTCGCCTCGGGGCGCACCCCGGCCGCCAGCACCGAGGCGCTGCGCGAGGCGCTCTACGCCGGGCCCGGCACGGAGCCGGCACCCTTCGCCAGCTTCCTCTTCGTCAACAACGCGCGCGTGGGCCTGCTCTGCTTCGCCCTGGGCATCGTCGTCGGCCTGCCTACCGTGCTGCTGCTGCTGGGCAATGGCTTGGTCCTGGGCGCCTTCGTGCAGCTGCACGTCGCGCGCGGGCTGGGCGCCGACCTGCTCGGCTGGCTGCTCCCGCATGGGGTGCCCGAGCTCACGGCCGTGGCCCTGTGCGGCGGTGCCGGCCTCGCGCTGGGACGCGCCCGGTGGATGCCCGGGCGGCAGGGGCGCAGCCACGCGCTGGCTGAGGCCGGGCGCAGCGCCGCGGTGCTGGTCATGGGCGCCGTGCTGCTGCTGGCCGTGGCCGGCGTGCTGGAAGGCTGGTTCCGGCAGGCCGTGACCGACATCGGCGTGCGCTATGGCATGGCCGCCGTGTCCACCGCTGCCGTGGCGGCATGGCTGCTGGCCCCGCGCACGCCGCCCCCGGAGCGCCCATGAGCCCCGCCGCCACGCCGCCTGCCACCGCATCAGGCACCCTGAGCGCGCCCGGCGCGCGCAGCATCACGGTGGTCGTGCCGGAGGGCGTCGCGCTCACGCTCGAGCTGGGGTCGCTGGGCGAGCGAGCCTACGCCTTCGGGGTGGACTTCCTGCTGCTGCTGGGCGTGCTGCTCGGCGGGCTCGCGCTCGTGCTGCTGGCCCTCGGGGGCGATGTCACGGTGGGCATGCTGGAGGCCATGCCGGGCTGGGTGCTGGCGCTGGGCTGGCTGACGGTGTTCTTGCTGCGCACCGGCTGGTTCCTCCTGCTGGAGCTGGCCGGGCGCGGCCGCAGCGTGGGCAAGCGACTGGCCGGCCTGCGCGTGGTGGATGCGCGAGGAGGGCCGATGGGCGTGCGTGCGCTGGTGGCGCGCAACCTCATGCGCGAGGTCGAGCTGTGGCTGCCGCTGGGCCTGCTGCTGGCGCCCGAGACCCTGATGCCCGACGCTGCACCATGGCTGCGGGTCCTGTCCAGCGTGTGGGTGCTGGGCTTGTTGCTGTTCCCGGCACTGCACCCCAGCGGCGCGCGGCTGGGCGACCTCGTGGCCGGCACCCGCGTGGTGCGTGCCCCGCGCGTGGTGCTGTGGCCAGACCTGGCCGAGCCCCACGCGAGCGTGCAGCGACCCTTCCTTGATATCCATCTAAAGGTGTATGGAGAAGCGGAGCTGGCTGCCCTGGAACGCCTGCTCCGCATGGACGCGCGCCTCCCAGGGCACCAGGCCACGCTGGTGGAGCTGAGCCGGCTGGTGCGCGCGCGCACGGGCTGGAGCCACGATGAACGGCCCGAGGACGCCGAGCCCTTCCTGCGCGATTTCTACGCCGCGCAGCGTCGCCACCTCGAGGATCGCCTGCGTCGTGGCGATCGCAAGCGAGACAAGCACGACGGCAGTTGACCTCACGTGCCGTGGACAGCACGGGCACGTGGTCCCGTCTCCCGCAGGAGTCAATTGCTCATGTGCATGGACAGGCCTGCCGACATGGATCACGCTGGTCGCCGGGACGCTGGAGCCACTCATGACCTGCGCCTGCCGCGTGATCCTCTGCCCCACCGACCTCAGCCCGGTCAGCGATGACGCCCTGGAGCTGGCCTTCACGCTGGCCCTCCCCGGCGGCACGGTGCACCTGCTGCACGTGCTGGAGGAGGGCGTGCTCGCGACCGTGGGCGGCGGCGGGCCACTGCCCTGCGCCACGCGAATGCCGCGGCTGCTCGACGCGCTGGAGCGCGAGCTGGAGACGCGGCAGCGACACTTGAGGCCGCGCCTGGCCGCATCCGGCTCCGTGCTGCATCGCGTGCATGTGGCGCACGACCTGCCCCCCGCAACCGCCATCGAGCGCACGGCCGCCGACGTGCAGGCCGAGCTCATCGTGATGGGCACGCACGGCAACGGGCACCACGACCACCTCACGCTGGGCTCGGTGGCGCGCGACGTGCTCGCGCACACGCACTTGCCCGTCGTGCTGGCCCGGCCGGCGGTGGCCTAGGGACGGCGCACCACGATCCCTCCGCCATCGCCAGCATCGCGCAAGCGGGGCTGCGCCGTGGGGCGGTGCGAGACGACATCCCTGGCCCCGGAGGCCACATCGCATGCCCATCCCTCCCCGGCCGGCCCTGCCGCCCCTGCCCCCCGACAGGCTGCGCCGGCGCTGCCCACCCGAGAGCCTGCCCTTCGAGACCACGGCGACACTCGAGCCCCTGGCCCATCCGCTGGGGCAGGAGCGCGCGCTGGAAGCCCTGCGCTTCGGCACGGGCATCCAGCGCGAGGGCTTCAACATGTTCGCGATGGGCCCGGCAGACACGGGGCGGCAGGCCATCGTGCGGGCCATGCTGGAGGAGCGGGCCGCCCGCGAGCCGGTGCCAGACGACATCTGCTACGTGCTCGACTTCCACCGGCCGCACCGGCCCAAGGCGCTGCGCCTGCCGGCGGGCCGCGCGCGCGTGCTGGAACGCGACATGGCCGGCCTTGTCGAGGACCTGCGCAACGCCATCCCGTCGGCGATGGAGGGCGAGGAGCAGCGGCGCCGCAAGGAGGCGCTGGCCGATGAGTTCAAGGAACGCCACGGCAAGCAGCTGGAGTCGTTGCGCGTCGCCGCCGAGGCGGCGGGTCTGGGCCTGCTGCGCACGCCGCTGGGCTACGGCTTCGCGCCGCTCGCGGACGGCGCAGTGCTGGCCCCCGACCAGTACCAGAAGCTCCCCGCAGAGGAGCGCCAGCGCCGCGAGGCCGAGAGCGAGCGCTTCGAGCGCCAGCTGCACGAGATCCTCGCGGAGGCGCCACGCATGGAGCGCGAGCTGCGCGCGCGCGTCAAGGAGCTGGTCCGGCAGGCGCTGCTACGCGCCGTGCAGCCGCTGGTCGAGGCCGTCGCACGACGCCATGCCGACCTGCCAGCCGTGGTGGAGCACCTGCAGGCCCTGCAGGAGGACGTGCTGGAGCACGCCGACGATTTCCTGCATGCCCCCGAGGGCCCGGGCCCGGCCCTGCTGGCCGCGCTGGAGCCCGGGCTGGACGGCGCAACGGGGCCCCTGCGGCGCTACGGCGTCAACATCGTGGTGGACCACGCCGAGACCCGCGGCGCGCCCGTGGTGCAGGAAGACCACCCCACCTACCAGAACCTGGTGGGCCGCGTGGAGTATGTGGCGCACCTTGGCGCGCTGACCACCGACTTCCGGCTCGTGAAGGGCGGCGCCCTGCACCGTGCCCACGGTGGCTACCTGCTGCTGGACGCGCGCGACCTCGTGCTGCAGCCCTATGCGTGGGAAGGCCTGCGCCGGGCCCTGCGATCCGGCGAGATCCGCATCGAGTCGCTGGGCCAGATGCTCAGCCTCGTGAGCACCACGACGCTGGAGCCCGAGCCGGTGCCTCTGGCGGTGAAGGTGGTGCTGCTGGGCGAGCGCTCGCTCTACTACCTCATGGACGCCCTTGAGCCGGACTTCCACCGCCTGTTCAAGGTCGCCGCCGACTTCGAGGACGACCTGCCCTGGGACGAGGGCAGCGACCTCGCCTACGCACGGCTGGTGGCCGGCCTGGTGCGGCGCGAGCGCCTGCACCCCCTGCGCCGCGAGGCTGTCGCGGCCGTGATCGAGCAGGCGGCGCGGCTGGGCGAGGACGCGACCCGCCTCACCGCGCGCGTGGAGGCCATTGGCGACCTGCTGCGCGAGGCCGACCACGCCGCGCGCGCGCACGGGCGCGAGCTGGTGCAGGCCTGCGACGTGGAGCAGGCCATCGCGCAGCAGCAACGCAGGCAGGGACGGCTGCAGGAGCGGGTGCTGGACGAGATCCGCCGCGGCACGCTGCTCATCGACACCGAGGGCCGCAAGGTGGGCCAGGTCAACGGCCTCGTGCTGAGCCAGCTGGGCCACGCCAGCTTCGGGCGCCCGGGCCGCATCACGGCCCGCGTGCGCCTGGGCAAGGGGCAGGTGGTGGACATCGAGCGCGAGGTGGAGCTGGGCGGGCCGCTGCACAGCAAGGGCGTGCTGCTGCTGGCCGGCTTCCTCGGCGCGCGCTATGCCACCGAGCAGGCCCTGTCGCTGGAGGCCACGCTGGCCTTCGAGCAGTCCTACGGACCCGTGGACGGCGACAGCGCCAGCACCGCCGAGCTCGTGGCGCTGCTGTCGGCGATCGCCGACGTCCCGCTGCGGCAGGACCTGGCGTTGACCGGCTCGGTGAGCCAGGCCGGCCAGGTGCAGGCCGTGGGCGGCGTCAACGAGAAGGTGGAAGGCTTCTTCGACGTGTGCCGCGCGCGCGGCCTGACGGGCACGCAGGGCGTGCTGCTGCCGGCCAGCAACGTGCGCCACCTGATGCTGCGTCCCGACCTGGTGGAGGCAGCCGCCGCAGGGCGGTTCCACGTGCACGCCATCGCCACGGTGGACGAGGCGCTCGAGCTGCTCACGGGCCTGCCTGCCGGCGAGCGCGACGCGCAAGGACGCTGGACCCCCGGCTCGGTCAACGCCCGCGTGGAGGAACGCCTGCTGGCCCTGGCAGCACGCCGCTCCCGGCTGGCGCGCGAGCAAGCCATGCCCCTGCCGGGCGCGTCGCCTTGAGGCCCCGGTGCGCCGGGCGCGGCGGGGCTGCGGAGCAGGCCCGCGCGGCGGGCCCGGTGGCACAATCCTGCCATGGCCCCCGCGTTCCGCATGCTGCCCCACACGGCCGATGCGGCCTTCGAGGTGACTGCGCCCTCGTGGGAGGCGCTGGTGCACGAGGCCACCGTGGCGCTGGGCGAGGTCCTGCGGCCCCATGCGGGCGAGCCCGTCTCGCGTGACCTGCCGCTGTCCGTGACGGGAGCCGACCGCGAGGACCTGCTGGTGGCCTGGCTCACGCAAGCCTTGCTGGCCTACGAGCAGCACGGCTCGGTGCCCCGCGGCGCCCGCCTCGTGCGCGTGGAGGCGGGCCGCCTCGAGGGCCACCTGCTGGCCCAGCCCACCGATCCACGGCGTGAGCCTCCCGACCGCGTGGTCAAGGCCGTCACCTACCACGACCTGCGCGTGGAGCCGGGCAGCGAGGCGAGCCCGTGGCGCGCGGTCGTGGTGCTGGACCTCTGATGCAGCCCGGCCCGGTGCACGTGGAACCCATCGACGGCCTGCGCTGGCGCGTGCGCCGCGAGGGCCCGATGCGCGTGGAGGGCGTGGTCTACGCCGACGCCGCCCTGCTGGCCCGCATGCACGACGAGAAGGCGCTGGAGCAGGTGCGCAACGTGGCCTGCCTGCCCGGCATCGTGGGCGCCTCGCTGGGGATGCCCGACCTCCACTGGGGCTACGGCTTCCCGATCGGCGGGGTGGCCGCCTTCGATCCGGCCACGGGCGTGATCAGCCCGGGCGGCGTGGGCTACGACATCAACTGCGGCGTGCGGCTGCTGGCCAGCGCCCAGCCCGCCGAGGCCGTGGCCGCGCGGCGGCAGGCGCTGGCCGAGGCGCTGGACCACGAGGTGCCCAGCGGCATGGGCTCGGCGCGCGAGGACCTCGTGCTGGACGAGGCCAGCCTGGACGCCGTGCTGCGCGAGGGCGCACGCTGGGCCGTGGCGCGCGGATGGGGCAACCCCGCCGACCTCGAGCACACGGAGGAGGGCGGCGTGCTGCCGGGCGCCGCGGTGCAGGAGGTGTCCGCCACCGCGCGTCGCCGCGGACGCGACCAGCTGGGCACGCTGGGCTCGGGCAACCACTTCCTCGAGGTGGACCGCGTGGCCGAGGTCTACGACGAGGCGGCTGCGCAGGCGATGGGCCTCGTGCAGGGCGCCACCGCCGTCCTCATCCATTGCGGCAGCCGCGGGCTCGGGCACCAGGTGTGCACGGACTTCCTGCCGGTGATGCGTGCCAGCGCGACGGCCCACGGCATCGACCTGCCCGACCCGCAGCTGGCCTGCGCACCGTTCCGCTCGCCGGAGGCGCAGCGCTACTACGGCGCGATGCGCGCTGCAGTGAACTTCGCCTTCGCCAACCGGCAGGTGATCGCCGACCGCGTGCGGCGCGCCTTCGCTCGCGTCGTGGGCCCGCAGGCGACGCTGCACCAGGTCTATGATGTCTGCCACAACATCGCCAAGCTCGAGCGCCACGTGGTGGACGGCGTGGAGCGCGAGCTGCTCGTGCACCGCAAGGGCGCCACGCGCGCCTTCCCGCCCGGCCACCCGCTCACGCCAGCCGCCTACCGCGCCTCGGGCCAGCCCGTGATCGTGCCCGGCGACATGGGCCGGTACTCCTTCGTGCTGGTGGGCCAGGACGGCGCGTGGCGCGAGACCTTCGGCTCGTGCTGCCACGGGGCCGGCCGGCTGCAGAGCCGCACGCGCGCCCAGGCTGACACGCGACAGCGCAACGTGCTGCAGGAGCTGGAGCAGCGCGGCATCGCCGTGCGTGCCGCCAGCCGTCGCACGGTGGACGAGGAACATCCGGGCGCCTACAAGGACGTGGCCGAGGTGGTCGGCGTGGTGGCCCGCGCCGGCCTGGCCCGCCTGGTGGCGCGGCTCGAGCCCTTCGTCGTGATCAAGGGCTAGACCCGCCGGGCCTGCGGGCGATAGCCCTTTGTAAGCATGCATGCCCGTGGAATCGAGCACCTTGCCACCCGTTGGCAAGGTGCCCGGGCAAGGTGCCGCCGCAGGCGCGACGGTGAACCCCACCGCCCGCGATCCGCGCATGGACCTGTCGCATGGCCTGCCTCGAGCCCACCTCCCATGCGCCCAGCCTGCTGGAGCAGCAACCGCTTGCCAGCGGCATCGTCCTGACCGCGCATGCCCGCGCGCGCTGCGTGGAGCGGGGCGTGGGACCGCGTGAGCTCGAAGGCCTGCTGCTCGAGCCCTTCCTCTGCGGGCCTTGCCGCCTCCCCCACCGCCAGTGGCTGGTCGGCCCCTCGCTCTCGCCGCAGGGGCAGCGCCGCTGGCTGGCCGCGGTCGTGGAGGCCCGGGCCGGCCGGCTGGTGGTCGTGACCGTGTTCCGCGTGCGCAGCACGCCCTCCGCCGGCCTGCCGGCACCGCACCTGCGCCTGCGTGCGCG
The DNA here is from genome assembly GCA_964228555.1 of Planctomycetota bacterium. Lineage (GTDB taxonomy): Bacteria > Planctomycetota > PLA2 > PLA2 > JAEUHO01 > CAXQZU01. The sequence goes on from CAXQZU010000040.1 coordinate 99,782, forward strand.
CGAGCGGCTGCGCCAGCGCAGCCTTGCGCGTGCAGGGGGAGATGCCTAGCGTGGGGCAGGGCAAGCAAGGGTCGCGGCCGCGCGAGGGCGCCACGCCGCAAGCCGCGGAGGGACCGGACCACCCGATGGCCGCAGCACGCCGTGACGCACGCTCGCGCACCGACGCCCGCGGCCGCGCCCGTGCGGCGGCCCGCGACCGCAAGCGCCCCGCCATCGAGATGGCGCACCTGCGCCAGCTCATCGCGCTCGACCGCCTGTTGCGCACCGAGCGCTGCACCCGACGCGAGCTGGCCAGGCGGCTCTCGGACCGCACGGGCGTGCCCACCAGCGAGCGCAGCATCAGCCGCTACGTGGAGGAGCTGGACGAGCACTTCGGGCTGCGCGCGGAGTTCGACCGGGCCTCGGGCGGCTACCGCTACCGCGACCCGCGCAAGCGGCTGCCCGTGGGCCTGTTCCTGTCCACGGATGCGTGGCTGATGGCCGAGTGGATGGCCTCGGTGGTGGGCACCGACCCGGTGGCCCCGCGCGCGCTGCGCGAGGCCCTCGCGCAGCTGCGCGGCGGCCGGGTGGAGGCGCCCGTCCCGCGCACCCTGCGCACCACGCCGCGCCCCGTGCGCATCAAGTCCGCCGGCAACGTGCTGGACGCGGTGGAACGCTGGTGGCTGGCCGTGCACGACCAGCGCCTCGTCACCTTCGAGTACCCCGTGCGCGGCGACCGCGGCCGCACCGCAGCCCGCACCGTGGAGCCGCACGGCATCGCGTTCGTGGAGGGATGGTTCCAGCTGGACGGCTGGGACCGGCAGGCGGGAGACTGGCGCACCTTCCTGCCGACGCGCATGCGCTCCTTCGCCGAGAGCGGCGAGCGCTTCGTGCGGCGCGAATGGGATCCCGACGTGGTCTACGCGGGCGCGTTCCGCCGCAAGCGCGGCCCCGAGCAGCACCGCGTGCGCGTGCTGCTGGGCGCGCGCGTCGCCTTCATGGCAGAGGACATCGAGCAGCATCCCAGCCAGCGCATCGTCGAGCGCCGTGAGGACGGCAGCGTGGTCGTGGAGTGGCAGCTCTCCTACCTCTACGAGGTGCTCAACTGGGTGCTGTCGCTGGGTGCCGAGGCCGAGGCCCTGGAGCCGCCGCAGCTCGTCGAGCTCGTGCGCAGCAGCATCGGGGCCATGGCCCGCCGCTATGGGCTGGGGGCGCCGCACGCGGACGGCCACGACGGGCGCGCGCCGTCGCCCGGCCCACGCTGACGGCGCGGGCGCGCCGCTCGCGGGCGAGGGGGATGGCGGAGAGGCAGGGATTCGAACCCTGGGTAGCCTTGCGACTACACCGGTTTTCGAAACCGGCCCGTTCGACCGCTCCGGCACCTCTCCGCGGCGGCGAAGCAGGGACGGTAGGCACGCCCCACCGGCAGGTCAAGCCGGGGTGGGCGCGTCGGGTCCGGGGTCCGCGCGTCGCGCCCGGAAGAAGGCGCGCAGCAGCCCGGCGCTCTCGTCGGCCAGCACGCCCATGCGGACCGGCAGCCGGTGGTTGAGGCGCGGGTCGCGCGGCACGTCGTAGAGGCTGCCCACGGCGCCAGCCTTCGGGTCGGGCGCCCCGAACACCAGCGCGCCCAGCCGCGCGTTCACGAGCGCGCCGGCGCACATCGTGCACGGCTCGAGCGTGACGTAGAGCGTGGCGTCCTCGAGGTGCCAGTCGCCCCGCGCACGCGCCGCCTCGCGCAGCACGAGCACCTCGGCATGCGCGGTCGGGTCGCGATCGCGCTCGCGCCGGTTGCCCGCGCGCGCCACCACGGCGCCCCCCACCACGAGCACGGCCCCGATGGGCACGTCGCCGGCCTCGGCGGCGGCGCGCGCCTCGGCCAGCGCCAGCGCCATCCACCGCGCGTCCTGCTCCGGGGCCCCCGGCGGCACCGCGGCCATGCACGCCCTACGCCTGCGGTGCCGCGGGGGCGCGACGGTCGCGGCGGGCACAGCGCCCCTCGCGCAGCAACGACTCGCAGGCCACGAACAGCGTGAGGTGGTGCTCGCGGATGCGGAAGCCGTGGGCTGCTGCGGCCCGTTCCTGCAGGCGCTCGATGGCCTGGTCCTCGAACTCCACCACGGCACGGCAGTCCAGGCACACCATGTGGTCGTGGTGCTCCCGCTCGTGGCGGCGCTCGTAGCGCCGCTGGCCGCTCTGGAAGTCGTGGCCCTCGAGGATGCCCGCCTCCTCCAGCACGCCGAGGTTGCGGTACACGGTGGCGAGGGCCACGGCGCGGCCTTCCTCGCGCAGGCGCGCGTGCAGCTCGTCGGCGGTGAAGTGCTCGCCGTGCGCCAGCGCCGCGCGCAGCAGGTCGAGGCGCTGCTGCGTCATCTTCTGCCCCTTGCGTCGCAGCCATGCCTCCAGCGCTCGCACGGCCGACTCGGGCGGCGGGGTCGAGGGCAGGGCGGCCGCAGCTCGGGTGGGCCGGGCGGGTCGGCGGGCCATGCGCGCAGGATACCCGCGCCGCGCCAGCGCCGCGCCGGTGCGCGCGGCGGGCCCTACTTCACGGCCTCGAGCATGCCCAGCACGCGCACCACCTGCGCGTGCACGGCCGCCGGCGCCCGCACGACCAGGTCGCGCGCCGTGGCGCGCAGGCTCCAGCCCGCCTCGTCCCACCGGCCCGGTGCCACCAGGCGCTGCACGAGGTCCAGCACCTGTTCCGGGGAAGCCAGGGCATCGCCCGGCACCGGCATCTCGGGCACGGTCACCGGCGCCGCACCCCCCTCGGGCCGCAGGCCGACCTGCGGCCCCGGGAAGTCCACCTTCACCCACAGCAGGTGCGCGAGCCCGTAGCGCCGCGTCAGCAGCGGGCCCTCGGCGGCCGAGCGCGTCGTGATCCACACGAGCGTGTCCTGCACGCGCAGGGCGAGGCCGTGCGCCTCCAGCACGACATCCAGCAACGTGCGCACCGACACGTCGTCGAGCCGTGCCGACACGCGCACCGTGTCCGCATCGATGCCTGCCTCGGCCAGGGCGCGCGCATCCAGCGCCCAGGCCCAGCCCGTCGCCGTGCGCAGCCAGCGCACCAGCGCAGGCAGCGGCAGGTCCTCCAGCTCGACGCGCGCGAGGCGCGTGGTGCGCAGCGCCGTCCGCAGCGCCTCGCCACGCGGGCGCAGGCTGCAGGGCCTGCCCGCCACGACGCCGCGTGCGATGGGCTGCGCACCCGCCTCCCCGGCCTGCGCGCGGCCCCCGGGCACGCCCGCGGCCAGCAGCGCGGCGAGCAGGGCGCAGGCGCCGCGGAGGGGGGTGGCGCCTAGGCGCGTGGCCCGCCCCCACGCACGGGGCCCGGCGTGCGCAGCGCACGCATGGCGATGTCGCGCCGCGCATACGCACCCTCGAAGCGGATGCTGTCCACGGCGGCATAGGCGCGGTCGCGGGCCTCGCCGTGGCCCGCGCCCAGCGCGGTCACGCACAGCACGCGGCCGCCCGAGGTCACCACGCCGTCGTCCTTGGCCCGCGTGCCCGCGTGGTAGACGGTCACGCCCGGCAGGCGGCCCGCATCGTCCAGCCCGTGGATCACCTTGCCGGACGCGTACGCGTCCGGGTAGCCCGCGGAGGCCAGAACCACGCCCACCGCGGCCTGCTCGTCCACCTCGAGGGCTGGAAGGTCCTTGAGGCGACCGGCCGCGGCCAGCTCCAGGAGCGAGAGCACGTCGGTCTTGAGGCGCGGCAGGATGACCTCGGTCTCGGGATCGCCGAAGCGGCAGTTGAACTCCAGCACGCGCGCGCCACCCTTGGTGAACATCAGGCCGGCGAAGAGCACGCCGCGGAACACGATGCCGTCCCGCTTCAGCCCGTCGATGGTCGGGATCAGGATCTTGTGCAGCACCTTGTCCAGCGCCGGGCCCTCGGCGATCGGGGCCGGGCTGTACGCGCCCATCCCGCCCGTGTTCTTGCCCGTGTCGCCCTCGCCGATGCGCTTGTGGTCTTGCGCCGTCGGCAGCACCACCAGCGTCTCGCCGTCGGTGACCACGTGCACCGAGGCCTCCTCGCCGCGCAAGAACTCCTCGATCACCACCTTGGCGCCCGCGTCGCCGAACTGGCGCTGGCGCATGCAGGCCTCGACCGCCGCCACGGCCTCGGCCGTGGTCTCGCACACGGTCACGCCCTTGCCGGCCGCCAGGCCGTCGGCCTTCACCACCAGCGGGTAGGCCTCGGCGTGCGTGACATGGTGCAGGGCCTCCTGCACATCGCTGAACTCCCGGTAGGCGGCCGTCGGGATGTTGTGCCGGTGCATGAAGTCCTTGGCGAACGCCTTGCTGCCCTCCAGCTGCGCTGCGTCGCGGCGCGGCCCGAACACCTTGAGCCGCTCGGCCTCGAAACGGTCCGCCAGCCCACCCACCAGCGGCACCTCGGGGCCCACCACCGTCAGGTCCACCTGCTCCCGCCGGGCAAACTCCAGCAGGCCGTCGATGTCGGTGGCCTGCAGCTCGGGCAGGCACGTGGCCACCTGCGCGATGCCGCCGTTGCCGGGGGCGCACCACAGGCGCGTGAGCCGGGGGCTCTTGCGCAGGGCCTGGCACAGGGCGTGCTCCCGACCGCCCGAGCCGACGACGAGCACCTTCACGCGATGACCCTCCGACGGCCTCTGCCCGGCCAGCCCGGGCGGTGCAGGGTACGGGCGCCCTGCGAGGGCCGGAAGGCATGCCCGCGTGACACGAACATGACAATCGAGGGCTTGCCAACGCCGGCGCAGCCCTCGTGGGGCACCCGCGTACCCGACGTGGGCGAGGGAGTTGTTGCGTTGAAGGCGCGAAAGGTTATTGTCCCCCCTGCCGATGGTTCAAGTACGAACCTGGCCCGGGCCCGTTGGGGCGCGGGAACCCTTGGGAGGACACGGTCACATGAAGAAGCTTCTCTCGCTCGTCGCCCTGGTGGGCACGGTGGCGGCCCTGGCGGGCTGCCGTTCGTCCTGCGAGCCCAACCCCTGCGCCCCGTGCGTCGCGGAGCCGGTGTACCAGAGCCCCTGCTGCCCGGCCCCCAGCGGCCGCGTGGGCATGGGCTCGGCCCCGGCCATGGCGCCCGCGGCTGCCCCCGCGGCTCCCGCCGCCGAGGCGGCCTGCGGTGCCGGCGGCAAGGCCTGCGGCAAGTAGTCCGCTCCACCGCGGATCGATCGAACGAGAAGGCGCGGGGCGCACGCCCTGCGCCTTCTTCCTTTTCATGCCCTGCTGCCTCGCGTACGCCGCGCCAAGCTGGAGCGCGCCCCGGAGATGCCATGACCGCCCCCCGTGCCCTCGCCCTGCTGCTGGGCCTCGTGCTGGCTGGCGGCCTGCTGGCCGGCTGCTGCAACGACATCTGCTGCTCGACGCGCATCCCCCCGGATCCCTGCGAGCCCTGCCCCCCGCAGCAGGCTGTGCCCACCGGCTCGCCCTGGACCACGCCTCCGCCCACGACGGGCACCTAGTCCCCGGCGCCGGTTTTCACGCTGCCTTCACGCAAGGCTCACCGCGCCTTCGGACGGCGCGCTAGCATGCCGGAAGCAGGCGGGCAGCCTGCGCGTTCCCCTACCCTCCGGGCATCCCGCCCGGTCTCCCTGGAGCCTCTCCCATGAAGATCCGCAACCTCGCGCTGGCCGGCCTGCTGGTGCTCGTCGGCGGCAGCCTCGGCGGCTGCTGCCAGGACCTGTTCTGCAAGATCCCGGCCTGCGACCCCTGCGCGCCCAACCCCTGCGACCCCTGCGCGCCGGCCGCGGCTGCCCCGGCGGCTGCGCCCGCCGCGGCTCCCGCCGCCAAGTAGCCGCGCCCGGGCGGCACGATCCTGGTCCCGCGAGCGGGCCGGCCTCCCCGAGGCCGGCCCGTTCCATGCCCGGGGCCGGCGGGCTCGCAGCCGGCCTCGCGCCGCTGCGACGATGTCATGGCCCGCGCCGCGCGAAGGTGGTCGGGGCGATGGGATTTGAACCCACGACTAGCAGCTCCCAAAGCTGCACCTCTACCGCTGAGGTACGCCCCGCGTCGCGAACGACTCTCGCAGGCTACCACGCACGCGGCCCGCGAGGCTGCAGGGCGCGCTAGCCGCCCGTGGTGGGCCCGCCGCCACCCGAGCCCGGGCGCGGGCCCGCGGGCGGGGGCTGTGGCGGAGGGGGCGGAGGCGTGGGCGCCTGCGGCGGCGGGCTGGCTCGCTGCGGCCGCGGCTCGGGCTCGGCGCGGCGCGGCTCTGGCGCTTCCTCGACGATCTGCACCTCCTTGCGCCAGGTCCGGATCACCGACTTCTCCACCAGCAAGGACCACGGCGTGGAGGCAAAGCGGCCACGCAGGCGTTCCATCGCGAAGACCGCCTCGGCCAGGCGGCGCGTGCGAGCCGCATCGCCCAGGTCCACGCCCCGGCGCAAGCCCGGCGAGGCCGGCGAGAGCACGATGCTGCTCTCCAGCAGGCGCACGCGGCGCTGCGTGACGTCCAGCGGCCGCACGCTGTCGAGCGCGGCCGCCAGTTCCCCCAGATGGAACCGTGCGAGGCGCAGTTGCGCCCCCAGCAGCAGGAAGTCGGCCTCGAGCCGTTCCAGCAGCGGGCTGGCCCCCGGCACCTCCTCGCGCGGCCGGCTGTCCTCTTGCTCCCAGCCCAGCAGGCACGCCTCGATCACCGCCACGCGCGCGTCCACCCAGCGGCGCGTGAGGGCGAGGTCGTCCTCGCTGGCATGCCAGGTGGGCGGCAAGGCCACGGAGCGCAGCATCCGGGCCGGGCGCGCCACGAGGGAGGTGCCCGCCAGCTCCACCGTGCCCAGCATGCCCACCAGCGGCACGGCCTCGTCGGCCAGCCGCTCCCACGTGCGCACGATGCAGCGCGCCCGCCCCTCGCGCGCGAGGTCGCGCAGGATGCGCGAGCGGGGCCGCAAGTCGGGCGCCACCAGCGCGAGGCGCGACGGGTCGTAGAGGGTGGTGCGCCGGCCCGCCTGTCCGGCAGCCACCTGCGGGGCCGTGAAGTCGTGCAGGAAGTAGCGCCCGCCGCTGGTGTAGGCCAGCGACGCCAGCGGCCAGTAGCCAAAGCCGCTGGGCAGCGGATAGCGCGGCGGCGCCACCCACAGGAAGTCCGTCCACGCCAGGTCGCCCTCCCAGCGGTAGGGCACCATGGGCCACGCCACCTCGGCGCCGAAGTGCATCGTGACCTCGCGCTTGCGCAGCTCGGGCGAGAAGCGTTCTGTCCAGCCGGCGGCCTCGTCCTTGCGCGGCACGTCCGGCACCGACCAGCCACGCTCGAAGGCCGCCTCGCCCGCCAGGGCGTAGAACGAGATGCCCGCCCCGAGCAGCAGGTCGCGCGTGGCCTCCACGTCGTCTTCGCCGTCGCCCCCTTCCTCGGTCACGAGCAGCAAGGCCTTGGGGCCGGTCACCTCCGTGCGCGCGAGGATGCCCACCGCGCGACGCACCTCGGCCAGCAGGTTCTTGGGGCCCTCGACCGGCGTGCGCGCCAGCGCCTCCAGCGCCGCGCGCGCCCTGGAGCGCACCATGGTGGGCGGCGTGCTGTCGCCGCCCGCCGCCAGCACGCCGACGTGCAGGCCAGCCGGGCCGTCACGGAACGCGTCCTCCAGGGCCAGCACGAGGCCCGGCAGGTCGTTGGCCAGGCTGCGCGTGGCGTCCACCCGCAGCAGCAGCGCACTGTCGCCCGCGGCCGGGACCCCGGCGCGCAGCCTGAGGTCGCCTGCCACGTAGGCGATGGCATCGCCCGCCCGGGTGCGGCGCTCGTAGACCTCGGCCGGCGTGCGCGCCGACCCCGCCGGCCCGGCGCAGGCCGGGGAGGGTGACGGCAGGAAGCCCGCCCCCGCCGCTGCGGCACAGGCCAGCAGGCCGAGCATGCAGAGGACCCTGCGGCGACCACGCGGCATGCGGGCAGCCTAGCACCCATGGCACGCGACGGGTGAGGGCCCGATCCCGCGCTGCGCAGGTATCCTCGCGCCGATGCCCACCCTCACTGTCCCGCCTCGCTCCCGCTGGCCGCTCGGGCTGCGGGCCCTGCCCGTGGCCCTGCTGCTCGTGCTCTCGCTGGCCTGCGTCCCGGCTGCGTTGCGCGCCGACGACGGCCCCGCCCCGGCCGCCCCTGCGGCACCGGCCCCGCCCGAGGCCCCCAAGGCGGCGAGCGCCGCACGCGACCCGCTCGTGGTGGGCGTGTTCCCCATCGGCGAGGGCACCGTGGTGGACGGCGACACGGTGCGCGTGCCCGACCAGCCCTCCATCCGCATCGTGGGGCTGGACTGCGAGGAGGTGTTCCACCGCGACCGGGACCGCCAGGCCGCCGAGGCCGACTTCAAGGCCTACGCCCGCGACAAGCGCGGCGACAGCCCCCTGCCCGTGAAGTACGGCACGCCCGCCGGCGAGGCCGCGCGCGACTTCGTGCGCCAGCTGCTCGCCGGGGCCACGGCGCTGCGCATCGAGCGCGACGGCCTGCAGGGGCCCGAGCGAGACGGCTTCGACCGCCTGCTGGGCCACGTCATCGTGCTGCGCCCCGGACGCGAGCTGAACCTGGCCCTGGAGCTGGTGCGAGCCGGCCACTCGCCCTACTTCGTGAAGTACGGGCGCAACCGCCGCCTGGATGCCGAGTTCGAGGCCGCGCAGGCCGAGGCCCGCGAGGCACGCCGCGGCATCTGGGGCAGCGCGGGACCGGATCACTATCCCGACTACGACGAGCGGCTGGCGTGGTGGGCGGAGCGCGCCGCGCAGGTGAGCGCCTGGCGCGCCGCACCGGACGCCGAGGACCGCATCGAGCTGGGCACCGAGCAGGCCAGCCAGCGCCTCGCCGCACGCGCAGGCAAGCCCGTGACGCTGTTCGGCACGCTGGGTCGCATGCGGCTGGACGAGTTCCCCTTCCTCGTGTTCATGGCCCACCAGAAGGGCAAGGACATCCCGTTGGTGTTCCGCGACCGCAAGGTGCTGGATGCCGTGGACCCGGTGCGGCTGGCGCGCGGCTACGTGGTGGTGCGCGGCACGCTCACGCTCTACCGCGGCAGCCCGCAGGTGGAAGTCGAGGACGCCGGCCAGGTGTCGCGCGCGCCATGAGCCTGCACCTGCGCCACGGACTGCTGCTGATCCTGGGCGCCCTGCTGGCGGGCCTGCCCGCCTGCGGAGCGCCCGCACAGTCGCCGTCCCAGGCCATCCCGGAGCGCGCGCGCACGCTGTTCCTCTCGCACATCCTGTTCAGCAACCAGCGGCAGGCGCCCTCGCTGCAGCGCCGCCGCGCCGAGGCCGCGCTGGACCTCGTGCGACGCGGCACGCCCTTCGCCGAGGTCGCCCGCGCCCAGAGCGAGGACCTCGTGTCGCGCGCCGTGGGCGGCGTGCTGGGGTGCTGGCGCACGGGCGAGGAGGGCATGCAGGCGCTGGACGGGGCAGCGCAGGTCATGGCGGAGGGACAGGTGGCGGGGCCGGTGGAGACCACCTCGGGCTGGCACCTGCTGCTGCGCCATCCCTACGAGGAAGGACGGCAGGCAGAGGCCGCCTCGTACATGCCCACCTGGGGCGTGGTGGTCGCCCATGGCGACGGCCCGCCGGGCAGCGAGCGCAGCCGCGAGGAAGCGCGCGCGCTGGCGCAGCAGCTGCTGTCCAACCTCCGTGCAGGCCGCATCTCGCTGGCCGAGGCGTGCGCGCAGAACCCCACCAGCATCCGGGTGCGCGCCGATGGCTGGATGGGACTGGTCTCGCGCACGCCCTTGACCGAGCCCATGTGGGACCTGCTGGCGCGCACCCCGCCCGGGACCCTGGCAGGCCCGCTGGAGTCCGACCAAGGCATCGCGCTGTGCATGCGCACCCCCCTGCTGCGCTGCATCGTGCGTCACGTGCTGGTCCAGCATGCCGGCGCCGAGGGCACGGACATCCAGCAGTCCCGCACGGAGCAGGCCGCCCGGGCCCGCGCCGAGGAAGCGCTGGCGCGCGTGCTGGCGGCCCCCGGCGAGTGGGAGCGCGTGGTGCAGTCCTACAGCGACGAGCTGGCCACCCGCGACGACCTCGGCTCGCTGGGCTGCGTCGGGCCGCAAGAGCTGCCGCCGGAGCTGGAGGCCGCGGTGCTCGAGACCGCGCCGGGCACCTTCTGCCGGCGCGTGGTGCGCACCGCGCGCGGCTGGCACGTGGTCTGGCGCGTGGACTAGGCGGGACGCGGCAGCGAGGCGGGCGTGCGGCGCGCGCCACCGGGTGTGCCCCGGGCAGGACTCGAACCTGCAGCCTGCGGATTAGAAATCCGCTGCTCTATCCAGTTGAGCTACCGGGGCCTGCGCGCGCCCGAGTGTACGGCCGCGCCTGCCGCGGGGCCTGCCACCTAGGCCTGCCGCCCCAGCCAGTCGCGCAGCACGGAGGCCTCGTCGGCCCCCAGTTCGGGCCCGGCGTGCTCGGTGCGTCCGGGCGTCGCGCACAGGTGCGGGTGGATGGCGGGCAGGGCCAGCGGGCGTCCACCCACCTCGACCCGCTCCACGCCGCCGCGGGCAGCGAGGTGCGGGTCGGCCAGCAGGTCGGCTGCCGAGCGGATCGCGCTCGCAGGCACGCCCGCCCCGTCCATCGCCGCCAGCACGTCCTGCGCGCTGCGCGTGGCCGTCCACGCTGCGATGGCGGCGTCGATCGTCGCGGCGTGGGGCACGCGCTGGGCGTTGGTGGCGAGCCGCTCGTCGCGCGCGAGGTCCTCGCGTCCCACCACCTGCATCAGGCGCTGGAAGATGGAGTCGCCGTTGCCGCCGATGACCACGTGGCGCCCGTCCCGGCAGGCGTAGGCGTTGGTGGGCACGACCCCCGTGATCGTGGTCCCGCTGGGCTGTCGCACCACGCCGAGGCGATCGCACTCGGGCAGCGAGGACTCCAGCACCGACACCACGCTCTCGAGGATGGAGACGTCCACGGCCTGCCCCGGCCGGCCGGGCGTGCGCTCGCGGTGCAGCAGGGCCAGCAGCACGCCCATCACCACGTGGAAGGCCGCCAGGGAGTCGCCCAGCGACAGGTTGCTGCGCACCGGCACCTGGCCGGGATGGCCGGTCACGTAGCGCAGGCCGCCGGCCGCCTCGCACACGGCCGCAAAGCCTGGCTTGTGCGCGTCGGGCCCGTCTTGCCCGTAGCCCGAGGCCGACGCCACCACGAGGCTGGGCTTGAGGCGCCGCAGGGCCTCGGGGTCGAGCCCCCACGAGGCCAGCGTGCCCGGCCGGAAGTTCTCGATCACCACGTCCGCGGCCAGCGCCAGCTCGCGCGCGGTGGCCTGGCCTTGCGGCGTGCGCAGGTCGAGCACGATGCTGCGCTTGTTGCGCCCCAGGCTGCGCCACCACAGCGAGGTGCCGTCGGCGTCCAGCCCGCGCCAGCCACGGATGGGATCGCCGCCGGGCGGCTCCACCTTCACCACGTCGGCACCGAAGTAGGCCAGGATCGTGGCTGCGAAGGGCCCCGCCACCAGCTGGCCCAGTTCCAGCACGCGGATGCCATCCAGCGGTCGCGGGCCGCGAGCCGGGGGCGTGGGCTGGGCCGCTGCGCTCATCGCGGCAGCATACCGGCCCGCGCTGCGGGCTAGCATCCGGTCGTACGCACAGGAGCCCGCATGGATCCGCTCGCACCGCTCGAGGAGCCCACCAGCCTGTCGCAGGCGCGGGCCTGGCTGCGCGACGGGGACCCGCGCAAGCGCATGCTGGCAGCCAAGGCGCTGGGCCGGCAGGGCGCAAGCGTGGCCGAGGCCGTGCCGGACCTCTGCGCGGCGCTGCAGGACGCCGACCCCATGGTGCGCAGCATGGTGGCCTCGGCGCTGGGCCGCATTGGCGAGGGACGCGCCGTGCCCGCCCTGCTCGCCTGCCTGGCCGATCCCGTGCTGCCCGTGCGCTTCTGGGCCGTGGAGGCGCTGGGCCGCATCGGGCAGGCCGCCCCGGGCCTGCGCGAGGCCCTCGAGGGCCTCGCCCGCAGCGACGACCTGCACCTGTCGGCGGCTGCGCGCCGGGCGCTGGCGCGGCTGGCCCCCGCAGTGCCCTAGGCCCGCGGCAGCCTCCTCGGGGGTGCGCTGCCGGCCCGCTTCCCGGCTGGGCGGGAGGCGGTAGATTGCCCGCATGGCCAGCCGTCACTCGCTACGCCGCCTCGCCCGGCTCACCAAGAAGATCGATGCAGACCTGCACAAGGGCGGCATGGGCATGACCTTCCGCTACCTGTTCCGCACCACGGCCGTGCTCTCGCGCGTGGTGGCGATGCTGGCCGAGCACGTGGCCGAGGAGGCCGAGGAGCGCGAGCGCGAGCGGCGCGCGGCCAAGGCTGGCGCCCCCGTCACGCCGCGCCCGGCCCGCCAGCGCGTCTAGCGCCAGCCCCGGATGCGCTAGCCGCCGAACAGCCGCTGCAGGCTGCTCTCGACCAGGCTCCACGGCACGAAGCCGGGCTTGCGCAGCACCTCGACCGTGAGCGTGCTGCCGTCGACCTGGTAGGTGCCGCTGGCAGCACCCTCGAAGCGCCCGGCCCGGGCATCGCCCGCCAGCGTGATGCCCACGCCCTGCGCCTGCGCCCGCGCGCGTGCCAGCACCTGCTCGGCGCTGGCACCGGGCGGCACGGCGAACTCGAAGCGGCGGGGATCGGGCACGGCGCAGCCTCCGGCGGCAAGGGATCAGGCGGGCAGGGGATCGGGGAGCGGCAGGCTACCGCCGGCGGCGCGCCGGCGAGGCCTTCCGCGCGGCACGGCGTGCTGCGGGCTGGGGGCGGGCCGTGGCGCGGCGGGCCTTGCCTCCCTCCAGCAGGGGCAGGCTGCCGGCTCCCTCGCGCTCCAGCAGGGCTTCCAGCGCGCGCGCGTTCGCGCGCGGGAAGGGATAGGCCGGCAGGCCGGCCAGCGGCACGAAGCGCGGCTCCTCGCAGGCCAGCGGCCGCGGCTCGCCCGCCTGCCAGCGGCAGTGGAACAGGTGCAGCGTGATGGAGAAGTGGCTGTAGGCGTGGTCGATGGAGAGGAACGGCGCCTCCACGCGCACCCGCACGCCTGTCTCCTCGCGCACCTCGCGCACGCAGGCTGCCTCGAGGCTCTCGCCCGCACGCCGCTTGCCGCCCGGGAACTCCCACAGCCCGCCCAGCAGGCCCTCGGCCGGGCGGCGCGCGATCAAGACCTCCTGCCCGCGCCACACGATGCCGGCGGCGATGTCGTGGTGCGGCCCGGCCTTGCGCGGGGCCTTGCGCGGCAGCGACTCGGCATCCCCTGCCTTGCGCGCGCCGCACCCCGCAGCCCACGGGCAGAGCAGGCAGAGCGGCGCACGCGGCGTGCACACCGTCGCACCCAGCTCCATCAGGGCCTGGTTGGCATCGCCCGGGCGCTTGCGGTCGAGCAACGCCTGCGCCGCCGCCGCGAGGGCACGGCGCGTGGCCGCCTCGTCCACGGGGCGCTCGTCGTGCAGCCAGCGCGCGAGCACGCGCTCCACGTTGCCGTCCACCACGGCCACCGGGTCGCCGAAGGCGATGCTGGCCACTGCCGCCGCCGTGTAGGCCCCCACGCCGGGCAGCGCCGACCAGCCCTGCGCGTCGCGCGGCAGGACGCCCCCCTGCGCCTGGAGCGCGCGGGCCGCGGCATGCAGGTTGCGCGCGCGGCGGTAGTAGCCCAAGCCCTCCCACTCCTTGAGCACAGCCTGCTCGTCGGCGCGGGCCAGCGAGGCCAGCGTGGGGAAGCGCGCGAGGAACCGCGTCCAGCGCGCACGGACGGTGTCCACGCGCGTCTGCTGCAGCATCACCTCCGAGACCCAGATGGCGTAGGGGTCGCGGCTGCCGCGCCAGGGCAGGTCACGCTTGTGCGCGTCGTACCAGTCCAGCAGTGCCCGCCGCGCGATGCGCACCCGCCCAGCGTCCAGCGGGGCGTGCGCCCCCGCGGACGGTGCGGCCGGCGGGCGACGGCCCTTGCGGGCGCGCGAGCGACGCCCGGCCACGCCTCAGCGCGCGACCGGGGCCTGGCGCGTGAACCCAGCCTCGACGGCGGGCTCGGGCGCAGGGAAGCGCAGCACGGCCGGCGCCTCGCAGATGCCAGGCCGCAGCACGTAGCCCTGCGCCACCGGCGCGGGCGGGGGCATCGACGGCGGTGCGGACGGCGGCAGCGGCGCGGGAGCCGGCGGCGGCATGGGCGCCGTGCGCCCGCCGGCGGCCGGGCCCGTGGGCGCCGCGACGCCCGCGCGCGCGGCGTTCTGGGCGGCCGCCTGCGCCTTGGCGGCGTCGCGGCGGGCCTGCTCCTGCTCGGACTGCTGCAGGAAGTGCTGGGCGGGCGAGGCCACGTACTGGGGCGCGCTGGGCGGCGGCGCCGCCGGGGCGGCAGCGGCCTCCGGGGCACGGGCTCGGGCCGAGGCACCGCTGCCGCTGCAGCCCGCCAGCAAGGCGGCGCAGGGCAGCACGGACAGGGTCAGGACGCGACGCATGGGCACCTCCGGGGCTCGCCTGCCCCCACCCAAGGATGCCACGCGGCCACGCAGAGGACCCGGTCCCGCCCCAGTGGCGGGCGGGTCGGAGGTGGGCGGCGAGCACGCCGGCCTTGCACCCCCGCCAGACGCCGCGCACCCTGCCTGCGCCGTGCGCTGCCCTGCCCCCCCCCTGCCCGCGCAGCCTGCCCCCCGATCCCGCCCGGGCGCGGGCCACGGCGCAGGCGCCGGCAGGCGCGCACGCGCGCTGCGGGCCGGCGGCACGGCCCTGCTGCTGGCGGCCTGCGCGACCCTGCTGCCCGGCCCGCGCCTCGCGCAGCAGGCCAGCGCGGCCCCGCCCCAGGCGGCGCCGCCGCCGGGCATCCGCTGGGAAGGCACGGCGCGCGAGGGGCTGGCGCGCGCACGCCGGGAGGGCCGGCCGCTGCTCGTGTGCGTCAACGCCCTCGAGGACGAGCGTGCCAACATCCAGCTGGCCACGCAGCTCTACCGCGACCCGGCCTGGGGCCGCGCCACGCGCTCCTACGTGTGCGTCGTGGCCAACCCCAACGAGCACGGCGCAGCCGCCACGTGCGCACGCTACGGGCACGTGCCGTGCAGCGCGCACAAGGACGTGCTCGCGTGGGTGCTGCGCGCCGTGAGCCGCGACGGGGCGTTGATCAGCCCGCAGCACCTGATCGTCGAGCCCGACGGAGCCATCGCCTACCGCAAGGAGTACTTCGAGGGCCACGAGGGACCGGCGCTCTTCGAGGCCTGGCTGGCCCGCCTCGCACCGCTCGCGGCGCTCAGGCAAGCCCGCGCCGACCGGGCCGCCGACCTCGCCCAGCTGGCCACCTGCGCCCCCAAGGACACCGCCGCCTTCGCGCGTGCCATCGTCAAGCGTGCGTCGGATGGCCTGGGCGGGCTCGTGCTCGTGGCCGCGCTGGAGGACACCAGCGACCCCTTGCGCCGTGCGGGGCTGCTGGACGCCCTGGGCGACACGCCGGCGGCGCAGGCGCTGGCGCTGGTGCCTGCGGCGGAGGCCGCCACGGCCGAGCCTGCGCTGGCGCCCGGGGAGGCGCTGGCGTGGACACAGGTGCTGCTGCGCGTGGACCGCGAGCTGGGCCTCTGGGCCGCGGCACGTGTCATCGCGCGCGGCGACGCGCCCTTGCGCACGCGCGTGCTGGAGGCCGTGTCGGGCGACCGCTCGCCCGCCGCGCTGGGCCGCCTGCCGCCCGGCGAGCGGGCCGTGCTGGAGGAGGCACTGCTGCTGGCCGGCGCGGCGCTGCCCCCCGGGCTGGCCCCCGGCGATGCCGAGGGCCTCGAGCGCGTGCCCTCCCACCGCAGGCAGCGTGCTCGGGCCCAGGGCAGCACGCCGCGGCCGCAGGCGCTGCCGCCGGCGCTGGGCGCCCTGGCGCCGGCCGCGCTGCGGCGCGCGCTGCTGGCTGCATCGGTCGAGTCGGTGGTGGCCCACGAGGCGGAGGTGCGCGCCCTGCTCGAGGGATCGCTGCACCTGCGCGTGCGTGTCGCGGCCGCGCTGGCCTTGCTGGGCGCACGACGTGGCCCCGCCGAGGCGGTGGCCGCCTGCCTCGAGGCGGCCTTCGACGACCCGCTGGAAGGCCCCGAGGCACGCACGCTCGCGCGCGCACGCCTGGCGGAAGATCCGGGCGAGAATCCCGACGAGTGGGCGCGCCTGCTGCGTGCGCGCCCGGGAGGCGGCAAGTGATGCGCGCCACCGCACCCCGCGCCCCTGCCCGGCCGTGGGCCCTCCTGCTGGGCCTGCTGCTGGCGCTGGCCGGCAGCGCCGGGCTGTGGGCGGGTGACGGGCCCACCATCCCCGAGCGGCGCCGCGCGCTGCTGGAAGCGCAGGGTGACGAGCGCATCGGCTTCGCGCTCGACCGCCTGCAGGGCCGCATCGGTGCCCCCGAGTTCGCCGACACGGGTGCGTTCGGCGACTGGCTGGGTGCACTGCCCGACGGCCGTGCCGCGCACCCCGTGGTGAGGCTGCGCCGCGGCTGGGCCTACGTGACGGCCCGGCGCGGCGCCGAGGCCGTCGAGCTGCTCGAGGCCGCGCTGCGCGACGATGCCGGCAGCGGGCTGGTGCGTGCCTACCTGGGCGAGGCACTGCGCCAGTCCGGCCGCCTGCGCGAGGCCATGCCGATGCTGGCCAGCGCACGCCGCACGGGCTACGCCGGCGGTCACCTGCGCCAGTCGGCCGAGGAGTGCTTCCACGGCCTGCGCGCCGGCGGCACCGGGAAGGATGCGCCCGCGCTGCCCGACTACGCCGTGGGCGCCGAGGCTTGGCTGGCCGTGGGCCCCGATGCGGCCCTGCAGGCCCTGCTGGCGCGCGCGCTGCTCGACGACCTCGCCGCGCACGACACGCCCAGCAGCGAGCGCGGCCGCCTGTGGGCCCGCACGGCGGCGCCCCACGCGCTCGATGCCAGCCTCCAGCCAGGCGCCGAGCGCCTCGCGTCGGCCCAGCTGGCGCTGGACGCAGCGCTGGCGCTGGACGGCGAGGAAGCCGCCCAGCCGGGCCGCACGCTGCGCTTCGACCTGCTGGCCCGCGCCTACGCGCTGGGCACGCCGCTGGAGCGCGAGGGCCACGACCTGCCCGAGGTGCTCCCGCTCCTCGCCGAGGCCGCCCTCGCCGAGGGCCGCCCCGAGCTGGCGGCCCGCCTCGCCCGCCAGCGCCTGGACCTGTCCGAGAGCCCCGCCGCCCGCCGCGTCCTCCTGAGCCTGCCCCCCGACCTGGGCGACTGACCTCCCAGCCCGCGCTCTCGTCGCGCCCGGCCACCGCCTCCGGCCTCGCTCTCGCGTTCACCGTCCTCGCGCCACCGGCGCGCCGTCCCGCATCGAAGCGCCTACCTCCGGACACTGCTCACCGCGATGGCGGTGAGGTTCACGAGGGCCTGGACGCTGGCCGCCTGGTAGCTCACCACCACCGGCTTGGCCATGCCCAGCAGGATGGGCCCGATGGGCTCGCCGCCCGCGAGGTACTGCAGCAGCTTGTAGCCGATGTTGCCGCTGGCGAGGTCGGGGAAGATCAGCACGTTGGCGTCGCCCTTGATGAGGCTGTCGGGGTTCATCTGGGCGCCCATGCGCGGGTCCAGCGCCACGTCGGCGTGCATCTCGCCGTCCACGAGGATCTCGGGACGCTCCGCGCGCACGATGCGCACGGCCTCCTCGCTGCGGCGCGCCGCCGGGTGGTCCACCGAGCCGAAGTTGCTGAACGAGAGCATCGCCACGCGCGGGATCACGTCGAACGAGCGCGCCGTGTCGGCGGCAGCGATGGCGATGGCGGCCAGCTCCTGCGCCGTGGGCTCGATGTTGATCGAGGTGTCGGCCAGGAACAGCGTGCGGTCCTTGAGCACCATCACGTGCAGGCCGGCGGCCTTGGCGCCCGCCCGCGTGCCCACGATCTGCAGCGCATCGCGCACGCCGTCGGGGTAGGTGCGGTTCACGCCCGTCACCACGGCGTCCACCTCGCCCTGCTCGAGCAGCAGCAGCGCGTGGCGGCGCGGGTGCGTGGCCCGCCACTGGGCCTCGCGCAGGTTGAGTCCCCGCCGGCGCCGCAGGTCGTAGAGGCGCCGGGCCAGCGCCTCGCGCCGCGGGTCGCTGCGGGGGTCCACCACGGTCATGCCCGCGAGGTCCACGCCCGCAGCCTCGGCCGCCTCGCGGATGCGGGCCTCGTCGCCCACGAGCACCGGCTCGGCGATGCCCTCCTCCAGCGCGGTGGCCGCAGCGCGCAGCGTGCGCACCTCGTCGCCCTCGGCGAAGGCCACGCGCCCGCGCTTGCGTCGGGCGCGCTCCTCCACGGCCGTCATCACCTGCCGGCCGCCGCTCTGGTAGCGGGCCAGCGAGCGGCGGTAGGCCTCGACGTCGAACTCCTTGAGCGGCGAGGTCCCGTCCAGCACGGCGGCCTCGGCCACCGCGGGCGCCACCCACGTCAGCACGCGGTGGTCGAAGGGCTTGGGGATGATGTAGCGCGGGCCGAAGGCCAGCCGCTCGCCGCCGTAGGCCTCGGAGACGCTGTCGGGCACGTCCTCGCGCGTGAGCTCGGCGAGCGCGCGCGCGGCGGCCACCTTCATGCCCTGGCTGATCTGGCGCGCCTTGGCGTCCAGCGCCCCGCGGAAGATGAACGGGAAGCACAGCACGTTGTTGACCTGGTTGGGGTAGTCGCTGCGCCCCGTGGCCATGATGACGTCCTCGCGCGCCGCCACCGCGTCGGGATAGCTGATCTCCGGGTCCGGGTTGGCCATCGCGAACACGATCGGGCGCGCGGCCATCGAGCGCACCATGTCCTGCGAGACGATGTTGGGGCCCGAGACGCCCAGGAACACGTCGGCCCCCACCAGCGCCTCGCCCAGCGTGCGCAGCGGGGTGGTGACCGCGATCTTCTCCTTCTCGGGATTCATGCCCTCGGTGCGGCCCTTCCAGACCACGCCCTTGCTGTCCGTGAACAGCACCTTCGAGCGGTCCACGCCCAGCGCCACCCACATGTCGATGCAGGCGATGCCTGCGGCCCCCGCGCCCGACACCACCACCTTGAGGTCGCAGAGGCGCTTGCCCGCGATCTCGGCGGCGTTGACCAGGGCGGCCGCCGAGATGATGGCCGTGCCGTGCTGGTCGTCGTGGAACACGGGGATGTCGAGCACCTCCTTGAGGCGCCGCTCCACCTCGAAGCACTCCGGGGCCTTGACGTCCTCGAGGTTGATGCCGCCGAAGGTGGGCGCGATGCGCGTCACCGCCTCCACCAGCGCATCCACCGTGGGCGCGTCCACCTCGATGTCGAACACGTCGATGCCGGCGAACTTCTTGAACAGCACCGCCTTGCCTTCCATCACCGGCTTGCCCGCCAGCGGGCCGATGCTGCCGAGGCCCAGGATGGCCGTGCCGTTGGTCACCACGGCCACGAGGTTGCCCTTGTTCGTGTAGCGATACGCGTCGGCGGGGTTGGCCTGGATGCGCAGGCAGGGCGCGGCCACGCCCGGCGAGTAGGCCAGCGAAAGGTCGCGCTGCGTGGCCACGGGCTTGCTGGAGACGATCTCCAGCTTCCCGGGCGCCGGGAACTCGTGGTAGGCGAGCGCGTCGCGCTCCAGCGCGCTCTGGGCGGGCGGCGTGCTGCCGCCGGGACCACGGGCGGGCGAGGGGCTGGCGGGGCTGTTCATGCGCACCTCCGGGTCCCCTACCTTCGCCGCCCGGAGCCCCGGGACGCAAGAGGAACGGGGCGCCGCGCCGGGCTGCGAGCGTCCCGCCCCGGCCGTAGCGTGCTGGCCTCGCCGGCAGCCCCGGACCACGGAGAGGCCCCATGCCCCACGACCTCGCCCACCAGTTCCTGCGCGTGACCGAGTCGGCCGCCATCGCGGCCGCGCGCACCGTCGGCCAGGGCGACCGCCACCACGCCGACCACGTGGCCGTGGAGGCCATGCGCGCGGTGCTGGGCACCATCCCGATGCACGGCCGCATCGTGATCGGCGAGGGCGAACGCGACGAGGCGCCGATGCTCTACATCGGCGAGAAGCTGGGCACGGGCGCACCCGGCTCGCCGGAGGTGGACATCGCCGTGGACCCGCTGGAGGGCACGAACCTGTGCGCCAGCGGCATGAATGGGGCCATCGCGGTGCTGGCCGCCTCCGAGCGGGGCGGCCTGCTGCACGCCCCGGACTGCTACATGAAGAAGCTGGTGGTGGGCCCGCGCAGCCGCGGGCGCGTCCACCTGGACGCGCCGGCCGGCGAGAACCTCAAGGCCATCGCCGCCAGCCTCGAACGCAAGGTGGCCGACGTCACCGTGGTGGTGCTGGAGCGGCCGCGGCACGAGAAGCTGGTGGAGGAGATCCGCAGCGCCGGGGCGCGCATCCGCTTCATCACGGACGGCGACCTGGCCCCCGCCATCAG
The DNA here is from genome assembly GCA_964228555.1 of Planctomycetota bacterium. GTDB lineage: Bacteria > Planctomycetota > PLA2 > PLA2 > JAEUHO01 > CAXQZU01. Next base: position 119,967 of record CAXQZU010000040.1, read on the forward strand.
CGCCTGCGTCACGGGCACCGCCGTGCACGCCGTGATGGGCGTGGGCGGCGCGCCGGAGGGCGTGCTGGCCGCGGTGGTCACGCGCTGCCTGGGCGGCGAGATGCAGGGCCGGCTGGTAGAGCACAAGCCCGGCGACCGCGAGCGCGCCCTCAAGATGGGCGTCACGGACTTCGACCGCATCCTGTCGGCCAAGGACCTTGCTCCCGGCGAGCGCCTGGTCTTCGCCGCCACCGGCGTCACGAACGGCGACCTGCTCAAGGGCACCACCTTCTTCGGTTCCGGCTGCCGTACGCACAGCCTGGTCATGGGCCTGGGCTCGCCGCGGCGCGTGCGCTTCGCGGACACGGTGCACCTGCACGACGTCCACGACATCGAGGTGCGCCTCTAGGCCACGGCGCGCGCCACCGCGTGGGCGCGGCCCGGGCGTGAGCGTTGCTCAGGGCGCCTTGGGCGGCTCCTGCGGGGCCGGCGCCGGCTCCGGGGCGGGCACAGGTGCGGGTGCGGGCGCAGGCGTGGGGGCAGGTCCGGGCGCCGGCGTGGGCGCCGGGGCCGGTGCCTCCGGCTTGGCCGGCTCGGGCCGGGCACCCAGCGTCACCTCCAGCACGAGGTCCTGCGGCTTCTTGCCGCCGGCCGTGCGCTGCACGCCCACGCGCACCCTCTCTCCCTCCCAGCGGAAGCGCAGCAAGTTGCGCGCGGTGCCCAGGTCGCTGACGGGCTCGCCATCGAGCGAGGCGAGCCGGTCGCCGGCCTGCAGGCCCGCCGCCGCCGCAGGCGTGCCCGGCGAGACCTCGCCGACGGTGGGCACGCTCTCGCCCTGCTTCCAGCTGATGCCCATGTAGCCGCGCTTCCACGCCTTGCCCTGCCGCAGGGTCGGCAGTGCCTCCATGATGCGCGACCACGGCAGCAGGAACCCGATGCCGCTGCTGCGTCCGTGCTGGAGGGGCGCCCACACGCGCAGCATCCCGTAGGCACGGCCCTCGAGGTCCACCGCCAGGCCGCCGGCGTTGGCGTCCGTGACGCCCGCATCGGTCTGCCAGTCGCCGCGCCAGGCCGCCGGCGTGCTGGGCGCATGCAGCTTGGAGAGCATGCCCACCGCCAGCAGGGGCGAGGGCATGCGCTGGGCGCCGTACGGGTTGCCCAGGGCCACGAGGAAGCGGCCCTCCTGGAAGCGCTCCGGCGCCACGGCCTGCAGCGCCGGCGCCGCCGTGCCGCCGCTGCGATAGCCCTCCGTGGCCAGCAACGCGATGCCCAGGCGCGCATCCACGCCCACCAGGCGCGCGGGCAAGGAGCGCCCGTCCGCGAGGTGCGCCACGAGGCCCGTGATGCCCGCAAGGCCTGGCTCCATGCGCAGGTCGTCGGGCAGGGCATCGCCCACGCCGGGCGGGTTGGCCAGCTCGAAGGTGTTGGCCAGGTTGTAGAGGCTCGTGACGATCTCGCCCTCGGCACTCACGACGATGCCGCTCACCGGGCCGTCGTAGCGCGCCATGGGCTGCAGCGCCTGCCCCATGGGCATCTTGACCACCAGCGGTGCCGAGCGCTGGACCGTGAGCGAGGCCACGGCGGGCGCAGCCACCTCCGCCGCGTGTGCGAAGGTCGCCTCCAGCGCCGCCGCCTGCGCCGAGCGTGACTTCGTGGGCGCGACCTCGGCGAACAGCTCGGCGGCATCCGGCAGGTCGCCGTAGGCCGCGCGCAGGCGCTGCACGGGCACCACCTTGCCGAGGAACTGGAACGCGTTGCCGGGCTCCGGCTGCATCCACGTGGAGACCGTGCCCACGAGGCGCCCCTCCACGTCCACGAGGGGCCCGCCATTGACGCCGGGGTTGATGGCCGCGGTCGTGTAGAGGAACTCGAAGCGGCCCTCGGCATGGCCAGCCGGGAACGGCTGCAGGGCCGCCACCACGCCCGCGGTGAGGCTGGGCAGGCCCTCGTCGGCCAGGTTGAAGGAGTTGCCCATCGCGAAGGCGAAGTCGCCCACCGCGAGGTCGTCGCTGCTGCCTGCCACCAGCCACGCGGCGAAGCCCGCGGCCGGCGGGTCCACGATGCGCAGCAGGCACGTGTCGGCGGCCGGCACCTTGCGCACCACGCGCGCGGTGTAGGCCTTGAAGGTGCCGGACTTGAGGTCGGGCACGCGCACCTCGACCTCCTGCGCATCCATGCGCTCGGCCTTCTGCTGGCGGCCCTCGCCGGTGACCTTGACCAGCGCCGTGCAGTCGGCATCGGACAGCACCAGCCCCTTGCGCGACACCAGCACGCCCGAGGACCCGCCCATGCGCCGCTCCGAGGCGTCCTTGGGCTTGCCCAGGCACAGCACGGTCGCCGGCGTCACCTTCTTGATGGCCGCCTTGAACTCGGCCTCGATGCCGGGCAGCGAGCCCTTCTCGTCGGCCGCGCGCAGCGCAGGCCACGGCAGCAGGCAGGCCAGCAGCCACGCCGCCAGCAGCCCCCCGACGCGACGCCGGCTCACTTGCCGCCGCCCAGCACGCCCGACCAGCTCAGCGCCTTGCCGCCGCGCTTGAAGCGGATGCTGACCTTGGCGCCCGCGCTGTGCAGCACGACGGCGTTGGTCAGGTCGTTGGCGGTGAGCACCTTCACGGCGGGCTTGCCCCCCATCGTGATGGACTCGATCACGTCCCCCACCAGCATGGGCTTGTCCCCGGCCGCCGCGGGGCTCTTGGCCTGGAAGCCCGTCACGCGCGCCCCGACCGGGTTGCCCTCGTCGTTGGTGTGGGTGGCCGCATCGATGCCGAGGTAGCCCGCCTCGGCCCCCTCGGGCTTGAGCATCTTGTCGAGGAAGGCGCTCACCTGGTGGATGGGGATCGAGAACGACGCGCCGGTGTTGCTGGGCCCCGCGCCGGGCGGGCCCGGCCGCGTGGCGATCTTGCCGTTGATCCCGATCAGCTGCCCCTTGGCGTTCCACAGCGGGCCACCCGAGTTGCCGGGGTTCACCTCGGCGTCGTGCTGGATGGCGTTGCCATAGAAGTACTCGCCCCCGAGGATGCGGTCCGTCCCCGAGATGCAGCCCAGCGTGCAGACCGGCTGGCCGTCCAGCGCGAGGAAGAAGGGGTTGCCCGTGGCCAGCACCCACGCACCCTCGGCCAGGCCCTGGCTGGCGTCGGCCTTGATCTCCACGCCCTTGAGGCCCTTGGGCGGCTTGTCGAAGCGCAGCACGGCAAAGTCATACTTCTCGATCTGCTCCGCCGTGCTCACCACGCGCTCCTCGCCGTCCGAGGGCACCACGGCGATGCCGTCCGCGCCCGCCGTGACGTGCACGTTGGTGATCACCCACAGCTTGCCGGCGCGGCTGACGATCACGCCCGAGCCCACGCCCACGAGCTGCAGCGCGCCCTGCTTGTCCTTGCGCTTGTTGAGCACGCTCACGGTGAAGCGCCGTACCTGCGCCAGCGCGTCCACCAGGCTCTGCTCCACGCCGCGCGCCAGCGCCAGCTGGGCCGCCGGGTCCGCCGGGGCCGGGACGCCCGTCCCGGGGACGCTGCCCGGCACGGGGGCCGGGGCCGCGGGCACGGCGCCGGGGGTGGGCCCATCGGCGCCCAGCGGGCGCAGGGCACCGGGCAGGGCCGCTAGGGCCAGCAGGCCGGCCACCAGCAAGCGAGGCGGGAAGGAGGCGTGCGGCATGCCCGCAGCCTACCGCAGGCCGGGGGCGCGCCCGGCGGGCCCCAGTGCGCCGGCGGGACGGGCCGGGAAGCGAGGGCCCCCGCAAGGCAGCGCGCCTTGCGGGGGCCCAGGTGGTGACCCCACGGGGACTCGAACCCCGGTTTCAGCCTTGAGAGGGCCGTGTCCTAACCGCTGGACGATGGGGCCAGGGAGATGGCTGAGGAGGTAGGGATCGAACCTACGACTTCCTGATCCAGAGTCAGGCGTTCTACCAGCTGAACTACTCCTCAAGGATGCGTGACAGATCATGGCCGCCCGGTCAGGCGGCCCCGGATCGCTCCGGGACCCCGGATCGTAGGACCGTCGCGGGGAGGGTCAAGCCGCCGCGGGGTGCGCGGCCCGAGGGCCGCCCGCAGGCCTGCCGCCGGGCCCGCGGCGGGCTGGGTTGCGGCGCCGGGCCGGCGCACCTACCACGCGGGAGGAGCCCCCCCCGCCAGCACCTGCCGGCCCTCCACCGTGAGGGCCACCGTGTGCACGCGCCGTCCGCTGCCGGCGATGGCGTGCGGCACCAGCCCCAGCAGGCCGGCCTCCTGCGCGCGGTGCAGGCAGTCCTCGACCTCCTTCTGGCGCATGCTGCCCAGCGCACCGTAGGTGGGCCCGCGCGAGAGCGGACCGTCGCCCACGCCGGAGGCCTTGCTGCCCACGAGGTGGCCGGCCAGCTTGCCGAAGCCGAAGCGCCCGTCGTGGGCCCCCACCGCCGCCAGCAGCGTGCGCAGCACCTCGTCCTGGCGGGCAGCCGCCCGCGTGCCGGCGGCGGGGCGCTGCAGCTTGCGCCCGCGGCAGCCGTCGCAGCGCCCGCAGTCGTCCTGCCTCCGTCCGCCGAAGCAGCCGAGCAGGAACGCTCGACGGCAGCCCCGGACATGCGCGTACGACACCATCTCGTCGAGCTTGCGCTCCTCGTGGGCGCGCTTCCTCGCCAGGCCGTCGAAGTCCACCGCCGCCAGCAGGTCGTCGGGCACGCCGCTCACGCGCACCTCGGTGGCGCGCCCGCGGAAGGGCGCCTCGTAGGCGATGCGCCCCAGCTCGTGGAGGCGCGTCAGGCCCCGGCGCACGGTCTCCTCGGTCACGCTGCGCGAGGCGGCGAAGTCTTCCAGGTCCAGCGCCTTGCGCCGGCCCACGCCCAGCCGCTCCACCAGCGTGGAGAGCAGGCGCCCCAGCCCCTGCGGCAGCGGGGCCACCGCGAACAGGTCGTCGCTGGCGGGCAGCACGGTGACGTGCGCGAGGTTCTCGCCGCGCCGGCCGCGGCGCACCAGCGCCGCCCGGTCGAGCACGGCCAGCGCGGCCGAGACGGCGTTGGTCGGCGCATCCAGCCGCATGCGCTCCGCGATGGCCTCGGCCGTCATCTCCACCCTTCCCTCGCCTGCCTCCAGCAGCACCCGGAAGACCTCGGACACCACCTCGCGCGAGGGGTTCGACCCGTCGAGGAAGAAGCGCTGGATGTGCAGGTCGGCGGGGTGGAACAGCAGCACGCAAAGGGCCGGCTGGCCGTCGCGCCCGGCGCGGCCCGACTCCTGCACGTAGGCCTCCACCGTGCGCGGGATGTCGTAGTGCACCACGGCGCGCACGTCGGGCCGGTCCACGCCCATGCCGAAGGCGTTGGTGGCCACGAGCAGCGGCGCGCCGCCCGTGACGAAGGCCTCCTGCGCGGCGGAGCGCTCCGCGTCCTCCAGGCCCGCGTGGTAGCGCAGCACCTTGCGGCCGCGGCGCGCCAGCGCGTCGGCCACGCGCTCGACGGCCTTGCGCGTGGCGCAGTAGACGATCACGGCGCCGGGCGTGCCGGCGATGACGCGCTCGAGCGCCTCCTGCTTGCCGTCGGCCGTGGAGGGACGCACCACCTCGAAGACGAGGTTCTCGCGCACCAGCCCGTCCACCAGCCGCAGGGGCTCGCGCAGGCCCAGCTGCGCCACGATGTCGTCCTGCACCTCCAGCGGTGCGGTGGCCGTCAGCGCCAGCACCTGCGGGCTGCCCAGCGCCTCCAGCGCAGGCTTGAGGCGCCGGTAGTCGGGCCGGAAGTCGTGGCCCCACTGCGAGATGCAGTGCGCCTCGTCCACCGCCACCAGCGACACCTGCAACGCCGCCACGCGCCGGCGGAAGCGCTCGTTGCGGAAGCGCTCGGGGGCCACGTAGAGCAGCTTGACCTCGCCGGCTGCAGCCCGGTCCAGCGCCTCGTCCTGCTGCTCGGGCGTGAGCGAGCTGTTGAGCTCGGCGGCCGGGATGCCCCGGCGGTGGAGCGCATCCACCTGGTCCTTCATCAGCGCGATGAGCGGGCTCACCACCAGCGTCACGCCCGGCTTGAGCAGCGCCGGCAGCTGGTAGCACAGGCTCTTGCCGCCGCCCGTGGGCAGGATGCACAGTGCGTCGCGCCCGGCCAGCACGGCCGACACCACCTCGGCCTGGCCCGCGCGGAAGCCGTCGAAGCCGAAGCGCTGCTTGAGCAGGGCGAGGGCCTCGGGCGGCGGTGCCGGGGGCTGAGGAGCGGTGGGCAGCGGCCCCGGCGGCGCGCCCCCCGCCCCCGCGGCCGGCTCCCCGTCGGGCTGGGGCGGCGTGCGGATCATCCCCTCACGGTACCGTCCCACCCGGACGGCGGGCGCTGCCCGCTGCGACGCGCAGCCGCGCCACGTTCGTACCCGAGGCGGCCGACCGTGCGGCCGTGCCGGAGGGCCCGCATGCCGATCCCCGCACGCCCCACTGCCACGCCCACGGCCGGCGCGCCGCGTGCCCCCCGCCCGGCGCGCAGCGCCGCGCGCACCCTCGCCCACGCCCTCGCCAGCACTCTGTCCCGCGCCGCCCTGGGCGTGCTGGCGCTGGTCCTGCTGGGCGGCACCAGCGCCTGGCCGGACGGCGAGGCGCCGCACGCGGCCCCGGGGGCCTGGCGCGCGAGCGAGGCCCTCGCCCCCGACGCGGACACGGCCAGCCACGACCTGCTGCGCGTGCTCGACGCACGCACCGGCCGGCCGGTGGCGGGCGCGCAGGTGACGGCCACGTGGGAGAACGCCTACGAGCACGGCGCCTGGGCACCGCGGGACGGCCGCTGGACCACGGACGAGCACGGCACGCTGGTGCGCCGGCGCCCGCCGGGCGACGAGGGGCCGCGCCACTGGGAGGTGCGGGCACCCGGCTACGAGACCGAGCACGAGTACAGCACCGGCGACCTCGACGAGACCCTCGAGCTCGAGCCCGCCGTGGCCATGCACGGGCGCCTCGTGGACGTGGCCGGGCGCCCGCTGGCCGGCGTCACCGTGGCGTGGAAGAAGGGCTGTGCGCACGCCCCCTTCCACGGGCAGGCCGTGAGCGACGCCACGGGCCGCTTCGTGCTGCCCGATGGGCCGCGCCAGGCCGACATCGGCACCATCGCCGGCCCGGGGATCCGCTTCGATCCCTACAACGTGGAGGTGGCGCCGCTGGGCGTGGTGGCGCCGCTGACTGTGGTCGAGCCCGGCATCACGGTGCGCGGCCGCGTGCTGCCGCCCCACGGCCCCCGCGTGCTCACGCTGGCCTCGCGCCAGGAGGAGCGTGGCCCGCTGCTGGAGCTGGCCCCGCACGGGGGCTTCTGCCTGCCGCACGTGGAGCCGGGCAGCGAGCTGCAGGTGTGGGACCTGGAGCTGCCCGGCACGGGCCCCGAGCCGGTTGATGCCCACCCGCTCGTGATCGACCTCGACGCATGGACGCCGGGCGCCTGCGTGCGGGCAGGCGCGCGCGAGCCCGCTTGGGACGCCGTGCGGCCCGGCCGCCTGCACCTGTTCGCCGTGGGCGCTGCGGCCGGCGACGACGAGGCGCTCGTGGTGCACCTGGACCGCAGCGACGGCCGGCGCATGACGGCCACCCTCGACGACGGCGAGGCTGGGGCGGCGGAGGCCCTCGAGCTGCCGCCGGGCTGCTGGCGCGTGCGCCTCTCCGGCGGGCCCTTCGCGCGCTACGCCGCGCAGCCCCTCGTGGTGCAGGTGCCCGCCACGCCCTCCACGCAGCGCCGCGCCCTCGTGCTCTCGCGCGCCGACCGGGTGCTCGTGCCGGCGGGCGACGCGCGCCTGGCCGCGGCGCTGGGCGTGGGCGTGGATGACCTCGAGGCCATGGCCTGGCACCTGGCGGCGCGCGACAGCCTCTCGGGCGCGCTGGTGCACCTGCAGGGCCACCTCGGGCCCGAGGCAGGCGCCGAGCTGCCGTGGGTGCTGCCCGGCGTGCCCGTCAGCCTGTGGGCCTACGGCCCCTTCGGCCGCGTGCAGTTCCTTCCCGCGCGCGGCCCCGCCGGCGAGCGCCGCTTCACGTGGAGCGTGCGGCCGGGCGGCGTGCTCGAGGTCGAGGGCGGGCCCGAGGGGGCCGCGCCCGGCGCCGACGACTTCAGCATCGCAGCTGGGATCCCGCTGCACGCGCAGGTGCTGGCGGACGACGCCGGGGGCAAGGGCCGCGTGCGCCTGCGCGTGCCGGAGCCCGGTCGGTTCCTGCTCTACGAAGCCTCGCATGGCCGCTCCGCTGTCGTGCCCTTCACAGCCTTCGCGCCCGCGGCGGCGCTGCGGCGCATGGCCTTCGAGCAGCTGTGGCCGCAGGCGGGGCCGCAGCAGCACCTGCGGCTCGAGCCGCCCACGGAGGTGCCGCTGCCGTCCGAGGATCCCGCCACGGCCATGTCGTTGCGCCTGTGCGCGCCGCAGGACCTCGCCGCCATCGAGCGCGCCCCGGGCTACGGGGGCCAGCTGGACTGGGAGGCCGACGAGCCCATGCTCGACGAGGGCCGCCTCGACGTGCAGCACGTCCTGCTCCGCCCGGGCACGCACGTGCTCGCCCGGCTCGACGTGGCGCTGGTGCAGGACGCCGAGGACGCCTGGCAGCCCAGCGGCTGGGCGCTGGCGCCGCTGCATGCCGTCCTGCAGGGGCCCGGCCCCTACGCGCTGGCCTGGCCGCGGGGCGGCCTAGACCTGCGCGTACGGCTGGCGCAGGACGGAGGGGGAACGCCCACCGTGCGCGTGGACGGGCAGGACTACGCGCCGCGCGCGCTGGGCAGCGGCGAGTTCCTGCTGCGGCTGCGCGGCCTGCACGCCGGCCGCCACCACGTGACCCTGCTGGCGTCCGGCCACACGAGCCAGGCCACGGAGGTGACGCTGGCGCCCGACGAGGTGCGCGCGCTGGAGGGCGCACTGCCGGCGGCACAGCCGGAGGCCGCACCCCGCTAGGCCTGCGCCACGCGGCCTCGCGCGCCGCCGCCAGCGCGCCGCCGCTAGCGCACCGGGGGCGGGTCCCACACCACGGCGCCGCCGGGCGTGAAGTAGACGAACAGCATCTCGCCACCGGTCACGGTGGGCACGTGGTGCGAGCCGGGCGCGAACACCACCCAGCCCGGCGGGTGCTCGTGGAAGCGCGGCGTGCCGGCCCAGTCCAGGCACAGGTTGATCTCGCCGCGCGTGTGCGTGTGGCCCAGGCCCTGCCCCTCCATCCACACCACGTCCACCGCGAAGCCGCCCAGGTCCTTGGAGAGGCGACCGAAGCGCACCTTGGGGCCGCCGGCCTTGGGCGTGAGCCAGCCCTCGGCGATGCCCTGCGTGCACAGCGCGCGCACGCGCTCCACCGCCGGGCCCCGGAAGGGCAGCGCGCGCTCCAGCGTGGCGGCGGCCTCGGGCCGCGCCGGGTCCAGCGCGCGCAGCGTGGGCAGCCAGGCCGTGAGCTCGGCCTCGAGGGCCGCGCGGGCGGGGCTGGGCGGGGCAGGGTCCTTGGAGGCGGGCGTGGAGGTGCTCATGCGCGCACTCTAGCGCAGGGCCCTCAGCGCTCCAGCAGCACGGCGCGCACCGGGCTGGCGTCGGCGCCCTCCAGCCGCAGCGGCAGCGCCACCAGCTCGTAGGTCCCGGGCCGCACGGCCGAGAGGTCGATGCCCTCCAGGATGGTGATGCCGTGCTGCTGGAGGCGGTGGTGCGCCGGCAGGTCCTTGCTGTCGAAGGCGTCCATCGAGTCGGTGTCGATGCCCAGCAGCAGCACGCCCCGCTCGTGCAGCCAGTCGGCCAGCGCCGGCGTGGCGTGGCGCATGTGCGTGTCGAAGGCGCCCGGCCGGCGCGCGTAGCAGCGCAGCAGCAGGCGCCGCGCCTGCCGCACCAGCCCATCGGCCCCGGGCGGCAGGTCGGAGGGCTTCACGCCGCCCTCGCCCACGGCCACCTCCAGCACCACGCAGGGCCCCACGCAGGCCTCCAGCGGCACCGCGGCCGCGTCGGGCGCGCCGTCGGCGAAGTGCAGCGGCGCGTCCACGTGCGCCCCCGTGTGCACGCTCATCTCCACGCGCCCCACGTTCACGCTGGAGCCCTCGGCGATGCGCGCCACGAAGCGGAAGGCGTAGGGCGTGTCGCCCGGCCACACCGGGATGCCGGGCCGCACGGGGCGCGAGATGTCGTGGATGCGCACGCCGGGGCTCCGCGTCGTGGACTAGGTGACGTGTGGACTATGTGACGTGTGGACTAGGTGACGTGCGTGCGCAGGCCCGCGTGGCGCTGCCACGCCCCCGTGCGCAGGATGTCGGCGATCTCGCCCAGCACGCGCTCCACCTCGGCGTCCGAGGTGTAGAAGTGCGGCGCCACGCGGATGCCCGCGCCGGGCCGGTAGTCCACGATCACCTCGCGCGCCAGCAGCTCGAGCTTGACCTCGTAGGCGTGCGGGCAGTCGATGGCCACCGTGCCGCCGCGGCGCGCCGGGTCCAGCGGGGCGTTGACCTTCCAGCCCTGCGCCAGCGCGCCGTCCACGAGCCGCTGCGTCTGGCGCACGCTCTTGGCGCGGATGGCCTCCACGCCCGCCTCCAGCACCAGCCGCGGCCCGGCCGAGGCCGCGTAGAGCGCCGGCACGTTGGGCGTGCCGGTCATGAAGCGGTAGGCGCCCCTCGCGTAGCGCATGGGCGGCGGGGCGAAGTCGAAGGGCATGGCGTGCGCCACCCAGCCGGTGAAGCGCGGCTCGAGGCGCTCCAGCAGGTCGGGGCGCACGTAGAGCCAGGCCCCGCCCGGGCCGCCGCACAGCCACTTGAGCACGCCGCCGGTGGCGAAGTCGCAGCCCAGCGCCGTCACGTCCACCGGCAGCGTGCCGGCCGACTGGAAGCAGTCCAGCATGACGTGCGCACCCACCTCGCGGGCGCGCCGGCACACGGCCGCGGCCTCCACCACGTGGGCGGTCTGGAACAGCACGTGGCTGATCGACACCAGCCGCGTGCGCTCGTCGATGGCCGCCAGCAGCTCCTCCAGCGGCACGCCCAGCCCGTCGCGCGTGGGCACCTCCACCACCTCGGCGCCCAGCGCAGGCGCGAAGCGCTCGTGCAGGTAGCGGTTGGTGGGGAAGTTCATCGTCACGCCCACCAGGCGGTTGCGCGGCGCCTCCCAGTCCAGCGCCGACAGCACCAGCGCCTCGGCCGTGCTCACGTTCTGGTGCATCGACACGGTGTCGGCCGGCGCCCCCACCACGCGCCCGATCGTGTCGCCCACCTCGTGGGCCAGGTCCCACCAGCCCTCGGCCCAGGCGCGCACGCCACGCTCGCGCCAGCTGCGCGCGTAGGCCTGCAGCCCCTCCTCGGCCCCGCGCGGCATGGCGCCCAGCGAGTTGCTGATCAGGTAGGTGCAGTGCTCCAGCGTGGGGAAGTGCGCGCGGAAGGACAGCAGCGGGTCGGCAGCCACGGGAGCAGGCATGCGCGGGAGCATAGCGGGCCGGCACCGCCCCGCCCCACGCGGCCGCAGCCGGCGGTAGCATCGCAGCAGGACGCCATGCACACCCCGCCCCCTGCCCGGGCCTGCCCGCCTGCGCCGCGTGCGACCGGTGTGCGGGCCACGCCTGCGCGCGGCCCCAGCGCACGAGGCAGCGTGCCGGCAGCGAGCCCCGCTGGGCAGCCGGGCCTGCTGGCGGCGAGCTTGCTGCTGTGTGCCAGCCTGCTGCTGTGTGCCCGGCTGCCCGGCAGGGCGCTGGCCGAGGAGCCTCCCACCCCGATGGAGCAGGCGCGCACCGCCGCGCTGCGCGACCTGCGCCGCGACGTGCGGGCCTGGGCGCAGGGGCCCTGGGCGCTGCAGCGCAAGGCCGACCTGCTGCGTGCGCTCGCCGCCCTCCAGTCGCTGGGCGGCGTGGGCGCGGCCCAGGTGGCCATCGAGGCGTTGCACGCGGAGGACGCCGACGTGCGCGACCGCGCCGCCCAGCTGGTCGACAGCGTGCGCGACCCCTCGCTGGTGCTGGCGCTCGCGGCCCTGCTCGAGCACAAGGCGCTGCGCCACGACGTGGACCTGCGCCTGCGCATCGCGCGCAGCCTGGGCGCACAGGCCCTGCCGGGGTGCCTCGCCCCGCTGGCCCTGCTGGTGCAGGACGAGGAGCCGCCCGTCGTGGCCGAGGCCTGCAAGGCCATGCTGGGCCTGCGCGACGCCCCCATCGCGCTGCGCCGCGAGCCGGTGCGGCGCATGGTGGAGCGCTACGACACCACGTGGAACCTGATGAACTCCGTGCGGCCCGAGGACCGCCTGGCCTCGCGGCAGGCCTTCACGCAGTGGGATGGCTGGCACCAGCCCATGCGCGAGGCCCTGCGCGCCCTCACGCGCCAGCCGTGGAGCGACGCGGGCCAGTGGCGTCGCTGGTGGAACGACCACAAGAAGGACCGCGAGTGGAAGGCCCCTGCCGGCGGCGCGGGCGCCCCGCCCCCCTAGCCAGGGCGCCGGCCCCCCGCGGCCTACGGGGCCCCCGGGCCCGCTCGCGCGGGCCCGGGGGACGGTGGAGCCGCCCGTACGCCGGGTTCTGTCGTGGGCGACCATCGATCTAGGACCGCCGTTGCCGACGGCCTCCAACGGCCTACCCGCAGGTCCTGGCGACGCGGGCCGCGTCGCGCAGCCTTGCGGCTGCTCCCTGCCTACATGGCCTTGCTCCAGGTGGGGCTTGCCGTGCCAGGACCGTCGCCGGCCCCGCGGTGGGCTCTTACCCCACCGTTTCACCCTTGCCTGATCCGGGCTTGCGCCCGGCCATCGGCGGTCTGCTCTCTGTTGCGCTGTCCCTGGGCTCGCGCCCGGTGGGCGTTACCCACCACCTTGCCCTGGGGAGCCCGGACGTTCCTCGGGGGCTTGCGCCCACGCGGTCGCCTGGACGACTCCGCGGGCAAGCCTACCACGGCGACGGGCACGCCCCGCGCGGGGCACCGGCACCGGCCTCAGCGCGGCAGCAGGATGCGGTTGCAGGCCTTGCAGGCCACCACGCGCGTCTTGTTGGTGACCGCCAGCACGTCGTTGCGCACCTGGCTGGTGTGGCAGGCACTGCAGGCGTCGCCCTCCAGCAGCGCGGTGCCCTGCCCGCGCGCCCGGCGTGCAGCCTCGTACACCTGCAGCGTGGTGGGTGCGAGCCCCTCGAGGCGGGCAGGCCGCTGCGCCGCCAGCCCGTCGCGACGCGCCTTGACGTCCGCCAGCCGGGCGGCCGTCGCTGCCCGGCCCTCGTCCAGCCGCTGCTGGGCGGCGGCGCGCTGGGCCTGCGTCGCCTGCTGCCGGGCCTCGCCCTGCTTGAGCATGTCCAGCACCTTGATCTCCTCGGTCTCGAGGCGATCGATGTCCGCCTGCGCGTTGGCGATCTCCGCGCGGTAGGCCATGTACTCCTTCTGGTTGCGCACCGTGTTGCTCTGCTCGGCCAGCTTGGCCTTGCGCGACTCGCCGGCCTTGCGCTCCGTCTCCAGCATGCGCACGCGCACCCGCGCGGCACGCAGCAGCTCGTCGAGCTTCTTGAGCTGCGCATCCAGCTGGGCCACCTCGGCCGCCTGCGCAGCCACGGCCTTGGGATCGCGCTCCAGCTGCTCGTCCAGCGCGCGCACGTCGTCGTCGTGACGGGCCAGCGCCTGGATCCGCTCGAGGATGTCGGGCACGGTGAGGGTCTGCGTCATGCGGCGGGCTCTCCAACGGGGACGCCGGCACTGCCCGCAGGCAGGCCCGCGGCCGGGCTCGTGACAGGGGCTGGGCCAGCGCGCCCTGCGCGCGACCACGGGCGGCCGGGGGCCCCCACCGCGCCAGGACCCCGGAGGATCGCGCGGCGGGAGGCGCTCATGCCTCGAGGAACCCCTCGAGCTTGCGCGCCCTGACGGGGTGCTGCAGCTTGCGCACGGCCTTGGCCTCGATCTGGCGCACGCGCTCGCGCGTCACCTTGAAGATCTTGCCGACCTCCTCGAGGGTGTACGTGTAGCCGTCGCCGATGCCGTAGCGCAGCTTGATGATCTCGCGCTCGCGGAAGGTCAGGGTCTGCAGCACCTGCTCGATCTTGTCCTTCAGCATCTCGTGCGTGGCCGCGTTGACCGGGCTGTCGGCCTTCTCGTCCTCGATGAAGTCGCCGAAGTAGCTGTCGTCGCTGTCCCCGATCGGGCGGTCGAGGCTGATCGGGTGCTTGCTGATCTTCATCACCCGCTTCGTCTCCTCGACGCTGATGCCACTGCCCTGGGCGATCTCCTCGATGGTGGGCTCGCGGCCGTTCTTCTGGATCAGCTTCTTCGTGACGTTGCGGATCTTCGACATGGTCTCGATCATGTGCACCGGGATGCGGATGGTGCGCGCCTGGTCGGCGATCGAGCGCGTGATGGCCTGCCGGATCCACCACGTGGCGTAGGTCGAGAACTTGTAGCCCCGGCGGTACTCGTACTTCTCGACCGCCTTCATCAGGCCGGTGTTGCCCTCCTGGATCAGGTCGAGGAAGGTCAGGCCGCGGTTGCGGTACTTCTTCGCGATCGAGACCACGAGGCGCAGGTTGCCGCTGGAGAGGCGTCGCTTGGCCTCCTCGTACTCCGCGAAGCGGTGCTTGATGTCCTTCACCCGCCGCAGGAAGTCATCCAGCGGCTCGAAGACCATGCACTCGATGTCCAGCAGGCGCTCCTCGGCGGTGCGGACCTCGTCCTCCTCGCCGGCACGTCGCCTGAGGTCGCGCACCCGGTGGCGCAGCTCCTCGACCTCCTGCGCCAGCTCGTAGCACTCCTCGTGCACGGGACGGATCTTCTTGGTCTGGATGGCCACCTCTTCCATCAGGGAGAGGGCCTTGAAGCGCCGGACCTGGACGTCGCGCTCGAGGCCGGCCCTCGTTCGCTCGCCCGGCTTGCCGCGCACCATGCGCTCCACGTCCGCCTTCAGCAGGGCGTGCAGCTTCTCGAGCGTGCGCAGGTTCAGCGGCATGCGCTTCTGCAGGTCGTCCTTGTCGACCGGGTCGGCCGTGCCGATGCGCAGCGTGCGGTCGAAGGCCAGGTCGCCACGCGCGACCTCCTGCAGGATGCGGATGGCGCCGGCGATGCCCACGCCGCTGCTGAGCACCCGATGGCGATAGCGCTTGCGCGTGATCTCGATCTTCTTGGAGAGGCTGATCTCCTCGTAGCGCGTGAGCAGCGGGATCTCGCCCATCTGCGTCAGGTACATGCGCACCGGGTCATCGATCTTCTCGGTGGTGATCGGCAGGTCGAGGGCCGCGGGCTTGACCGGCTCGGCCACGGGCGGCGGCACCTCGCCACGCGCGAGGCGTGCACGCTTCTCGCGCTCCGCCAGCACGCCGCCGTCCACCACGTCGATGCCGTGCAGGTCGATCGTCAGCAGGATGCGGTCGATCATCGCCGGGCAGGGCGCGCTCTCGGGCGGGTCGGCCGTGTTGAGCTCCTCGTAGGTGAGGTGCCCACGACGCTTGCCCTCGGCCACCAGCCTGAGGATGTCCTCCTCGGTCTCGTCGAGGGGGCTCGGCGGCACGTAAGGGTCGACGCGCTTCTGGCTCATCCAGGCGACTCCGGGCCGGCACGAGGTGCGGCGGGAAAGGGTGCTTGAGGAGGAGCGGGAGGCAAAGCCGGGGTCGGGGTGACCCGTGCCGGGTGGGTCGAGAGCATCTCCCCCAGCGGGCCCTGGGGGTCGCTGGCCTCGCGGGCCTGCTGGGCCGCCTCCATGCGCCGCTGCAGGCGCCTGCGGCGCTCCAGGTGATCCACGAAGCGCTCGCCCCGCTCGGCAAGGTCGGGCCCCTGCGGCAGGTCGGCCAGCTCGGCGCAGGCCTCCGGGTCCTCGGCAAAGCGCACCACCAGCGCGGCGGCATCGCAGGTGCCGTGCGCCTCGCGCAGGGCGATCAGGCCGGTGTAGAGCCGCTGGCGCACGCCGGGGCCGAAGTCCTCCGGGCCCACGGCGCGCAGCACGCGCTCGGCCAGCGGCCCGCCCGCGCAGGCCACCGCGAGCAGCAGCAGCTCGTCGAGGCGCTGGTGGCGCGACTGGAAGGACCCCTCGCCGGGCGCTGCGGGCGCAGCCGGCGTGCGCGCGGCGGCCGCCGGCGCACCGGACGCCTCGCCCAGCATGCGACGCAGCAGGCGCTCGGTCTCCACGCCGCCGCCCAGGCGCTCGACGAGCGTGCGCAGCATGAAGTCGCGCTCGACATGGCTCTTGACGCGCGCGATGGTCTTCACCAGCGCCTCGGCGGCCTGCGCCCGCCCGTGCGGCGAGGCCAGGTCGAGCCGCGCGCGCAGCGCCGCAAGCATGTAGTCCAGCACGCCCTGGCCCTGGTCGAGCACCGCCTGGAAGGCGGCCGCGCCCTCCTCCAGCAGGATCTCGTCCACGTCGCGCCCCTCGGGCAGCGAGGCCACCTTCACCTCGAGGCCCTCGGCCAGCAGCAGGTCGATGGCCTTCTCGGCGGCTGCGCGCCCGGCGGCGTCCCCGTCGTAGACCAGGACCACGCGCGGCACGAAGCGGCGCAGCAGCGTGGCCTGCTGGGGCGTGAAGGCCGTGCCCATGCCGGCCACCGCGGCGTCGAAGCCGAAGCGGTGCGCCATCAGCACGTCCGTGTAGCCCTCCATCAGCAGGGCCTCGCCACGCCGGCGCGTGCCGTCGCGCGCCATGTCCAGCGCGAACAGCGTCGCGCCCTTGCGGAAGACGGGCGTCTCGGGCCCGTTCAGGTACTTGGGCATGTCGTCGGGCGCCAGCGCGCGCGCGCCGAAGGTGACCACCTGCCCCAGCAGGTTGCGCACCGGGAAGGTGATGCGGTGGCGGAAGCGGTCGTAGTGGCCCGAGCCGCTGCTGCGCGGCACCACGAGGCCGGCCAGCTCCAGCGTGGCCACGTCGATCTTGCGCGCGGCGGCGGCCGCCAGCAGCCGGTCCCAGCCCGCTGGCGCGTAGCCCAGCCCGAAGCGCTCCTGCGCCTCGGCCGGGAAGCCGCGCGCCTCCAGGTAGCGGCGCGCCTCGGCGCCCTCCTCGGAGGCCAGCGCGCGCGTGAACAGCTCCTGCGCGAAGGAGAGCGCGCGCAGGCAGGCCTCCAGCTCGCCCTTGGGCGGGCCCGCGGGCTCGCGGCTGTCGGGCACCGGGATGCCACGTTCCTGCGCCAGCATGCGCAGTGCCTCGGGGAAGGCCATGCGCAGGTGCAGCATCACGAAGGTGATCACCGTGCCGCCCTTGCCGCAGCCGAAGCACTTGAACGACTGCCGGCTGGGGTTGACGGTGAAGCTGGGCGTCTTCTCGTCGTGGAAGGGGCACAGGCCCTTGAAGGCGCTGCCCGCCCGCTTGAGCGGCACGTGGCGCTCGATCACGGCCACGATGTCGTGGGCCTCGATCACGCGCGCGATGACGTCGTCGGGGATGCGCCCCATGGCTCTCCAGCACGGCCTCGCCCGCCCCGGGGGCGGCCCCGGCCGGCGGGGGCTGCCCTTGGGGCCGGCACGCACCGGCAAGGGCGGGACTCTACGCCCGCCGGAGGCCAGCGGGCCGCCGGCCCCGGGTGGGCACCCCCCGGGACGCAGCGTCGCAAGGATGCGACAGCCCGGACCCACGCAAGCCCCGGCCCGCGGCCGGCCGCCACCTGCCACCTGCCGCCTGCCGCCCGCCGCGGGCGATGACACGGCGGCTGGCCGGGCCTAGGCTCCCGCGCCCTCGCCCGTGGCGTCCCGGCCCGCGCGCCCCGCTGCCGGGCGCCCCAGCGCCCGCCACAGTGCCAGCATGCGCACCGGCTCCACCTCCTGCGGGCGCTGGGTGGGCGCGACGGCGGCCCTGGCCAGCGCCTCCCCCACCGCGCCGGGTGCCCGCCCCTCGACCAGCAGCGGCAGCGAGGAGGACAGCATCTTGCGCCGCAGGCCGAACAGCGCGGTCACGAAGGCCGCCAGCGGCGCGCACTCCCGCGGCTCCAGCAGGGCCGGCGCGCGCGGCACCAGGCGCAGCAGCGCCGACTGCACGCGCGGCTGGGGCCAGAACACCTCCGGGCCGTAGCGCCGCAGGATGCGGCCGGTGGCCAGCAGGCCCACCTGCACCGAGGGCGCGCCGTACGCCGGGTCGGGCGGGTGCGCGAGCAGCTTCTCGGCCACCTCGCGCTGCACCATCACCGTCATCTCCTGCGGCGGCTGCGGCAGGGCCAGCACGCCCAGCAGGATGGGCGTGGCCGCGCCATACGGCAGGTTGCTCACCAGCAGGCGCCGCCCGCCGCCGGCAGCGGGTGCCTCGAGCGCCGCGCGGAACGCGTCCGCCAGCCGGTGCTTGCCCTCCAGCACGTCGCCCTGCACGAAGCGCACCGTCGCGGGCCAGTCGCACAGGCCCTGCGCGAAGGCCTGGATGTCGGCGTCGATGTCGAAGCTCACCACCTCGGCGCCCAGCTCCGCCAGCGCGTAGGTGAGCAGGCCCGGTCCCGTGCCCACCTCCACCACGCGGTCGCCGGGCCGCACGCCGGCGTCGCGCACGATGGCGTCCACCGCCTGCGCGTCGGTCAGGAAGCACTGCCCATGCGCCTTGCGCGGCGCCAGGCCCGCCGCCTCCAGCGCCGCCCTGAGCGCGCGCGTGGTGCGCGGGAAGCTCATGCCGGCCCCCACCCGGGCATTCCATGCCCCGGGCGACAGGACGTACGGGCAGCAGGCCGGGGACGGCGGGCAGGGCCCATCACCCGAGGGTAGGCCCGCCCAGCCCGACAGCCCCAAGGAAGGAGCCCGGCCGTCCCACGCCGGCTCACTCGCATGTGCCGCACTGGCCAAGGGCGGGGCATGTGCCCAAGGGCCCACCCTAGACGCCTGCGCCTCTCGCACGACCGACGCCTGAGGGGCGCGCACGCCCCCCGCCAGCCCGGCAGTGCCCGTCCATCTCCTGTGCCCGGCCCACGCCCCCCCCCCCCGCCGCCCGCCGCGCAGGCCCCCGGCCTGTCAAGCCGGAGGTCGCGGGCTCGAGCCCCGTCACTCCCGCCATTCAACTCGCGCGCAAGTCGCGCCGCTGCACCGTCTTACGGCGGTGCCCCGTTCGCGCGCCGCGAGGCCCCCAGGACGTAGGGATCCCTCCGTACCAGCACCGGTGCTGGTACAGCGCAGAACGCGCTCTGGATCGACGCCCGATCCACGCCGGATCGACGCCCGATTCCACGACGCACCTGCGCGAGGGCCACGAGAACGTGCCTCCGCGCTCTCTCCACGCCGAGGGTCGCGCGCGGCACCAAACCCCCGCAGAGCGCAGCGGAATGGCCCTTCGGGGCTGTCCCCTGCACGAGGTCATGTCGCCCCTCCCACGCCGGAGGTCATGCCCGTGCCTTGGCTGCGCTCACGTACCGAACGCTCTTCCGGGATCACCACCTGGGCGATCGAGTGGCGCGAGGGCGGCCGCACGGGGAAGGTCCGCTCGCGCTCGCTGGGCGCCGTCACCAAGAAGGACGCCGAGGTCGAGCTCGCCGCCATGCAGGCCGGCCGGACCGCCCGCCGCGCCGCCCCGCAGGCCGCAGAGCCCGCCAAGGCCGTCGAGGGCTACCTGACCCACCTCAAGGTCTCCGGCCGCCGCCAGGGCACGATCGACCACGACGCCGACAAGTTGAAGCCGCTCCTCGACGAGTGGGCCGACCGTCCGATGGCGGGCTGGTCACGCACCATGCTGGAGGGGCTCCTCGACGACCGCGGGTGGTCCCCCTCCCGCGTGCGCCAGGCGCTCGGCGTCTACCGCCGCTTCATTGGGTGGTGCAAGGCGGTCGGCTTCGCTTGCGGAGACTTCGTGGGTGACTTCAAGCCGCCCCGTGCCCGCCCGCTCGAGCACCGGGAGGCCCTCTCCGCGGAGCAGTGCCGCCGCCTCCTGGCTGCAGCCCGTGGCCACTACCTTGAGGTCCCCGTCGCTCTCGGGCTCTTCGCGGGCCTCTCCCGCGCCGACCTTCGGGCGCTGACCTGGAAGGAGATCGACTTCGACGCCGGCCTCATCGGGCGCCCCCGGCACAAGACCGGCACGCGCCTCCGGCTCCCGATCTCGGCCCCGCTCAAGGAGGTCCTCGAACGCCACCGCCAGCGCTCGGGGCTCGTCTGTCGGCGCCTCCCGGAGTCGGACTCCTCCCTCTACAAGGCGCTCCACCGCCTCATGGACCGCGCCGGCGTCCCCCGGAGCGGCTGGCACCAGCTACGGCACACGGCGGCCACGCTCCTCGCGGCCGCGGGGACGGACGTCGCCACGATCGGGCGGATTCTCGGGCACCGGCCGGGGAGCGTGGTCACGCTGCGATACCTGCACACGGATGACGACCGGCTACGGCGGGCGGCGGAGGCGGTCGGGAGCGCGGTTGCCCGCGCATAGCGCGAGCACCTAGGGCCCTCGTACCAGCAAATTTCGGGCCGAAGCCTTGCCGCATGGGTCGAGCGCTGTAGAACTACTGGCTACTGTACGGACCAGTCCGGGCCGCTAGAATGAGCGCCAACCTGGAGGGCCCGTCATGAACCGCCGCTTCACAATGTCGCTCGTGGTCCTTGGCGTCGCGGTGGCGACCTTTGCTTCGATGCGGCTGGCCCTCGCGGATGGAGCACCGCCGGAGTGCCACGGAGAGGTGCGCGTGATCGTTGCACAGGGCGCCGATGCTACGAACCCTGCCACGCCGAAGGTCTTCGTGGACTTCACGTGCCATGGGGAGTGCATTCTCGGTCCGCAGGTCTGCCACCCCTTCAATGATCCTGCGCGCAACATGGCCTATTGCGCATGCTGGTACGACGCCAACCACGATGGGGTCGCCCAGGCAAACGAGGTCGTTGTTCTTCGCTGTTGCGACGTGAACGCAGGTACTGACGCTGGAGGAGCGCCCACGGGGGCGTTCGGCTGCATCTCCGAGCCCGACTGCTGCGTTAGTCCCGCAACCTGCAAGTTGACGGAGATTGGACGGGTGGCGAATCCACCCAACCCGCCCAACCCGCCCACGGACACGGTGACCCTCACTTGCAAGTGCCGTTGAAGGCGTTCGGCACTTTGCACTCCGGGGTGATGGTGCAGCAGTAGGGAGCCCGCATATGCAGCACCGGCTCTGGGCGTTTGCATTCGCCGCCGGGGCTGTGCTCTCCTGGGCATCTCTAGGTGGGTCGGTAGGCGAAGTGCCGCCCCTATGGGAGCATCCCGCCGAATTGGATGTCCAAACGTACGAGATCCCTATTGACGTCGAGGATGTGTACGAGACCGCATTCGCGGCTCCAGTGCC
Organism: Planctomycetota bacterium; assembly: GCA_964228555.1. Taxonomy (GTDB): domain Bacteria; phylum Planctomycetota; class PLA2; order PLA2; family JAEUHO01; genus CAXQZU01. The sequence goes on from CAXQZU010000040.1 coordinate 140,991, forward strand.
AGGGCGTGTTCGCCCACCCGTCGAGGAGCCACGCCGCGAACACCTGCGCCTGAGGGTGGTCGGTAGTGATGGGCCCGTTGCCGGGGCCAGATTGTCTGTCGTTCGAGAGACTTCAACAACTCGGGCACTTGGCATCCGCGCCACCTCCGATGTTCTATCATCGGCAGTGACGGAGCAGGATGGAACCGCTTCCCTCGACATCTCGGGTGTGACCGGGCCGAGCTGGCTGCTAGTAAGTGCCCGTGGCCACGTACCCGCAGAGCTGCGTCTCGACACGCTGGCGCAGGACGCCGCAATCAGGCTTGAGCGTGGTCTTACACTTTCGGGGACCGTGGAGACCGGTGCCACGCCTGCGGAGGCGTTGTGGGTGCAAGTCGTTCCCGTCGCCCTGCCATTCTACTCGGCGTACCGCGACCTTCTTGCGCGTGAGCACTACCGAACCCAAGTGGCAAAGGACGGCCAGTTCGCGATCTCTGGGCTGGCTCGTGGACACTACCGAGTCCATGTAGTGGGCGATGGCTGGCTGCAACGCGACAGCGGAAGTCCGCTCTCGCGTTGCCCGGCGCCGCACGAACTCGTTCACATCGCGCGCGATACTGCGCTTCGCCTAGCCGCCGATCCGGTGCGGTGCTTCCGCCTCGCCCTCTGGTGCAGGGCCTCGGATCAACCGCTCGCGGTTGGGTTGTTCCCGGTCACGGTCACCGAGACACCGGGGGTCCAGTGGTCGTACCAGCGCGATCCTATCGACGTGTGTACTGTAGCAGGGGCGATTCGTACCGGCGCTCACGTGACCGGCTCGCCTTGGATCTACTGTGGACTGGTCAGGCTGGCACCCGGTGGCCGGGTACCGGACAGAGCCCGGATTGCCATCGCCTCGGGCGGAATTCAGTATGGATTCGCGGAGGTCCGGCTTCAGCTTCCCAGTGATCTCATCTCGAGCAGACGGGCAGACAGGATCCTACTGGACACTCTCCCGCCTGGGCATACGGCAGAGTTGCGCACACAGGCTGAAGAGGGGCATGACCGCGCCCCGGTGCTCACGCTCGAGTCCCCCGCGATGCGCGTCGTGCGTATCGGCGTTGCCACTGCCAAGACTTCGGGCATGTGGCGGTTCACAGACCTGTCCCCCGGTGCGTTTCGAGCCACGCTCACCCAGGGACATGAAAGGTCGGCGGAATTCTCAATCGTACTCGAACCCGGGCAGCAGACCGAACTGCGCCCTTCATGGAGGACCATCCCAGGTGCCATCGTTCGCGCAGAAGCGCTCGGTGGGCATCGTCTGTGGGATGCGACGATCGGCCTCGTGCCGGTGAAAGGCCCTGAGGCCGGCATCATGGTCATTGGAAACACGCTGACAGCTTGGGCCTCACCGCTGGATCTCGACGGTGAGCCAAAGCAGCCTCCAAAGATCATCGCGAGACCTGGGCGATACCGGGCCTGGATCTCAATGCCGGGCTACCACGACGTCCAAAGTGAGATCGAAGTCCCGGAAGGGAACTCTGCGACCATGGCGCCCGTACTCCGCCCTGCGGAGGTCAAGGACCGATGAAGTTGCTGGGTCGTCTGATCCTGGCCTGTGGCCTACTAGCTGCGGCGACGGCCAAGGCTTGGTCGCTTTGGATACACAGGGACGTTTCGCCCTTGGCGCTTGGCATCACGGCTGTAGAGGCTGCACTTGCCGTCAGCCTCCTCGGCCGTCGCTGGAGGTTCGCGGCCCTGCTTGTGTCCGGCGCCTTCGCGGGCGCCATGGTCGTGAATGGATACGCGGTCGTCGTCTCGGGCGGCACTGCGAGCTGTGGCTGCCTGGGGGCTATTCGGACTTCCCGGACGACTGCCTTGTTGCTCGAGGCTCTGATAGTCGTAGTTAGTACCACTCTACTGTTCGAGCACGGATCCCCAGTGTCGCCGGAACCAAAGCGGGGCGAGGCGGTATCACGATGAGGCTGGGGTTCGCTACGAGGCGCCGCCTGCTATGGGGGATGGCTCTCGCGATGGCTGGGGCAGGCGTGCTCGCACTCCGGCCCTTCCGTGGGCAGCCACCCATGGCCCGGGAGCCGACGCCGTCGGGACAAGCACAGGACCCGTGGGAGCGGGCCAGTGCCCCGGCCTCCTCGCTCGCTGGCAATCCTCCTAGGGTAAGTCCCGAGCTGGAGCGGCTGCCTGACGGTGATGCGAACGACGCCCCCGAAGCGTTGAGATCTCTGACTCTGGACGAGGCAGAGGCCGCAGGACTGTTTAGGCCACAGAGCATCGAACGCACGGATCGGTTGATCGTTACCGACTGGATGAGTGCCGATGCCCCCAAGGCAGTCGAGGCTCCGGGCGATCGATTTGATCCAGTCCCAGGTGAACCCCACTACGCTCGATTGTCCTTGAGTGATTGGATGAACGTTCTTGATGGCCACAGGGGACCGTCGGCAGTTGATGCCGCCGTCATCGCCGTATCGAGTATTGGAGAGCAGGCCGTGCCATTCCTGCTTCGAGGGCTTAGGGCGAGATCCTCCAGCGTTCGCGCGAGCACCTGTCGATGCCTCGGGGTGCTCGGTCCCAACGGAGCACCCGCCGTGCTCGACCTTGCCATCACACTTGGTGATGAAGATGGCGTCGTGCGCAGGGCCGCGGCAGAAGCCCTGGGGAGCATTGGGCGGCGCGCCGGAAGTGCACTGCCTGACCTCGAAGTCCTCCTCGGGGATCCCATAGACCTAGTAAGGAGTTCAGCCGCCGAGGCGATCGACCGAATCACGCGCTAGTACAGCGGTGTTTGAGTTCTTCGGACGTTGCTATCCGTGCGAGTTGCCAGGTGCTTTGGCACTTTCCTGACGAGTCCTCATCACGGCTAGCCCGAACGTTGCGTGAACGCAGCGAATCGGGCGGTCCTGGCGGCGGCCTCGTGCCGCAGGCGGCGTCGCGCCTCCTCACCGATGCGCTTTCGACATCGCTTGCGTCGGCGCTCCTTGCCCGCAGCCCGATGCCGCGCGCCAGGACGGGTCCCGTCACGGGATCTGGGCGCGTCGGCGGCAGGAGGCCACGTGTGCGTCTACATCTCGCCCTTCGGTCCGCCCGCTTCACGCAACGTTCGGGCTAGAGAGCCGGGTAGGCTGCAAGGTAGGCCACGACAGCCCATGCTGCTCGGCGAACGGGTGGCACCGGCGAGCGCTGCCAGCGCAGAAATGGTCGAGACACGCCCCCAGCCCGGCGTCTCGATACTCGAACGCGACGGTCCTACGCGCTGATAACGCACGGGCGCGCGCGCGGTTCGTGGCGCAAGGCCCAGTCCTCGATCCTCCGGATCCGGCGCTCAGGTTCGTCGGACTCGGCCGGGTCGAACCGGGGGCCACGGTCGTAGCTCATGCCCCCTTGAGCACGCCGGCCGAGCGGAGCGTGGCCTCCAGCGCGTCGAGGCGGGACGGGGTGTCCGTGAGGCGTTCCTCGGGTTCGAGGCGCCCGGCCGTGCCCACGAACGGCGCGGCGTCCTGACGGGCTACGACCTCGCCGCTCTCCCGCTTGGCTTCGTCGAGGACGGCCTTCGCTTCGCGCTTGCGCCTCTCGTTGAGGACGACCAGGAGCCCCGTGCTGATGGCCCAGGAGATGAGGCCCCACGGCGAGGTGTCCCTCGGGCCCTCGACGTTCAGCGCGGCGCCCTGTGCGTCCCTCCACGCCTGGTCGGCCTTGGCGAGACGGTCGTTCGCGGTGGCGACGCGGGCAACGAAGTCGTCGGTCCACGCGCGCGCTCGATCAGCCCGCTCCCGGGCCTGGGTCGCCTCGGCCGCGGCTTCGGTCGCCCGACGGCGGGCACGGTCGAGGTCCTCCTGCGTGGCCTCGCCCGCGGCGACGCGGCGCTCGAGGTCGGCGCCGGACGCAGACGCGGCGACGCGCGCGGCCTCGGCCTCCGCGGCGAGACGCGTGGCCTCCGTCGCCCGCTCCTCGGCGGCGGCCGCGGCGGTCCGTGCCTCCTCGACCTGCCGGGCCACGGCGGGGTCCGGCGGCGGGACGGCGGGCTTCACCCCGACGCCCAGCTCGAATCCCTGACAGGCGGCGAGTCCGGCCAGGAGGACCGCGGCCACTCCGGCGTACCGGGAGCCCAGGACGGCGCGGAGGGTGTTCACGGGCGCGCCCCGTCGCCCAAGGTGGGCGCCACGGGGACGGCGGGCGCGTCCTCGGGGCGGCACACCCTGCCCGGGCACGGCGCGTCCTGGGCGCCCCGGGGCGGGACTGCGGGCGTGGCCACGGGGTCGGGCTCGGCCGCCTTCCCCGTGCGGAACCCGTACCGGCCGAGGTCCACCCGGGCGGCGGCGCCGACGCCGTCCTCGGGGCCCGCGAAGACGCGGGCGCCGCCCCCGACCCCCGGCTGGAGGTCTAGGGCGCTCGACGGGCCGGGGCCCGCCTGGCAGGCGCAGAAGAAGAGGAGCGCGCAGAGCGCGAAAAGCGTGACCAGCGGGCGCATGAGAACCTCCGTGAGGAGGGGCGGCCCGCTGGAGAGGACTGCCCTCGTAACTGGTGGCCACCATGATACCCAGCGGAGGGACGGCGGGTGGGCACGGACGGGTGGGATGCCCGTGGTTCGCCGCGGCGCTGGCGCTTCGTGGGACGGGGCGGGATGATCAGCATGCAGTGGCGCAGACGCTCCCCGAGTCCATCCCGCTCTACCGTGCCGGCGGCGTCGTCTCAACACTCGTCGGAGCATTCAGTGGCGGGCTGCGTGAGACACGCCTGACCGCATTGCTCGGCTACGTGGTCGCTCTCTCACCGGAGAGGCTGTGTCGCGTCTTCGGAATCCCGGGCCGTCCAATCTCTGTTTCCCTCGAAGGGACGCAGGAGGACGGGCGCACCGACATCGCGATCAGGACGACGGCCGGCACGGCGGTCATCGAGGCGAAGCGAGATGCCCGCGATCCCTCGGCTCAGGCGCTCAAGTACAAGGCTGACTGGCGGGTCCTGATCACGAACTATCAGCCACCGCCCTCACTCCACCGACGACGGCTTCGCTTCGTGCATTGGAGTGTAGTTGCCGCATCGCTCCGCAGCATTTCGTCAACAGCGGCGCAGCCACTTCGATTCCTCGCACTCGACCTGCTTCGTCACATGGAGGACTACGCGATGATCCGTCGCCCGGACGGCGTTGAGGTTTACGCGCGCGAGATCAACGATCTACCGACGCTGCGCCTCTTCCTGGAGGGGCACCTGTACGGTTGCACCTACGAGTCGTCGAGCGACTTGCCTCACGCCCGCTACTTCGCCCCGCACTTCGGAGGGAAGGTGGCTGCGCAGCATACTCTCGTCTCGCAAGGCGTGAGCTACGTAGCTCGGATCGAACGCGTCGACGTCTTCGACTCCTGGCCCGGCTTCCGCGACCTCCTGAAGGGTGTTCGTGGACGTTCCTGGATGCGAGAGCAGAGCGGGATCCTGGACGAGCTGCATCGCCACTGGACTTGGAGGCGGGGTGAGCAGCGGAGTCTAGTCGTGCTGTCGCCACCGCGCCTCGTGTTCCATCCGCCGATCGAGAAGCGCTATCTCCAGCGAGGAAAGGGATGGCTGAGCCGTCGCACCTTCTCGTTCGATGACCTGTTCGTCGCGTGGCACCACCAGATCCCCGACTACGAGCGGTAGTTGTCAGTCGCGTAGAACTTCCTCGATCGCCAACTCGTAGCGCCCGAACCGCTTCGTGACTCCCTGGATAGTCGGCGGCTCAGCCAGGCGAACCAGCCGGAGCCCCCGGTACGTGGCCTTCACGGTCGCCCCCGGGGCCGGCGGCGCGGCGAACGTCACCGTCCGGGCGTCCGTGGCCACGCTCGCAAGTGCGATGGCCGCCCCGTTCACATAGCCCGTCACGGCCCCCTGCTTGGGGTACCAGCGGAAGTCCGGGCTCGCCTCGGCCGTGGGGAGCGAGAAGGTCACGCGCGCCCCGTCGCCCACCGCGGGCTCCAACGCCACGAGCTCGCGCACGGGGTCGCGGGGATCCTCGATGAGGAACGCGTCGCGCAGGATCCCGCGCGCCTGGAGGAACTCCTCCCACGCCACGCGCTGCGCCTCCGTCAGGCCCGCGGGCCAGCGGTAGCGTCGGCGTGAGCAGGCGAACAGCTCGACGCGCTCGGTTTGCCCGGGCGCCCTCTCCTCCAGGACCTCGACGAACGGCTCGTCCACGAACTCGTAGTCCACCCACGGCTCGCGGCCGTCGGTCGCCCCGTCGTTGAAGACCGCGTATGCCACGGCGTCACGCCGCCACGAGCGTGATCGTGCAGGAGGCCTTGAGCGCGTCGCCCGCGGTCTTGTTGATCGCGGGGAAGGTCTTCCGGTTGAACATGTTCCCCGCGGCCGGGTCGTCGAAGAGGCCGACCTCGGTGATGGCGCCCGTGCCCACGCCGGCCGGGAACGTGTGGTCCACGGTGCAGACGCCCGTGCCGCCGGCCGTGTAGGCCACGGCGTCGCGCGCGGCCTCGGTTCCCAGCGCCACGTCCACGGGCGTCTCTGCGACGGCGCCGGTCCCGATGGCCACGAAGCCGAAGACGGGGGCCACGGTCGCGGGGTTGAAGAGGCGGTCCTTGGCCTGATCGAGGCCTGCGTTCACGATCAGGTTCTTGAAGTGCCGGCGCGCCTTCACGTCGCCGCCCGGGCCCACGAGCTCGAGGTCCCACTCGGCCATGAGGGCCATCGGGCGCTCGCGGTTCGGCCGGCGTGCGCGTTCGGCGACCTCGCGGGCACCGCGTGCGAACGCCGCCCAGTCCGTGATTTCGGGGGGCGGGCCGCCGTCGGCGGTGCGAAGCGGCGGGCGGCGCCGACGCAGGAGCGCCAGAAGGAACGTCAGGACGAGGGCCGCGAGGGCCCAGCCGAGGGGAGAGGGCATGGAAGGCTCCTCTCGCTCGACCGGCTGGAGGCGGGCGCGCGAAGACGGCGTGATTCTACGGGGCGGTCGGTCAGGGGTTGAGCACGAGATCCCAGGTCTCCGCGACCTCGAGCGCGTCGTCGAGGACCTTCTCGACGTCGAACGCCCAGGCGTCGGCGAGGCCCAGCGCGTCGAACTCGACGACGCCGGGGTTGAGCTCCATCGCCCAGGACTCGGTCACCTCAAGCGACTCGGCGACGGCCTTCGTGACCGTCATGGCCCACACGTCGATCGCCGCCATGCGCTCGACGGGCTGGGCGTGGTTCGTGCGCCAGTCCTCGGAGGCCTCCATGCCGTCCTTCGTGAGGAGCGCGTAGCCCCCCTCGACGACGGCGACCTCGACGCCGATGCCGAGCAGCACGAGGCCCGCGTTCGGAGGCGCCGTCCCGCCGCCCGGTGTGTAGACGAGCGAGGCCGCGATGTCGCTGGGCTTGCGGAGCCCCGGGGGCACGGCGCCGCCCGGCCCCTTGAAGAGCGCGGTCCCCTGGCCGGTGCCGTCGGCCACGGGGACGTTCGTGGGCGCTCCCGGCGTGGCCGGCGCCCACGGGGAGGACTTCCAGGCCACGTCCATGCGCACGCGGTAGGTCGTGCCGGGCGGGAGCGGCGGGCCCGCCGGGTTCTCGGCGAGCAGCGCCCAGAGCCCCACGACCCCGCGTGCGTAGGGCGGGATGGGGAGCACGCCGCCGGCACCGGCCACCATCCCCATCCCGGACCCGTTGAGCAGCATGCCCTCGTGGGTGAACCCGAAGGGGTTCGAGGAGGGCATGGGCGATGCGTCGCCCGGGAGGCGCAGGTCGCGGGCGAGGGCCACGGGGTCCATCTGCTTGTGGATCACGGAGGCGCTCGCCAGGAACTCGGTCGTCCCCCCGGGGCCCGAGGTGTCCCAGGCGTAGCTACCGCCGTTCGTCCCCGCGCCCGGCGCCACCTGGGCGACGCGCATCAGGAGCATCTCGGGCGTGCGCACGCGCCAGAGGAGCCCGGCGTTCGCGCCCATGTCGTTCATCGGGCCCTGGAACACGAGCCCGCCGGGATCGCCGAAGGACTGCGGCACGGGCCTCAGCCACGGGTTCGCCACGCCCGCGGTACGCAGCATCGAGGCGAGGTCCGCCGGAGCGCCGTCGGGGTGCCCGGCGCCGACGTCCCCCGGGGCGAGGAGGACCTCGGTCACCTGGTCCTCGACGCGCCCGAGCGCGCGCGCGAGCTCGCGGGCCATGCCGAGGAGCTGGTGCTGGGTCGAGCCGTGGGCCAGCATCGAGAGCGGCGCGCGCTGGCCGGGCAGGCTCCGCGCACTGGTGAACGGCGTCCAGGCCCCCGTGGGCGCGCCGCTGGGGCCCACGGCGGCGAACTCGATGCCCGGGCCGCCCGCGGGGTTGGCCGCGCCGTCCTCGCGCTTCCGGAACGCGAAGCCGCCACGGCGGTAGATCTCGCGCGGAGGGCGCCCGTCGAGCGCACGGTCCGTGACGATCTGGCCGCCGTAGCGTCCGCGGTCGCCGTTGTTCCCCACGGCCGGGCCCTGGAACGGGATGTCCGGGTTCGCGTGCGAGCGCAGCACCGGGCCGTCGATCGCCTGCTTCGCCGCCAGCCCGTCGCGGCCCGGCACGGCGATGTCCGCCCCCGGGTTCTCGGCGTGGGGCCCGATCGACAGCTCCTCGTCGAGCCAGGTCCGCAGCGCGCCGTGGGTGATGTTCATCACCTTGTCGGCATCGTCCTTCTCGACGGTGACGACGCGGCGCACCTGCTCGTTGATGATGTTCACGTCGCAGGCATCGACCGGGCCCTTCTGCACGCCGCCGATCCGGTCTTCGGGCTTCGTGAGCAGGCAGTTCCTGAAGTCCTCGACGTCCTTGATCATGCGCGCGGCCTTCTTGAGCACGCGCGCCTCGCTGAACGCCTTCGAGATGTCGATCCCCTCGAAGGCCATCCAGCCGCTCGCCGTCCCGGCCTCCAGCACCGTGCGGTTCCCCAGCACGTCCCAGGTGACCTTGAAGACCTGGAGGTCGGTCGAGGCCTCGAACTGCGTGGTGCGGAGCGCCGAGGAGAGCGTGATGCGCTTGCTCATCCCGGCCCAACGCGAGGTCGAGGCGCCAGTGGGCGCGCCGTGCACCGGGGGCGTGGCCGGCGGGGGCTTCCACGGCGAGGCGATCCCGACCTCGAACAGGTACTGCTTCTGGCTCTTGACGTCGAGGATCGCTTTCGCGGCCTTCCTCAGCCCCGGCTCCTGCTCCATATCCACGAAGTCGGGGTCGTCCACGATGTAGGTCTGCGTGCAGCGCCAGTCGTCGTCGTAGGGCTCGCCGGCGCCATTCCACACAGCGGGGTCATCGCTGTAGGCGGGCCCCCTGAACGCGGGTCGCTCGTCCACGTCGTCGGGCTCGGAGAACCACGCGGCCTCGTCCTCCGTGACCGGGATCTCGAGCTCGACATCCACGAGCGGCATCTGCGAGGGCTTGTTGGTGTTCCCCGGCACGCACGCGCTTGTGGGCGGCGAGCCCCCCGCGGGCGGGAGGTAGTTCACCAGTCCGATCGAGGGCTTGGGCTTCTCGGAGAGCGTGACCGTCGTGTCGCAGAAGCCGGCCTGGCGCTGCCGCTGGTTCGGAACGTTGACGCGGTACTGGTACTCCTCCGAGTGCGTCGTGCCGTCCTCACCCCGCGTGTAGGCAGTGGCCTTGCCGCAGAAGCCGTGCTGCCAGAGGTTGTTCTTGATCAGTCCCGACGCCGCCGTGCCGCAGATCTCGACGGGCGGGAAGAAGTAGAGCCCGCGCCCCACGCCGTTCGCCGAGAACGCGGCCAGCGCGTCCGGGTGGACGAGCGAGAGGTAGTAGCTGCTCCCGGGCACCGGCGGCGTCCCGCCTGCCCACTCCGAGGTGTCGAGCCAGAATCGCGTGCTCGAGTGCGTGATCACGATGCGCGGGTAGGCGTCGCCCTCGTTGGTGCAGATGGCGCCGCGGAAGTCGTCGTTGTCGTAGAGGCCCGCGGAGACGTCGAAGTAGGCGTGGATCAGGCCGTCGGGGGCGACCGCCGTGCCGGCGAACAGGATCTTCCCGTTCGCGAGCGTCTTGTTGCGCTTGCTCTTCCCGTATTTGTCCTCCTGCTCCTTGGTCCAGACGGGCCGGAGCGACCCCTCCGAGAGCTTCACCTTCACGGGGTCTGCGTCGGCCTTCCGGGTCCCGCGCCACTCCACGCGCGTGTAGGCCTTGTCGCGGTCGGGCTTCACCTTGAACGTGACCCACTCCGAGGTGAACGAGACGTCCTCGCCCGCGAGCGTGGTCACGTCGCGGAAGTGCCACCTGAGGTCCGCGGGGTCCACCCAGACGACGAACTTGTGCCCCATGAAGCGGAGCATCGTGTCGACCATCACGGGGAACTGCCCCGAAGCCACGAGATCGGGGACCACAGCGTCCAGGAGATCGAGCTCGGTCGAGACGAACGCGTCCCCGGTGGGCGGCGCGCAGCCGTAGAAGCGCAGCAGCGCGGCGTTCTTCTCGAACTGGTGCCGCAGGATCTGCCCGATCGTCTTGCCGGTCTGCGAGGAGTCGTACTCGTCGTTCTCGCGGTCGGTCACGTTGTAGTAGTAGGAGCCCACCTTGTCGGCCCGGAGCAGGGTGACGAGGCGCGCGTTCCACTGCGCGTCGTAGCAGTGCCAGTCCTGAGACTCGGTCGGGTCCGCCGAGAGCTGCCCGTCTGCGACCCAGCCGCGGAAGCGCACGGCGCCGTCGTGGAGCACGCGCACCGCCTGGCCGGGGAAGAGGATCGCGGTCTGCCGGTAGTCGCCGGAGACGCGGAACGTGGCGCTGTTCGCCTTCTGCCCGTAGCCCTGCGTGACGCGCACGAGGTCGATCCGGGGCGTCATGCCCGAGAGCTCGTCGAGCGCGTAGAGGGTGTTGCCCAACTCAACCTGCCACCCGGCACCGGGCGAGGGGGGCGGCCCGGAGGGGTTCCACTCGTCGGCAAGGTCGTAGCAGGCGAGGTTGTCCACGACGACGTCGTCGCCGTAGACCTGGTCGTGGAGCTCGACGCCGGAGGTGTGGAGCCCCCGGAGCGATCCCACGTCGCCGGTCCACGAGATCCGGAGCGTCCCGCGCGCGACCTCGGTCTGCGTCCCGACGTAGACATCGACCCTGGTGTCGTCGCCTCCCGCGAGGTCCTCGACGCGCACGGCCCACTCGACGCCCGCGTTGAGGCGCGTGGCGCTCACGTCGGGGCCCGTGTAGGTGGCGCCCAGCTGCGTGGCCACGCCGCTCACGACCTTGAAGAGGCGCAGCTCGGGGTTCGCCGTGCCCATGGAGCGGAGCCGCGCCACGAGGCAGTTCTTGGCATCCAGGTAGCGGACGATGATCCCGACCTCGCGCCGGCCCGCGAAGCCGGCGTTCTTCCACTTGGCCCAGAGCGCCGTGCGGTGTGCCTGGCGCCCCGGGGCGCTATCGCTCTTCGCCCGCCAGGTCACGCCCCCGATCGTGCGCGAGGCGAAGCCGTGCCCGTGGCCGTTGACGACCGGGCGCGTGCGCCCGAGCGCGTTCACGTCCTCAATCGCCGGGAAGGAGAAGCCCGGCCAGACGACGTTGAACCAGGGGTAGCCGGCCCCGTCGAAGGTGTGTTTGTAGAGGAGGGTCGCGGCGGGCACGGCCTAGCTCCCGACCGTCGCGGCCGTGCGCGCGTACGTGAGGGCGCCCGAGCCACGGAAGGTGTAGACGACCTCCTTCGCCCACCAGCCCTGCTCGTTCTCGGGCTCGAAGTCCCTCCAGACCATCCCCGCCCAGTAGGCCTCGACGAGGAGGACCTCGTCCCCGGCCAGGAAGGCGTGGAGCGGAATCCCGACCATCAGCGAGGAGATGTTGAAGGCCGTCCCCGTAGCGCCGGACACGGTCCCGAGCGAGAAGGACCCCACGCCCGCCCGGCGCACGAGCACGACGTCGCCGTTCACGTAGGGGTGCCCGCCCGCCACGTTCAGCAGGGGCGAGCCGCCCACGGACGTGAGCACGCGCAGGGTCGTGTCGTCCTCGACCCACACGACCGGGTCCGTGCGGTGGATGCGGGCGTCCATGCCGACGCGCAGGCCGCGCTTCACGGCGACCCAGCCCTTCTTCGTCTTGGAGCCGGGGTTGGGGAAGCCCAGGCACCGGCACTGGAGGTCCAGGCCCGCGTTCCCGCTCGCCGCGATCACGAGCACGCGGGGCTGGTCGATCCCCTGGAACTCCTGGAGCAGCGTGCGGGCGTAGCGCTCCTCGGGCGCGATCGCCTCGCGCCAGAGGCGGAAGTCGCCGTAGTAGAAGCGTCCGGTCGCGGCGCCCATCAGGCCGCCTTCTGCAGCTGGTCAAGCGCTACCTTCAGGCGGTCCATCTCGCCCTTCAAGTCGTTCACGGCCTTGACGACTTGGCCGACGCCGGCGACGGCCTCGCCCACGGACGCCTTCACTTGGCCCAGGCCCTCGGCGGCGTCCGTGAGCCCGGTGACGAGATCCTGCACCGGGGCGTCGAGCTCGGTCGCCGCGTCGGCGGTCTTGCGGGCCCCGTCCGCCGCCTCCTTCGCCGAGGGTGCGATGGCGCCGAGCGCGTCGGCCGTCTCGCGCGTGGCGGCCGCCGTGTCGTCCAGGGCCTTCGTCGCCTCCTCGCGCCCGTCCTTGGGCGCGCCGCCCGACTCCGTGACCGCCGGGACCGGGGGCCCGGGGAACGTGGGCGGCTGGGGAGCACCCGGGCCGCGGTCCTTCTCGTGGGGGTGCCCGCGGCCGCCCGGCACGTCGGCGTCGTCCCCTCCCCCGCGCACGCCCATGTCGCCCGCGCCGCCGTACCAGTCGGAGAAGGGGCCACGCTGGTCGATGCGCCGCCCGCTGCGGATCCCGCCCAGGCCCGAGAAGCGCCCGTCGTGGATCGAGCGCCCCATGCGGCGCCCCTTCGCGGCACGCTCGCGCTTCTGGCGGTGCGTGGCGTCGCGGCGGGCCTGGCGCGCCTCGGCGAGGCTCCCCTCGACGAACTCGCCCTTGTCATCGAAGCGGTCGAGGCCCACGCCCTTGGCTTCGTCGTGGGACTTCTTCTTCGCGGCGCGGGCGTCGTCCGACTTCTTCTTTGCCTCGCGCGCGTCCTCCTCGGCCCAGAAGGCCCGCTGTTCCTGGATCACCTTCATGGCCTCGACGCCGTACTGCTTGACCAGTTCGATCTCGCGCTGGCGGCGCTCCTCGCGCTTCCTCAGCTCATCGGTCCCGGCGGCGAGGAGGGCTCGCTCGCTTCGGAGCTTGCTGACCTCCTCGTCGGCGGCGGCGGCCAGCTTGCGGCGGGCCTCGACACGCTTCTCCTCCTCGCGCTTCGTCTCCTCGGCGGCCTTCTTCTCCTCCTTCGCCTGCTCGTCACGGGCCTTGGTCTGCTTCTCGTACTCGATGGCCTGCCGGATGGCCTCGGCCTCCTCGCGCTTCCCCTCGTTGATCAGGTCCTGGATCAGCTTCTGGCGGCGCTTCGCCTCCAGCTGCTCCTGGGAGAGCGTGAGGATGTCGAACTCGCGCCGGGCCTGCTCGACGAGCGCTTGCGTGGCCTCGCGCTTCGCCTGGGCCTCCCGGCGCTCGATCTCGGCACGCTGCTCGGCCTCGCGCTTCACGCGCGCCGCCGAGGCCTCCGCGGCCCGCTCGTCCTCATCGCGGCGGCGGCGGCGCGCCTCGGCCTCCTGGCGGTCCTCCTCGAGCGCGGCGTGCTCAGGGCTCTTGGCGGCGGCCTTGCGCATGGCGATCCGCCCCTCGACGCCGCGGCGCTCGGCGTCGGTCCGGGCATTCAGGAGGTCGATCTCGTCCCTGAGCTGCTGGAGTTCCTCGGCCTTCTGCTTCGCGGCCTCCCGCGCGCGCTCGGCGGCGCGCTGGGCCTCCTCGGCCGCCTTCTCCTGCTCGCGCCGCAGGCGCTCCTGCTCCTCCCGGGCCTTCTGCGACTCGGCCCCCAGGAACGAGAGCGCGCTGGTGATGGCCGCGATCCCCAGGCCGATGGCCCCGCCGCCCGCGAAGCCCGTGACCATCGTCGAGACGAGCGTCCCAACGCGGCTGGACGTCGCCCCGGCAACGTCGCCCAGCTGCAGGAGCCCCGCCACAGCGTTGCGCCCCCCCGTGGCGAGCACGCCCATGCTCACGCCGCCCCGGCGTCCGAGCTCGTCCATGGCGCGGGAGCCCCGACGGCTCGACTCCTCGGCGGCCTGGCCGACCTGGCGCGTAGCCTGGGCGGCGCGCTTCATGCCCTGCTCAAGGTTGCTCACCTCGGCCGTGGCGGTCGCGCGGAGATTGCGGAGCGTCCCGGCCACGGCTCAGTCGCCTCCCGCGTCGAGCGACGCGGCCGCCTTGGGCTTGGCGTAGATCAGCTCCATGCGCCGGCCGACCTCGGCCTCGATCGCCTGGAGCGCCTGCTCCTTCACGGCGTCGAAGCCCGCCCGGATGAACGATCGGGGCGGGATGTGGAACGTGCCTTTCTTGGTCTTGCGCACGTAGCCGAGCTCGACGTGGGCCGGGTGCCAGCCCTCACGCGCGCCGGGCTTCGGGTTCTTCGGCTGCTTCCGGGGCGCCAGGACCGCCTTGTCCACGAACACGGCGACGCCGATCTGCTTGCGGGAGCGCCGGCTCGCCCGCAGCTTGATCGCCTTCGAGAGGTTCCCCGTGCGCCGGGGCACGCGGGCCTTGATGGCCGTCAGGATCACCTTCCCCCCGGCCCGGAGCGCCGGCCGAAAGACCTTCTTCTGGGCCCCGAGGGCCAGCGCGTTGAAGGCCTCCTCGAGCTCCTTCGCGCCGTCGAACCGCACGACCATGGACCGGGACGCGCTCATGTCAGCCTCCCCGGTTCGTGTTCACGCGGTCGGCGAAGGAGAGAAGGCGCTGCCAGGAGACCTCGGGGTCGTCGCCCGGGGGCGCGACGCGGGGCCGCGGGCGCGGGGGCTCCGGCCGCTCGCCCTCGTCCAGCCATCGGAAGTAGGCGTCCCATTCGGAGACCTCCTTCGAGGTCAGCTGCGCGAGGAGGAGCCGCGGGCTCGCTACGTGGAGTTCCCGGCAGAGCCGGAGGAGGAAGCGACGCCAGGGGGCGCTGCGGATTTTCCCAGGAGGCCCACGACCTCCTCCTCGCTCACGGCCGAGAGGCGGTCCACGACGCGGTAGAGGCGGTCGAGCACGCGGGCGTCCTTCGCCGCGAGGGTCTCGACGTCCTCCAGGCGGAAGACGGGCTTCCCCTCGGCGTCGCGCGCGGCGCGCACCACGGCGCGCGCGTGGAGGCGCTTCCGACCGGCCCCGGGGGCGAAGTCGGCCTCGGCGGCGAGCTCGGTCGACTCCTCCTCGAGCGCGTCCCGCTGGTCGCCCGTGAGCGGGTGGATATAGAGGAGTGTCCCCTCGCCCCACTCGGGGCAGGGGACGGCGACGGGCCCGAGGCCCTTGGACGCGAGGATCTGGTCACGGAGCGTGGTCATGGTCAGGCCGCCTTCACGACGTTGAGGAGGCCGGTGAACTTGACCGTGAGCGTCGCGGTCATCTTGGCCCCCAGGTTCATCTCCGCGCCCCACTCCTGGAGCCACCCCTCGCCCACGAGGCGCGCGGCCGTGGCCGCGCCCTTGGGCTTGCGGTACGTGACCTCGATCTGCTCGGGGTCGTCGGGGTCGGTGCGCTTGGGCGGGTTGCTCGGGTCGTAGTGGACCTGGAGCTGCAGCTGCCCCGGGTCCTCGAGCGGGTCGACGATGAACGTCTTCCCCCCGATCTCGTCGGGGCCCGGCTCCGGCGTCCCCATGTGCGACGTCTCGATCAGCGCGCGCGCGACGCCCGAGTGCGAGACGGTGAGGATGTCTGCGACGAAGCCGCTCTTCCCGAAGGCGATCTTGAGGCCGTTGGCGACGCTGACGAACTTGTTGCTCATGGGTCTACCTCACGGGCTCGCGGGCGTGCCAGACCTCGAAGTCCAGGCGCCGGACGAACAGCCGCCGCTCGCTCCCGTCCGACGCCGACTCGACGTCGTCGGCCTCCTCGGGCGAGGAGATCTCGACGTCCTCCGTGCCCATGGGGCCGGAGTAGCGGGACAGGCACGCCCGCAGCGCGCCGGCGACCTCGTTCCGCTCCCGGCTCGACCCGGCGACGACGGTGAACTGGAACGTGGGCGAGGCGATCGCGGCCTCTCCGGCCAGGTGGTCGTGCGGCGGGTTCGAGAGCCGTGAGCGCAGCACGTAGGGCACGGCCGCAGATGCCGGGGCGAACTCGGGGAAGATCCGGTCGCCCACGAGCTTGCGGAGCGTCGCGTCCGACAGGCAGTGGTCCTGGAGGGCCTCGTCGATCACGTGGCGACCTCCTCGGCGAGCACGACGGTCTCGTCCTGGTTCTCGTCCACGTTGATCACGGAGTGGACGTAGAGCGCGCGGTCGTCGTGCAGCACGAGCCGGTCGCGCGCCTGGAGCGTCGGGTGGTAGCGCAGCGTCACCCGGTGCGTCGCCCGCGGCTCCTGGCGCTGCGCCAGCTCGAGCTTGCGGCCCGAGAGGGGCTCGACCTGGCCCCACACGGGACCCTCGGCCTTCCACTCGGTGACGACCCCGCCGTCGGCCTCCCGGCTCTCGACCGGGACCTCGTGGACGAGCAGCTGGCGCAGCTGGCCCAGGCGCAGCATCAGGGCACCGCGTGCCCGCTCGCGAACGGGCCCCCGGGCACGAGGTCGATGCCGCCGTCGCCGTCGCCGACGCCCAGGATGGTCGCGTGCCACCCCGAGACGAGGTCGGCCGCGGGCGCGATACCGCCCGCCGTCCCCGACACGACGTAGATCGTCCCCTTGGCCGGCGCCGCGGCGGCGCCCACGATGGCCTTCCCGCCCTTCTGGTAGCGGATCGGCTGGTTGGCCAGCGCCCCGTGGAGCGCCACGCCCTTCGCCTTGGCGGCCGCCAGCGAGAGGTTCGCGTCGGCGAGCTTGATGCGCCCGTCCGTGGCGTCCTCGTAGACGGACTGCCCGGCCGTGACGGTGGCCCCGGCGACGCCCGTGCCCTCGACGGCGCCGGCGCCGGCCTTGACCTGGGAAGCGGTGATTGCGAGGTCAGCCACGGGTCACTCCACGGGGGAAGAAGGGAGCCGGCTCGAGCGGCCCGGTCCGGGAGTCCCCTCGGCGGGGAACACCCCCGACGTCTCCAGCAGGGATCCCGGCCCGTGCGCGTCGCGCCGGGCTCGTGTCTGGGGGAGGCTCATGCGGCCTCCGGGATGCGCTCACCGGCGATGAGGATCTCGATCCCCTCGGGCACGAGCACGGGCGCCTGGCCCGCGAGGACGGCCTCGCGGTGGCGGTCGTAGTGGGCGGTGAGCATCCGGACCGCGTGGACGAGGTTCGGGGCCTGCTCGAGCAGGTCCTCGGGCTCGTCGCCGAAGCCCGCCTTGAAAGTCACTGTCACAGCCTCGGGCACGTCGCGCGTCGCGGGCCAGGACTTCCCGTAGGCGAGCCAGACCCGCCCGGGGCGGCGGTGGTTCGACACCGCGTAGGTCGTGGGGTCCAGCGTCTGCACCACGCCGGCCGTGTCCACGTACTGGATCGACTCAACCGACTGGAGCGGCGGCATGGGGAGCTCCAGCGCGCAGGAGCCCCAGAAGCCGTCCACCTTCACCTCGACGGTCTGCGTCAGGAGCGCGAGCTCCGTGCCCCGCTCGACGCGCTTGCGGGCCGCCTTCACGAGCTTCTGGACGACCTCGTCCTCGGCCCGGCTCGTGATGCGACACCACAGGCGCGCCTCCTCCAGCGTGAGGGGCTCCTTGGCCGGGCCGTCGATGACCTTCCGGGGCAGCATGGGATCAGGCGACGATGTCCGCCGTGAGGCCGTCCTTGGCGAACCGCGGGCCCCAGCGCACGTAGGTCACGACGCCCTCGTCGGTGGCCGTGGCGAACTCGACCTGCGCCGAGATGCCCGCCGGGACCACGCCCGCCTCGGTGCAGGCCTGCCGGACCTCCTCGGCCAGCACCTCGAGGTGGATCTGGTCGCCCACCGCGTCGGGCTGCGCAGCCAGCGCGTGCGCCTTCACGACGACGTCGGTGCCCGAGCCGTCCTCCTTCGTGTTGGCCAGGACCTTGAAGCCGTCCACCGCGCCCGTGCCGATGGTCCGGAAGAACGTGACCACGAGCCCGAAGAAGTCGCGGAACGGCACCCAGGCCACGTCGACCGGGTTCACGCTGTCGGGGTCGAAGTCGTACTGCCGCATCGCGTGGTTGGCGAGGAAGCGGTTCGTGCCGAGGACGCTGACGCCCATGGGGATGTCTCCTGCGGGGGTTGGGTGGCTCGCGCGCTACGTCGCGATGGTCACGAAGGGGGAGAGCGTGGCGGCGCCCTTCTTGGGCGTGAGCGCGGCGTTCCACCAGGGCGCGCCGGCGTTGCGCAGCCAGAACTTGAAGACGCGCTCGTGCTCGAGGAAGCGCACGTGGATCGACTCCGCGCGCTCGGTCGTCTGGTAGGTCCCCTCCAGGTACTGGCTCCAGGCGCCCAGCAGCAGGTCGCCCTTCGTGCCCTTGGTCTCGGCGAACTCCGTGAAGAACACGGGGCGGCCGAGCAGCATGTCGGGCACGTCCTCGCCGCGCGCGGGGTTGAAGAGGAACACGTCGCCGTTGGTCCCGGTGATGTGGGCCTTCGCCAGGTCCTCGTAGGTGTCGTGGTTGGCGAGCCAGATGGCCTCGCTGTAGCGCCAGCAGCGGCGGCGGGCCGTCAGGATGTCGGCGCCCTTGATCGAGCCGCCCGTCGTGCGCGCGACCGAGACGAGGCAGGGGGAGTTGAGGACGCCCATGTACTCGCCGATGCCCGAGCCGTAGAGGCGCTCCCAGAGGATGCGGGCGGCGAACTCGTCGTTGAAGCCGGCGTCGAGCAGCGCGGCGAAGGAGATGGGCGAGTCGGTGAGGATCCGCTCGGTCGCGATGGCAACGCCGAAGAGGTCGTCCACCGAGAGGCGGATCTTCTCGAACTTCATGCGGCTGGAGGCGGCCGCGACCGTCTCGGCCTTGCGGGTCACGGTGAGCCCCCCGCTGACCGAGGTCGTGTGGTCCTTGTCCACGCGGGCCGGCCACTCGACGACGGGCGAAGTCATCGGGAGCGCCGTGGTGCGACCCGCGACCGGGTCCGCCTCGGTGGGGGTCGTCATGAGCGTGGGCGAGAACCCGACCGGGAGCAGGAAGTTGCCGTGCGGGTCGCTGTACTCGCCGTGCTCGTCGGAGCCGGCCGCGGAGAGGAACTGCAGGCGCTTGTCCAGGCGCCGGGCCTGGGGGGCCTCCAGCACCGTAAGCAGGAACTCGCGCGGCGACTTGAAGCCGCACTGGGGGTCGTCACGCCACGCCTCGCGCGCGACGATGGGCTCGCCCTCGGGGTCGGCGGCCTGCCGCGGCCGGGGGCGCGAGTAGCTGGACAGGGCCTCGCCGTTCGCCTTCTGGCGCTCGGCGCGCGTCCGGTTCTCGGTCGCCTCGGCGTCGAAGGCCTCGGCCTCCGTGACGAGGGCGTCGAAGCGGGTCGCCTCCTCCTTGGAGAGGCCCCCCTCCTTGTCGGCGAGCGCGTTGGCCTCGGCGCGCTTGGCGGCGGCCTTCCGGGTGGCCTCTTCGGCGGCGAGTGCGAACTTGGACACGGCGGGCCTCCTCGGCGGGGAGGGGCACGGCGATGCGCGGCGCCCCCCGCGGTGGACGGGGTTCAGGCGCAGCCATGCGTCACAGCACCGGGCACAGCCACGGCGCGGCGCTCAGCCACTCTGCGATCGCATCCCGGGGCACAGCCGCCGGGAGGTCGCAGGCGATCGCATCCCCGGGCACAGCCGCGGGGAGGTCGCTACGGGTTACGCGAGAGACTCAACCACGGCGCCCGCTGTCGAGCAACCTGCGCGACGTCGGCGTCGCGTCCTGTCGCGTGCTGTCGCACTTTCCGCTGGCCAGGTAGGCCGCGAGATCCTCGGGCGTCACGATCCGTCGCCGGGGCGAGACACGCACGGCGCGCAGGTGCCCGTGCTCGAGCAGGCGCTCGACGGTGCGCTTCGAGACGCGCAGGCGCCACGCGACCTCCTTCAGCGTGAGCGAGGGAGCGGCCGCGATCATCGGGCCGCCCCCAGCCGCGCCTTCGCCGCCCGGGCACGGAGCGGTGCCGCGAGCCGCTCGACGGTCGCGTCCAGGGACTCGACCCGGTCCACGAGGCCCAGGCCCTTCGCCTCCCCGGCGAGCCAGACCGCCCCCGTCCAGATGGCCGAGGACTCCTTCGCCCCGAGCTCGCGCCCGTCGCGGACGGCCGCCCGGAAGAAGGCGTCGAAGCCGTCCACGAGCTTCTGCGCCTCGGCGAGGTCCTCCTCGGTGACGGGGGTTCCCGGGGCCGCGGACCCCTTTCGTTCGCCGGTCGAGACGACGTGCACCTGGACGCCCTCCATCTCGGCGGCCTTCGAGAGGTCGTAGAGGACGGTGAACGTGCCCAGGCTTCCGACCATCGCCATGGCGTTGGCGGTGACCGAGCGCGCCTGGGAGGCAACCCAGTAGGCGGCCGAGGCCCCGGCGTCCTCGACGTAGGCGTGGACAGGCTTGGCCTGGTCCACCGTGGCGACGTCGTCGGCCAGCTCCTTCGTGCCGGCCACGTGCCCGCCCGGGGAGTCGATGTGGAGCAGGATTGCGCCCACGCGTTCGTCCTGGGCCATGGCCCGTAGCTGCCGGCGGGCGTCAACCGTGCTGAACCCGCCGTACTTCGAGCGAGCCTTCATCGAGGGGCCGTGGAGCGGCAGGATGCCCACCCCCTCGGCGGTCACGACGTAGCTCAGCGGCGGCGGGAGGGTCCCCTCCACATGCACATCGGTGGGGAGCGGAACGCCCGGGAGCGCCGGTGCTCCCTGGGCTCTCGGGCGCCAGAGGCCCGAGCGGATCGCGGCGAGCGACTCCTGGAGGAAGGAGGGCAGGATCGCCCACACGCCCAGGTGCGAGCGGAAGCAGTCGGTCGTGGGCTCAGGCAGCACGGGAGGCCTCCGGGGGGGCGGGGACGAGCAGCGCGGCGAGGACGGCGTCGGCGAGCGCCTGCGCGCACGCCTCGCCACGCCGCCTCGGCGTCCTCCTCCTCGTCCTCGGCGGCGTCGTCGGGCACCGGGGGCTTGGGCAGAGCGGGCTTGGGCTTCGCGCCGGCGTCCTCGAGCTTCGTCATCTGCGCCTGGACGCGGTACTCGTCGGCCGCCGGGTCCTCGATCGGGTTCATGTCCTCCAGGTCCCGGATGTCGTTCTGCGAGAGCCACCCGTCCCGGTAGCCCGCCGAGTAGTAGGCGATGCGCGTGGAGACGTCGCCGCGCAGGAGGCCCTGGAGCACGAAGCGGACGAACAGGCCCTGGTCGCGCTCCTCCTCGGTCAGGAGCTTGAGCGCGATCTCCTCCTCCCAGGTCTGGACCTGGGGCGTGAGGAAGTCCACGACGTAGTCGGTGTTGAGCGCGTCGAGCGACGACCAGCCCTGGGCCCGCTTGAAGTACTGGATCTTCGCGAGCTGCATGCGGAACCAGCGCGCGACCTCCTCGACCCCGAACTCGCGCTGCTCCAGGAACTGTGCCTCCTCGGGCGGGATGCCCAGGTCCTTCACGTCCACCTCGACGTCCACGATGGGCATGCGTCGGGAGCCCACGACGTTCTTCTCGCGGTCGCCCTCGATGCGCTTCCTGAGCGCCTCGCGGGCATCGGCGTTCAGCGTCTGCTTCGTGAAGGCCACGAGCCGCTTGGCCAGGCCCTCGCCGAAGAAGGCCGCCGCGTGGCGCTGCGCCGCGAGCCCCAGGCCCAGCGTCTCGGAGGCGAAGCGCACGACCGAGTAGCCCTCGACGCCCGAGCCCAGGCCCCGGAGGTGAAACACGTCCCGCGGCGCGAACGGCTTCTCGCTCGTCCCCTGGCCCCGGACCCAGTAGACGAGCGTGCGGCCGTCGGCCTTCAGCTCGGGGCGCACGCGCCCGGGGTGGACCGGCCACAGCTCGGCCGGCGCGCCGGTGCCGTCGCGCACGATCTCGGCGTAGGCGTTCCCCCAGCCCATGCGGCGGTGCTGCATGACCTGGGCGAAGACGCCCCACGACATGACGGGGTTCGGGCGCTTGAGCACGCGGGAGAGCGGGTGGTCCTGGACGAGGTCGCTGCCTCGCTTCGCGCCGCGGGCCCGGCGCAGCTGGCGCGGGAGCTTGGCGACGTCCTCGGACCCGTTCCGAAGGCACGCGTAGTAGGCCGAGAGCCCGAGCGCGGACTCGGCCGTCACCTGCTCGCCGCTCGCGGTCTTCCGCCCGAGAGCCCACTCCTGGAGCCAGAGCGCGGGGTTCTGGAGGTCCGTGGTGCCGCCGAAGCTCGCGCTCGCGCGCGCCCCGCCCCCGATGAGCCTGCGGAGGAGCCCGATCACGCGAGCACCCCCTCACCCGAGAGGAGCGTCTCCTCGATGCTCGGCCCCTGCCCGCCCGACAGCGCCATGCCCATGCCCAGCGCCATGATCAGCGCCGTCATCCCGTCGATCTTCTCGCGGCTCCGGCGCTTGCTCGGCTTCCAGTTGTCGGCGGCGTCCTTCTCCCACATCAGGTTCGAGGCCATCCACGAGAGCACGGGGTGGCCCCCGTGCCGGAGGTCGCCGGAGCGCACGAGTACGTCCAGGTACTTCGACGGCCCGTTCATGGACACGAACCCCTGCCCGAAGAGCACGACCTCGATCCCGGCGTCCTGCAGGTGGTTCACGACCTGAGCCGCGCCGAACCGGTCGAAGCCCAGCGACCGGATCCGGTAGCGCTTGCTGAGCTCGACGACCCGCTTCTCGACGTGGTCGAAGTCGGTGGCGTTCCCGTCGGTGAGCTGCAGGAACCCGTCCCGAGCCCAGCCCAGGTACGGCACGCGGTGGCGCTTCTCGCGGTTGACGGCCCCGTCCTTCGGGCACCAGAAGTAGGGCAGGACGGCGTTGCCGGCCTCGGGGAACACGAGCACCAACGCCGTCAGATCCTCCGTAGAGGCGAGGTCTAGGCCCGCGTAGCACTCCTTCCCCTCGAGCTCGGCCGCCAGCTCGTGGTAGCTCTTCTCGCCGCGGCACGCATCCCACTGCTTCATGTCGAAGGCCGCGACGTCGGCGTTCGTCCGGATGTTCAGGTGCAGGCGCAGAAACGTGTTCAGGTACGCGGGCGACTCCTTCGCCCGGGCGCACTCCCGCGCCAGGTACTCCTCCTTCACGGAGACCCCGAGATTCGGGTTCGCCTTCCGCCACACGGCCGGGTCAGCCCAGTCGTCGGTCGGCTTCGCCTCGTAGACCACAGGCAGGAACGACGGGTCGGAGATCGTGCGCTCGCGGACCTTCTTCGCGTACTCGTACTTCTCGTTGCAGATCGAGATGCGCTCGTAGTCCGACGTCGTGATGTGGACGGTGAGCGGCTGGCGCCGAGCGCCCGTCGCCGTCTGCAGCACGTCCACCAGGTCGCGCGTCGGGTGCGCGTGGAGCTCGTCGATGACGGCCCCGTGCACCGAGAGGCCGTGCTTCGTCTGCGCGTCGGCCGTGAGCGCCCGGAAGATCGAGCCTGTCTCGGGCACCTCGATCGACTTGAAGGCCCGGTAGACACGGGTGCGGGCGAGCAGGTCCTTCTGCCGCGCGATCATCTGCATGGCGCAGCGGAAGATCAGGGCGGCCTGCGCCTGCTCAGCGGCCGCGCTGTAGACCTGGGCACCGGGCTCTCCGTCGCAGAGCAGCAGGTAGAGAGCGATCCCCGCGCAGATCGCCGTCTTGCCGTTCTTCCTCGCCACGAAGACGAAGCCCTCGCGGTAGCGCCGGTGGCCCGTCGTGGCGTCGATCCAGCCGAAGAGGTTCCCCACGATGGCAGCCTGCCAGGGCTCCAGGTCGAAGGGCTCACCCGCGCGCTCGCCCTCCACGAACACGAGCATGTCGTGGAAGAAGGCGATCGCCCGGCGCGCGAGCGCGATCTCGAAGCGGTGGCCCGGGAGCGCCGTGGCCCACGGGTCGTAGCCCGGGATCTCGGTGCGGCAGACCTGCTCGAGCGCGGCGTCGCCCCAGCGCGCGAGCGGGATCGGGGGCTCGGGCGCGCTCATCCGGTGAACCTCGCGGCCCCGAAGTAGTCGAAGGCGGGGTTGGCCACGGGCGGCGGCTCGACGATCACACGCGCGCGGGCCGCGGGCGACATGCCGAAGCGGTCCTCCAGGCGCAGCAGCTCGGCCGCGAGCGCGAGCGCCCGGTTCGCCTGCGGGTACGTGCGGAAGCCGGTCGAGGGGCCGGGCTTGCCGTCGGGTCCGACGCGCCCGGGCACGGCGTACACGGCGCCAAACTTCGCCAGGAACTCCGACGCCTGCCGGTACTGGACGCAGAGGTCCGCGTAGCGCGCGAGCGCCGTGTCGTCCAGCAGCGTGACCATCCCCTCGACGTAGAGCTTGCGCGCCATGGCCTTGAACACGGTCTGAGCGTCGCTGGAGAGCCAGGGCGGGGGGCGCAGGCGCGCGACCTTGGGGCGCGGCTCGCCGGGCCGCGTGCTCGCGCGCCAGGAGCCGCGTAGGCGCAGCTTCTCCGTCGGCGTCGGGGGGGGACCGTGCGCGCTCATGTCAGGCCGCCCCCTGGCGCTCTGCCTTGCGCCCCGTCGCGTTCTCCCAGCGCTGCACGATGACGTCGCAGTAGGCCGGGTCGAGCTCCATCAGGAACGCGCGCCGGCCGAGCTGCTCGCACGCCATGAGCGTGCTGCCCGAGCCGCCGAACAGATCGAGCACGTTCTCTCCTGCCTTCGAGGAGTACTGCAGCGCGCGCGCCGCGAGCTCGACCGGCTTCTCGGTGAGGTGGACCATGGACTGCGGCGTCACCTTCTTGATGGGCCACAGGTCAGGGACGTTTGCAGGCCCGTAGAACTGGTGTGCGGCGCCTTCCTTCCAGCCGTAGAAGCACCACTCGTGCGCGCCCATGAAGTCCTTCCGCGTGAGGACGGGGTGCTGCTTGTCCCAGATGATCGTCTGGCTGAAGTAGAGCCCCGCCTCCCGCAGCGCCGGCGGGTAGTTGGCGACGTTGGCGTAGCCGCCCCAGATGTAGAACCCGCGACCCGGGAGCATGACGCGCGAGGCGTTGCCGAACCACGCGCGCAGACGCTTCTCGAACTCCTCGTCGGAGAGGAAGTCGTTGGCGAGCGGGCGGTCCTTCGCCCGCATCTTCTTGTGCGTCGGCTTGCTCTTGCCCGGATGCCGCGCGAGGTCGAGCGCCTGGTGGTGTCGCTTCTCGGGCGCTGCGAACGAGGAGAGCCCGGCCCGGATCGCGTTGTTCGAGCGCGGCTCGACCTTCACGTTGTAGGGCGGGTCGGTGTTGAGGAGGTGGATGGGCGCGCCGGCGAGCAGTCGATCGAGGTCCGCCTCGCTGCCCGAGTCGCCGCAGAGGAGCCGGTGCTCGCCCAGGATCACGAGGTCCCCAGGCTTCGTGACCGGGTCGTCCGGGGGCTCGGGCACGTCGTCCTCGACGATCGGCGGGGCCTCGGCAGGGAAGAGCTCGCGGAGCGCCTCGTCCAGGTCGCCCATGCGCAGCGCGGCCGAGAGGTCGGGCAGCTCGCGCGCCACCTGCTCGACCAGCGCCAGCGCAGCGTCGGTCCACTCGCCCGAGATCGCCTGGCTGTTGAGCGCCAGGTTGAGGGCCTTCTCCTCGATCTCGGGGAGGTCCACGACGACGACGTCGGTGGACTCCACGCCCCTGGCCTCCAGCACCTTGAGCCGCTGGTGGCCCCCGACGACGTGCCCCGTACGGGCGTTCACGATGATGGGCTGGACGAGCCCGAAGCGGCCGATGGACTCCCCCAGGCCGGCGAGGGCTGCGGGGGCGATGGTCCGGGGGTTGAAGGCCGCGGGGAGGAGCTCGGCGACCCGGCGGGTCTCCGTGCGCACGCGGCCGAGATCGGAGGGGGCGACCATCAGGGAGTCTCCAGACGAGCGGGGTCGAGCGCGGCCCAGTCGGCCGGGCTCAGGTCTTCGAGGCGGCGTCGGCCCCGCCGGCACCACCAGCAGGTCCGGGGCAGCGGCCCCCGGCGTCCCGGCACGGCGACGGGCTCCTGGCAGCGGGCGCACATGGCCACCCCGGCCGCGCGCCCGGGGAGGACGGGTCGGCGGCAACCCCGGCAGCGGCGCGGCAGGGGGCCCCGGCGGCCGGCGCGGACGGGCGCGCCGCAGCGGCAACAGGTGGCCACGCGGGGGCGGGCGGGAGTCACGGGCGCCTCCCGGCCGAGCCGCCGTCCTGGCGCCCCGTGGCGCGATCCGGGGCCTTCCCCGCCGGGGGCAGCGGAGGGGCCAGTTCGCCTCCGGAGGCCTGATTCTTGGGCTCTGCGGGCGACCGGACGGTCTGGAAACCCGTGCGAAACCCCGGCAGATTGGGGGGGTGAACCCGTGAAAATCGCGACACGCCCCGCGCGCCGCTCGGGGGGCCGAGTGCGTGAGAGTCCGCAGGCCCCCCCTCCCCCCGGCGCTCGGCTGCGCTCTTGGCCGCGTGGCAGACGGTGCACGTCGGGGCGAGGTTCGTCGGGTCGAACGCCCGCTCGAGGTCCACGCCGAGGGGTACGACGTGGTCGACCTGCGTGGCCAGCTCCGTGCGCCCGGCCTGCGCGCACGCCCGACAGAGGGGCTCGGCCCGGAGCACCTGGGCACGCACGGCCTGCCAGCGGCCCGACCCGTGGACCCGAGCTACGGCGCGGTCGCGGCGGGCACGGTTGTACTCGGCGTCCGCATGGCGGCGGCTACGGAGGATCCCAGCAAGCGTGCGCGGCTTCGAAGGCATGATGCCTCGGGGCACGCCCGCTGGGATGGGCGTGGCGCGATTTTACCACCGCCCGAGGGCGCTGTCCGCTGCCCACGGGCGACCAAGGGGCTGCACACTCTCCCCCCCCCGCCTGCGCGGTCCGGCGCATACTCGCCTGGGCACCTTGCAGAGAATCGGCGGCCGCGCTAGGCTCGGCGCGGGTTACAAGCCTGGACTGAGAACTCTGGCGAACCCTGGGAGGCGTCATGAAGAAGTCAGGTGCATTCGCGCTGTGTGTCGCCCTCTGCGGGCTGACTGTTCTGCTGGGTTCGACGCGGGAAGCCGAGGCCGCGACCACCACGGTCAACGCCGTGCTGCAGGGATCTTCGGACTGCAACTCGTCCTGCTGCCCCAGCAACGTGCAGGTGACCGTCAATGTCGATCCGACGACGGGCCTCTGGACTGCTCAAGTGAACGGCGTGCCAGTAGGAGGCAACCCGAACAACCCCGTTCCCCTCCCGGTGACTGGGAACCCGCCGTTCAGTCTGAGGGAACGCAAGGTGATCATCCGCAAGGTGAACGAGGATCCGCCGACGGAGACGCCGGGGCCCTGGGAGAACAAGCCGCCGTCGCAGACGGGCGCACCAGGCGGGCAGACTAGCGGCTCATCGTCCCGCCTCGTGGACGGTGCGACGGACAGCACTGCGAATGACACCGAGGGCACCGACGTGGATGTTCGCGTTGAGTTCGAACTGACGATGAAGATCACATGTGCCAGTGGCGGTGGTTGCGCGGACGGAGCCTGTGTGTACCTCGCGAAGTGGTCTGTCACGTACAATGACGGATCGGCCTCGCTGGCGCCCGGCCCGTACTAGGCCTGCTGCCGTCCGTACACTGGCCGGTCCACGCCAGCGGCTGAGCTGGATTGAGGAGGGCCTATGCGCCTGCACTGGGCATGGATCGTAGCGGCCTTCACCTTGGGGTACCTGGCCTCTACCACCCTCGCGCCCGGGGATCCTCGGGGAGCTGATCCGCTCGTTGCCCCAGAGTCGGCGATCGCGCCGCGGCTGCTCGCCTTGGAGCGGCAAGTTGCTCGGCTCGCGGACGAGTTGGGCGGGCCACTCGGGCCAGTCCTCCAAGGCCAGCCGCATGAGACGCCTCGCGCACCGGACAATCCGAGGCCGGAGACTGGATGGGATCGCGTTACGTCGGCACTGGCGGCGCTTAAGCCGACGGACTACAGGCAACCGCTACCTCAGGAAGACCTGCGGGGGGCAGCGTGGGATTCCATTGGGCTCGTGCAGAAGAAGCTCCGTCCAGAGGACGCAGACGCTTGGAGTGCTTGGGCTGCGCGCCGCGCGACCGATCAGTTGTTTCAGCAACTGCCGGTCGAAGTGCCCGAAGGGGACCGGAGCAGAATTGCGGAGTTGCTAGACGCGCACTACCGCGAAGAGGCACGTCGGCTGATCGACGCACGTCCGGGATGGGAGGACCGCTCCCGATCGCAGGCTGATCGCGAGGGCGCATACGCTGAGTGGCTGCGGGAGTTCCGTCGATCCGCGGAGGAACGTGACAAGGCGATAATGTCACTACTCGACCGCAGGCTAGGGCCGACTTGGAGGAACGACCTACCGCTGGTGATGCCGCCGTAGACCAGCCAGCACGCCTGGTCGGACGTTCCGAACCCCGGTTGGTTGTGCACTCCTTCGTGTTCGGCGCAGTGCGGCCATCAGGATGCCTGCCTACGAGAGAGCCCGCGAGGCTTCGACCCCACGAGCGTAGGCCGTGGGTGCCGAGCTAGCGGATGTCGCCCTCAAACGGCACGGCCCCACCATTGGCCGGGCACCGTGAGGCGCGCCAGCCTGCGCACTGCGCCCTGACACGGCGTAGATCCCGGAGAGGACGAGCCCTTGGAGAAAAGGGGAAATGTGTGGAATGAGAAGAGGGCTCTTACGCTCTGGAGCAGCCCCTGCCGGGTATGCGGAGTAGACCAGACGGGCCGGCGCGGCGCAACCGTCGATCCCCCAAGAGAGAACGCCCGCGAGGCTGGACCTCACGGGCGTAGGCGCTGGGGCGCGGTGGCGCCGAGCTACCGGACGTCGCCCTCGAAGAGGACGGTCCCGTCCTTGTCGCGCAAGCTGACCCGCACGACCTCGCCCTCGGGGACGCCGCGGTCGAGCCGGATCTGCGACGCGACGCGCCAGACGAGGAGCCGGTTCTTCGCCTCCTCGTGGGCCTCCTCCTCAGTGGTGAACACCGTGGGGTGCTCGTCCATCGTGAGGCCGCCCGCGAACTGGAGCCGCAGTCCGTCGAGCGTCGTCTGGAAGCAGACGTCCGGGAGCGTCGAGTGGGGCGTCGGATCGGTGACGACCCAGATCGGGGTCTTGGCGTCGATCCTCATCGCGCCGCACCCGTAGGTGTCGCTCGCGCAACGCTGGCGAGCCTGGGGCCGTCGATCACCTCGACCCGGGTCAATCGGGCACCACGTCGGCCGTGTAGCCGTCCGGGAAGGCCTGGGGGATCCCCGGCTTCGCGATCTCGATCAGGGCGCCCACGAAGTCGTCGGCGTCCGCCTGCGTCTGCGGACCCTCGACGTAGACCGTGACGTAGAAGCCGCTCATCGCGCCTTCCCCGCGGGCACGGCCCGCTCGACGTTGGCGAACCCGGGGCCGTTGCCCTCGGGGTCGCTCTGGAGGTCGATCCACCACTCGGTCCCGTTGGGCATGCGGACCAGCACGGCAGGGAAGCCCCCGTCGCCCATCGTCGCGCCGAGGATCTTCCCCCCGGCGAGGGCGTTGAGGCGTTCGACCGTGCCCGGGGCCTCGTCGGCGCGGCTCACTTCGCACCGTCCTTCGCGGCGGGCGCCGCGTCCGTCGGCTGCTTCGCGCGCGTCTGCAGGCCGAAGAACAGGAACCCGTTCCAGCTCGTGCCCGTGACCGCCTTGGCGATCGCGGAGAGCGACCGCCAGGTCTTGCCCTCGTAGCCGAACCCGGCGTCGAGGACCTGGACCTTGATCTCCTTCCCCTGGAACGTGCGGGTGAGGACCCCGCCGGGGCGGGGGAGGCGCGCGTCGCGCTCGCGGGCCGGGGGGGCCGCCGTCGCGGGGGCGGTGGTCGCCTTCGCGGCGGGCTTCCCCTTCGGGGCCGGCTTCGCCGGGGGCTTCGGGGTGCTCTTCGCCGCCTTCTTCGAGGCGGCCTTCTTCGTGCTCTTCGCAGCCATGGTCAGTCTCCTGCCGGCGGGGGGACTCCCCACCGGTCGGGTCGCATCAGGGCTCTGGTCCGGGGACCCCTCAAGGGCTTTCTGCCGCCCGCGGAGGCCCAGAATCTGGCCCTGGCGGGCCGCTTGGGTGTTCGTAGGGGACCGGCGGACGGGGCTCAGAACCACCCCCGTTCCCGCCCGTCCGTCGCATCGATGAACTCTCGGCAGACCCGGCACCCCGCGGCGCTCCCCGCGGGCCGGTCGGTCCGCTCGCAGATCGGGCACATGGGCGAGCGGGGGCTGCCGCGCCCCTCGTCCTGGACGGCCTCCCGCTCTGCCTTCTCGACGGGGTCCCTGGAAGGGGAGTCCGGGGAGTCAGTGGAGTGTTGCGGACCGGTGTCCAGGCGCGTGGGCGCGTCCGCGAGGCGCGACTCGGGCTCCAGGC
>CAXQZU010000041.1:0-80911 GCA_964228555.1 Planctomycetota bacterium
CTCTCCTTCAGCGGCCTGCTCGACCTGGGCGGCGCCGACGACCACTACTCCAGCGGCCGCGCCAACGGCACGCAGGTGCGCACCGGCGCCCGCAACGCGGCAGCCCCGGGCGAGAGTGACCTCTACGGCGTGTTCGTGGACCGCTAGCGCAGGCCCCTGCCGCCGCGTAGCGTGCACGCATGCCCGAGCTGCCCGAGGTCGAGACCGTTGCACGGCTGGTGCGGCCGCACTTGCTGGGCCGCACCATCGTGGAGGCGCAGGTCGCGTGGCCGCGCACGGTGGGCGGCCGCGTGGCCGGCTTCGTGGCCGCCGTGCGCGGCGCACGCGTGGCCTCCGTGCAGCGGCGGGCGAAGTTCATCCGCATGGACCTGCAGCGGGCAGGCCGGCCTGCGGGGGCCCTGCTGTGCCACCTGCGCATGACGGGCCGGCTGCACGTGGAGCCCAGTGCGGCCCCGGCCGGCGACTACGCGCGCGTGCTGCTGGGACTGGACGACGGACGCACGCTGCACTTCGATGACGTGCGCAAGTTCGGGCGCTTCACGCACGAGCCTGATGCCGATCGCGTGCTGGCTGGGCTGGGCCCCGAGCCGCTGGAGCCGCCCTTCGGCCCCGCGTGGCTGGCCGGCGCCCTGAAGGGGCGTCGTCGCGCGATCAAGCCCTTGCTGCTGGACCAGGCCTTCCTCGCGGGGCTGGGCAACATCTACGTGGACGAGTCCCTGCACCGGGCGGGCATCCACCCGTTGCGCCGCAGCGACCGGGTGCGCCCGGAGGAGGCCCAGCGCCTTGCGGCCGAGGTGCGCGCCGTCCTGGAGCGCGCCATCGCGCGCGAGGGTGCCTCCTTCGACACCTTCTACCGCACGCCCGAGGGCCGTGAGGGGGGCTTCCAGCACGAGTTCCGGGTCTACGACCGCGCGGGCAAGCCTTGCCTGTCGTGCCGCACGCCCATCGTGCGCATCGTCGTCGGCCAGCGCGGGACCCACCTGTGCCCGGCCTGCCAGCCCCGGCGCCCAGCCCGGGCCGCTAGCCGCGCGCCCAGCGCACCAGCAAGAGGATCGAGGCGGCGACGCTGACCCCCGCGGCCACGATGCGCACGAGGCCCGTGCCGCGCGTGAGCGCGTGGTGGGAGCCCAGCGTGCCGCCCAGCACGTTGCAGCCCGCCATGCCCAGCGCCAGCGGCCACACCGTGTGGCCCTTGGCCAGCAGGGGCACCAACGCCCCGATGTTGGTCAGCACGTTGAGGGCCTTGGTGGTGCCCGTGGCGCGCAGCGGGTGCAGTGCGAAGCAGGTGCTGAGGGTCCAGAACAGGAAGATGCCCGTGCCGGGCCCGATCAGGCCGTCGTAGAGGCCGATCACGAGGCACAGCAGCCAGCCCAGCAGCGGACGGCGCCGGGGCAGCGGCTCGCCGTCCCGGTGGCGCAGCACGCGCAGCACCTGGTGGGCTGCCAGGGCCACGAAGCAGGCCGCGAAGAAGGGCACGAGGGCGGACTCCACGGACTCGGCCAGCTCGATGAGCCCCAGCGATCCCACGGCGCTGCCCAGCAGGCACAGCAGGCCGCAGGCCGGCACCGTGGCCCACGCCACCTGGCGGTGGCGGGCGTAGCGGACCAGTGCGGCGAGGGTGCCGCAGAAGCTGCTCGTCTTGTTGACGCCCGAGGCGACGGGCTGGTGGATGCCGGCGGCCAGCACGGAGGGGAGCTGGAGGATGCCGCCGCCCCCGGCCACCGCGTCCACCCAGCCGGCCAGCCCTGCCGCGAGGAACAGGAGCGCGGCGACCGGCCAGTCCACGGGCATGGCCCGACTCTACGGACGGCGTCTCGCGCCGCCTACGACCGCCTGCGGGGGCGCTTCTCGGCCGGCGCGCTGCGACCGTCCTCGGGCCAGGCGTGGCGCGGGTAGCGCGCGCGCAGTTCCTTGCGCACCTCGGGGTAGCCGCGCGCCCAGAACGAGGCGAGGTCGTCGGTCACCTGCACCGGGCGCTGGCTGGGGGCCAGCAGGTGCAGCAGGACGGCGACGCGCCCGCCTGCCACGCGGGGCGTGGCCGCCATGCCGAACACCTCCTGGATGCGCACGGCCAGCACGGGTGCCTTGGCGCCGTCGTAGGCAAGGCGCAGCAGGCTGCCCGAGGGGACCTGCACGCTGGACGGCGCGTGCCGTTCCAGGGCCTGGCGCTGGCGATGGTCGAGCAGGCCCAGCCAGGTCTCGTGCAGGGGGGCCCGGCGCAACTCCTCCAGCGCACGCTTGCCCGCGCACAGCAGCGGCAGGGTGGACCGCACCCACGCCTCGTCGCCCGGGGGCAGGCCCAGCTCCGGCATGTGCTGGGCGAGGAAGGCGAGCCGCGCCAGCAGCTGGGCAGGCTCGGGACGCGTGAGATCCAGCGCGTGGGGGAGGTCGCGCGCCGCCGCCCGCGCCAGCGCCTCGCCGGCCTGCGCCGGGTCGAGCTGGCCGGTCTCGACGTCGCGCACCACCAGGTCCTCGTAGCGCGTGACCTGGCGCGCCACGACACGGCCGCGGGCCTCGTCGAAGCCTGCCTCTGCTTGCGTGCGCATGCGCGCCGGGTCGAGCCACGCCTCGTCCACCGCGCTGGCCAGCCGTACCAGCGCCTCGGGCCGGGCGCTGCCGCGGGGGGCCTCGGCCTCCAGCGCCACCAGCCAGGCCGACTCGCGCACGGCGCTCTCGCGTGCGATGCGCAGTCCGCGGCCGCCCACCATCACCGCCTCGTCCGAGCCGGCCGCCCGGCGCAGTGCGATGCGGTCGGGGTAGGCGGCCAGCACCGCACGCAGCAAGGCCTGGTCGCGGGCAGGGCCTGCCACGCGGTCGCGGGCCTCGCCCGCCACCTGCCCTGCCACCTGCTGGAGGCGCATGGCCACCGCACGGTCCACGCTGCCGTGCCCTTGCTCGATGGCCTCCACGCGCAGCAGGAGGTCGCTCTCGAGGCCCGCACGCGTGAGGTCGCCGGCGGCGCCGGCCCGCAGCGGGTCGCGCTCCGAGAGCACGGCGGCCGCCAGCGCGGCGCGCCTCGGGATGCCCAGCGCACGCCCCTCCACGGCCAGCCGCGCGAGGCGAGGATGCAGGGGCAGCGCGGCCACCTGCCTGCCCAGTGCCGTGAGCCGGCCGCCCTCGGTGGCGCCGAGGCGCTCGAGCAACGCCAGCGCCGTGGCCAGCGGCGCGGCTGGGGGCTGCTCGAACCACGGGAAGGCAGCGAGGTCGGTCTCGCCGAAGGAGAGCAGGCTGGTGGCGGCGGAGGAGAGCTCGACGCGCTGCACCTCGGGCGCGGCGTGGGCGTCCATCGCGCGCTGCTCGACCTCGCTCCAGAGCCGCAAGGCAAGGCCCGGGCCCGTGCGCCCCGCGCGTCCGGCGCGCTGGTCGGCCGATGCGCGCGAGATGCGCTCCAGCACGAGCCGGTTGAGGCCGGTGGACGGGTCGTGGCGCTGCACGCGCGCCAGCCCAAGGTCCACGACGGCACCGATGCCCGGCAGCGTGAGCGAGGTCTCTGCCACGTTGGTGGCCAGCACCACGCGACGGCCGCGCGCGGGCGCCAGCGCGCGGTCCTGCTCCTCCGGCGCTAGGTCGCCGTGCAGGGGCAGCACCTCCACCCCGGCCATCGACGCACGGCCCTGCAGCGCCTCCGCGGCCCGGCGGATCTCGCCCCAGCCGGGCAGGAAGCAGAGCACGCCCGCCGGCTGCACGCCCAGCGCCTCCTCGACCGCGTGCACCAGCCCCGCCTCCCAGTCGCGGGCCGCGGCGAGGGGCCGGTGCAGCACCTGCACGGGATGGGTGCGCCCGGGGGCCTCCAGCACCGGGGCATCGCCCAGGAAGCGGGCCACCGGACCGGGGTCCAGCGTGGCGGACATGACCACGATGCGCAGGTCGGGCCGTGCCTCCTGCTGCACGCGCCGGGCCAGCGCCAGCGACAGGTCGAGGTCCAGGCTGCGCTCGTGGAACTCGTCGAGCACGAGGGCCGCCACACCTTCCAGCAGCGGGTCTGCCTCCAGGCGGCGCAGCAGGATGCCCTCGGTGACCACCAAGAGCCGTGTCTGGGGCCCGGCGCGGCGCTCGAAGCGCACCTGGTAGCCCACCTCCTCGCCCAGACGCACGCCCTGCTCCCGGGCGATGCGCGCGGCGCTGGCGCGGGCGGCCACGCGCCGGGGCTGCAGCATCACCACCTGGAGCCCGCCCGCATGGCGTAGCAGCAGCGGTGGCACGCGCGTGGTCTTGCCCGCGCCCGGCGGCGCCACCAGCACGAGGTTGGGGTGGGAGGACAGCGCCTGCGCGACCTGCGGCAGCACCGCGTCGATGGGAAGGGGATCGGCGCTCACGCGCGCAACGCTACTTGCCCGCGGGCTTGGCCGGGGCCTTGTCGGCCCTCTCCTGGCGCTCGGGGGCGCTGTCGCCCACCAGCGGCGGGTAGAGGCCCTGCTTCATCATCCACTCGGCCACGTCGCGCATGCGGCGGCGGTAGAGGTAGGGCTCCTCGAAGGCGACCGGGCCCGCGGCCTTGGCCGCGGCCTTGCACTCGGCCAGCTGCTCGGGGAAGCCATTGTCCCCGAAGCGGTCGGTGGGTGCGCCGGAGAGGCGCGCGCGGATGGCCAGCACGCTGAGGTTGCGGCCGTTGACGTACACGTAGCCCAGCGTGCGCCCGTAGGTGTCCTTGTCGCGAGCGCGCAGGAGCTCCACCTTGCCTGCCACGGCGATCGCGCCGGCGAGGAAGCCCCACGCCTGCTCGCCGAAGGGCTGGCTCCACGGGATGCGGTGCTCGAAGTGCTGCACCTCGGGCGTGTCGAGGCCCAGGATGCGGACGGTGTCGAGGTCCCTGCCGCCGGCGCGCACCACCAGCGTGTCGCCGTCGTCGAGGAAGAGACGCGCCGCGTCCAGCTCCACGGGCTTGCCGCCTGCCCGGCTGGAAGCGCCCGTCCACGCCGTGGGGGCCGGCACCGCAGCGTGCCCATCGCGAGGCGAGCCCAGCGCAGGGTAGAGGCCGCGCTGGCGCATCTGGTCCGCCACGGCCTTCATGCGCTTGCGGTACGTGGAGGGCTCCTCGAAGGCGGGCGGGCCCGCCTCGGCTGCGGCTGCGCGGCACTCGGCCAGCTCGCGCGGGAAGCCGTGGTCGGCCAGCCCCTCGGCCGGGCCGCTGGCCAGCCCCTCGCGGATGAGCAGCGCGTTGAGGTTGCGCCCGTCCAGCCGCAGGTAGGCCAGCGTGCGGCCGTAGCTGTCGCGCTCGCGCGCGGCGAGCAGGCGGATCTCGAGGGACGCATCCAGCGCGCCCTGCAGGAATCCGAGCGCACGCTCGGCCAGCGGCTGCGTGTAGGGGATGTCGTACTCGAGGCGTTGCAGCTCGGGCGCATCCAGCCCGAGGAGCTGCACGCGCTGCGGGCGCTGGCCGGGCAGGTCCATCACCAGCGTGTCGCCATCCTCCAGCGCGAGCGCGGTGCGCGCGACCAGCACGCCCTGCATGGCGCTGTCGGCGGCCGGCTCCTCGGCACGCGCCCGGCCCGCGGCGAGCGCGACCAGGAGGCAGGCCATGAGGCCCCGCGCGCAGCGGGGCAGGCGGGTCGTCATGGTGCGCTCCTCGGGCCGGCGGCTGGCTACCAGCGGTGGAAGGCCGGGTGGCCTTCCTTGACCGCCACGAAGGTGCCACGGCAGGTCGCCGTCACCTTGCCCCGGGCCGTGAGGGTGGCCTCGATGACGGCGCGGTCGTCGCTGATCTCGGCCACGCGGGCGCGCAGCTCCACCGGTTGATCCGTGGGCGTGGGCCGCTTGAGCACGACGTGGAAGTCGGCGGTCACCGTGCAGGGCGGGCTGCTGGCGCCCGCGCGGCGCATCAGGGCCCAGGCGGCCGTCCAGTTGCTGTGGCAGTCCAGCAGCGCCCCGCAGATGCCGCCGTTGAGCATGCCCGGGAAGGCCTCATGGTGCGGTTGCGCCTGCCAGGTGCAGCGTGTCTCCTCGCCGTCGGGGATGGACTTGATGCGCAGGCCCTGGGCGTTGGCCGGCCCGCAGCCGAAGCAGGCGTTGTGCGGCGCGTAGCGGTCCTGCAGCGCGGTGGGGAGGGTGGCGTCGGGCATCGTGGGCTCAGGCGGGCTCGGGCGGGCAAGCCTGCTCGCCCTCGCAGCAGGGGTCAATGTTCTTCTTGCACACGCGGCACTGCACGTGCCCGTGCACGTAGTCGTGCGTGGTGGGATGGCCGCACCACGGGCAGGTGCGCTGCGCGTCGCGTGCGGCGGGACGCTCGGGGCCTCCCGGGCCGGTGGCGGGGCTGCGCGGCGTGGGGGCCATGCCTAGGGCGCCGGCAGCAGGTGGCGCAACTCGCCCATCGCGGCATGGTCGTCGCTGCGGCGCGCGCGGGCGAACGAGCCCTCCAGGTTGCGCAGGATGCGGTCCAGCCACCCGGCCGGCGTGGCGCGCGCGGGCGAGGCGGCGGCGGGCAGGGCGCGCCCCAGCACGCGCTCCATGCGGGCCCGCAGCTCGGCACGGGTCACGACCTGCCCGGCGAAGAAGGGATCCACCACCAGCAGCCCGCCGGGCTGCTCCAGCTCCACGAGGAAGTGGGCTGGGGCGTCCAGGCCGTGGGCCGGCAGGCCCACGCGGCGCGCCACCTCGACGTACAGCAGCGAGAGCGTGATGGGCAGGCCACGGCGCGTGGCGAGGATGGCGTTCATGTACGAGTTGGACGGGTTGCTGAACGTCTGCTCGTCGCCCCGGAAGCCGTGCTCCTCGAACAGCACCTGGTGGAGGATGGCCACCGTGGCCTTGGGGCTGCGCCCTCGGGAGGCGCCGGCCACCTGCTGTGCCAGCGCCTCGATGCGTGCGTCCACGAGGCCAAGGTCGGCGTCGGGATGCTCGTGCAGTGCGATGGAGGCCACGGCCCTCAACAGGCCACCCGGCTGGTCGAGGTGCGGCAAGGCGGCCTGGAAGGCCGCGTAGCAGGCGGGCCGGCAGTGCAGGGGATGCGTGGGTCCGGGCATCGAGGCCCTCGGCAGGGCGCGCGGGCTGCGCGCTCTCCCGGATGCTAGCCGTGGGGTGAGGCTCCCGCGAGCGTCCCGTGCCCGCGCTGGGCGTCCGGTCGCGTGGCGAGGCACCGGGCGCGCAGGCCGGGCGCGCTGCGCAGGTGCGCCCGCCCCTAGGGTGCGGGCGGGTGGCGGCCGGCGGGCGGCGCGTCGCCGGCCTTGCGGGCCTCGCGCTCGCGGCGGCCCAGCCGCTGCTTGCGGCGCGTGCGGGGGGGCACGGCTTGCGGCTCGTCGCCGGCGCGAGCGACCGCCGTGAGGCGCTTGACGATCACGGTGGCGTAGGCGCCGCGCGGCAGGTCGAAGGCCAGCGTGAGTGCATGCCGCCCGGGGTAGAGGCTGTCGGGCTCCACCGTCACCGCGAGGCCGGTGGGGCGCAGCACCGCGGGGCGCCAGCCCCTGGAGAAGAAGGAGTCCTTGGGGCGGCGCACGTGCAGTTGCGCCAGCGTGAGGCCGCGCGCCGCCAGCTGCCGCTCCACGCGCTCGCGCAGCGCCCCCGGCGGGATCTCGGTGCGCGCGCTGGGCAGGGGGAGCTCCAGCGTGGCCAGTCGCTCGCGGGCCGCGGGCGCAAGGCGGGTCCAGAAGGGCAGCGGGCCGGCGCGGCCCGCCAGCGTGACCAGGTCGCCGGGGGCCGCTGCCTCCCGCACCTCCTCGGCCAGCAGGTCGTTCCACAGCGCGCTCTGGAAGGCAGCCAGCCACAGGCTGCGCAGGTCGTGGGGCACGAGGCCCAGCGCGCCGGCGAAGTCGCCCGGATGGCCTGCCAGCCACGCGGCCAGCGCGGCGGGCTGCCCGCCTGGCAGCGCCTCGCAGAGGCCGGCCCAGTCGCCCCAGCGCTCGGCCAGCAGGCGCTTGATGGAGCGCTGCACGGGGCGGTCGTGCTCGTTGGCGTCCACGAAGGCGCGTCGCAGCGTGCCCTCGTAGTCCTCGCGCACCCACGCCTCGGCCACGTGCAGCCCGTCGCGCGTGACCGAGCCGAAGCGCTGGTCGTCGAAGTAGTTGGGCACGCCGTCGTTGCCCAGCGACTCGAGGGCCTCGCGCGCGGCGCGCACCTCCTCCGGCACCATGTCGCGCAGCACCAGCCGGAAGCGGTTGCCCAGCAGGTCGTGGGGCCCGAAGGCGCGGTCGAGCCGGCCGAGGTACTCCAGCCGCAGGCCGGGCAGGTCCAGCCCGGTGGGAGGGCCTCCCTGCACGCTGACGTGCTGCACGGTCACCGCATGGCGGTCCTTGAGCCCGCCGTAGGCGATGGCGCGCCCCGGCAGGCGCCAGGCGCGCTGGATGGCCCGCACGGCGTCCCGGGTGGCGAGGCCGCGCTTCTCCAGCCGGTAGAGGCCGTGGCGGCCCTCGGGCAGCGGGGCCACGCCGGAGAGCTCGGTGACGTGGAAATCCTCGGGCTGGCGGCGCAGCTTCACGGTGGGGAGGGCGCCCGGGACACGCCCGGAGCATAGGCGCAGGGCGCCGCGACCGGGCCCCCTGCGAGACATGGTCGGCACCCCGCTTCCCGCTACGCTCCGGGATCAACCCCCCCGAGCAGGCGCCCCGTGGGCGCCCCGCCCGGGCGGCCCGGAGGCCCCCGATGAGCAGCCAGAACGGCAGTTCCAGCCACGGAAGCCCTGCGCGCGGCGAGGTCCGCAAGGGTCGCACCGGCGCCGAGACCTACGAGGTCAAGGTGGCGCTGGCCGAGATGCTCAAGGGCGGCGTGATCATGGACGTGACCACGCCCGAGCAGGCGCGCATCGCCGAGGATGCCGGCGCCGTCGCGGTGATGGCGCTGGAGCGCGTGCCTTCCGACATCCGCAAGGAAGGCGGCGTGGCGCGCATGTGCAGCATCGAGGTGATCGAGGGCATCCAGAAGTCGTGCTCGATCCCCGTGATGGCCAAGGTGCGCATCGGCCACTTCGCGGAGGCGCGCGTGCTCGAGGCGCTCGGCGTGGACTTCATCGACGAGAGCGAGGTGCTGACGCCCGCCGATGACGTGTTCCACGTGGACAAGTGGCCCTACAAGACGCCGTTCGTGTGCGGGGCGCGCAACCTCGGCGAGGCCCTGCGGCGCATCGCCGAGGGCGCGGCCATGATCCGCACCAAGGGCGAGGCCGGCAGCGGCAACATCGTCGAGGCCGTGCGCCACCTGCGCGCCATGACCGGCGAGATGCGCCGGCTGGCCACGCTGCAGCCCGAGGAGCTGGCGCACGCGGCCAAGGAGCATGGCGCACCGCTGGAGCTGGTCCAGCGCGTGGCGCGCAGCGGCCAGCTGCCGGTGCCCAACTTCGCGGCCGGCGGCATCGCCACGCCCGCGGACGCCGCCCTCTGCATGGCGCTGGGGGCGCAGGCCGTGTTCGTCGGGTCGGGCATCTTCAAGGCCGACGACCCGCCGCAGCGGGCCCGGGCCATCGTGCAGGCCACGACGCACTGGCAGGACGCCACCGAGGTGCTCAACGCCTCGCGCGGCCTGGGCCAGGCCATGCCGGGCCTGTCGATGGAGTCCATCCCCGAGGCGCTGCGGCTGGCCAACCGCGGCGTCTAGCGGTGCGCGTCGGCGTCCTGGCGCTGCAGGGCGACTTCGAGGCGCACGGGCGCGCCTGCGTGCGCGCGGGCCTGGGCCCTGCGGTCGAGGTGCGCACCCCGGCGCATCTCGAGGGCGTGGATGCGCTGGTGATGCCCGGCGGCGAGAGCACGACCATCAGCAAGGGCCTCGTGCGCACCGGCCTGGACGCCGCGTTGCGGGCGCGCATCGCGGCGGGCATGCCCGTGCTGGGCACCTGCGCCGGGGCCATCCTGCTGTCCCGTCGCGTGCAGAACCACCCGGTGCCCACGCTGGGCGTGCTGGACGCCACGGCGGTCCGCAACGCCTACGGCACGCAGGTGGACTCCTTCACCTCGCCGGTCGATGCCGGGGCGCTCGCCGGGCTGGAGGGCTTGCAGGCCGTGTTCATCCGTGCGCCGAGGCTGGAGGCGCTGGGGGCGGGCGTGGAGGTGCTGGCACGCGTGGACGGGGCGCCCGTGCTGGTGCGGCAGGGACACGTGCTGGCGGCCACCTTCCACCCCGAGCTCACCGACGACCCGCGGGTGCACCGCCTCCTGGCGCAGGCGGGCTAGCGGCTGCCGGGCTTGCGGCCGCCGTCACGCTCGGCCGCCTTGTCCAGCGCCTTCTTGAGCAGGTCGCCCAGCGTGGGCTGGGGCTGCGCGGCCCGCGTGCGGGCGAGCACCTCGCGCACGGTGGCGCGGTCGGCCACGTCGTCGCCAAGCCGGTCGCCGCTGT
Source organism: Planctomycetota bacterium (assembly GCA_964228555.1). GTDB lineage: Bacteria > Planctomycetota > PLA2 > PLA2 > JAEUHO01 > CAXQZU01. Next base: position 10,255 of record CAXQZU010000041.1, read on the forward strand.
CGCCCAGCAGCGAGAGGGCGATGCGGCGCTGGCCCGGGTCGGTGCTCACGACGCGCACGGTGGCCTTCTGGCCCACGCGCAGCGCCTCGCGGGCCGAGCGGGCACCGCCGGGAGCCAGCTGGCTCACGTGCGCAAGGCCCTCGATGCCGGGGGCCAGCTCGAGGAAGGCTCCGTAGGAGGCCACGCGTGTCACCGTGCCCTCGACCAGCGACCCGGGCCCGTGCTCGGCCGTCCAGGCGATCCAGGGGTCGGGCAGCAGGGCCTTCATGGACAGGCCGATGCGCTTGCCGTCGGGGCTCACCTCCAGCACCTGCACCTTGACCTGGTCACCCGCCTTGACGACCTCCTCCGGCTTCTCGACGCGGGTCCAGGCCAGCTGGCTCACGTGCACGAGCCCCTCCACGCCGCCCACGTCCACGAAGGCGCCGAAGGCCTCCACCTTGGTCACGCGGCCGCTGAGCGTGGTGCCCGGGAGCAAGGCGCGCACCGCCCCGGCACGCTTCTCCTCGCGCTCGCGCGCCAGCAGGCCGCGACGGCTGACCACGACGCGGCGGCGCTCGCGGTCCACCTCGGTCACCTCGACCGCGAAGGACTGGCCCACCAGCGACTCGAGCCGCTCGATGCGCTCGAGGCTGGCCTGGCTGGCCGGCAGGAAGGCGTTGAGGTCGCCCACCCGCAGCTCGAGCCCGCCCTTGTTCGCGCCGGTCACCTGACCCATCAGGATGGCGCCCCGCTCCAGCGTGTCCCAGTCCGCATCCTGCACGCCGCGCTTGAGCGAGCAGAGGTAGAGCTCCTGCTTGCCGTCCCATGCGTCAACGTGCACGGTGAGCGCGCTGCCCACGTCGGGGTTCTCCGCGAAGTGGGCCAGCGGCACCACCCCCTGCTCGCGGGGCCCGAACTCCACGAAGACGTCGTCCCGGCCCACGTGCGTGATGACGCCCTTGCGCAGGCCCGTGCGCCGCTGGGCGCCCGTGTCGGGGGCCCGCACGTCGATCTCGTCCAGCCGTCGCGCGAAGGCATCGCGCGCGCGGGCGGTGCTGCTGCGCGGCGCGTCCATGCCCAGCAGCGAGCTCTCGCCCAGCGCCTCGGCAATCTCGCGCTCGAGGTCGTCGTCGAGCGGCTGGCCGCCGCCGGGCGTGGGGGAGCCGGGGTGCATGGCGCGTCCTCGCGAGGGAGCCGGGCCGGGATGCCGGCACGACCAGCCGGGAGGGTACCGCGTGCGCGTGGGCGCGCCACGCGCGCAGCCACCGCCGGTGGCGTCTCGGGGCCGCTAGCCGTTGCGCGGCGAGCCCGTGTAGTAGAGCTCGTCGCCGGGGCGCTTGTCGCCTCCTGCGCGCTTCTCGCCCCGCGCCAGCCCCAGGCCCAGCAGCACCACGCCGCAGGCCAGCGACAGGACGTGCAGCACGGGCAGCCACAGGGTGCCCAGCACCCAGCCCAGCACGGTGCCCACCCCGAGCAGGGCCATCCAGGCCGCCAGCCGTGACTGGGTGGGGGTGGGCGCGCCCGGCGGACGCTCTGCGGCACCGGCGATGCGTGCCTGCCCCTTGATGCGTGCCTCCGTCGCACGCGCCGCGTCCAGCAGGCCCAGGGCGGGCTCCAGCCCCTCGGGCACCTGCATCACGCCCTCGGCGTTGGCCGCGAGGTAGCGAGGCGACTCGGCGGCCACGCGGCGCGGGTCGGTCTCCCAGCGCTGGCGGAACACCTCGTAGTCCTCCTCGCGCAGCCAGCGGTTGCCCCGGCGCTCGGCCTTGAGCGTGCTCAGGTCGCGGCCCATGTCGTCGTGGGCGGGGTGGATCACCGTGGTCTCGGGCGGCGCGTCGAAGAGGCGGTGCAGTGTGTCGAAGTGCGCCCGTGGCTGGCCGCCGGGCACGTCCTTGAGGCCGATGCTGCCGATCAGCATCGTGTCGCCCGTGAAGAACACGCCCGGTCCCTCGAGCACGATGGCGTCGGGCGAGTTGCCCGGTGCGTGCCAGACCTTGAGGCGCGTCCCGCCCAGCGCGAGCGCCTCGCCGTCGGCCGGGCGCAGGGTGGCCACGGCGCACGGCGCGTCGGGGTGCATCACGACATCGCAGCCGAGGCGCTGCTTGAGGAGGGCTGCGCCCGAGAGGTGGTCGCCGTGCGTCTGCGTGTCCACCACGTAGCGCACCGAGGCGGCGGCTGCGGCCACGGCCGCGAGGATGGGCTCCACCTGGTCCAGCAGCGGATCCACGATCGCCGCCTCGCGGCTGGCAGGGTCCACCACGATGTAGGAGCGGCACCCGCGGGGGTGCGAGATGGGGATCACGTTGACTTGCCGCGGGTCCCGCATGGGCCCCAAGGTGCCGCCGGGGGGGGACGCCGCGCCGGGTCGCGGCGGGGGCGGGCGCGTACAACGGGGCCCGTGGCGACGCCCGAGGGTTGCCCGCCCGGGAGGCTCGTGGACCAGGCACGCGACATCTGGAAGCCGGTGCGCTCGTGCGGGCCGCGCGGGGCCGCCGGGTGCCTCGGGGCACTGCTCGTGCTGGCGCTGGCGCTGGCGCTGGCGTGCGGGCCGCGGCCCGTGGGGGCCTCCGAGGAGACGGCGCAGGCCCCGGCACCCGCCTTCCTCGAGAGCGGGGCGTGGCTTGGCCTGAGCGAGGTGCCCCTCGTGCCAGCGGCCGGGGCGGGGCAGGACGAGGCGCGGGCACGCATCGCGGCCCTCGCTGGCGTGGGCAGCCCTTGGGCCGAGACCGAGCCCATCGCGTGGGGCGAGGTGGAGCCCCGCCCGCCCGGCTCGCTGCTGGCGGGCTACGACTGGCGCTCGCTGGACGCCACCGTGCGCGCCCTGCACGAGGCAGGGTGCCTGCCCCGGCTGGTCCTCTCGCCGAGCAGCCCGTGGGCCTCCTCGCCGCCGGAGCGCTCGCTGCACGCCGCCTTCCTGCGCGAGCGCCTGCCTGCCGCCGAGGCGGAGGCGGCCCTGCAGGCTGCGCAAGGCGTGTTGCCGCCGCGCCCCGAGGCGTGGGAGGGCTGGCAGCGCCTCGTGCGCGAGGTGGTGGAGCGCTACGACGGCGACGGCCAGCGGGACATGCCCGGGCTGCTGCGCCCGGTGCTGGAACTGCAGGTGCTCGACCAGGTGCAACGCGCGACCCGCTGGCGGGGGAGCATGGACGAGTACCAGCGCCTGCTGCACGCGGCCCGCGCCGGCGCGCTGGAGGCCCATCCGCTGGCCCGCGTCGCACACGCGGCGCTGGATCCTGCCGGGCTGCTGCGTGCGGGCGAGGGAGCGCCCTCCCGCTGGCCCGAGCGGCTGCGGGCCGCCGTGCCGGCCCTGCCTGCGCTGGCCCGGCTGGAGGCCACGCGGGGCGTCGAGATGCTGCTGCAGGCCATGGCCTGGCCCGACCTCGGTGACGCCATCCCGGTGGTGGGCAGCGGCAGCGCGGCGGAAGACCAGCGCAACCTCGCCGCGTGCCGCGAGTTGCTGGGGGCCCGCGGGGCGCGCATCCCGCTGTGGCTGGTGCAGGGCCCGGCGCGCCGGCTGGCAAGGGCGCGCGTGGCGCTGCCCGGCGAGCAGGTGCCTGCCGAGGAGGCTCGCCGCCGCGAGGTGCGCATGGCGTCCGCGCTGCGCGAGGGCGAGGAGGGCCCTGCCCGCCGCTGGTTGCGCACCGGCACGGCCTTCGACCTCGTGCGCGGGGCCGCGCTGGCCCGGGCTGCGGGCGCGACGCGCGTGCTGGTGGTGGGCCTGCACGACACGCCGCGCAGCGTGGTGGGCGAGGAGGCCGGCCTGCTGCGCCTGCAGGGGCTGGTGCGGCCCGTGGCCGCTCCAGGCCAGCCTGCGGCCTGGGGTCCCACGCCGTCCTGGCATGCGCTGCGCCAGCTGCACCGCCTCACGCTGGGCCACCAAGACGCCTCGCTCGCCCCGCTGGGCGGTCCAGGCGATGCCGTGGTGTTCGGGTTCGCCGCCTCCCACGAGCGGCCCTGGGTGGCGGTGCTGCTGCCCGATCCCTCGGAGGAGTGGGCTCCCATGCCGGGCGAGCGCAGCCCGTCGCGCATCGTGCGCGTGCCCATGCCAGGCGGCACCGTCGAGGTGGAAGACATCGCGCTGGATGCCGGGCCCCCGCGTCGCCGCGTGCTCGAGGTCGTGGACGGCATGCTCGAGCTGGAGCTGGGCAGTGCCCCGGTGTACGTGCTGGCCCGCGCAGGCCGCCGCTGAGGGACGCTAGGGCGGCGTGGGGGCCTCGAGCAGCGGCGCCCGCTGCAGCGGCACCGTGGACCCCAGCACCAGCTCGGTCGTGGTCCACAGCGCATCGCCCGAGGCCGACACGCACAGGGCTTCGTATTGCCCGAATCCGGGGGCCGTGAAGGGGCACGGCACGGCCGTGAAGCAGGCCTCGAAGGGCTGGCCTGCAGGGCGCAGCAGCTGCACGGCGCTGAAGTAGGAGCGCACGAACAGGCGCGAGCCGTCGGGCGCCGCATCGGCTGCGGTCACGTCGGGAGGCAGCGGTCGCCCCGAGGTGACACGCACGAGCGTGCCGGGGGCTGATTCGGTCCATGCCGGATCCAGGGGCATCGGCACGCGGAACACGTCGCCTCCCGCGGGATCCTTCTCGAGCAAGTACGGCGTGCCGTCCGCGGGATCCACCACGAGTGCCTCGACGTCGTGCGCGCCGTCGGGATACGCCAGCACGAAGACCTCGGCGCTCACGGGCAGCACGTGGCCTGCACCCGCGGGCACCTCGGGCTCGGCGATGCGCAGCAAGCGGACGAAGGGCCGGGCGCGCGCGTTGTCGCCGGTGTCGGCGAGGTAGAGGTACGAGGCTCCGGCCACTGGGCCCGGTCCGCGGGCAAGGTCCTCCACGTCGTAGAGCGTGGCCGCAAACGTGGCTTGGGCCCGCACGCTGCCGGTGGGGGTGACCGCATGCAGCAACCCGACGGGGTCGTCGTCATGCACCCAGAGCAGGCCGGGCGCGAGGCCGCTCTCGCAGATGCCGGAGATCTCGCGCAAGGCATCCACGCCCACCGTGGGCACGATGCTGCCCGTGGTGGTGAAGGCGCCCACCTGCAGGCAGGTCGGTGCGGGGGCCGGGGGCGTGGTCGCGGGGGCGCTGGCCCCACCGCCACAGGCCGTGCCCAGCAGGGCAAGCCCGGCAGCCGCCCAGCGGCTGCCTGCCCTGGACCACGCCGCGAGCCGGGGTACGGGGTGCATGCTCGGCCTCCTCAGGGCTTCACGAGGGCGGGGGCTGCCAGGGCGGCGGCAGCAGGGCACGGCGTCCGTCGCTGGAGAGCCCGCCCGGCACCTCGCCCGAGGCCGGCGGCTTGTCCCACAGGCGGCAGGTGACCTGCTTGTGGGCCTGGTCGAGCCCCTCGCAGTAGTTGGTGAACTCGCAGCGGCGCACCTGGCCGCCGTGCCCCATCCGGACTTTCTTCCACCAGTCCGGGTCGGCCAGCGACTGGCGTGCGCTGGCCACGAGGTCGGCCTGCCCAGCCCGCAGGATGGCCTCGGCCTGCTCGAAGGTGGCGATGCCCCCGGCTGCCACCACCGGGACCTCGAGCCCTGCGGCCCGCACCGCGCTGCGCACGGCGTGCGCGAGGGGCACGTTGCGCCCGAAGGGCCCGCGCTCGTCGATGCGCACCGTGGGCATGCACTCGTGCCCGCTGGGGCCCGTGTAGGGATAGACCGCCTCGCCCACGCGCGGCTGGCGCGCGTCCTCGAAGCGGCCGCCCTTGGAGAGCGAGAGGAAGTCGAGGCCTGCCCGCGCGAAGGCCACGGCGTGGCCCACCGCGTCCTCGATGCGGCTGCCGCCCTCGATCACCTCGTCGCCGAGGAAGCGCGTGCCCACGCAGAAGTCGCGCCCGACGCGGTCGCGCACGGCAGCGATCACCTCCAGCGCCAGCCTGCGGCGTCCCTCCGGCGAGCCGCCGTAGCCATCGTCACGGTCGTTGGTGCGCGACAGGAAGGAGGCCATGGTGTAGGCGTGCGCGAAGTGCAGCTCGACGCCGTCGAGGCCGGCGGCGCGTGCTCGCGCGGCGGCATCGGCGAAGAGGCCCGGCAGGCGCTGCGGCAGGTCGCGCACGTGGGGCAGGTGCAGGTCGGTGACCCGCTCGCGGTAGCCGTAGCGCCATGACTCCAGGTCGCGCGCGCCCAGCAGGGGGGCACGCACGCTGTCGGGCTGCGCAAGCAGCCAGGCCCGGACCTCGGCTTCGGGGGCAGCGTGCCAGCGCGTGTCCTGCGTCGCGACCGCGATGCGCTCGCGCAGGCCGGCGTCGATCACGAGGTGGCGCCCGAACCAGGCCTCGTCGCTGGGGCGCCGCCGCACGGCGAGGAAGTCGATCAGCTGCACCAGGAAACGGGTGCGTCCCGCGGAAGCTGCGCGCACGGCCTCGGCCAGGCGGGCCATGCCCGGGATGAAGCGGTCGTGCCCCAGGCGCAGCAGGGGCCCGCTGGGCACGTCGCGGATGCCCGTGGCCTCGGCCACCAGCACGCCGGGCTCGCCGGCGGCGAGGCGGGCGTACCAGCCCACGTTCTGCGCGGTCACCGTGCCGTCCTCGGTGGCCCGCCACGGCACCATCGCGGGCACCCACGTGCGGCTGGTGGCCGTCAGGGGCCCCAGCCTCACGGGCTGGAACAGCAGCGCTCCCGCGGCCTCCTGCGCAGTCGGCCAGCGGGCCGCCAGCAGCGGGACAGGGCGCTGGAGGGGCGCGGCCATCACCCGAGGGTACCCTCGGCCCACGCGCCCCGGAGGCTGCTTCCATGACGATCGCCCGACGCATCGCTCCCCTGGCCCTGCTGTGCGCCCTTGGTGCAGCCGCCAGCGCGGCCCCGGAGGAACCAGCCGCGCCGCGCCCGGCCCGGCCCGACTACCCCGCCACCCGTCGCACGGAGGCCCGCGATGTCCTGCATGGGCAGGACGTGCCGGACCCGTACCGCTGGCTGGAGGACGACGCGGCCGCAGATGTCGAGGCGTGGGACCGTGCACAGGCGGCGCTGCTGCGCGCCCGGCTGGATGCCTACCCGCGTCGTGCCGCACTGCAGGAACGCATCGAGCGGGAGCTGGACATGGGCGGCAGCGAGTCGCTGCCCACCTTCGCCGGGGCGTGGGCCTTCCACACCTTCCGGGCTCCCGGCCGCAACCATGCCGCGCTCTACCGCAGGCCCGTGGACGGCACGGGGGAGCCCGAGCTGGTGCTGGACCCCGATGCGTGGAGCGCCGACGGCACCGAGGGCCTGGGCGACTGGTGGCCCTCGCCGGACGGGCGCTGGCTCGCCTACGGGCGGGACAGCAAGGGCAGCGAGGACATCACGCTGCACGTGCGCGACCTGCGGTCCGGGCAGGACCTGCCGGAGCGCATCACGCGCACGAAGTTCACGAGCGTGGCGTGGCGCAGCGACAGCCGGGCCTTCTTCTACACGCGCCTGCCCGACCCGGCCGACGTGCCGGAGGCCGAGCGCCAGTACCACCGGCGCGTGCGCCTGCACGTGCTGGGCACGGCCGTCCAGGACGACCCGCTCGTGTACGGGCAGGGACGGCCGATGATCGAGTCGTCGTGGGTGGGCAGCAGCACGGACCAGCAGCACCTGTTCGTGGTGCGCGGCATCCCCTACGAGTCGCTGGACACCTTCGAGCTGGACCTCACGTGGGGCGAGCCGCGGCTGGAGCCCGTGCTGGTCGGCAACGACTCGCGCACCTACGTGGACCGCGCCGGGGACCTCTACGTGCTCAACACCGACTGGCAGGCGCCGCGCCGGCGCATCTGCACGGCGGCCCGCGGGCAGGTGCAGGACCCCGCCCGCTGGCGGACGATCGTGCCGGAGGGCGAGGCCGTCATCGAGCAGGCCGTGCTGGCGCGCGACCGGCTGGCGGTGGTCAAGCGCGACAACCTCGCCTCGCGCATCCTGGTCGTGGGCCTCGATGGGCGCGCGCTGGGCGAGGTGGCGCTGCCGCGCACAGGCAGCGTGCGCGAGGTGGCGGTGCGTCCTGACGACACGCGCCTGTGGTTCAGCTTCGAGGCCTACGACGTGCCGCTGGGCACCTGGGTGGTGGACCTCGCACGACCCGCCCGGGGCGAGGGAGCCGAGGCGCGCTACGAGCCGGCGCTGCGCAGCATGCTGCCCACGACCTTGCGCGTGGACGAGCTCACCAGCGAGCGCATGGACCTGCCCAGCAAGGACGGCACGCGCATCCCCGTGATGCTGCTGCGGCGCAAGGACACGCCGCTGGACGGCTCGGCGCCCACGATCCTCTACGGCTACGGCGGCTTCCGCGTGGGCGTGGTGCCGGCCTTCTCGCGCTCGGCAGCGCTGTGGGCCGAGCTGGGGGGCGTCTATGCCGTGGCCTCGCTGCGGGGCGGCGACGAGTTCGGCGAGGCCTGGCACGAGGCCGGCTCGCTGGGCCGCAAGCAGAACGTGTTCGACGACTTCATCGCGGTGGCCGACGGGCTCGTGGCGGCCGGCAAGGCCCGTCGCGAGCGGCTGGCCATCATGGGCGGCAGCAACGGCGGCCTGCTGGTGGCTGCCTGCGCCAACCAGCGGCCCGACCTGTGCCGTGCCGTCGTGTGCAGCGTGCCGCTCACCGACATGCTGCGCTACCACCGCTTCCAGTACGCCAAGGCCTGGACGAAGGAGTACGGCGATCCCGACGTGGCGGAACACTTCGCCTGGATCCGGCCCTGGTCGCCGTACCACAACGTGCGCGAGGGCGCGGCCTACCCCGCGGCCCTGGTGACCGCCGGGCTCAGCGACGGGCGCGTCAACGCGTTCCATGCGCGCAAGATCGTGGCCCAGTGGCAGCGGGCCAGCAGCAGCGCCCACCCCATCCTGCTCTTCCTCGACCGCGAGTCGGGGCACGGGGCCTCGTCCATGAAGCAGGCCAAGGCCGAGGTGCTGGACCGCTTCTGCTTCCTGCTGGGCGAGCTGGGTGGCTAGCGGCGCCCGGGCGCGGGTTTCGCTGGCGGCACGGCCCCGGACGGCCACAATCCCGGCATGACCCGCAGCAGCATCCCCATGGCCGTGCGCGTGAAGCTGCCCGAGAACCTGCTCGAGGTGGACTGGCAGGACGGCAGCAGCAGCCGCTACGACGGCGGCTACCTGCGCTTCGTGTGCCCCTGCGCGGCCTGCCGCGGGCACGGGCCGGGGCAGGTGCCCGAGCCCCTGTGGTCGGCCTGCAAGGACGTGCGCATGACCGGGGCCGAGGCTGTCGGGGGGTATGCGCTGCGGCTGGGCCTGAGCGATGGCCACGACAGCGGCATCTACTCGTGGGAGTTCCTGCGCGCCCACGACCCCGGCAGCGGGGCGGGGCGCGATCCGGGAGGCAGGGCATGAGCGACACGGCGTGCGTGGTGAACCTCGACGCGCGCGGCACGCGCCAGCGCCTGCTGGGCGGCCTCGTGACGGTGGCGGTGGGGCTGGCGCTGGGCGCCTACGCCGCCATCGAGTCCACGGGCTGGCTGGCGTGGCTGGCCGCCGTGGGCCTGCTCTGCTTCGGCACGCTGGCCTTGCTGCAGGCGCAGGCCAAGACCTGAGTGGCCCGCGCGGCGCGCGGTGCGCGCGAGGTGGACGGCCAGGTGGTGGCCGTGGCCGACCCGGCCGAGGCTGCGTTGCTGCGCCACAGGTCGCGCGGCATCCTGCTGCGCTGGGTGCTGCTCTCGCTGGCGTGGGCCGCCCTGGCCCTCGCCCTGCGAGCGTGGCTGGCGGGCCCGCCTGCCGCCTAGGTCGGCGGCAGGCGCCCTCCGGCCTCCCTAGGCCACCAGCGAGGGCTTGCCGCCCAGCGCCACGCCGACGCTGGCCCGGTCGAAGCGCACGTACTCCCACTCGAAGGCCTGCCCGTTGATGCCGATGCGCGGCGGCGAGATCCACGAGGCGATCTGGCCCACGCCCAGCACGGGCTTCATCAGGCTCTTGACGAACTCGCGGTCCTGCAGGCTGGGCAGCCAGCGGCTGCACCCGGACTGCCACTGGGCCGCCGTGATGGGGTTGCCCTCCGGGTCGAAGTGACGGCCCGCGTAGAGGCCCACCTCGCGGTTGAAGCGGCGGCTGGGCAGTGCCAGCCGCTCGGGGCGGCCCGCCTTCTCGAGGATCTTGTTCCAGCGCTGCACCACGAACTCGCAGTCGCCCACGTAGTCGTCGCGCAGCACCTCGTTCATCGCGTTGCGCAGCGGCACCTGCCGCTTGGCCAGCCGCTCGCCCTCGGGCACCACCATCTCGTAGGCCTGGTCCAGCGCGCGGTGGTCGGTGTACTTCTCCTCCTCCTTGTAGCGGCCCTTGAGGCCCTGGGCGAAGTACTGGGCCGCGTTGGAGGACTCCTCGCCGCCGAAGAGGTTCACCGACGAGGAGAACCAGCGGTTGAGCCAGCGCTGGATGGTGGGCAGGTCGATGCCGCCGGCGGCGCGGATGCGCGCCGTGTCGTCGGTCTTGAGCTCGTTCATCAGCTCGGCCGTGCGCTGCACGATGCGGCCCACGCCCGTCTCGCCCACGAACATGTGGTGGGCCTCCTCGGTGAGCATGAAGCGCGTGGTGCGCGACAGGGGGTCAAAGCCGCTCTCGGCCAGCGCCAGCAGCTGGAACTTGCCGTCGCGGTCCGTGAACGTGGTGAACATGAAGAAGGACAGCCAGTCCTCGATGGGCTCGTTGAAGGTGCCCAGGATGCGCGGCGAGTCGGCGTTGCCGCTGCGGCGCTTGAGCAGGTCCTCCGCCTCCTCGCGGCCGTCCCGGCCGAAGTAGGAGTGCAGCAGGTAGACCATGGCCCACAGGTGGCGGCCTTCCTCGACGTTCACCTGGAACAGGTTGCGCAGGTCGTAGAGGCTGGGCGCCGTGCGGCCCAGCAGCCGCTGCTGCTCGACGCTGGCGGGCTCCGTGTCGCCCTGCGTCACGATGATGCGGCGCAACGCGTTGCGGAACTCGCCGGGCACCTGCTGCCAGGCCTCCGAGCCCGCCGTGTCGCCGCACGGCACCTTGCGGCCGGCCACCGGGTCGGCCAGGAAGATGCCCCAGCGGTAGTCGGGCATCTTCACGTAGTCGAAGTGGGCCCAGCCGTCGCGGCCCACGTCCACCGCCGTGCGCAGGTAGACCTGGTCGGCCTGGAAGCCCTCGGGGCCCATCTCGTTCCACCAGTTGATGTAGCTGGGCTGCCAGGCCTCCAGCGCCCGCTGCAGGCGCTTGTCGTCGTTGAGGCCGACGTTGTTGGGGATGCGGGCGTTGAGGTCGACGCTTGCCATGGCTAGGTCCTCCGCCAGTCGAACACCGGGCGCTCCGGGCGCCCGTAGAGGGTGAGCGCGCCCATCTCGCCGGTGGCGTTGGGGCGCGTGAAGATCCAGTTCTGCCACGCCGAGAGGCGGCCGAAGATCTTGGTCTCCAGCGTCTCGGGGCCCGCGAAGCGCAGGTTGGCCTCCAGGCCCGTGAGCGCGTCCGGCGAGAGGCTGGCCCGCTCCTCGACGGCGATTCGCACCTCGTCCTCGTAGTCGATGTCGTCGGGGGCCAGCGTCACCAGGCCCGCCTCCAGCGCCGCCTGCGGGTCGTGGGGGCCGTCCTCGCCCATCGCTCGCTCCAGCGCCTTGGCATCGCCCAGGAAGCGCGTGGCCAGGCGCGTGAGGCCGTTGGACATGGGATAGGGGCCGCGGTTGAGCGCGCTGAGCGCGACCTGGCAGGGCTTGGCCGGGTCATCCAGCATGTAGGTGCGGTCGCAGGCCAGCGCCAGCTCCAGCAGCGTGCCGGCGAAGCAGGAGCCGGGCTCCACCAAGGCGAACAGGCTGCGCGCCGTGAGGTCGAGGCGCTTGAGGGTGCGCTTCCACTGCTGGCGCACCTCGAAGAGGAACCAGTCCTTGTCGGCGTGCTGTGCGAGGAACCGGTCGTGCGCCAGCACCTGGTCGATGCTTCCCTCGGTCTTCACCACCACGAGGCCCACCTCGAGCCGGTTGAAGCGCAGCTCCAGCAACGCATCGTCCAGCTCGCGCGCGCAGCGCCACAGCCAGAGGTCCTTGGCCTGCTTGCGCGCCGTGGCCGCGTCGGCCGGCGGGGGCTCGGCGGGACCGCGCACCGTCAGGGTGGCCACACGGCCCTCGATGCTCACGCGCACGTGGCGGTGCTCGAGGCCCTGCGCGGTGTAGGTGCCGCCCAGCGGCTCGAGCGCCACGCCCGCGCCGCCACGGCCGTGGGGGGCCGCCTGCCCGGCGGCCTTGTGCGCGCGCTCCTGCACGGTGGCCGCGAAGCGGCTGGCGGGCACCACCGCGTCCACGAGGCCCCACTCCTGCGCGCGGCGGCCCTTGATGCCCTCGGCGACGGTGTTGAACACGTCGGCGCGGTCGCGTCGCACCTTGCGCTTGTCCACGACGCGCGTGAGGCCGCCGGTGCCGGGCAGCACGCCCAGCAGCGTCACCTCGGGCAGGCTCACGGCGCTGTTGCCGTCGTCCTGCAGCACGATCTCGTCGCAGGCCAGGGCCAGCTCGTAGCCGCCGCCTGCGCACACGCCGTTGAGCGACGCGATGGTGCGCACGCCGCACTCGGCTGCGTAGTCCTCCAGGCCCAGGCGCGTCTCGTTGGTGAACTTGCAGAAGTTCACCTTGAAGGCGTGCGAGGAGAGGCCCAGCATGTAGATGTTGGCGCCGGAGCAGAAGATGCGGCCCTTGCCGCTCTCCACGACCAGGGCCCGCACCTCGGGGTGCTCGAAGCGCAGCCGCTGGATGGCGTCGGCCAGCTCGATGTCCACGCCCAGGTCGTAGGAGTTGAGCTTGAGGACGTAGCCGGGCCGCAGGCCCTGCTCCTCCTGCACGTCCATCGCCAGCCGGGCGATGGGGCCGTCGAAGGACAGCTTCCAGTGCTTGTAGCGCGACGGGTGCGTCTCGAAACGGATGGGGGGCAGCGTCGCGGTGCTGCTTCCCGGGGCCGTGGCAGGGGGGATCGTGTCCACGCGCTGGAGACTAGCCGTCCGGGGGGGCGGGGCGAGCAATCCGCGGGAGCCCGCGCAGGGCCGCGCGCTGCCCGCGCGGCGCCCCCGCCGCCGGCCGGGCGCCCGCTCCCCCGCAGGCCCGTCCCGGACGCCCCGCCCGAGGCGCCGGGCTGCTGCGTGCCGCGTGCTAGAGGGGGGCGAACAGGGCCTCGGGCAGGTCGCCCGGACCGTGGCTGCCCAGCTCGGTGATGTAGGCGCTCACGAGGGCCGCGGGCGTGACGTCGAAGGCCGGCTCGCACGTGGCCACCCCCTGCGGGCGGGTGCCCGGCAGGAGGTAGCGATCGCCGTCGCCGGCCCGCTCCTCGATCACCACCGCCTCGCCGGAGGCCATGCCCGGGTCGAAGGTGCTGCGCGGTGCCGCCACCAGGAAGGGCAGCCCGTGGGCCCGGCAGGCCAGCGCCACCCCGTAGGTGCCGACCTTGTTCACGACATCGCCGTTGCGGCAGATGCGGTCGGCACCCACGATGGCCGCCTGGATGCGGCCCTGCCGCATCAGGCCGGGCGCAGCGCCCTCCGCGACGACGGTGCAGGGGATGCCGGCCCGGGCCAGCTCCCATGCGGTCAGGCGCAGCCCCTGCAGCAGCGGGCGGGTCTCGTCGGCCCAGGCCTCGACGGCCTCGCCGCGGGCATGGAGCAGGTAGAGCGGGGCCAGCGCCGTGCCCCAGCCCGGCGTGACCAGGGCACCGGCGTTGCAGTGCGTCAGGACGCGGCGCGCGCTGCCCAGCGCCTGCGCGCCATGGCGGGCGATGGCGGCACAGGCCTCGCGTTCCTGCTGCTCGAGCGCCTGCGCCCACGCCAGCAGGGCCTGCGCCCGTGCCGCGCCATCGTGCGCCAGGGCGTGCGTGGCGTCGCAGGCTGCCGCCACGGCCCGCGGCAGGTTCACGGCGGTGGGACGCGCGTGCGCCAGCGCGGCGGCCCGCCGCTCGAAGCCTGCCTGCTGCGCGGCCGGCGAGCCGCCCTCGGCCAGGGCCTCGCGCTGGGCCAGCACGAGGCCGTAGGCGCCGGCCAGCCCCAGCAGCGGCGCGCCGCGCACGGCCAGCCGCTGGATGTCCGCGACCACTTGCGCCGAGGTGTTGCGTGCGAGGCGCTGCTCGTGTGCGGGCAGCAGGGCCTGGTCCAGCAGCACGAGGCAGCCGTCCTGCCAGCCTCCCTGCCAGGCCAACGGGGCCAGCGGCGAGGCGGGTGCAGCGTCGACCACGGGCCTAGGGAGCCTGCGAGCGGCTGCCGGGTGCGAGCTGGTCGCGCAGGCGCTCGTTCTTCTTGGCCACGGACTGGCGCAGGCCGGCCCGGAACTCCTGCAGGCGGGCGTGCAGCGTCTCGTCCTGCAGCGCCAGGATCTGGATGGCCAGCAGCGCCGCGTTCTTGGCCCCGCCCGGGCCTACCGCCACCGTGGCCACGGGGACGCCGGCGGGCATCTGCACCGTGCTGTAGAGCGAGTCGGCGCCGCCCAGGTGCTCGGTGGGCATGGGGATGCCGATGACGGGCACGGTGGTGAGGCTGGCCATCACGCCGGCCAGGTGCGCCGCGCCACCCGCCGCGGCGATCACCACCTTCAGGCCCTTGAGGCGCGCCGTGCTGCCGTAGGCATGCGCGAGGTCGGGCGTGCGCAGCGCCGACATCACCTGCGCCTCGTAGGGGATGTCGAACTCCTCCAGCGTGTCGAGGCAGTGCCTCACCACCGGCAGGTCGCTGTCGCTGCCCATCACGATGCCCACCACCGGCTTGCGCGTGTCCACCTCGACCCGCGAGGCGGAGGGTGAAGTCTTCTCGGGGCCTGCGGGGCGGCGCGGGCGGTTCATGGGGCCTCCGGTGCTAGGGCAGGCGGCCGGTGAGCCGGCGATGGATCTCGCGGTAGGTGTCGCTCACGCCCTTGACCACCTCGGGCGTGAGCGTGGGGGCAGGCGGGTTGTGGTCCCAGCCCTGCCGGTCGAGCCAGTCTCGCACCTGCTGCTTGTCGAAGGAGGCCTGCGGCCGGCCGGGCACGTAGGACTTGGCGTCCCAGAAGCGCGAGGAGTCGGGGGTGAGCACCTCGTCGCCCAGCGTGAGCGTGCCGGCCGCGTCCAGGCCCAGCTCCAGCTTGGTGTCGGCGATCAGGATGCCGCGCTGGGCAGCGATGTCGCGCGCCCGGGCGTAGACCGCCAGCGTCACGTCCCGCAGGCGGGTGGCCATCTCGCGCCCCACGCGCCGCGAGGCCTCGTCGAGATCCACGTTGATGTCGTGGCCGGCCTGCTCCTTGGTCGCGGGCGTGAAGATGGGCGGCTCGATGCGCACGCTCTCCACGAGGTGGGGCGGCAGGCGGTGGCCGCAGACGGCGCCGGTGGCCTTGTAGTCCTTCCAGCCCGAGCCGGTCAGGTAGCCGCGTGCGACGCACTCGATGGGCACCATCTGCAGGCGCTTCACCAGCATGGTGCGGCCCTGCAGCACGGCGGCGTGGCGGCGCACCTCCGGGGGCATGCGCTGCACGTCGGCGGTCACCAGGTGGTGGGGCACGATGTCCTTGAGCTGGTCGAACCACCACACGGACAGGCTGGTGAGCACCTGGCCCTTGCCGGGGATGGCCGGCGACAGCACGCAGTCGAAGGCGCTGATGCGGTCGGTGGCCACGATCAGCAGGTGCGGGCCCAGGTCGTAGACGTCGCGCACCTTCCCGCGATGCACGAGCGTGAGCCCCTCCAGCTGCGTCGTGGCAACCGTGGTGACGCTCATGGCGGGCCTCCGTAGGCGGCGGATGCTAGCCGCACGGGGGGCCCTGCGGCCGGAGGGCCGGTGCAGGCGATGGGCGTCCCGGGGCGAAGCGCGGCGCTTTTCCTGCCCTTTCGCCCCGCGCTGCGCCGTATCCCGGGGGGCATGGCCCACGGCCTGCCCCACGCTCGCCGGCCGCTGGCAGGGTCCTTCCGCGTACCTCCCAGCAAGTCCGTCCTCCAGCGCGCGCTGGTGCTGGAGGCGCTGGCTGCCGAGCCCGGCCGCCTGGTCGCGCACGACGGCACGCCGGCGCTGCAGGCGGCCCCGGCCCACGACGTGCGCGACCTGGCCGTCGCCCTCGGCTCGCTGGGGCGCTGGCAGGGCGGTGCGCTGGGCGGCTCGCGCGCCTCGCAGGTGCTCGACCTTGGCCTGGGGGCGACAGGCTTCCGGCTCGCCACCGCGCGGGCCACGCTGCGGCCCGCCGGCGCGCGCACCTTGGTGCGCGGCCGGCCGGCGCTGCTGGCGCGTCCGCACCGCGACATCCGGCGGGCGCTCTCGCGGCTGGGCGGCCACGTGGTGCGCAAGCCCAGCGGCGCACACCGCGTGATCGCGGGCGGGATGCGTGGGGGCGAGGTGACGCTGGGCGCGGGCAGCAGCAGCCAGCACCTGAGCGCATTGATGCTGCTGGCACCGCGCCTGGGGGGCTTGCGCATCTGCCTCGCCGGGGTGGCCGTGTCGCGGCCCTACCTGCGGGTGACTGCCGCGGCGCTGGCGGCCTACGGCATCGGCGTTGCGCTGGAGGGCCTCGACGCCCCGGGCGGCGCCATCACGGTGCAGGCGGGCGTGCCCAGCGCAGCGCGCCTCGTGGTGGAGCCGGATGCCTCGGCCGCAGCCTTCTGGTGGGCCGCGGCCGCGCTGACCGGCGGCGTGGCCTGCGTGACGGGGCTGCCTGCGGACTCGCTGCAGGCCGACGCCTGCCTTCCTCGCCTGCTCGCCCGCATGGGCGCGACGGTGACCGTGGGGGCGGGCGGCGAGGCCGAGGTCCGGGGCCCGGGCGGCGGGCTGGACGCGCCCGGCGAGGTGGACCTCCGCGATGCCCCGGACCTGCTGCCCCTCGTGGCCGTGCTGGCTGCGTTCGCGCGCGGCAGCACGTGCCTCGTGGGCCTTGCCCATGCCCGCGGCAAGGAGAGCGATCGCGTGGCGCGCAGCGCGGGGCTGCTGCAGGCGCTGGGCGTCCCCGCGGAGTGCGGCGAGGCGCACCTCCTGGTGCACGGTGCCCCCGAGGCGGCCCGCCCCGCCCTCCTGCACGCCCACGGCGACCACCGCCTGGCCTTCGCGGCGGCCCTGGCGGGCCTGCGCCTGCCGGGCTGCACCCTCGAGGGGGGGGCCAGCGTGGCCAAGTCGCACCCGTCGTTCTGGCCTGACCTCGAGCACGCCACGGGCCACTGACCTCGGGCGCGGCGCGCCCCCCATCCCGCAACTCGCCGTGCCGCGCATGAGGGCGGCGTGCCGTGTCGCGCACCGCTCCGTGCCATGGCACGCGGCGCGCTGGACCTGCCCCTCGGCCGCGTACGATGCGAGGCCTCCTGCCGCCGAGGCCTCCACGTGAAGCGACGACGTTCCTTGCTCGCCAGCCTGCTCCTGCTGCTGGGTGCCTGCCTGCCTGCCCATGCGGCGGGCCCGGAGTGGGAAGAACTGATCCTCGATGGGGTGCGGCGGCAGGACAGCCGCATGCGCGAGGTGTCCATCGACGCCGTCGTGCGGGACCAGGAACTGCTGGCCGCCCGTCCCTCGCAGGGAGCGGCGAAGGTGGCCCGCCTCTACCTGCTGGGCCGTGCCTACGGCAAGCGCGCAGAGCTGGCCCCGCCCGAGGCAGCCACCAAGGACCTGGACCGTGCGCGCGCCGTGATGCGCGAGGTGCTGCAGGCCGAGCCCTCCTGCTACTTCGCCCACCGGGACCTCGGCATCCTCGCGCTGCGCGAGGCGCCGCCCAACGTGCGCGAGGCGGAAGCCAGCCTGCAGCGTGCGCTGGCGGCCTTCCCCAGCTACACGCAGGCCTTGCGCGACCTCGCACGCCTCTGCAGCGACCAGGGCCGGGCTGCCGATGCGCTGGTGCACCTGCGCCGGGTGATCGACCTCGAGCCGGCCGACATGGCCGCCCGTGCCCTGCTCGTGATGACCCTGCTGGACCTGAAGCGGGTGGAGGAAGCCCGCCGCGACGTGGAGGCGATGCTCAAGGCCCGGCCCACCGACGTGATGGCGCGCGACCTGCGGGCCGAGGTGGAGATGGCGGGTGGCTCGGTGGACGCCGCGCTCGACGTGTGGCGCCAGCTGCAGGCCGAGAACCCGACGCTGACGAAGCCGCTGTGGGGCCAGTGGCGCGCGTTGATGGCCAAGGGCAAGGCGGGGCAGGCCGTGGCCCGCGAGGACATGCAGCAGGTGGTGGGCCGCCTCTACATGCTGGAGCGGGACCCGGCCAAGCGCACGCGGCTCAAGGAGATGGACGCCGCACTGCGGGCCCCGCCGCCCGACCCCACGCAGCCGCCCGACGACGCCTCGCTGGCCAAGGCGCTGGTGGCGCCTGACGCCGAGCTGCGCACCAAGACGCTGGGCTCCGTGGCGTTCCGGGAGCAGGCCCCGGGCGCCGAGCTGCTGCGCGCCGTGATGAGCCGCCTCGACCCGGCACGGGAAGCCGTGCCGGCTGTCCGTGGCGGCGCGCTCGTGGTGCTGGCGCGCCACGGCGGCTACGGGCTGCTGGGGCTGGTGCGCCACGCGCTGGACGACGCAGACCCTTCCGTGCGGCGTGCCGCGCTGATGGCCGTGGAGGGCATGGCGCAGCAGGGTGACGCTGCCCGGCGCAGCGGCATGCTGCTGCTGGCCTTGCGGGCGGCCGACGCGGACGCCGAGGTGGCTGCGGGCGCGCGCCGCGCCGTGTGGCGCCTCGCGCAGGTGGTGCCGCAGGACGGCGATGCCGACGACGCCTCCGAGGCGGCTGCCTGGCGCCAGTGGTGGTCGGGTGCGGTGGGCGTGGACGAGAAGATCAAGGCGCTGGGCGCCTACCCGCAGATCCGCGACCTGCGGGCGGACCAGGTGCTGGTGCCCTTCCTCGACGACGCAGACTTCTTCGTGATGCAGGCCGCCTACAAGGCGCTGGCCGCCAGTGCCGCGGCGATCCGGGACGAGGCCGTGCGCAAGTGGCTGGAGAGCCTGCCGCAGTGGGGCGAGGGTGGCTTCACGCCCGAGCGCCGCGAGGAGATCGTGCGCAACCTCGCCGCCTGGCGTGCGCTGGGCCCGACGGGGCGCTGAGATGCGCATGGCGTGGCAGGCGTTGCGCTCGCTGCTGGCCGTGGTGCTGCTGGGCCTCGCAGGCACGTGCCTCCAGGCAGCGCCACCGGCCGACGCCGAGGTGGCCGAGGCCGAGGACGTGCAGAACCGCCTGCTGGGCGAGGCGCGCCGCAACAGCAGCAGCCTGGCCAGCGTGGTGGCGCAGGCCGAGAGCCGGCACCTGCGCAGCCCGACGCCGCTCACCCTCTACCTGCTGGGCCGCGCGCAGTTCCACGGCGGCGACGTGGCGCGCGCCGAGCGCACCATGCGCGAGGTCGTGGCGCAGGAGCCCGCCTTCTGGCAGGCGCACGCGCGACTGGGCCTGCTGGCGGCCGAGTCCGGCGACCTTGCGCGCGCGCGCCTGCACCATGGGCTGGCCGCGGCCCAGCGCCCCGAGCAGGACATCGTGCTGCGGCTGGGCGTGGACATCGCCATGCGGGCCAAGGAGCCGAGGGTGGCCTTGGCAGGGCTGCGCACCCTGCTGGGCCGCGACCCGGACAGCGTCCCGCTGCGCATGGGGGTGGCCGAGCTGCTGGCAGGGCTGGGGGAGTGGACGGCGGCCTACGACGAGCTGCGGCTGCTGCGCGCCCGCATGCCGCGCGACGTGCGCGTGAGGCTGGCCTACGCGCGCGCGGCCCTGGCCACGCAGCGGCTCGACGAAGCCATCGCCGAGGGCGAGGACCTCGCCCGGGGCGACCCGCAGGGCGTGCCCTACCTCGACCTGCTGCGGCAGGCCTACGCCGCCCGCCAGGACTGGCCGCGCGTGGCCTCCACGCTGGAGCGCCTGCTGCCGTTCACGGACGCCGCGCGCCGGCCGCAGGTGCAGGCCGCCATCGAGGCGCTGCGGCGCGGCGAGGTGCCGGGACGCGAGGCGCCCGCGCCGGAGGCGGATCCGACGCTGGCCCTGTTCGAGCGTTGCCTCTCCGAGGACCTGGCCACGCGCCGGCAGGCGCTGCAGGAGTTCCACGACGCGCGCCTCTCGTGGGTGCCCGGTGCCATCCTGGCCCGCTACCACGCGCAGGAGGAAGCGGATCCCACCTGCCGGGCGTGGGTGCTGCGCATCGCCACCAACCTGCGCCATCCCGACGTGCTGCGCATCCTGGGCCAGTCGTTGCTCGACGGATCGGCGCTGGTGCGGCGCGTGGGCGCCGAGTCGTTGGGCGAGATGGCCTCGCCCGTGGGCCTGCTCTACCTGCTGGGCCGGCTGCCCGACATGCCGCTGGCCGCCGGGGCCCCCGACGAGGTGGTGGCCGAGTTCAACGCCGGGCGCGCAGCGCTCGTGCGCATCACCGGGCACGACGACCTGCCCGTGGGCGCGCCTTCGTGGGTGGAGGCCCCCGCGATGGAGGCCTCGTGGGCGCGCTGGGAGTCGTGGCTGGCCTCGCCCGAGGGCGTGCAGGCCAAGCGGCGCGCCATCGACGACCTCGTCAAGACCGGCGAGCCGCATCCGGAGTGGTACCTCATCCTGCAGGTCTGGGACGCCGATCCCGGCGTGGCGCTGGCGGCCTACGACGCCCTGGCTGCGGCGGGGGCGCGGGCGACGGCGGCCGCTGGGGCGGGCGGTGCCAACGACCCGGTGGCCCAGCGCATGTGGCCCTCCTTCCCGCAGGCCACGGATGCCGAGCGCAGGCCGGAGGGCCTCGACGCCCTGCGCAAGCGCCTGCACGCGTGGTGGGCGCAGTGGCTGGCCCAGCGGCGCGGCGAGGCGGCTCCGTCGCGATGAGCGCGCCGCGGCCCGACTCGCTGCCGGTGGTGGTGGCCATCGACGGCCCGGCGGGGGCGGGCAAGAGCACCGTGGCGCGGCGCCTCGCGGCGGCGCTGGGCTTCGCCTACATGGACACGGGGGCGATGTACCGCGCCGTGACCTACGAGGCCCTGCGCCGCGGGGTGGCGCTGGACCAGCCCGGTCCGCTGGCCGCGCTGGTGCGCTCGCTGCCGCTGGTGCTGGGCCGCGACGGCCGGGTGAGCATCGGCGGCGAGGATGTCAGCGGCGCGATCCGCACCGACACCGTCAACGCCGGCGTCTCGGTGGTGGCTGCGGTGCCGGAGGTGCGGCAGGTGATGGTGGAGCACCAGCGGCGCTTCGCGCAACAGCAGGGACGGATCGTGGCCGAGGGCCGCGACATCGGCAGCGTCGTGTTCCCGGACGCGGCGGCCAAGCTCTACCTCGACGCCGACCCGGCCGAGCGGGCCCGCCGCCGGCAGGCGGAGGCGGGCGGCGGCAAGGACCTGGCCGAGGTGCAGGCCGGCCTCGAGCGGCGGGACCGGCTGGACAGCACGCGCGCCACCGCGCCGCTGGTCGTGGCCCCCGGGGCCCTGCGGCTGGACACCACCCACCTCTCCCTGGAGCAGGTTGTGGCGGCTGCGCTGGCTCAGGTACGCTCGGCCCTTTCCCCCGCGTCCGGCGGGTAGGCACCCGAGCGGGTGCTGGCCGGGCCGGGGACCCTGGCCCTGGCGCCCGGGTGGCGAGGCTCCCCGCCGGGGGGCCGCCCGACGCGCCGCATCTCTCTCCCAAGGAATCCCATGCGCTCCATCGACAAGGTCCGTCGGCTCGACATCCCCACCCAGCACCTCGACGCGGAGACCACCCGCATCCTGGGGGGCAAGACCGACCTGGGCGCCAGCCTGTCGCAGGGCGGACGTGACTTCACCCCCAACAGCGTCGTGACGGGTCGCATCGTCGACATCCGCAACGACGAGGTGGTGATCGACATCGGCTACAAGTCCGAGGGCGTGGTGGCCGCCAGCGAGTTCGACGACATCACCGCCTACGACGTGGGCGACGATGTCGAGGTGCTGCTCGAGAGCGTGGACGAGGGCGGTGCCGGCCTCGTGCTGAGCAAGCGCAAGGCCGACCGCATCCGCGGCTGGGAGCGCGTGGTCAAGGAGTACGGCGAGGGCGCCGCGGTGCGCGGCCGCGTGCTCAAGAAGATCAAGGGCGGCCTGCTCGTGGACATCGGCGTGCCGGTGTTCCTGCCGGCCAGCCAGGTGGCCATCCGCCGCGCCAACGACATCGGCGAGTTCATCGGCAAGGACATCGAGGCGCGCATCATCAAGATCGACAAGGAGCGCATGAACATCGTCGTCTCGCGCCGCAAGCTCATCGAGGAGCAGCGCGAGGAGGCCAAGAAGCACCTGCTGCAGGAGATCCAGGCGGGCCAGATCCGCGTGGGCGTGGTCAAGAACATCGCCGACTTCGGCGCGTTCGTGGACCTGGGCGGCATCGACGGCCTGCTGCACATCACGGACATGTCGTGGAGCCGCCTCACGCATCCCAGCGACATGCTGAAGATCGACGACGAGGTCGAGGTGATGGTGCTGCGCGTGGACCACGAGCGCGAGCGCATCGCGCTGGGCATCAAGCAGAAGTTCCCCAGCCCCTGGGAGTCGGTGGAGCACAAGTACCCGGTCGGCAGCCGCGTGAAGGGCAACGTGGTCAACGTGATGCCCTACGGCGCCTTCGTGAAGCTCGAGGACGGCATCGAGGGCCTCGTGCACATCAGCGAGATGTCGTGGAGCAAGCGCATCAACCACCCCAGCGACGTCGTCAAGGTGGGCGACGAGGTCGAGGTGGTCGTGCTCGACATCAACCGCGAGAAGCAGGAGATCTCGCTGGGCATGAAGCAGGCCGACGGCAACCCGTGGGACGGCGTCGAGGCCAAGTTCCCCGTGGGCAAGCCGGTCGAGGGCACGGTGCGCAACCTTACCTCGTACGGCGCCTTCATCGAGATCGCCGACGGCATCGACGGCCTGCTGCACGTCAGCGACATGTCGTGGACCAAGAAGATCACCAACCCCGCCGAGCTGCTCGAGAAGGGCGCCAAGGTGCAGGCGCTGGTGCTCTCGGTGGATCCCGAGAAGAAGCGCATCGCGCTGGGCCTCAAGCAGCTCGAGCTCGATCCCTGGCAGAAGGAGATCGTCGAGCGCTTCGGCCCCGAGACCGAGCACGTGGGCACGGTCACGAAGGTCACGAACTTCGGCATCTTCGTCCAGCTGGACATGGACCTCGAGGGCCTGCTGCACATCAGCGAGCTCACGCCGGCCGACCGCCTCGAGGCGGGGGCCCGCGTGGCCGTGAAGGTGCTGCGCCTGGACACCGACGAGCGCAAGATCGGCCTGACGCTGATCCGCGGCGCGCACGGCGAGGAGCTGGTGGCCAAGGCGCCCCCGGCGCCTCCCATCCCCGCGGCCCCGGCGGCTCCCGAGGCCCCGGCGGCGGACGCCTCCGAGCCCGAGCAGCCGCAGGGCTAGGCTTCGAGCCGGGCCCGCAGCGGCCCGGGATGACGGCCGCATGACCCCGGCGCGCCAGCCTGCGGGCGTGCGCGCCGTGGGTTCCCTCCGCCTGCCCTGCATGCGCCTCGCACCCCGCAGGACGCGGCGTCCCTGGGGCGCCGTGGCCCCGTCGCTGGCGCTGGGCCTGGCCAGCCTGCTGTCGCTGGCTGGGTGCCAGGGCTCTGGGGCCCTGCGCCCGGCAGCCACGCCGGGACGCACGGACGTGTGGGGCCGGCCGCTGGAGGAGGCCGCCGGCGGTCCCATCGCGCCCAGCCTCGAGCCGGTGGTGCTGGAGCGCAAGGAGCCCAAGGGCGCTGAGGACCTGCGCGAGCGACGTGCGCTGCCGGCCGGCCAGGCTGGGTGGGCGGAGAAGCTGGAGACGGTGCGCGCCCTGCTGGCGGCCGGCTCGGATGCCGAGGCCATGGCCATGGTGGAGGCCGCGCTCTCCAGCGACCCGCCCGCGGAGGTGGCGGGCCGGCTGCGCGCGATGCGCATGGAGGCGCGCGCGCGCCGTGCGCAGGACGAGGTGCTGCGCGTGGAGGCCCGGGCCCCGCGCGACGTGGTCGGCTTCGGGCATGACGTCGAGTTCGTGCTGCGGCTGCACAACGTGGGCCGGCACGACATCGTCTTCGGGCAGGCCGTGGCGGAGGCTGCGCCGCGCCGCCCCGCGCCCGGCGTGCCCGAGCCGGTGGCGGCCTCCGGCAGCGCGCTGGTGCTGGAGGTGCTGCGGCGTGACCGCGACGTGGGTGCCGCCCTGCTGGAGCGCCGCTGGACGGCCACCGTGCCGTTGCTGCGCGCCGGCGACCCGCCGCTGCGCCTCGCACCCGGGCAGCAGCGCGACTTCCCCGTCCGGATCCCGGCCGAGGACGTGGGCCCGCCCCTGATGGGGGTGCGCGTGCTTGAGCTGGGCGGCCTGCTGCGGCCCAGCGCGGTGCGCGTGGAGGGCGGGCTGGACCTGGCTGCCCTGCGCGTGCGGCCGGGTCGCGTGGCCGTGCTGCCCGAAGGCCACGAGGCGCTGGCCGACGACCCGCTGCACGCCCTCGAGCAGGCGGTGGCCCTGCGCGCCGCGCCGCACGTGCTGGTGGCCTGCGAGTTCCTGCCCCGCGCGCAGGCCGGCGCGGCGGCAACGCTGCTGGCGCGCGCCCTGGTCGAGGGCGACGCCTTGCTGGCCACGGCGGCCGAGGGCGCCCTGGGCCTGCTGCGCGAGCGCTGCGTGGGCGACCCGCTCGCGGTGCTGGTGGACCCGCTGGTGGCCTCGCTGGAGGCCCGGCCGGCCCGCGCCCGCGAGCTGCTGCTGGGCCTGATGGCCACGGTGGACACGCGCCTGCCGGCCGATGCGCGCTTGTGGACCGACTGGTGGCGGCGCACCCGCCCCTCGCGACCGGTGGTCACCGTCCCCGGGGCGGGCAGCGCCACCGCGACCCGCCCGGTGCGCTAGCCGCGCGGCGCGAGGCGCGCGGGGCCGGCCACCGTAGGCTCTGCGCCATGCTGCAGGACCCGGCCCTCGCCCAGGCGCTCGCGCCGCTGGCCCGTTGCGTCGAGGCGGCCTTCCCCGAGCGCGAGCTGCTGGCGCGCCTGCGCGCCGGGCGCCCCCTGCGCTGCAAGCTGGGCCTGGACCCCACGAGCAGCAGCGTGCACGTGGGGAACGCCGTGGTGCTGTGGAACCTGCGGCGCCTGCAGGACCTGGGCCACCAGGCCGTGCTGATCGTGGGCGACTACACCGCCACCGTCGGCGATCCCTCGGGCAAGGACAAGACGCGCCCGATGCTCACCCCGGAGCAGGTGGAGCAGAACCTCGCCACGTGGATGACGCAGATGGGCCGCATCCTGGACATGGGTCGCGTGGAGGTGCGCCGCAACAGCGAGTGGTTCTCGCGCATGGGCTTCCTCGAGGTGCTGGCGCTCACCGACCGCATGACCGTGCAGCAGATGATGGAGCGCGACAACTTCGCCAAGCGCTGGAAGGAGCAGGCCCCGATCAGCGTGCGCGAGTTCCTCTACTGCCTGATGCAGGGCTGGGACTCGGTCATGGTGGACGCCGACGTGGAGCTGGGCGGCACCGACCAGACCTTCAACCTCACCGTGGGCCGGCGCCTGATGGAGCAGGTGGGCAAGCCGCCGCAGTCCACGCTGATCTCGCCCCTGCTGCAAGGCCTCGACGGCCACGAGAAGATGAGCAAGAGCCTGGGCAACGCCATCGGCCTCGACGAGACGCCCAAGGACATGTTCGGCAAGGCCATGCGTGTCTCCGACACGCTGTGCCCGGCCTACATGCGCCTCGCCACCGACCTGCCCGGGGAACGCATCACGCAGCTGCTGGCCGGCCACCCGATGGAGGCCAAGCTCTCGATGGCGGAGGCGCTCGTGGCGCGCTACCACGGGGCCGCCGCGGGCACGGCCGCGCGCGAGGAGTTCCGGCGCGTGTTCTCGGCCGACGAGGTGCCCACGGACCTTGCCGAGGTGGACGCCGGCCCGGCCGGCGAGGACGGCCGCTGGTGGATCGTGGACCTCCTGCGCCGCGCCGGCTTCGCTGCCTCCACCAGCGAGGCGCGCCGGCTGGTCGAGAGCAAGGGCGTGCAGGTCGAGGGACGCGTCATCGCCGACTGGCAGGAGCGGCTGGCCCTGCAGGGCGGCGAGCTGCTGCGCGCGGGGCGCCGGCGGCAGGCTCGGCTGGCCCGTCGCTAGGCCGCCGGCGTAGCATCGACGCATGCTCACGCTGGCCGAGCTCGCCTACCCGCTGGTGGACCCGATCGCCTTCCGGGTGCTCGGCCATCCCGTGCGCTGGTACGGGATCTCCTACGTGCTCGCGTTCGCGGGCGCGTGGGTGATCCTGCGCATGCTGGCGCGGCGCGGTCGCTGGCCCGTGGCCGAGGATCGCGTCGCCGACGTGCTCTTCTGGGGCATCCTGGGCGTGTTCCTGGGCGGGCGGCTGGGCTGGGTGCTGTTCTACGGGATGCACCAGGCGGGCTGGTCGTGGTCGAGCCTGCTCAAGGTGTGGGAAGGCGGGATGTCCTTCCACGGCGGGCTGCTGGGCGTGATCCTCGCCTACTGGACCTACTGCGCGCGCATGGGCCTGCGGCGCGGCGAGTTCTTCGATGGCCTCTCGCTGGCCACCACGCCGGGCCTGTTCATCGTGCGCCTGGCCAACTTCGTCAACGCGGAGCTCTACGGACGCGTGTGGGACGGCCCCTGGGCCATGCGCTTCCCCGACTACGAGCACCCTGCCGTGCGCGGGCCCGACCACTGGGTGGCCGGCGACCCGGTGCGCGGCCCCTGGCTGCCCGACCTGCGCCATCCCAGCCAGCTCTACGAGGCGCTGGGCGAGGGGATCTTGCTCTTCCTCGCGCTGCGCTGGCTGATGCTGCGCCGGGGCGTGGGTGGCGGGCGCATCGCGGCCGCCTTCCTCATCGGCTACGGCCTCGTGCGCTTTGCCGTCGAGTTCACGCGCGAGCCCGATGCCGGCATCGGCTACCAGGCCGTCGGCCTCACGCGCGGGCAGGAACTGTGTGCCGCGATGGTGCTGGCGGGCCTCGTCGTGCTGGCGCTGTGCCGGCGCTCGCCCACGCCCGCACGCCCTGCAGCGCTGCCGCCGGCCGCGCCGCCCCCGGCTGCACCCACGTCGGGCGGCGGCGGGGCGCCGCAGGCGTGAGGCCGGGCAGGCCTCCCGGGCCCGCGCGCGGCGTGGCGCTGGGGGCGCTGGTCGCCCTCGGCCTGCTCTGCGCGCTGCCCGGCTCGCTGCCGGCCGACACCTTGGTGCTGGAGGGGGGCCGCACGCTGCGCGGCCATGTGGTGCGCACGGCCACCGAGGTGCTCTTCAATCCCTACCGCAGCCAGGCGCCATCCATGACCTTCGGGCAGCGACGGCTGGCGCTGGCCGAGGTCAAGCGCATCGAGCCCGACGAGGACGAGGGCACGCTGCACGCGGCGCTGGAGCGTGCGCTGGCCCAGCCCGCAGCAGCCCGCGACGAGGCCCTGCGTGCGCTGTGGGCCACGGCGCGGCGGCGCAGCCTGCGCGACCTGGCCACGCGCGTGGCCGAGCAAGGTCTGGCGCTGGGCATGACGGACGCGGACCTGCTCAAGCAGGTGGGCGGCCCGGAGCGCTGGAGCGCGCGGCGCCGTGGCGACGTGCGGCTGGACGCCGCGCTGGCGGCACGGGTGGCGGGCCTGCTGTCCATGCCCCGCGCTCCCGAGCGCGCAGCGGCGCTGGTGCGGCTGGCCGGCGAGACGGGGCTCGTGCTGGACCTGCGGCACGTGGAGCGCATGGCGCGCTCGCTGGACGAGCCCGTGGGGGTGCTGGAGGAGCAGCCGCTGGCGTGGCCGGTGACGGGCGTGCCTGCCAGCGCCCGCTTCACGCTCTACGTCCCGCCCGACCTGCATCCCCTGGTCCCCGCACCGCTGGTGATCGCCCTGCACGGCGGGGGCACGCTGGAGAGGCCCGACCGCACGCGCGTGGTGGCCGGAAGCGGCAAGGACATGCTGCCGCTGGTGCTGCCGGGCGCGCGCCAGCGCGGCTGGCTGGTGCTGTGCCCGACGGCGCTGGAAGCCCCGTGGGACACGCCCGCCCACCGGGCCCTGCTGGAGGCCGCGCTCGCGGAGGTGGGCGCGCGGTGGAACGTGGACCTCGCGCGCGTGCACCTCGTGGGCGTGGGCGAGGGCGCGGAGGGCGCGTGGGCGCTGGGAGCCTCCATGGCCGAGCGGCTGGCCAGCGTGGCCGTGGCGGGCGGGCCGCCCTCGGGCCTGGCCAGCACGCTGCTGGGGCGCGGCCTGTGCGTGTGGGTGGGGCATGGGGAGGCCGACGAGCGCTTCCCGGTGGAGCCGGTCCGCAAGCTGGCCGCGCGGCTCGTCGAGCAGGCCGACTTCACCTACTGCGAGCTGCCGGAGGCGGGCCACGGCCTCGCGGCCGAGGCAGAACAGGACTGGTACCGGGCCATCGAGGGCCGGCGCAACCCCCGTGCCCGGGATGCGTGGCCGCAGCCGTCCCTGGCCTTGCCGCCGGGCGAGGCCGAGCAGGCGGCGCGGGGCGACCTGGCCGCGGTGGGCGGCGCGGGACTGCCGGGGGACATGCCCGCGGAGCGCCTGTGGGACGTCCTGCCGCGGGCCGAGGGCGGCGCGGCCGCCGAGCGGCTGCTGGCCCTGCGTCCGGCCGGCATGCGCGAGCGGGCCAGCGCCTTGCTGGCGCAGCGCGACGCTTCCCGCAGCGCTCGCACCGAGGCGGCCTGGCTGCTGGGGGAACTGGGCGACCCGCAGGCCGGTCTCGTGCTGGGCGAGGTGCTGCGGGGCAGCGACGACCCGGCGCTGAGGCTGGCCTGCGCCCGGGCGCTGCGCCGGCTGGCCGATCCGCAGTCGGTGGAGGACCTGCGCTGGGCCTTGCAGGACGCCTGGCAAGCCCACCAGCGAGCCTCCTTCACGGGCGGGCGGGTGCCTCTCGTGGCCTTCGAGCGGCTCGTGCGGCTGTGCGGAGCCCTCGTGGAGGCGCTGGCGCGCGTGGGCCAGGCCGCCGAGGTGGGGCCCGACATCGAGCAGGCACTGGTCCTGGGCGCCCTCAAGGACCCCCGTCCCGTGGAGGGCCGCCGCGGGCCGGGCGCATCCCCGTCGAGCCTGCGAGCCGACCTGGTGCGCTCGGTGGCCCGTGCCTACCGCACCCTGGGCGTGGAGGCCACCCTCGTGGACATGCTGCGGGCCACGGTACGGCGTGACGCCGCCGCCACCGAGGCCCTCGTGACCGGCCTGCGCGAGGGCGTGGGGCGCTGACGGGCGGGCCTGCGAGGGCGCGCGAGGTTGCGGCAGGGCACCCCGGGGCTAGAGTGCCGCTCCATGACTGCCACCCAGCCCATCACAGCGCGCGCGGGACTGGCCCGCGTGCGACAGGTCCTCCGCGAGCAGGACGCCTGGCGCAGCACCTCGCTCAACCTGATCGCCAGCGAGAACCTGCTCTCGCCGGCGGCCCGGGCGGTGCTCGACAGCGACCTCCTGCACCGCTACGCCGAGGGCCACCCCGGCGGCCGCTACTACGAGGGCACGCGCTACGTGGACGAGATCGAGCTCGCCACCTCGCAGGCCATGTGCAAGCTGTTCGGCACCACGTGGGCCGACGTGCGCCCGATCTCGGGCACCGTCGCCAACGAGGCCGTGTTCTCGCGGCTCGTGCCGCAGGGCGCTCCCGTGGTGGCCCATCCGGTGGCCACCGGCGGCCACATCAGCCACGCGCGCATGGGCAGCCTCGGCAAGCGCACCAACCGCATCCTCACGTGGCCCACGCTGCCGGATGGCTTCCGCATCGACGTGCCCGCCGCCCGCGACCTCGTCGCGCGCGAGCGTCCCGCGGTGGCCGTGCTGGGCCGCAGCCTGTTCCTGTTCCCCGAGCCCGTGCGCGAGATCCGCGAGGTGTGCGACGAGGTGGGCACGCTGGTGATCTACGACGGCGCGCACGTGCTGGGCCTGATCGCCGGCGGCCAGTTCCAGGACCCGCTGCGCGAGGGCGCGCACGTGCTCAACGGCAGCACGCACAAGACCTTCTTCGGGCCGCAGCGCGGCGTGGTGCTCTCGCCCGGCGGCGACAGCGAGCTGTGCAAGACGCTGGACAAGGGCGTGTTCCCCGGCTCGTCCTCCAACCACCACCTGTTCACGCTGCCCGCGCTCTACGTCTCGACGCTCGAGATGCAGGAGTTCGGGGCGCGCTACGCCGCCGACACCATCGCCAACGCGCAGGCGTTGGCGCAGGCCCTGCATCGCAAGGGCTTCGCGGTGGCCGCGGCCGACCTCGGCTTCACGCGCAGCCACCAGGTGGCGGTGGACGTGCACGCGTTCGGGGGCGGCAAGCTCGTCAGCCGCCGCCTGAGCGACATGGACGTCATCTGCAACATGAACATGCTGCCCGGCGAGCCGGCCAAGAATGCGGTGGACCCGCGCGGCATCCGCCTGGGCGTGCAGGAGATGACGCGCAACGGCATGGGACCGCAGGAGATGGAGGCCATCGCCGGCCTCTTCCACGCGGCGCTGGCGCAGGGCAAGGACGTGCGGTCCGAGGTGCGCGGCCTGCGCGAGCGATTCGCCGGCGTGCAGTACGGCTACTCGGTGGCCGACCTCGCCTAGCCGGGCGGGGGGCCGCGCGCGGGCGACCCGTCGGCGTCAGGCTGCCGGCCGCCGCAGGCAGCGCACGCCTTGCCAGAGCGCCGTGCCCGTGCCCGCGAGGCACAGCAGCGGGCCCACGCCCAGCGTGGCGAGGCCGTCGAGGTCGCTGGCGCCGATGAGCAGCGCCAGCGCGCTCACGCCCTGCATCACGACGCCGGCCAGCACGGCCCCACGGCCGGCTGCGCGCTGGGCGTAGGCGAGGAACACCAAGGCGCTGGCGAACACCAAGGCGCTGGCCACGGCCAGGGCGGCCACCAGCTTCCCGTCCTCGGTGTCGATGCCCCGGATGGGCACCAGGCCCAGGAAGGTGCCCCAGGTCAGCAGCGTGCCGCAGAGGCAGGCGCTTGCGCCCGCCGCCGCCCAGCCGGCGGCGCGACGCTGCTCGGGCGTGGGCTCGCCGGCTGCGGGCTCCATGGGATGCACCTCCAAGGCGCGCAGCCTAGCAGTGCGCCGTCCACGACCCCGTCCGCAGCCTGCGCAGCGCCTGGAGGCTGCCCTGCCCGGCCTCGGGCGGGGCTGGATCGCGCCTCACCGGCGCCCGTGGCGGGCCCGGCACCCGGGCGGCATCAGCGTGCCCTGAGCGTGGTGCTCTCGCTCTCGTTGGCCAGCTCGGCCCCGCTGCTGGCGCTGATCACGGCCGCACGTGCCTGCGTGAGGTTGCGCTCGGGCACTGCCTTGACGCGGACCTGCACCTCGAGGCGCACCGACTGGCCGGGCGCCAGCACGAACGCGGAGCTCTCGGCGCGCTGGCCGGACCCCGTCACCGTCTCGCCCCGGCTGCCGGCCCCGCTGACGAACTCCAGCTCGGGCGGCAGCGTCCACACCACCTGCAGGTCGGGCGTGAGGGCCGTGCCCCCGTCGTCGCTCACGGTCAGCTCGTACAGGAAGGTGTCGCCGACGCTGAACATGCCGCCGGGCTGGCGCTGCATGTCCAGTTCCACCATCTCGGTCTGCAGCGCAGGCAGTCCCTTGACGTCCACGCTGCAGAAGCAGCCGGCTGCAGCCCAGCCACGGTCCTCGCGCGCCGAGGCGTCCACGCTCACGCGTCCCACCTGGGCGCTGCTGAACTGGGCCTTGAGCGTCTGCGTCTGGCCCGGGGCCAGCCTCTCGATGCGCACCACGAGGCCGCCCTGCCCGACCTGCTGGAGGCCGGCGTTGCCCCGCATGGCCAGCACGACGTTGTTGAGCGACATGTCGCCGGTGTTCTTGACCGTGGCCGTGGCCTCGAAGGCGTCGCCGACCAGCACCACCGGCAAGGAGGTGCTGCAGAACACCTCCATGGACAGGCGGTGGCAGGCGCTGTCGTCGGCGGCCTGCGCGCGGGGCAGGCAGGCCAGCAGCAGCACTGCCGCGAGCGCCAGGAGGCGGGCCGCGACGGGATGGGTAGGTCGGGCCATGCTGCCTCCGGCTGCACAGGCCCTGGCCCGGCCCTCGGGCCACGGCCTGCGCGCCGGCAGGATACCCACCCCCGGCCTCAAGGCGGCGCGCGGCCTTGCGAGGCGTCCGCGCGCAGGTTGACCTGTTCGTGCCTCGCTGCCACCGTAAGCCTGTGGCGCGCGCCCTGCCCTTCCCGTTGCTGCGCTGCCTGCCGCGCGGTGCGGGCCTGCTGGCGCGCGGGATGCTCGTGCTGGGCGTGCTCGCGCCCGGCGTGGCACGCGGCGCACCGCGCCCGGAGCCCGTGGTGGTGGCGGTGCTGGCCACGGGGGGCGAGGGCCCGCTGGCCCGCCTCGCGGCCGGCGCCTCGCTGGCCGAGGGGTTGCCGGGCATGGAGGCGGATGCCGCGGCGCCGCTGCGCATCGAGGCCGTGGACGATGGGGGCAGCAGCGCTGGGATGGAGGCGGCCCTCAAGCGCCTGCGCGCGCTCAAGCCCGTGGGCGTGATCGCGCTGCCCGCGCCCGTGCTGGCCACGGCGTACGCCGAGGCAGCGCGCACGCTGCGCGTGCCGTGGGTGATGCTGGCGCCGGGCGCGCTCGACGTGCTGGCAGGCTCCGCGCACGTGGTCCAGCTGGCGCCCTCGATGGCCACGCAGGCGGTGGCCGTGGGGGACGCCTTGCGCGCCCCGTTGGGGGCGGCCAGCGTGGCCATCGTGCGCGAGGCCGGCGCGCCGGGCGATGCCTGGGAGGCGGCGCTGCGGAGGAACCTGCCGGCCACCGCGCGCGACCTCGGGGCCTTCGCCTGGCCCGTGGCCGGCGACGCAGCCGTGCTGGAGGCCTTGGCAGCCGCCGGCCCGGAGCGCGTGGTGGTGGCACTGCAGGGCCGCAGCCTCGCCTCCTTCGCACGCAGCCTCCACGACCGGCGCCAGCGCCTGCCTTGCCTCTACCTCGACCTCGCGCGCAGCGAGGCGCTGCGGGCTGCGGCCCCAGGGGCCTTCGAGGGCTCGTTGCTGCTGGGTGCGCCCGACCCCGAGGGCCTCGGGCGGATGGGCGAGGCGCTGGCCGTGGCGTTGGAGGCCAAGCGCCTGCCGGCGGGCGAGGTGGAGGTGCGGGCGGCCGAGGCGGCACGCAGGCTGTTGGGCACGGCGCGCCGCGCGCAGGGGCGGCAGTCCCGCAAGATGCTGGAAGCCTGGCAGCCCGAGGTGCCCGAGCAGGGCCTGCTGGGCCCGCTGGGCTTCGAGCCGGCGGGCCACGTGCGCTTCTTCCCCCTGAGGCTGTGGCGCGAGCGCCAGGGACGGCTGGAGGAGGTCCCGGCCGGCCTCGTGCCCGCCGCCGGCTGCGGGCCGCCGCTGGGGTTCCAGGCGCCCCGTGCCCTGCCCCGGCCTGCGCGGGGCCGGGTGGCGTGGCTGACCTGGGGCGAGGGCGAGAAGCGCACGATCGAGGCCGACCTCAAGGCGCTGGGCCTCACCACCGGCGGGTACGACCCCGAGCTGGACCAGCTGGTGCGCGACGAGATCGTGGCGCGTGCGATGCGCATCGCCTACCAGCTGTTCCGGCGGGAGCCTGACGGCACGCCGCTGCCGGGATGGTCGTGGGGCGTCACCTTCACCACGGAACG
Organism: Planctomycetota bacterium; assembly: GCA_964228555.1. GTDB lineage: Bacteria > Planctomycetota > PLA2 > PLA2 > JAEUHO01 > CAXQZU01. Next base: position 43,548 of record CAXQZU010000041.1, read on the forward strand.
GCCGGCGGGCGCGATCCCGGCCGAGGCCTGGGTGGCCACGCTGGCCGGCGACGACCCGGAGGCGGGCGGGCGCGTTACGGGCGCAGGCACGGTCAGCGTGTTCACCACGTTCCTCGTGCGCACGATGTACGCGCAGCACCGGCTCGACCCGCCGCTGACGGCCTTCGACAAGCCCCACCTGCTGGGCCGTCATCGCTGGGGCGAGGACAAGGTGCACGACCACCGCGGCGAGCTGTTGCGCTGCCTGGTGGACGGGTTCGCCAGCGCCATCGGTCTCACGCTGGCCCATGAGCTGGGCCACCTGTGCGGCTGCGGCCACGACACCGAGCATCCCACCTCCATCATGAACGTGCAGGCCGGCGCGGGTGCCGCCTGGGCCGATTGCGTGTGGATCCCCTCGCACCAGGCCGAGGTCACGCGCGCGCTGGGCGTGGAGGGGGTGGAGAAGTGAGCGCGGACGGCGCGCCGAGCCCGTCGCCGCCCAGCCCTCGCCCGGCACCCCGGGACTGGGAGGCGCGCTACCGGGCGGGGGACACGCCGTGGGACCTGGGCGCGGCGCCGGCCGTGTTGGGCACCGAGGCAGCCCGGCTGGGCCCCGGGGCGGGCCGTCGGCTGCTCGTGCCGGGCGCAGGGCGGGGCCACGACGCGGTGGCCTGGGCAGTGGCCGGCTGGCAGGTCACGGCCGTGGACATCGCTCCCACGGCCTGTGCCCACCTGCGCGAGCGGGCGTGCCGCGAGGGCCTCGCGCTGGACGTGCTGGAGGGCGACGTGCTGGCCCTGCCGGCGCCGCTGGCGGGCGTCTTCGACGTGGCGTGGGAGCAGACCTGCCTGTGCGCGCTGGAGCCCGCCCAGCGCCTGCCCTACGTGCAGGCCCTCGCGCGCGCGCTGCGTCCCGGCGGCCTGCTGCTGGCCTTGCTGTGGAACCACGGCCAGCCGGGCGGCCCGCCCCACGACCTCCCTCCGGCCCTGGCCCGCTCGTTGCTGGCCCCCTGGTTCGACGAGGAGGGCCTGCTGGCCGTGGAGGCGGCGCCCGGCGCGCCCCGGCAGCACGAGTACCTGCTGCGCCTGCGTCGCCGGACGCACGGTGACGGCCCGACCGCCTAGGCGAGGGCCGGCCGGGCGGGATACTGGCCCAGCCTGCCCACGCGGGCCGGAGCCCTGGCCTCACGTGTCGCAGCGCCTCACCCTAGCCACCTGGAACATCCACAAGGGCATCGGCACGGACGGCCGCTACCGCCTCGACCGCACCATCCACGTGCTCAAGGGCCTGGACGCGGACATCGTGTGCCTGCAGGAGGTGGACGAGTCCGTGGCCCGTAGCCGCCACGAGAGCCAAGTGCACCGGCTGGCGCGCGAGCTGGGCTATCCGCATGCGGCGCTGGGCCTGAACGTGCGCGTGGGCAGCGGCGCCTACGGCAGCGCCACGCTCTCGCGGGTGCCGCTCTGGGACGTGCGCAACGTGGACCTGACCGTGCCGCCCAAGAAGCGCCGCAGCGCGCTGGTGACCCGCGTGGAGCACGGCGGGCCCGGCGGCTGGCTGCTGGCCAACGTGCACCTGGGCCTGATGCACCTCGAGCGCAAGGTGCAGGTGCGACGCTTGCTGGCCCACATCGTGGAGGACATCCCGCCGGGCCACCCGGTGGTGATCGCCGGCGACTGGAACGAGTGGGGGCGACGCCTCGTGCAGGGGGCCCTCCACGAGGCACGCTTCCACCTCGCGCGCCTCGACCACCACCCGCCGCGCGGCGAGGCGACCTGGCCGAGCCTGCGGCCGCTGGTGTGCCTCGACCGCGTGCTCTACCGCGACCCGGTGCGCGTCCACCACGTCCAGTGCGTGCTGGACGCCGCCACGCGCACGGCCAGCGACCACCTGCCCGTGGTGGTGGAACTGGAGGTGCCGGGCCCCTCGTGGCACCTGCCCGCCGCCGACCCTACGCCTTGAGGCGCGTGGCGATGCGCTCGGCGGCGGCGCGCGTGGCCTCCACCGACGGCACCAGCGCGAAGCGCACGTGGCCCGCGCCCGGATTGCTGCCGTCGGCCACGGGATCGCTGAGCCACTCGCCCGGCGTGGCCACCACGGCAATCTCGGGAGCCAGCAGGCGGCCTGCGAAGTCGATCCCGCTCATGCCGCGCGGGGCGCGCTGCCACAGGTAGAGCGTGCTGTCGGGCACGCGCACCTCCAGCCCGGCCCGGCGCAGGCCGTCGCACAGGATGTCGCGCTTGGCGCGGTACTCCTCGCGGAACGCGGCCACGTGCGCCTCGTCGGCCAGCGCCGCCACGGCCGCGTCCTGGATGAAGGTGGGCGTGCCCGAGTCGATGTTGGTCTTCACCTTGCGGAACATGGACACGAGCCGGGCGTCGCCGCAGGCCCAGCCCACGCGCCAGCCCGTCATGGCGCTGCGCTTGGACATGCTGAAGAAGGCGAGGCAGCCCTCCTTGCTCACCTCCAGCGCGCAGGGCGGCGGGCCCTGCGTGAACCACACCTCGCTGTAGGCCTCGTCGCTGAGCACCACCCACCCGTAGCGACGCGCCCGCTCGAAGAGGCGCTGGTAGAAGTCGCGCCCGGCCACGGCCCCGGTGGGCGAGTTGGGGTAGCAGGTCCAGATGGCCTTGGCGCGGCGCGCAACGTCCTCGGGGATGGCGTCGAGGTCGGGCAGGAAGCCGTGGCGAGCCTCCAGCGGGTAGAACCACGGCGTGCCCTCGGCGAACTGCGTGCCGCGCTTGTAGGGCGGGTAGCCCGGCGAGGGCATCAGCACCACGTCGCCCGGGTCCACGAGGCCCTCGTGCACGTTGAAGACGGCTTCCTTGCTGCCGATGGTGGCGCAGATCTCGGTGGCCGGGTCCAGCGTCACGCCGAAGCGCCGCTGCATCCAGCCGGCCACGGCCTTGCGGTAGCCCAGGTCGCCGGCGTAGTCCGGGTAGCCGGAGCAGGCGCGCTCGTCCACGGCGGCCTTGAGGCGCTCGCGCACCAGCGCGGGCGTGGCCACGGTGGGATCGCCCACGCCGAAGTCGGTGGGGGTGATGCCTTGGGCCTGCAGGGCCGCGACGCGCTTCTGCACCTCGTCGAAGGCGTAGCCGCCAAGGCGCTGCAGGCGCTGGGAGGGGACGAAGGGACGGGGTTCGCTCATGCGCAGGAGCATGGACCGGAGGCCGGGCGGCGGCCACCTTGGCGCGGGCCCGCCGCGGGGGCCGGCGCCCGTCCTGCGCGGGTACCATGCGCCGCGATGCCCACCCGCGCGACGACGCTTCCGGCCCGCCTTGCCCTGCTGGTGCTGGTGCTCGCCTGCGTGCCGTGCCGCGGCCTCGCGCCGGCCGGGGCGGGCGAGGATGGCGCCGACGAGGAACGCACCGAGCGCATCGCGCTGCAGGTGGAGCGCGGCACCAAGGCCTTCCAGTCGGGCAACCATGACGAGGTGCGGGCGCGCATGAAGCGCCTCGCCGAGCTCGACCCGGCCCATCCGTTGCCCGCCTTGCTGCTGGCGCGCGTGGCCGAGCGCACCGGCGCCTACGAGGAGGGCCTGGCGCTGGTGGTGCCGGCGCACGAGGCTCGCCGCGAGGACCGCTCGCTGGCGGCGCTGCGCCTGGACCTGCTGCTGGAGCTGGGGCGGCTGGACGAGGCCGAGGCCCTCGCGCGCAGCCTGCTGGCGTCCACGCCCACGCACCTCGTGGCGCGCACCGTGCTGGGCCGCGTGCTCGAGGAACGCGGTCGCCGCAAGGAGGCCCTCGAGGCCTACGACGCGGTCGTGGCAGCCTACGCCAAGGTGGACGTGCAAGCCGCCGAGCTGCCCTTCGTGGCGGCAGCAGCCATCCGCGCCACGTGGCTCTCGCCCAATCCGGGCGACGACATGCTGCCCGACGCGTTGCGCCTGCTGGGCGAGCGCGTGAAGGCCGAGCCCGGCGACCTCGACCTGCTGCTGCAGTACGCCAGCGTGTGGCTGGAGGACCGGGGCAAGAACGGCCAGTCGACGGCGCGCAAGTACTTCACGCAGGCCCTCAAGGAGAACGAGGAGCTGGCGGACGCGCGCGTGGGCCTCGCCCGGGTCGCGCTGGTCTTCTACCAGCAAGACCAGGCCCTCCAGCAGCTGGATCGCGCACTGCAGTCCAATCCGCGCCACGTGCCTGCGCTCGCGCTGCTGGCCTCGGTGCACGTGGGCAACGGGGACTACGAGAAGGCTGAGGCGCTGCTCGCCCGCGCGCTGGCCGTCAACCCCTCCAGCAAGGAGGCGCGCGCCGTGCGCGTGGCGCTGCTCACCATCACGGGCAAGGCGGCCGAGGCGGCCGAGCTGGCGGCCCGCGTGCTGGCCGATGACCCCTCCTACGGCCGCCTGTGGCTCGTGGTGAGCGACCTCGTGGGCGAGCGCCAGCGCCGCTACGACCGCGCGGCCGACTGGGCGCGCAAGGCGCTCGAGGTGGACCCGCAGGACGCGCTGGGCTACGTCACGCTGGGCGAGGCGCTGATGAACCTCGGGCAGACGGACGAGGCGCGCAAGGCGTTCCAGGAGGCAGTCTCGCGCAGCAAGCGCTACAGCGACGTCAAGCGGGACAACTGGCTCGAGAGCCTCGATGCCATGGAGCGCTTCACGCGGGTGGAGACACCCCGGCTGCGCGTGCGCATGGCGCCCTCCGAGGCCAAGGTGTTCGAGCCCTACCTCGTGCCCCTGCTGGAAGAGGCGTGGGACACCCTCACGCGCAAGTACGGGCTCGAGCTCACGCCCGTGGTGCACGTGGATGCCTTCCACCGCATGGATGACTTCTCCGTGCGCAGCGTGGGCGTGCCGGGCCTGCCGGCGCTGGGCGTGTGCTTCGGCAAGGTCATCACGCTGCTGGGGCCCACCTCGCGCCCGCTGGGCTCGTTCTCGTGGTCGCGCACCGCGTGGCACGAGTTCGCCCACGTGGTGACGCTGGGCGTGAGCGAGGGCCAGGTGCCCCGCTGGCTCACCGAGGGCCTGAGCGTCTACGAGGAGCAGGCCCGCCGCCCGCGCTGGGGCCGCGACATGGACCGCGAGCTCTACGACCGCTGGCGCAACGGGCGCCTGCTGCGCATGGACCGCATCAACGCCGCCTTCCGCGGGCCCGACATCCTCTTCGCCTACTACCAGGGCGGGCTCATCGCCGAGCACCTGGCCGAGACGCGCGGCTTCCAGGTCATCCCCGCGATGCTGCGCATGTTCGCGCGCGACAAGACCACGGCCGAGGTGTTCCGCGAGGTGCTCAAGACCGAGCTCAAGGACTACGATGCCGAGTTCGAGGCCTTCGTGGCCCGGCGCGTGGGGGCGTGGCGCATGGTGCCGCGCTGGGATGACGCCAGCCTCGCCGCGTGGCGCGAGCGCGTGAAGCAGGCCCCGCAGGATGCCCTGGCCTGGGCCCGGCTGGGCCACGCGCACGCGCAGCGCGGCGTCGAGGTGGACGCCGCTGCGGCGCTGGGCAAGGCGCGCGCGCTGGCGCCCGCCGAGCCCGAGGTGCTGCTGCTGGAGGCCCTGCTGGCGCGCCGGGGCAAGCGGCTGGACATCGCGCAGGCGGCCTTCGAGCGGCTGCTGGCCGGCGGGGGCGACGACCTCGAGGCCCGGCTGTTCCTCGCGGCGCGCGCCCTCGAGAAGCCGGAGACGGCCGCGCAGGCCGTCGCGCACCTCGAGGCGGCCAAGCGCTGCTTCCCGCGCTACCTCGCCAAGGACAGCCCCTACCTCCAGCTGGCCAGCCTCTACCGGGCCGAGCAGCGGCTGGCGCAGTCCATCGCCGAGCTCGAGGCCTTTGCGGCCATCGCCGCCGAGGACATGACGGTGCGGCGCGAGCTGCTTGCCTGGTACAAGCAGCAAGGCGACCACGCAGGCGTGGCGCGCGTCTGCGAGGAGATGGTGGACGTGAGCCCCTTCGGGGCCGACCGGGGCGAGCCGCCCGACCTGGGCCTCCACCGCAGCTACGCCGAGGCGCTCGAGGCGCTGGGCCGCCGCGCCGAGGCGCTGCGCGAGCGGCGGGTGCAGGTGTGGCTGCTGGAGAGCCTGCCAGAGGCGGCGCGGCGCGAGGCGGGCGAGGTGCAGGACCGCTTGCTGCTGGGGCAGGCCCTGCTGGCCGAGGGCCGGCGCGAGGAGGCACGCGAGCAGGCCGCGGCGATCCTGCGGCTCGAGCCCGGCCACGTGGGCGCGCGCGTGCTACAACAGGAGGCTGCGGACGCGGCCGGGCGCTGAGGCCCGGGCGTGCGCGGGCGAGGGCAGGCGGTGGGCGAGTCCAGCAGCACCACGACGCGCGACGAGGCCTCGCGCCCCGGCCTGCCGCTGGCCCTTGCGCCCGGTGCCGTGGCAGGGCCCTGCTTGCTGCGCGAGGTGCAGGAGGCCTTGGCAGGCGAGCTGCTCGAGGACGTGGGCCGCAGCCGCTACCGCCTGTGGTTCCGCGACGTGGACGTGACGGCCGTGGATGGGGACTGCATCACGCTGGCCGTGCCCACCGAGGTGCATCGCTCGTGGATCGAGGTGGCCTTCGCCGGGGCCGTGCGCGAGGCCAGCGCGCGGGTGCTGGGGCCCGGCGTGCGCGTGGCGGTCACCGTGGGCGAGGCGCAGGGCGCCAAGCGTGCGTTGCGCGAGCGACTGCCGCAGGGCCCCGAGGCATGGGAGGCGCAGCTCACAGCCCAACGGCCGGCGCCCACGCTGGAGGGGTTCGTGCTGCCGGACGCCGAGCGCTGGGCGCTGGGCTTGCTGGAGCAGGTGGCCCGGGGCGAGGGGCCTCCCGGGGACGCGCCGCTGGTGCTCTACGGCGAGCCCGGAAGCGGCAAGACCCACCTGCTGGAAGCGCTGGAGGCCCGCGTGGCCGCGCGTGCCCCGGGCGAGGCGCTTCGGCTGAGGGGCCGCACGCTCGCCCAGCGCGTGGGCAGCGCGACGCGGCCCGGGGCGCCCGGCACCGCCCTGCGCGCCTTGCGTGCCGACCTGGAGGCCCGCCGGCTGCTGCTGGTGGACGGCCTCGAGTCCGTCGCGGGGCGCCGCGCGACCGAGGCGGAACTGGCCCGGGTGCTGGAGCGCTCGGCGCTGGGCGGCCCACGCATCGTCGTGACCGCGGGCGCGCATCCAGGCGAGGTGGCCGGCCTGGAGGCCCGCCTGGCCTCACGCCTCGCGGCCGGCCCGGTGCTGGGCCTGCCCGCCGCCGGCCGGTCCCAGCAGGCGGCCGTGCTGCGCGCGCGCCATGCGCGGCAGGGGCTGGAGGCACCGCCGGAGGTGGTGGACGCCATCCTGTCAGGCACCGGCTCGATGCACGCCGCAGTGCTGTGGCTGGACCGCTGGGCAGTGGCCAGCCGGGCGCTGGGCCGCCCGCTGGAGGCAGCCAGCCTGCCCGAGGTCGCGCCGCCAGCCTCCACCAGCGTGGGGGAGGACGTGCTGCAGCGCACCAAGCGGGTGGTGGCCGGCCACTTCGGGGTGGACCCCTCCGTGCTGGAGCGGGCCACCAAGGTGCGCAGCGCGGCGCTGCCCCGCGCGGCCGCGCTCTACGTGGCCTGGCGTGCCACGGCCCTGCCGCTGGCGCGGCTGGCTCGAGCGTTCGGATTCCGCAGCCACAGCAGCGTGAGTCGCGCGCTGGGCGAGGTCAAGCGTCGTCGCCTCCAGGACCCTGAGCTGGAGCACGCCCTCGACGGGCTGCTGGCCCGGCTCTAGCGCCGGGACCGCCGCGGGCACCGCCCCCGCGCGCGCGCACCACAGGCGGCCGGAGCCCCCGTGACCCACGATCGCCCTCCCGTGCCGGCCCTGGCCGGGCGCTTCGTCGTGCTCGAGGGCATGGACGGGTGCGGCAAGTCCACGCAGGCACGCCGGCTCGTGGAACGCCTGCGCGCGCAGGGTCGCACGGTCGTCCACACGCGCGAGCCGGGCGGCACGGTGGCGGGCGAGCGCATCCGGGCCGTGCTGCTGGACCCTGCGCTGGGGGAGGTCGACCCGCTCACCGAGGTGCTGCTCTACCAGGCCGCGCGGCGCCAGCTGGTCACGCAGGTCGTGCGCCCCGCGCTCGCACGCGGCGAGGTGGTCGTGTGCGAGCGCTGGCACTACGCCACACAGGCCTACCAAGGCGCGGCGGGGGGGGCCTCGGCCGAGGACGTGCGCACCAGCAGCCGGCGGGCCACCGGCGGCCTCGAGCCCGACCGGGCCGTGCTGCTGGACCTGGACGACGCGGGCGCGCAGGCGCGCATGCAGCGCGAGCGTGACCGCATCGAGGCGCGCAGCGAAGGCTACCGCGCGCGCGTCGCCGCCGGCTTCCGCGACATCTTCCGCGGCGCGCCGCAGCGCATGCGCGTGGTGGCTGCGGCGGGCACGCCTGACGAGGTGGAGGCGAGGGTGTGGGAGGCCGTGCGTGACCTCTTCTAGCGCGCAGGCCCCGGCCGCAGCGCTCCCGGCTGGGGTGACCGAGGTGCTTGCGCGCACGCTGGCGGGGGGCCGCATCTCGCCGGCCTACCTGCTGGAGGGACCGGACGCCCTCGCGTTGCGCGAGGCGGCCACCGCCTTCGCGGCGGCACTGCTCTGCCCCCAGGGCCGGCTGGGCTGCCGCTGCGCGGGCTGCGCGCGGGCCTTGGCAGGCGTGCACCCGGACCTCGTGCGCCTCGGACGCGACCGGGCCACCGTGATCTCGGTGCAGGCGCTGGAGCCCGTGCTGGCACAGGCCCACACCCAGCCCATGGCGGGCGCGCGACGCGTGTTCATCGTGGACCCCGCGGAAGCCATGGAGGCCGAGGGTGTCGCGCGCTACCTCAAGACGCTGGAGGAGCCGCCGCCCACGACCACGTTCCTGCTGGTGAGCACCCGCCCGGAGCGCCTGCCCGACACGGTGCACAGCCGCTGCCGGCGCTTCACGCTGCCGCCCCTGCCCGACGACGCCCTCGCGCGCATGCTGGAGGCGCGCGGGCTCGAGCCGGCGCGAGCCGCGCGCGTGGCGCGCGCTGCGCACGGCTCGCTGGAGCGAGCACTGCGCATCCACGGCGACGACCTCGTGGCGCTGGCCGAGCAGGCGTGGCAGTCCGCGGCCGACCGCACGCCGCAGGCGGCCCGCACGGTGGAGCGCCTGCTGGCCGCACTGCAGGCTGCCGCCGCGGCACGGGCCGCCTTGCTCGAGGCGGGCGACCTGGCGGGCAGCAAGGCCCCGGACCGCAAGGGGGAGGCGCTGCGCGACACGCTGCGCGACCTGCTGCACGTGGTGGCGGTGGAGGCCCGCGAGGCCGCTGCGGGCCGCCCCGTGCAGGCGCCGCTGCCACTGGGGGCGCGCGACGGCGTGGACCTGCTGGCCCGCTGCGGGCGCCTCATGGCCGCGACCTCGGCGTTCGTCTCGCCCGCGGTGGTGCTCCACGACCTGCTGCGGGCCTTGCGCGGCGCCCAGCCCGGGGCGGCGTAGGCGGCTGTCAGGCATCGCTGGAAGGTGCCTGTTCGGTGACACTCACGATCCACGCTGGGCGGCCGATCCTTAGGGGGCCGCGTCCCCATGGCGCGCGTGGTCCCGCCGGCTTCCGCCCGCTAGGGTGGTGCCCGGATGGCCGCGCGGCCCGCGGGGGCGGCCCTGGAGCCTGGACCGCAGCGATGGACAAGGACGAACGCATCCTGGCGATCGTGCGCAAGCACCGCCATCGCTATGCGGCCGAGGCCTACGCCTTCGTGTTCGAGGCGCTGGACTACACGCTGCGCAAGCGCGGCGGCGTCCGTCGCCACATCACGGGCCCCGAGATCATGGAGGGCGTGCGCCAGCTGGCGCTGGAGACCTTCGGATTCCTGGCCCGCGACGTGCTGCGCCGCTGGGGCGTCACGACGACCGACGACTTCGGCGAGATCGTCTTCCACCTCATCGACGAGGACTTGCTGCAGAAGACGGCCGACGACCGCAAGGAAGACTTCTGCGGCCTCTACGACTTCCGCGAGGCCTTCGACGCCTCCTTCGAGCAGGCCCTGCAGGGCGTCGAGGCCTAGGCGCCCGCGACCGGCCCGTCCGCGGGCCGTGCCCAGCCGGCCAGCAGGGCGTGCCGCCCCGCGCGCGCGCCGTCGCGGCGGTGGCTGAAGAACAGCGTGTGGTCGCGGTGCGTGCACTGCGGCGCGATCGTGATGCACCCTGCCGGCACGCCCGAGGCGGTCGCCTGCTGCGCGATCACCCTTGCGAGGTCGGCGTGCCAGCGGTCGCCGCGGCCGCGGCGCAGGGCGCCCGGCACCCCCGGCGCCGTGCGCTCGAGGGCCTCGGCCACCTCGGGGCCCACCTCGAAGGCATCCTGCCCGATGCCCGGGCCCACCGCCACCAGCATGCGCGCAGGCTCGCAGCCGTAGCGCTCGCGCAGGCGCGCCAGCGCCGTGGGCACGATGCCTGCGGCCACGCCTCGCCATCCGGCGTGCACCACGGCGAGGGCACGCCGCACCGGATCCACCAGCAGCACGCCGGGACAGTCTGCGCCCAGCACGCCCAGCAGCACGCCGGGCTGGTCGGTGAACAGGCCATCGGCCTCGCCGGGCTCCTGGCCCGCCCGCACCACCTCCACCAGCCGCGTCCCGTGCACCTGCCGCGGCGAGGTGAAGGCCGCGAAGCCCAGCGCCGCGGCAGCGCGGCGCCGGTTCTCGGCCACCGCCCCGGGCTCGTCGGGCGTGCTGCGGCCCAGGTTGAGGCTCGCGAAGCCGCCCTCGCTGACTCCCCCAGCCCGCGTGGTGAGGCCGTGGCACAGCCCCGGCACGCCCTCGAGCGCCGCGAAGCGCCAGGGCTGGGGAGCCGCGCTTGCCACGGCCACGGCTAGCGCGCGAGGAAGGCGAGGTCGGGCTCGCTGGCGAGGTCGCGGCCCAGCGTCTTGAACAGGTCGCGCAGCGCAGCCTGCAGCACGGTGTCGTCCACCACGTCGCCCACCAGCTCGCGCCGCAAGTCGTTGGCGAGGTGACGACGCACGTGCAGCCGCACCAGCCAGCGCACGCCCTCGCGGTCCAGGCGCGTGTCCAGGCCCTTGTAGAAGTCCTCGAAGCCGGGGTAGGCCAGCGGGTCGCGCCGGTCGGAGCGCGCGAGGCGCTGCATGGCCTCCGCATCGGAGGCGAACAGCGCGTCGACCCAGCCACGCACCTTGTCGGCCCTCTCCAGCTGGTTCTGCGCCTGCAGCTCCCACAGGTCGAACCCGTCCTCCTTGGGCTCCACGTCCGGCGCGAGGCCGCCGGCCGGCACCACCTTGCCATCCACGAGCCGCGTCTCGCGCTTGAGGTGGCGCCCGTCCGGCAGGTAGTAGGCGGCGACGGTCAGCTTGAAGGCCGCACCCGGGTCCCAGCGCCCGTTCTGGTTGGCGTCCGTGAACGGCTCGGCCGCGTTCCAGCGACCGTCCTGGTTGCTGTCGGTGAACGCCTCGCCCTCGTCGTGGGTGCCGTTCCCGTTGGTGTCCACGAAGCGCTCGGCGCCGTCGAAGCGACCGTTCTTGTTGCTGTCCGTGAAGGCCTCGCCGGGGCGCGAGGCCAGGTCCACGGGCACCTGCACCGATCCCTTGCCGTAGGTCATGGTGCCCACCAGCCGTGCCTTGCCGTGCACCTGCAGGGCGCCCGAGAGGATCTCGGCGGCGCTGGCCGTGAACTGGTTGACCAGGATCACCTTGGGCACGGCCAGCACGTGCGCGCGCCCGGCGCCCACGCCGCTGGAGCGGTACTCGCGCGTGGGCCACACGCCCTGCCGGCCCTTCTCGCTCACCACGCCCAGCCCGGCGGGCAGGAAGTGCGAGGCGACGTCCACGGCGCTCTTGAGCAGGCCGCCACCGTTGGAGCGCAGGTCGATCACGATGCCGGTGACCGCCTCGGCCTCGAAGCGGTCGAGGACCTTGCCCACCTCGGCGGCGGTCTCCTCGCTGAACGAGACGATCTGCAGGAACCCCACCTTGCCGGGCAGCAGGTCCCAGGCCGTGGTGGGCACGACGATGCGCGCGCGCGCGAGGTCGACGTCACGCGTCTCCGTCCAGCCCCGCCGCATCACGGTGACGACCACCTTGGTGCCCGGCGGGCCCTTGAGGCGGCGCACGCACTCCTCCAGGCTGCGCCCCTCGGTGCTCTCGCCGTCGATGGCCGTGATCATGTCGCCGCTGCGCAGGCCGGCGCGGTCCACGGGGCCGCCGAAGATGGGGCGGCTGATCGTGAAGGCCTCGTTGTTGCGCGGGTCGCTCTGCACGTAGGCGCCCACGCCGCCGTACGAGGGGTCCAGCCCCTCGAAGAGGCGTGCGCTCTCCTCGGCGTCGAGGTACTCGCTGTGGGGGTCCAGCGCCTTGGTGAGGCCCTGCGCGGCGGCGTCCTCCAGGCCCGGGGCATCGGCCTTGCCGGCCTCGACGTAGGCCTGGCGCAGCTTCTCGCGGATCTCGTCCAGCAGGGGCCAGCGGCCGGCGGCGCTCGCGGCCGCGGGCGGCCCGCCGGCGGGGGCCGGCGCACGCATCTCCAGGTCGCGCTGCTCTTCCATGCGCAGCAGCCGCAGCAGCAGCGCGGCGGTGCGGCCGCGCTCGCTGGGCTCGTCACGGAGCTCGCTGAGCACGCCCTTGGCCTCGGAGGCGGCCCCGATCTCGCCGAGGGCCAGTGCGCCCGAGGCGCGCAGGTCCGGGTCGCTGCTGCGCAGGAACGCGAGCAGCACCTCCTTGCCCTTGCCCTTGTTGGCGCGGTTGAGGCGCCAGAGGGCGCGCGCCATGGCGAGCCGCACCTCGGGCTCGGTCACGCGGTCGAGCTGGGCCTCCAGCCAGTCGGCCTCCTCGAGGTCACCCTCCTGCTCGGCCAGCGTCACGGCGGCCACGCGCAGCGCCACCGGGGCCTTGTCGTCCTCGGCGAGCGCGCGGGCAGCCTCCAGCGCGCGCGTCGTGTCGTCCAGCAGCACCAGCGCGCGCGCGATGGCCAGCGCTTGCGCCGGGCTGGCACTCTGCAGGGCCTCGCGCAGGGACTTGAGCGCGGCCTTGCCCGACTTGCCCAGCTGGCCGCCCACGCGCCACGACAGGCGCGGGTCCTCGCCCACCGCCTGCTGCAGCAGCGCACCCACCTGCCGGGCCGCCCCCGACTCGGCGATGTCGTCCTCGCCCCGCGCGCCTCCCGGGCTGGCCAGCAGCAGGACGGGCAGGAGCAGGAGCCACGGACGGGTGCGCGTCATGGGGGACCTCGCGGGGACGGGGCGATGCTACCCGTGACACCAGCCGCTTCCTCGCACGCGTGCGGGCCTTGCGGCTGCGCCCGCCGGGGCCGTCCGTGCCGCCGTGACTCCACGGCTGCAGCGCGCGGGGGTGGGGCATGCGCAGGTTCTCCCGCAGCACGGGCAGCACGTTGCTGGGCGCCGAGGCCCGGCTGGTGGACATCCAGGTGGCCATCGCCGCCGAGCGCGACGGCGGCCGGGGCGGGCTGCGCATCGTGGGGCTGCCCGACAGCGCCCTGCGCGAGGGGCGCGAGCGCATCCAGGCCGCCATCCTGCAGGGGGGGTGGCCCTGGCCCAGCGAGCCGCTCACGGCCAACCTCGCGCCGGCCGACGCGCGCAAGGAGGGCCCGGCGCTGGACCTGCCCATCGCGCTGGGCATCCTGGAGGCCCAGGGCCTGCTGGGCCCGGGCAGCGTGCTGGAGGGCTGGCTGGTGGTGGGCGAGCTCTCGCTGGACGGCGGCGTGCGCCCCGTGCGCGGCGTGCTGGCCGCGGCCGAGGCGGCCCGCCGCGCGGGCATCGCGCGCGCGCTGGTGCCCTGCGGCAACGCGCAGGAGGCCGCCGCGGTGGCGGGCCTGGAGGTGGTGGCGCCGCGCACGCTGGCCGAGGCCGTGGCGCACCTGCGCGGGCTGGCCCGCCTCGCGCCTGTCGAGCGCGCGGCCTGGCAGCCCGAGGCGGCAGCCGGCGACCCGCTGGCCGAGGTGCGCGGGCAGCCCTTCGCGGTCTCGGCGGCCCGCGTGGCCGCGGCCGGCTGCCACAACCTGCTCTTGAGCGGCCCGCCGGGAGCCGGCAAGAGCCTGCTGGCGCGCCGCCTGTGCGACCTGCTGCCGCCGCTGGGCTACGAGGAGGCGCTGGAGGCCAGCCGCGTGCACAGTGCCGCCGGCCTGCTGCAGGGCGGCCTGCTGGGCCGCCGGCCCTTCCGCGCCCCTCACCACACCACGAGCCTGGCGGGGCTGGTGGGGGGCGGCAGCTTCCCGCGCCCAGGCGAGGTGTCGCTGGCCCACCTCGGCGTCCTGTTCCTCGACGAGCTGGCCGAGTTCCCCCGCACCTGCCTCGAGGCCCTGCGCCAGCCGCTGGAGGACGGCCACCTCTCGCTGGGCCGCGCAGCCGGGCGCGCCACCTTCCCCGCCGAGGCGTTGCTGGTGGTGGCCACCAATCCCTGCCCCTGCGGCTGGGCGGGCGTGCCCGGCCGCTGCCGCTGCTCGCCGCGGGTCGTGAAGCGCTATCTCGAGCGCATCTCGGGCCCGCTGCGCGACCGCTTCGACGTGGCGGTGGACGTGAAGCCTGTCGATCCGCGGGAACTGCTCGTGGCGCGGGCCGCCGCCGCGCCGCAGGCGCACTCGCTGGCGCGCGCGGTCGAGATGCAGCGCGCCCGCTCGCGCGCGCTGGGCCTGGATCGCCCCTGGAACAGCCGCATCCCCGGCCGCCTGCTGCCCGCCGCCGTCGAGCCCACGCGCGAGGCCGAGGCCACGATGATCTCGGTGGCGCGCACGGCGGGCCTCACGGGGCGGGGCGTGCACCGCGTGCTGCGCGTGGCGCGCACCCTGGCCGACATGGAAGGCCGCGCGCAGGTGGAAGACGCACACATCCGCACCGCGGCCACCTACCGCTGCGGGACATGAGCGAGCAGTCGGTGCCCGGGGCTCGGGAGCAGGCCGAGGCCCCCTGCGGCACGCCCTGATCCTGCCCGCGCGTGCGCGAGGCTACTGGACGGGGTGCGCGGCACCGGGCGCAGGGCCCTTCCGTCGCGCCCTCGCCGCCCGCAAGGCCCGCCCGGTGGCCTCGGCGGGCCACTGGCCCGGGTCATCGCGTGCGTGAAGCCGGCTCCTGCTCGCGGGCTGCGGTGGACGGCAGCGCAGGCGGGGGAGGCAGGGCGGTAGCCCCGGCTCCCGCGCGCGGCCGGTCTCCAGGCCAGGCGGTGCTGGCGCCGCGGGCGGGTGGACGCATGATGCTGGCATGGCTAGGCGCATGCCCCGACGCCTGACGCACCTCGATGCGCGCGGCACGGCGCGCATGGTGGACGTGAGCGCGAAGGCGCCCACGCTGCGGCGTGCGCTGGCCGAGGCGTACGTGCGGCTGGCGCCTGCCACGCTGCGCCTGCTGCGCGCCGGGCGCGTGGGCAAGGGCGATGCCTGGGCCGTGGCGCGGCTGGCCGGCATCCAGGCGGGCAAGCGCTGCAGCGAGTGGATCCCGCTGTGCCATCCCGTGCGGCTGGACCGCCTCGCGGTGGAGGTCGTGCCGCAGGGCCGTGATGGCGTGCGCATCGAGGCCGAGGCCGTGGCGCTGGACCGCACGGGCGTCGAGATGGAGGCGCTGGTGGCGGCGGCGGCCGCGGCGCTGGCGCTCTACGACATGGTCAAGGGCGTGGACCGCGGCGCGCAGGTGGAGCACGTGCGCCTGCTGCGCAAGGAAGGCGGCCGCTCGGGCACGTGGAGCCGGCGCGGCAGGCGCGGCTCGCCATGAGCGCCACGGGCGTGAGCGTGGCGGTGGTGGGGGCGACCGGCGTGGTGGGCCGCGAGTTCCTGCGCGTGCTGGCGCAGCGTGGCTTCCCCGTGGCGCGCCTGCGCCTGATGGCCTCGGCGCGCAGCGCGGGCCAGCGGCTGGCCTGGGGCGGGGCCGAGCACGTGGTGGAAGACCTCGCGCAGGCCTCCTTCGCGGGCGTGGACCTGGCACTGTTCTCGGCCGGCAGCGGCCCGGCGCGCGAGCATGCGCCGCGCGCCGCGCGCGAGGGTGCGCTGGTGGTGGACAACAGCAGCGCCTTCCGCATGGAGCCGGACGTGCCGCTGGTGGTGCCGCAGGTGAACCCCGAGGCGGCGCGCGGGCACCGTGGCATCGTGGCCAACCCCAACTGCAGCACCATCCTGATGCTGATGGCGGTGGCGCCGCTGGACCGCCACGTGCCGGTGCGACGCATCGTGGTGAGCACCTACCAGGCGGTGTCGGGCTCGGGCGAGGCCGGCCTGCAGGAGCTGGAGCGGCAGGTGCAGGAGGAGGCACGCGGGCTCGCGCCCAGCGTGCGCACCTACCCGCGCCCCATCCACCGCAACGCCGTGCCCTTCGTGCAGGCCTTCGGCGAGGACGGCCTGACCACCGAGGAGTGGAAGATGGTGCGCGAGACGCGGCGCATCCTCGCGCGGCCCCAGCTGGCCGTCACGGCCACCTGCGTGCGCATCCCGGTGCGGCGCGCGCACAGCGAGGCCATCAACCTGGAGTTCGAGCGCCCCGTGGACCCGGCCGATGCGCGGGCCTGGCTGGCCGCGTCCCCGGGCGTGCGCGTGGTGGACGACCCGGCGCGCCTGGAGTTCCCCACGCCGCGCGATGCCGAGGAGCAGGACGACGTGCTGGTGGGGCGCATCCGCAAGGACCCCAGCCACCCCTGCGGGCTGGACCTGTGGTGCACCGGCGACCAGGTCCGCAAGGGCGCGGCGCTCAACGCGGTGGAGATCGCCGAGTTGCTGCTGGGGCTGCGGGGCAAGCCGCCCGCCCGCCCGTAACGCCGTCCGGGCGGCGTTGCTTGACCCTCCCCGGGGGGCTCCCTACCCTTGCGCCTCCGGAGGGTGGCCGCGTGCCGCCGCCCTCCATCCGGGCCAGGACGCCATGGACCACCGCGAGCTCAAGCGCCTCGTGCAGCTGATGAACGAGAACGGGCTCGTCGAGCTCGAGATCGAGCAGGAGGGCTCGCGCATCAGCCTGCGCAAGGCGGGGGCCTATGCCTCGGCCCCCGTGCTGCTGCAGGGCGGCGCCGCCCCGGCCATGCCGGCGGCCGTGCCGGCGGGCGCGCTCCCCCCGGCCGCCGACGGCCCCTCCGCGCCCCCGGCCGGCACCAAGGACATCCTCTCGCCCATGGTGGGCACCTTCTACCGGAGGCCCAGCCCCGAGGCCGCGCCCTTCGTGCAGGTGGGCGACCGCGTCACGAAGGACACGGTGGTGTGCATCGTCGAGGCAATGAAGCTCAACAACGAGATCAAGGCCGAGCTGGACGGCGAGGTGCTGGAGATCCTGGTGGAGGACGGCCACCCGGTGGAGTTCGACCAGCCGCTGTTCCGCATCCGCGTGGCCTAGCCCGCCGTGTTCAAGCGCGTCCTCATCGCCAACCGGGGCGAGATCGCCCTGCGCGTGATCCGCGCCTGCCGCGAGCTGGGCATCGAGACGGTGGCGGTCTACTCCAAGGCCGACGCCGGCGCCTGGTACCTCGACCTCGCCGACGAGGCCGTGTGCATCGGTCCCGGGCCCAGCAGCGAGTCCTACCTGAGCATCCCGCGCATCATCTCGGCCGCCGAGATCGCCAACGTGGACGCCGTGCACCCGGGCTACGGCTTCCTGTCGGAGAACTCGCACTTCGCCGAGGTGTGCCGCGCCAGCAACATCGAGTTCATCGGGCCCACCGTGGACGCCATCGAGCGCGTGGGCGACAAGGCGCAGGCCACGGCGGCGGCCAAGGCCTGCGGCATCCCCTGCGTGGACGGCAGCGACGGGCCGGTGAAGGACGACGCGCAGGCCCTCGAGGTGGCGCGCCGCGTGGGCTATCCCGTGCTCATCAAGGCCGTCAGCGGCGGCGGCGGGCGCGGCATGCGCGTGGCGCACAACGACATCTCGCTGGTGAGCGGCATGGCCACGGCCCGCAGCGAGGCCGAGGCCGCCTTCGGCGACTCCAGCGTGTACATCGAGAAGTACATCCAGAACCCGCGCCACGTCGAGATCCAGGTGCTGGGCGACCGCAAGGGCAACGTGGTGCACCTGGGCGAGCGTGACTGCAGCGTGCAGCGGCGCCACCAGAAGGTG
Source organism: Planctomycetota bacterium (assembly GCA_964228555.1). Taxonomy (GTDB): domain Bacteria; phylum Planctomycetota; class PLA2; order PLA2; family JAEUHO01; genus CAXQZU01. The sequence continues at coordinate 61,437 of CAXQZU010000041.1, forward strand.
ATCGAGGAGAGCCCCAGCCCGGCGGTCAATCCCAAGCTGCGCAAGCGCATGGGCGCGGCCGCCGTCAAGCTGGCCAAGAGCGTGGGCTACCACACGGCCGGCACGGTGGAGTTCCTCGTCGAGGGCGAGGACTTCTACTTCATCGAGGTCAACGCGCGCATCCAGGTGGAGCACTGCGTCACCGAGCTGGTGACCGGGCTCGACCTGATCAAGGAGCAGATCCGGCTCGCGGCAGGCGAGCTGCTGGGCTACGGGCAGGACGACGTGCGCCAGCAGGGGCACGCCATCGAGGTGCGCATCTGCGCCGAGGACCCCGATCGCGGCTTCGCCCCCTCGCCGGGCACGGTGACGGGCTGGCGCGTGCCGGGCGGCCCGGGCGTGCGCATGGACAGCCACATGGAGCCCGGCGCGCGCATCCCGCCCCACTACGACAGCATGATCGGCAAGCTGCTGGTGCACGCCGAGGATCGTCCGCGCGCCATCGCGCGCATGCGCCGGGCGCTGGACGAGCTCGAGGTGGAGGGCGTGCGCACCACGGTGGGCCTGCACCGGCGCATCCTGTCCAACGCCCACTTCGAGCAGGGCGACTACAGCACCAAGTTCCTCGACAGCCTGCTGGCCTCCGGCCACGGGGCCTAGGCCGCGCGGTGGCGCGACGAGCCGCCACGGCGCGGGCGCCCCGGGGTGGGTGGGTGGCCGTGGTGGGAACCCGCCCCAACTTCGTCAAGCTGGCCCCGCTGGTGGCGGCCGCGCGCGCGGCAGGCCGCCGGCTGCGCTGGGTGCACACGGGCCAGCACGAGTCGCCGGCACTGTCGCGGGCGCTCTGGCGTGAGCTGTGCCTGCCGGCGCCGGTGGCCGTGCTGGAGCACGTGCCGCCCGGCCGGCGCCGGGCCGAGCGCATGGCGACCGCCCTGGTGCCCGTGCTGGCAGGGCTGGATCCCTCGCTGGTGGTGGTGGTGGGGGACGTGGACAGCACGGTGGCCGGCGCGCTGGCCGCGCGCCGGCTGGGACTCCCGCTGGCGCACGTGGAGGCCGGGCTGCGCAGCGGCGAGCGGGGCCTGCCCGAGGAGCGCAACCGCAGGCGCGTGGACCGGCTTGCCCAGCTGCTGCATGCCAGCGAGCCCTCGGCCGTGGCCCACCTGCGCCGTGAGGGCGTGCCGGCGGCGCACATCCACCTGGCGGGCAACGTGGTGGCCGATGCGCTGGCCGATGCGCGGCGCACGCTGCCGGCCCGCGCCCGCGGCGTCGGCGCCGGCCTCGTGCCACGGGGCTATGGCGTGGTGACGCTGCACCGCGCGGCGTCCGTGGACGCCCCGGCCCGCCTCGCGCGCACGGTGCAGGTGCTGTGTGGCCTGGCGCGGCAGCGGCCCTGGGTGTTCCCGGTGCACCCGCGCACGGCGCGCGGGCTGGGTGCCGCGGCCCGGCGCGCGCTTGGCCGTGCGGGCGTGCGCGTGGTCGCGCCGCTGGGCCGCCGGGACTTCCTTGCCCTCCTGCGCGACGCGGCCGTGGTGGTGACCGACAGCGGCGGCGTGCCGGTCGAGGCCTCGCTGCTGGGCGTGCCCTGCGTGACGCTGCGTGCGCGCTACGAGCACCGGCTCACGCTCACGCACGGCAGCAACGTGCTGGCGGGCGCCGATGCGCGTCGCCTGCCGGCGGCCGTGGCGCGGGCGTTGGGGCGCCCGCGGCGGCGGCCCTGCGGGCCACGCCGGGCCTCGCCCTGCTGGGACGGGCGGGCCGCCGGGCGCATCGTCGGGCACTGGCTGGTGCATGGCATGTAAAACAAAGTAAGACGAATAGTGGAGACATAAACCGTTGTCCCGTAATGTCTTGTGGCATCGTGCGGGGAAAATCTCCTGCGCCGCCCCGGGCAGGGCCTACCTTGGGGCCCTTTCGTGGAGGCGGCATGCCCAAGTACTTCGTGACCGGCGGTGCCGGCTTCATCGGCAGCCACCTGGTCGACCGGCTGGTCGCTGGGGGCGACAAGGTGGTGGTGTTCGACAACCTGTCGAGCGGCCACAAGCGCAACATCCAGGACCACAAGAAGGATGACGTACGCCTCGTCGAGGGCGACGTGCGCGACGACAAGGCCGTCATCCGCGCCGCCAAGGGCTGCGACTACGCCCTGCACCTGGCCGGCATCCCCGGCGTGGCCCAGTCGGTGCGCAGTCCCGAGGAGACGCTCAGCACGGCCTTCCAGGGCACGCTCAACGTGCTGTCGGCCGCGCGCGAGCACCGCATGAGGCGCGTGATCTACGCCTCGTCGTGCTCGGTCTACGGCGAGAGCCCGGTGCTGCCCAAGGAAGAGAGCATGCTGCCCACCCCGTTCAGCCCGCACGGGGCTGCGGCGCTGTGCGGCGAGGAGCTGATGCGGGTCTTCTACACGACCTACCGGCTCGAGACCGTGTCGCTGCGCCTGTTCAACGTGTACGGGCCGCGCCAGCCGTGGGAGACGCCCGACTGCGCGGTGATCCCGCGTTTCTGCGCCAACCTGCTGCAGGAAGAGCCGGCCGTGATCTTCGGCGACGGCAAGCAGTCCCGCGACTTCGTCCACGTGAGCGATGTGGTCGAGGCCTTCCACCTTGCCTGCACGGCGCCCAAGGCCGAGGGCGAGGCCTTCAACGTGGCTGCCGGCGCGCGCCTGTCCGTCCAAGGCCTGCTGTCGCTGTTCGGCAACATCCTGGAGCGCGAGTTCGTGCCGCGCTTCGAGGACTCGCGCCCGGGCGACATCCGCCACAGCCTGGCCGAGCCCCAGAAGGCGCAGGAAGTGCTCGGCTTCCGGCCGCGCATCTCCGTGGGCGAGGGCGTGGTCAAGTGCCTGCTCTGGTACCGCAAGGCGCTGGGCAAGAGCGTCAAGCTGGTGCGCGTGTCCGGCGCGGGCAACCAGCCCAGCTAGCCGGGGCGGGCCGGCGTGGGCAGCCGGGCGGCCGTAGGCTCTGCGGGATGACGCTGCGCGCCCTGCTTGCCGTGCTCCTGCTGGCGGTGCTCTCCGCACGGGCATGGCGTGGCCTCGCGGGCGCGCATGGGGCGGCTGCCGAGCCGCCTCCGCCCGCTGGCCCGCCTGCACCCGGGCTGCCGGTCGCACGAGGCGAGTGGGCGGGCAGCGAGGAGTGTGCGCGCTGCCATGGCGAGGTGCACGCCACGTGGGCGGCCTCCACGCATGCGCTCACCGTGCGAGTGGCTGATGCCCGCACGATGGCACCGGAGGCACTGGCGGGGCAGGCGGTTGGGCACGCGCCCGGCCGGACGCGCTTCGTGCGCGAGGGCGAGGCCTTCTGGGCCGAGACGGTGGGCGCCGACGGGATGCCGGCGCGCTTCCCCGTGACGCACGTGGTGGGGCGCACGCGCATCGAGATGTTGCTCACGCGCCTCCCCGACGGCCGCCGGCAGGTGCTGCCCGCCATGCGCGAGCACGGCACGGGCACCTGGTTCGACTACACGGCCCTCTACTTCGCGGGCCCCGGCGGCGACCCCGCCGTGCCCCCGGCAGTGGCGCCCGGCGAGCCCTCGTTCTGGACGGGGCCGGTGCGCTCGTGGGACGCGCAGTGCTCGCGCTGCCACCTCTCGGGGCGCGAGGCGGTGGCCGAGCCCGCGCCCGGCGCCGAACGCACGCGCCAGCGCGCCGTGGGCCTGGATTGCGAGTCCTGCCATGGCCCGGGCGCGGCCCACGTGCGCCACCACGACGGGACGGCCGAGGGACCGGATCCCGTGCTGCGCCTGCGCACGCTCTCGCGGCGCGAGCAGGTGGACACGTGCCTTGCCTGCCACATGGAGGCCGAGGAGATCGTGCCCGGCTGGCAGCCCGGGGCAGGGGTGGACGTGCTCGAGCACCTCGACCCCAGCCTGCTGGACGACCCCGACCGCGTGGATCCTGCCGGCCGGCCGCTGGAACTGGTCTACGCGGGCGTGTCGTTCTGGAGCAGCCGCTGCGCCGAGCAGGGCCAGCTCACCTGCCAGTCATGCCACGACCCGCACGGCGGCGAGCACCGCGGCGCGATGCGCGGCCCGCCGCGCGACGACGCGCAGTGTGCGTCCTGCCACGGCGACATCGTGGCGCAGGGTGCAGCCCACAGCCACCATCCCGCCGGCGAGGGCGGCGTGCGCTGCGTGGACTGCCACATGCCCTTCCTCACGGTGGAGCGGGGCCACGGCGCGGTGACCGACCACAGCATCTCCCTCCCGCGCCCGGGCCTGCGCAGCGACCGCGTCGCGCAGGACGCCTGCACGTGGTGCCACGCGGGCGGGCGCGGCGCCCCGCCCGGCGCGCCGCCGCTCTCCGAGCAGGGCGTGCGCACCGCCCACGGCCGCTGGTGGCCGCAGGCGCGCCCGGCGCCCGCCTGGCTGGAGGCCATCGCCGCGGCGCGCCGCGGGGCCTTCGACGGGCCCAGCCGCCTGCTGGCCCTGCTGGCCGACCGCGAGGCCCCGCGCCTCTCGCGCGCCACGGCGCCCACGCTGCTGGCGCGCTTCGCGCCGGAGGCGTGGACGGGGGCGCTGCCCTACGCGCAGGATGCCGACAGCCTGGTGCGCCGTCGCATGGCACCGCTGCTGGCGGCCGACCCGCGCCCCGCGGCGTGGGCGGCACTCTCGGCGCTGGTGGGCGACGCCAGCGCGCCTGTGCGTGCGGCAGCCAGCCGTGCGGCGCTGGGCGCGGCGGCGCGGCTCCAGCAGGACGCGGAGCTGCTGGCGCGCGTGCGTGCCGAGCTGGCCGCGCAGGCGGCGGCAGTGCCCGACGACGACCTGCGTTGGGCGCGGCTGGCCGATGCGTGCGCCCTGGCGGGCGACGCGGCCGGCGAGCGCGATGCGCTGCGACGCTGGGCCGGGCTGGATCCCGGCAACCAGGCCGTGCGCATGCGCCTGGAGCGTGCGGCGGGGGCCCCGCCCGGCGCGCGCTAGCGCGCAGCCAGCACGCGGCCCACGGCGAACTCGGGCGGCACGGGCGCCTGTCCCAGCAACAGGCGCGCGGCCAGCCGCCCCAGCGCGAACGACACGGTCAGGCCATGCCCGCCCAGCGCCGCGACGTGGAACAGGCGCGGCTCGCGCGGGTCGGGGCCCAGCAGCAGGTTGCGGTCGGGGCTGAAGCTGCGCTGGCCCACCCAGCGGTAGGCGATGCGGTAGGGCGGCATCCCCGGCTGCAGCGCGCGCACGCGGCCCTCCAGCAGCGCCGGCATGCCGGGGTCGTCGCCGTAGGCGCCGGGCGCCGCCGGCGTCTCGTCGCAGGGGCACAGCAGCAAGCCGCCCAGCTCGGGCCGGAAGTAGAGGCCGGCCTTCACGTCCCACACGAAGGGCCAGTCGGGGTCGATGCCCGCCAGCGGCTCGGTGATGAACACGTGGCGGTTGGTGGGCGTGAGCGGCAGCCCGCCCAGCTCGCCGGCCCACGCGCCGGCGGCGTTGACCAGCACCTCGGCCTCGATCTCGCCCTGCGGCGTGCTCACCACGATGCCGCCCGGCTCGCTGCGCCAGCCCGTCACGGGCGAGCGCCAGCGCACCTCTTGCCCCTCGAGGTAGGTGGCCAGCACCTGCGACACGTCCACGATGCCGTCGTCGGGGCAGTAGAGGCCGCGGCCGCGTGCGATGGGCACCAGCGAGGAGACGTCGGTGTCGCCCAGCCCCAGCAAGACGCTGCCCTGGCGGCGGAAGCCGCCCAGGTCGCCGGAGCGCAACGCGGCCGCGCCCTCGGTGGCCAGCGGCTGCAGGTGGTGGTGGTCCACCTTCTCGCGCAGCAGCGAGGCGTTGCGCCCCGAGGAGTGCACGCCGGCCACTCCCTCCCGCTCGAGCAGCAGCACGTCGCGCACGCCCTGCCGGCGCAGGTGGAAGGCCGTGGCCGCGCCCGCCAGCCCGGCACCCACGATCACGATGCGGCGGCGGTCCATGGGGCTCCCGAGGGGGGCGAGGAGGCGTGCGCTCGCCCGCGCAGGTGCTGGCATAGCAGGCGGGAGGGCCGCGCGCCCGTCCTGCGCGCCTGCGTCGGGGCCGGGCCCCGGCGTGCGTGAGGCGCTTGTCGGGTGTCGCGCCACAATCCGTGCATGGATCCCGCGCTCGCCCCTTGGCTGGCCTGCTCGCTGGCGCTAGCCCTTGGCGTGCCGCTCGTGGGCTGGGCCGGGCGCATGGCTGCGCGCTGGGGCTTGGTGGACGAGCCCGCCGGGCACAAGGTGCATGGCGCCCCGTTGCCGCGCAGCGGCGGCGTGGGCCTGGCCCTTGCGCTCGCAGCGGGCTGGGTGGCCAGCAGCGTGCTCGCCGGCCGCGATCTCTCGCCGGCCCACGGCTGGCCCGCCTTGGGGTTCTTCCTGCTGGGCCTGTGCGATGACCGCTGGACGCTGCGCGCCGGGACCAAGCTGGCCGCCCAGGCCCTGCTGGCCTTGCTGGCGGTGGGGCTGGGCCTGCGCTGGGAGGGCGCGGGCCTCGGTTCCTACCCCGCGCTCGAATTCGGCGGGCTCACCCCGCTGATGACCGTGCTGTGGATCGTGGCCGTGGTCACGGTGGTGAACTTCCTCGACGGCATCGACCTGATCACGGCGGCCACGATGGCCGTGCTGCTGGGGGCCGCAGCGGGGGCTGGGGCCGCGGGTGGCCTGCTGCCCGCGGCGACGCTGGGCGCCGTGCTGGCCTTCGCAGGCTGGAACGCCAGCCCCGCGCGCCTCATGGTGGGCGACGCGGGCACCCACCTGCTGGGCTTCGTGGCCGCCTGCTGCGCACTGCGACTGCCGGGCGCGAGCGATCCTGCCCTGCCGTGGCCGCTGGCCGGAGCCCTGCTGTTGCCAGGCGTGGTGGATGTGGGGGCAGGCCTCGTGACCAAGGTGCGCCGCGGGATGCCGCTGGGCAACGCACACCGCGACCATCCCTACCAGCGACTGCTGCGCCTTGGCTGGTCGGCCCCGGCCGTGGCCGGCCGCTATGGGGGCCTGTGCCTGCTGGCCCTGGCGTCGGCCACGCTGCTGCCCACGGGCGTGGCGCTTGGGCTGGGCGTGCTGGTGCTGGGCGGCCACCTGGCCCATGCCGCCCGCGCCCCGCGCGCCCCCGCGTCCTTTTTCATGGGCGGCCCCGCAGCCCGTGGGGACGATTGAGGCATGCGCAACTTCGGATGGGTGACCCCGGGGAGCCTTGCCGGCATGGGCTGGCCCGCGCCGATGGACTGGCCGGCCGTGGCCGCCGAGGGCGTGCGCGCCGTGCTCTCGCTCACCGAGGAGCCGCCCGCGGGCGATCCCGCCGCGCACGGGCTGGCGTGGCGCCACGAGCCGATCGTGGACTTCGGCACGCCGGACGAGGACGTGCTGGCCCGTTGCACGGCGTGGGTCCAGCAGCACCTCGATGCAGGCCGGCCGGTGGTGATCCACTGCCACGCGGGCCTGGGGCGCACCGGCACGCTGCTGGCCGCGGTGCTGGTGTCGCAGGGCATGGAGGCCATGGCGGCCATCGAGCACGTGCGGCGGCAGCGTCCGGGCTCGGTGGAGACGCGCGGCCAGGTGGCCGTGGTGGAACGGTGGGCCCAGCGCGTGGCCCGCGAGCGGGGGCGTGCATGACGCGGATCAAGGTGCTGTTCTCCGGCGCGCGCGGGCGCATGGGCCAGGCGCTGCTGCCCGGCCTGCGGGCGGCCCCGGGCCTCGAGGTCGTGTCCACGGTGGACCGCGGCGACGACCTCGTGGCCCGCGTGCGCGAGACCGGTGCGCAGGTGGTGGTGGACTTCACGACCGCGGCGGTGGCGATGGAGAACGCCCGACGCATCCTCGCCTCCGGGGCGCAGGGCGTGGTGGGCACCACCGGCTTCTCGGCCGCGGACCTCGACACGCTGGAGCGCGAGGCCCTCGCGGCGGGTCGCGGGCTGTGCGTGGCGCCGAACTTCGCGCTGGGCATGGTGCTGCTGCAGCGCTGCGCCGAGCAGCTGGTCCGGCACTTCCCGCGCGTGGAGGTGATCGAGGCGCACCACGACGCCAAGGCCGACGCGCCCAGCGGCACGGCGCTGCGCACGGCCGAGCGCCTGGCGCGTGCCGGTGCCGCGCCCGGGCCAGGCGTGCACGGCGAGCCCGGGCGGGGTCACGACGTGCAGGGCGTGCGCGTGCACAGCGTGCGCTTGCCGGGCCTGGTGGCCCGCCAGGACGTGGTGTTCGGCAGTGCCGGGGAGGCGGTGGTGCTGCGCCACGAGGCCCACTCGCGCGAGTGCTACCTGCCCGGCGTGCTGCTGGCGGTGCGGGCCATGCCCGGCCGCACGGGGCTGGTGCGGGGCCTCGAGCCGCTGCTGCCGGGGCTGGCGTGACGAGCCCGGCGCATGCTGACGCGCTGCGCCTCGTGTACGTCGTGGACGCCTTGGCCGCGGCCGACGCAGCCCACCTCGAGCAGGTGCTGGCGGGCGGCGTGACCGCCTTGTGGCTGCGCGCGCCCGCCTGCACGGGGCGGGAGCTCTACGACCTCGCAGTGCCGCTGCGCGAGCGGACGCGGCGCTACGGGGCCGCGCTGCTGGTGGGGGACCGTGCCGACGTGGCCCTCGCTTGCGAGGCGGACGGCGTGCAGCTGGGCCATCGCGCCCCGCCGCCCGCCCGCGTGCGCCACGGCTACCGAGGCTGGCTGGGCGTGTCCTGCCACGACGGGGCCGGCCTGCAGGCCGCGCGCGCGGCGGGTGCCGACCACGCCGTGCTCTCCCCGCTGGCTGTCGTGCCGGGCAAGGGCCCGCCGCTGGGAGCGGCTGCCTTCGCGCGCCTGTGCGCGGGGGCGGGGCTGCCCGTGGTGGCCCTGGGCGGCATCACGGCGCGCGAGGCGGCCGTGGCGCTGGAAGCCGGGGCCGTCGGGGTGGCCGTCCAGCGTGCGCTGCGCGAGGCCCCGGATGCACGCGGCACCGCCCGGGGGCTGCTGGCGGCCATGACGGGCGCGTGAACGCCGTGCGCCACGCTGGCAGGGTGCGCCCTGCACCCACCCTGCGCGCCTGCCTTGGCGGGCTCCTCCTGCTGTGCGCGCCCTTCATGGGCGCCTGCCGCCACGTGCCGCTGTCCGGCCTGCTGGTGCCGGGGGGTGCGGTGGCCGCCGTCGAGGCCGGGCCCTACGAGGGCGACGTGCGCGTGGCGGACCTCCTGGCGGCCTGGCCCGAGCGCGTGGCCGAGGCGCAGGAGCGCGTGGCCCTCGTGACGGGGCTGGGACTGGAGGACGTGCAGGGAGAGGCGTGGCTGGTCCCGCTGCGCGACGAGTCGCGGGACAGCGAGTTGCGCATCGTGCTGCGTGCGGGCCGTCGCCAGCCCCGCCTGCGGGTGAACCTCGAGTGGGTGGCGGCCGGACGCTCGCCGGTGGGCGAGGTGCTGGCCCGCGGCCTCGTGCTGGGGCTGCTCGAGGTGGCGGCGCTGCGCTCGGGCGTGGCCACGCCGCCATGGGCCCAGGCGCTGGCGGCGCTGGCGGCAGGTGGAGACCTCCAGGCGCGGCTCGAGCGCATGATGGCGCTGGACGTTCTGGCCGGGCGCGAGCCGGCGGCGCGCGTCGATCCGTCCGACCCAGCCCACGCAGAAGGCACCGGGATGGCTGCACTGCTGCTGCTTCTGGAGCGAGGCGGCCCGGACCGCGTGCGCGCCTTCCTGCGCGGCCTGGCCGATGGCGACGAGGCCGGCAGCCTGCTGCAGCGCCTCGCCCGCGAGCATGCCGAGCCGTGGCCCGTGGCCCGCGGCGCGCTGGAGGAGCGCATGGCGCCCGTGGACCTCGCGCCCTGGCGTCTGCTGGCGCAGGCCGAGCGCGCGCTGGCGGAGTCCGGTCGTGCCGGGCTCATGGCCCTCGTGCCCGCCGATGCTGCGCCCGAGCCGCGCGAGGAGATGCTGGTGCTGGGCGCGCGCGCTGCGCTGGCGGAGGGGGACCTCGCGGCCGCACGGTCGGCGCTGGCGTTGCTGGGGCCCGACGCCGCCGCCCGGCTGCGCGACCCGCGCGCCGCGCTGGAACTGCGCGTGCAGGTCGAGGCCGCGCCCGGCGGTGACCAGGCGCTTGCCCAGCGGCTGGCCGAGGACCTGGGGCGTGACTACCCGCGCAGTGGGGCGCTGGATCGACTGCGCTCGGTGCTGCGCCTGCCCGAGGATCCCGCGCGCGTGATGCAGTCACTGGAGGCGCGCGCGCAGGGCGCGGGACTGGAGGCCATGGACGTGGCCGACCTGCGTCGCCTGCTGGACCTGCAGGTGCGGGCGGGCCGCGCCGGTGCCGCCGCACGCGTGCTGGAACGGCTGGGCGAGCGAGCCGCTGCGCCCGAGCTGGCTGCGCTGGCCGCGGTCGTGGAGCAAGCGCAGCGCGAGCCCTCGACGGAGGCCCTGGCGGCCGCTCGCGAGGCCGTAGCCGCCTGGGCCGCGCTGCCTGCGGACGAGGCGCGGGCGGCGCGCGTGGTGGACCTGGGCACGGCGGCCGCGCTGGCCCTCAGCGAGGCCTTGGAGGCCCAGCGCGCGGGTCCGCGCGCGCCGGCCGTCGCCCTGCTGGCGCGCACGCAGGGCCCATCCGCCGTGGCGCTGCTGGCCGGGGCCTGGGCCGCCCTCCCCGCGCGCATGGGTGCGGACCTCGACGCGCTGGCCGCGCATGCCCGCGTGGCTGAGCTGGAGGTGTGGGTGCGAGGCCACGCTTCCGAGGCGTTGGAGCGCGCAGGGGGCGAGGAGGTGTTCGCTGCGCTGCGGCTGGACCTGGACGAGTCCAGCGCGCGTCGCTGGCCGGACCTGCTCACGCGCCTGCGCTCGGCGTCCTACGCCGAGCGCAGTGCGGCCTTCGCGACCTGCATCGAGCAGGGACTGGCGCTGCGGGCCCCCCGGCTGGTGGCACGCCTGCTGGCGGACCCCTCGCCGCTGCTGCGGCGACAAGCGGCCGACGTGGCGGGGGCTGCGGGCCTCGAGGCCCTGCTGGGTGCGGCCCTGGCGGATCCCGCCATGCTCGTGCGGCAGGCTGCGGCCCGTGGGCTGGGGGCCTGCGCGAGCGTGCCTGCCTCGTTCGAGCGCCTGCGAGCCGCCCTGGCCCACGATGCATCGCCGTTCGTGCGCGCGGCCGCCGCCGAGGCCCTGTGGGAGGCAGACCCCGGGACCAGCCCCACGCTGGAAGCGTTGCTGGAAGCCCTCTGCGACGAGAACGCGCTCGTGGTGCGGGTGTCGCGGGCCGCGCTGGCCGAGGTGCCGCCACGCCTGCTGGCACCGCGCGCGCTGGTGGCGCTGGAGCGCGAGGCCCGCCGGCAGGCGCCCAGGGGGCCCGCGCTCGAGGCGCTGTTCGCGGTGGTGGAGGCGGCCCACGGCATGACCTCGGGCTACTATCCGGGCATGCCTGCTCCCGAGCTCGAGCGCGCCGTGGCCCGCCAACGCCAGCACGCGGCGAGCCTGGCGGCCCAAGCCGCGCGCGAGCGGGCTCGGTAGGCCCATGCGCATCGGACCCCTGGCGGGACGCAGCGAGGACGAGTGGGTGGCCGCCCTGGCGGCGCGGCTCTCGCCGGGCGGCGTGGCGGGCGTGGGCATCGGCCATGATTGCGCCGCGCTCGACCTGCAGGGCCAGCCGGCCGTGGTGGCCACGGATGTGCTGGTGGACGGCGTCCACTTCCGCGTGGAGCAGTGCGGGGCGCGCGCCGCGGCAAGCAAGGCGCTGCGCGTGAACCTCAGCGACCTGGCGGCCGCCGGCAGCATCCCGGTGGCGTGGTTCCTGGGCTTGGTGCTGCCGCAGGAGGGGCCGCTGGGGCTCAAGGACGACCTGCTGGCTGGCTTCGCCGAGGCCAGCCGAGCCTTCGGCGTGCCTTGCGCAGGCGGTGACACGAACGTGGCCGCGGGCCCGCTGGTGCTGGCCGTGACGGTGGTGGGACGGCCGGGCCCGATGGGCATGCTCACGCGCGCCGGCGCCCGCGTGGGCGACGTGCTCAGCGTCACCGGCCCGCTGGGTGGCTCGCTGGGCGGGCGCCACCTCGTCGCCGAGCCGCGCGTGCGCGAGGCGCAGGCACTCGCGCGCCTGCGCGTGCCGCACGCCATGATGGACGTGAGCGACGGGCTCTCGCGAGACCTGCCGCGTCTGTGCCTCGCCTCGGGTGTCGGCGCGCGGCTGGACGCCGCACGCATCCCCGTCCACGAGGACGCGCGCCGTGCCGCCGACGGCCGGCGCTCGGCGCTGGAGCACGCGCTGGATGACGGCGAGGACTTCGAGCTGCTCGTGGCACATGCCGCGCTGGACGAGGCCACGCGCCGGGCGCTGGCCGCGGAGGGCGTCACCTTGCACCCCGTGGGCGAGGTGGTGCCGCAAGTGCTGGGCGTGCGCCTGTGCGATGCGCACGGCAGCGTGCCGCTGACGCCTCGCGGCTACGACCATCTCGCGTAGGCGCAGGCCTTCCCGCCGGCAGGGCACGCCGGGCGTGGGCCCGGTGCGGGAGCGGCGGCGGGGGCGCGCCGCGGGACCGTAGGATGCGCGCCATGGGCCCGTCCCGACCCCTGCTGGAACGACGCTTCCACGCCGCGGACCTCGCGCAGACGCAGCGCCTGGCGTGGGCGCTGGGCGAGCACCTGCTGGGCGCCAGTGCGGGCGGGGTGGTGCTCACGCTCACGGGCGACCTCGGTGCTGGCAAGACCACCTTCGTGCGTGCGCTGGCGCGTGGCGCCGGGCTGCCCGAGGCCGTGCCCGTGCCCAGCCCCACCTTCATCGTCGCGCAGCGCTTCACGTTGCCCGGCGGCGTCGAGCTGTGCCACGCCGACGCCTACCGGCTGGGCGCTGCCAGCGAGTGGGAGGCGGCTGGCGGGGAGGAGATGCTGGGCGCGGGTCGTCTCACCTGTGTCGAGTGGGCCGAGCGCATCCCCGGCGCACTGCCCGACGACCATCTGGAGGTGGAACTGATGCCGCACGCCGTGCCGCCCGGCCTGCCGCGCGCCGGGGAGGTTGCCGGCGTTCCGGCCGAGCCGCCGGTTGCGCGCTGGCTCGTGCTCCGCGCGTGGGGACCCGAGAGTGCCCGTCACCTGCGTGGGTTCCGCGCTCCCTGGCCGGAGCAGGCTTCGTGACGCGCAGGGGGCAGCGCGCCGCGTGCGTGGCCGCGCGCGGCCTGTGCGCCCTGCTGCTGGGCTGGCTGTGCCTGCGCGAGGCCCTGCCCGCGTCGCCCCCGCCCCTGCCGGGACGGATCCAGGTGGTGGACGAGGGTGGCGTGCCCGTGCCCGGTGCGCAGTTGCTGCGCTGCACGCGACGCGCGTTCGGCGCAGGCGTGCTGTCCGAGGGGGCTGGTGCCTTGGCAGCCTCAGATGCCACGGGCTGGCTCTCCCTGCCGGCCGCCGCGCGCGAGGTGGACGCCGATCCGCCGTATGCGGTGGTCGCGCCCGGTCGTGCGCCGCGTCTCGTGGGAGCGCTGGGCCCGGGCGACCGGCTTGCCCTGTTCACGGCCACGCCGCACGCCAGCCGCTTGCGGTACGCCGGGGGCGCGTCCGCAGCGGGTGCTGCGCTGGTGCTGGTGCCCGTGGCGGCACCCAGCGCCGTGGCGCTGGAACTGCGTGCCGATGCCGAGGGCCGCTTCCGCACGGCGGTGGGCCCGGGCGTGTGGCGACTCGTGCTGGAGCGCGCGGCGGGGCGCGGGCTGGTGCTGGGGGGGTTGCGCAGCGGCGACTGGCCCGGCGAGGTGCTCGCACCGCGCGGCAGCAGCGTGGCGGGGCGGCTCGTCGATGCCCTCGCCAAGGGCAGCACCGGGGCCGCCGGCGTGCGCGTGCTGCTGCACCGCCTGCCGCGCCATGGCGCCGAGCCAGCGCCGCAGGAGGCCACCAGCGACGCGGACGGCCGCTTCCTGCTGTCTCAGCTGGAGCCCGGCATCTACGAGCTGGCGCTGGCCGACGGCGGCTGGCGCATGGACCAGCCGCAGGCGCGCGTGGACGTGCCCGAGGGGGGCGTGCGCGAGCAGTCGTGGTCGGTGATGCGTCGCCCCTCGCTGCGGGCCCGCGTGCTGCGGCTGGATGGCTCTGCACTGCCTGGTGCCGCCGTGCGGCTGCTCTACCCCGAGGGGGTGCCCATGCCGCCAGCCCAGCCCCGGCCGCAGCCGCCGCCGGCGCTGTCGGATGCGCAGGGCTGGGTGCAGATGGAGCAGCTCGAGCCGCTGGAGGGCGTGCGCCTCCTGGTGAGCGCAGCGGGCTGGGCCCCGCTGCTCTCCGAGCCCTTCGAGGTCGGCCGCCAGGGCTTGACGGAGGTGGGGACCCTGCGCATGGAGACCGGGTTCCGCCTCGACCTGGAGGTGCGTGATGCCGACCAGCGCCCGCTGCCGGGCGTGCGCGTGCTGGCGGTGCCCGCTGCCCACCCGGACGCGGCTACCCGCCCGGCGTGGGACGCCCTGGTGCGGCGGGCCACCACCGGCGAGGGCGGCCTGCTGGGGCTGGACCACCTGCCGCCCGACGATGCAGTGCTTGCGCTGGAAGCCCCCGGCTGCGTGCCTGCGCTGGTGCGCATCAGCCGCCCCGCCAGCGGGGGATCGCGCAAGGAACGCCTCTCGCTGGCCCGCGCGCCCTCGCTGCGCGGCACGGTGCGCGACCCGCTGGGCCAGCCGGTGGGCGGTGTCTCCATCGTGCTGCGTGCCCCCGGCCTCGAGCAGGGAGAGGTCCCCGGTGCCAGCACCGACGCGGACGGCACCTTCGAGGTCCGGGACATGCGCCCGCGGGCCTACGACCTCGAGGTACGCCGCGGCCTGCAGCGCCTGCTGCTGCGGGAGGGCGTACTGCCCGGCGACGTCCCGCTGGACCTGACCCTTCCTCCGCTGCACGCCATCCGGGGCAGCGTGACCGGCCTGCTGGACCGCGGGCCGGCGGCGCTGGCGCTGCTCGAGGCCGAGGTGCACGAGCCCGATGGCAGCCTGCGCTGGCGCAGCGTGGGCCAGCAGGTGCTGCCCGAGCGCCTGCCGGGCGGCTGGTTTGCGTTCGAGGGCCTCGCGCCGGGCGCCTACGCGGTGCGGGTGGCGCAGGCCGGGCGCGACACGGACGTGGTGCCGGTGCTGCTGGAGGACCGGGACATCGACCTGCCGCCGCTGGCGCTGCCCGCGCCCGGCAGCGTGGCGGGCAGCGTGCTGGAGGTGTCGGGGCGCCCGGTGATGGGCGCGACCGTGAGCCTGGTGCGCCTGCGGCCGGACCTCGACGCGCCCGCACTACCGGGCACGCCCTTGCGTGCCGCCAGTGATGACCGCGGGGCCTACCTCTTCCCGGAGGTGGCACCCGGCCTGTGGCGGGTGGAAGTGCGCGAGCCGGGCCGCGGCAGCGACCTCGAAGTGCTGCGCGTGGAGGAGGGCGAGGCGCTGGTCGTGCGGGACCTGCTGGTGGACGGCGGGGGCGCAGTGGAGGGACGCGTGCGCAGCGCCGAGGGGCGCCGCCTCGATGGGGTGCGGCTGCGCGCACAGCGCGTGGACGCGGATGCGGCGCCCGAGGAGACGCGCACCAGCCCGGAGGGCGTCTATGCCTTCGTGGGCCTCTCGCCCGGCACCTGGCGCCTGCAGTGCCTCGAAGGCGTGCACGGGAGCGCGCGCCGTGAGGCGCTGGTGGAGGTGCGCGCCCGTGAGGTGGCCACCTGCGACTTCGAGGCCGGCGGCGCGGGCACCATCGTCGGCCGCGTCACGCGGGAGGGCGAGGCCGTGCCGGGTGCGAGCGTGAGGCTGGAGTGGCTGCCGCCCGAGGGACTGGCGCTGGCCAGGGTCGAGCGTGCGGTCACCGACGCGCAGGGCGAGTTCCGCGTGGAGGGCCTCGAGGCGGGACCCTACCGCGTGCTGCTGGAGGACGGGGGCACGCTCACGGGCGGCGAGTGCTGGCTGGAGGAGGATGACCTGCTGGAGCTCGAGCTCCAGCTGTGGGCCGGACGGGTGCTGGGCGAGGTTCGCGACCTCGAGGGGCGGCGCGTGCCCGGTGCCGAGGTGGAGGCCCGTCCCAGCGCGCCCGTGGCGGGGGAGCTGCACGCCCGCACGCGCGCGGGCCCCGACGGGACCTTCTCCCTCACGGGCCTGCCGCGCGGGCGCTACGACCTCTCGGTGCGCGCCCGCGGCCGGGCCGAGGGCGCCTACCGGGGGGCCGAGGCCGAGCCGGCAGACGTGGAGCGGCCCATCACCGTGGTCGTGGGGCGCGGCGGCCAGGTCGAGGTGGAGGTGCGCAGCCCCAGCGGCCGCCCCGTAGCCGGCACCCGCCTGACGGTGACGCTGGGCCCGGACCAGGAGCGGGCCACGCTGGAGGCCATCACGGGCCCCAGCGGGCGACTCGTGCTCTCGGGCGTGCCAGCCGGCGAGGTGCGCGTGAGCGCCTACGCGCGCGAGGTGGGACGCGCCGTGGGCGCGGTGACCGTGGGGGAGGGCGAGACCCGATCCCTCGAGCTGCGCATCGAGGCCCCCGGCATGCTGCGCCTGCGGGTGGTGGGAGAGGGGGCCGACCCGACGCCTCGCACGCGCATCGACGTGGTGTCGCTGGCCACGGGAGACGTGGTGGCGCGCCGGCGCCCCCTGCAGCCTGACTGGTGGAGCCTGCTCTTCGGTCGCGAGCCCAGCAGCGGTCGCCTGCTGCTGCGCGACCTCGCCCCTGGCGACTACGAGCTGCGGGTGCAGGGCGGACCGCGCTATGAGCCGGCCCGCACCACCGTGCGCATCCGCGCTGGCGAGGTGACGGAGGCGCAGGTCGTGCTAGCGCCTGCGCGTTGAGGCGGGGACCTGTCGCGACGCGGGCCGTGGCGGTAGGATGTGCGTGGCGCGCCTGCCCCGTGGGCAGCGCGCGCGTCCCCTGGCGCGCCCGCACGCCCTGTCGCAGGAGCCATGGCCCAGCCGACCGACGAAGACGCCGAGTGGATGCGTCGGGTCGCAGCCGATGAGCCAGGCGCCTTCGACACGCTGGTTGCGCGTACGCTGCCGAGGCTGCTGGCCTTCCTGCGCAGCATGGGCGCCGATGCCTTCGCCGCCGAGGACCTCGCGCAGGAGGTTTACCTCAAGGTGTACCGGCACCGCGCCTCGTGGCAGCCGCGCGCGCGCTTCAGCACCTACCTGTTCCACGTGGCTCGCAACCAGTTCATCGACGCCTACCGGCAGGAACGGGGCGCGCCGCGCACTACGTCGCTGGACGCCCCCGCTGGCAGCGGCCCTGCAGGGGAGCCGCCGCTGTCCGCTCGGCTGTCGGGCCACGGGGGCACGCCCGGACAGCGGGACCGGGACCGAGCCCTGGGGGCGGCCTTGGCCGCCGTGCTCGCCGGCCTCGACGGTGCCCGGCGCGAGGTGTTCCTGCTCGCGCATGTCCACCGCATGGCCTACGGCGACATCGCCGAGGTGCTGGGGGTGCCGGTGGGCACCGTGAAGTCGCGGGTCCACGCCGTGACCCAAGAGGTGCGGGAAGGGCTGCGCCGGCGGGGGATCGAACCGTGAGGCCGGAGGCGCGTTTCCCCTTCCAGCAGCCCGGCCCGAGCCCTGTCCCGGCCCCGGGAACCTGCCGAAGAATCCGCCGCAACCCTCTGCCCAGAAACACCTTGCGTCCGTGAGCCTTGAGCCCGACCCCGCACCCCGCAGCGACCTCACGCCCGCCGAGGCGCAGGCCCTGCTCGACCTCGTGGCGGGTGGCCTGGACCCCTCCGAGGCCCAGCGGCTGTCTGCCCGGGTGGCAGGCGACCAGCGCCTGCGCACGGAGCGGGAGGCCCTGGAGCGGCTCCGGGAGTCCAGCGCGGAACTCGCGCGCGTGGAGGTGCCCGCCGGCCTGGCCACGCGCATTGCCGTGCGCGTGCGAGAGCAGGTGGGCGCCGAGGAACAGCGCGCGGCTCGCGAGGTGCGCGAGCGGCGCTGGGGGCTGAGCGTCAAGGCGCGCGTGCGCCTGCTGCTCGCCTCGGTGGCCGTGCACCTGCTCGTGCTGGGCTGGCTGGTGTTCGTCGAGCCCAGTGGCTCGGACCCAGTGCAGAGGGGCCGCGTGGACGTGGCGTTCATGGATCCGCGCGAGCGGGCCTCGCCCGAGCCGGGCGAGACCTTCGAGCCGGTGGACCTCGGGCCCGTGGTGGCAGCGGACGACATCCCCGACGAGCTGCTGGTGGGCGTGGATCTCGAGGACCCGCGCCCGGAGCCGCAGGTGCGCGTGGCCGAGTACCCGCACGCCGTCCAGTTCGGCATGCTGGCCCGCTCGCGCGCCAGCGTGCGGGCGCAGCGCCTCGCGCGTGCGGGGTCCGCGCGCGACGCGGGGGCGGCCGTGGCGCGGGGGCTGGATGCGCTGGCGGCGCAGCAGCGGCCCGACGGCAGCTTCACGCCCGACCTCACCGGCGGTGGGTCGCGGCTGGGCCCGTTGGGGGTCACCGCACTGGCCAGCCTGCCCTTCCTCGCCGAGGGACGGGGCAGCTGCGGCCGGCTGGGCGAGGAGCGGGATCCCGTCGTGACGCCCGCCGTGGGCTGGCTGCGTGCACGCCTGCCTGATGCTGAGGGGGCGCCCACCGACGACCTGGCCCTGGGCCTGCTGGTCTTGTGCGAGGACTACATGCTGACCTACGGGCGGCTGGCGCCGGCCGAGGCCAGTGCTCGCGGGCGCGAGGTGGCGGAGGCCGCTCGCCTGCTGGCTCGGCGCCAGCAGGCTGATGGCGCCTTCGGGCCGGGCCCCGGTGGCTCGCTGTGGCCCCTGCTGGCCCTGGACGCGGCCGCGCACACTGGCTTGTCCCTCGAGGTGGGCGACGCCGGGGGGCGCCTCGCACGCTGGATCGCTGCCCAGCCGCGCACTCCCGACGGGCTGCCCGCCTCGGCAGGCGGCGCGGCCGACGCCACGCTGGCGGCCGCAGAGGTGCTGGCGGCGCGACTGCCGCTGGAGCGTACGCGGGTCGAGCGCCTGGCCGAGGCGCTGCAGGGCGAGGCGGGCCGCGGGGCGTCGTCCGTGGGCACCTTGGCCGGCGCGTTGGCGCTCTACCGTTCGGATGCTCCGGCCTTCCAGCGCTGGAACCGCGCGGCCTCGCACGCGTTGGTGGCGCGCCTGGGCCCGGGAGGCAGCGTGCTGCGCGGCGACCTCGTGGTGGACACGGCGCTCACGCTGCTCGCCCTGCAGGCGGCCTACCGTCTCTACTAGCCTCGCGCCGGGAGGCTGCGAGCGGGCAGGTGGGGCCCTGTGGCTGGCCAGAGGCAGGGGCCGTGGTGCGCGCGGGCCACGGACGCACGTGCTGCCTCAAGTGGCGCATGCGGCGTCCGATCCTCAAGGGTCCGCTCGATGCGCGCAGCCAGGGGAAGGTGCTGCGCGCGGGTGTGCGTGGCCGGAGGCTGCCGTGATCGATCGAGAGAAGCTCCACGAGGGCAACGAGGCGAGCGAGTGCGCCGAGGCACCCATGCGGCCCGACCTCCTGACTGCCCGGGGCATGACCGCCCGGGGTTCCTGCCCGGCGTGCCAGGTCGCTCCAGTGACCGCTCGGGAGGACGCAAGGCAGCCTTGCCAGCCCCCCGCGGCACGGGGGCTGCCCCAGGCCGCCCGGGGGCCATCGATGGCCTCCGGGGGGCCTCCCGGCGCCCTGTGCGCTGAGTGCGGCACGGAGGTTGCGAAGGAGGCAGGTGACCGCGACCGCAGCCCCGCCCAGGCCGGGTGCACGAGCACCTG
>CAXQZU010000042.1:0-4343 GCA_964228555.1 Planctomycetota bacterium
GGCGGCCACGCGCGCGTAGGTGACCTCGGGCACGGCCTGCTCGTCGGCGGCCGTGACCAGCGTGTAGCGCGCCAGCAGCTGCTCGCCGCGGCGCTCGAAGGTGTAGCGCAGGCGCATCTCGCCCTCGACGACCTCGCCCGCATACCGATCGGTGCCCGTGGCGCGCAGCGGCATGCGCGTGCCGTCCGAGACCAGCACCACGCCCTCGCCGTCGCGCTCGACGGTCACCTCGCTGCTGCCCTGCGCCGTCGTGGCCTGCCAGCGGCCCACCACCCACGGCCCGCGCGCCGCCGTGCCTGCAGCCTCGCCCTGGCCCGTGCTCGTGCCCGTGCGGCCCGACGACGTGCTGCCCGCGGAAGCAGTGCTGGCGCCCGTGCTGCCCGCACCGCCCGCCGCGCGCGAGAGGCGCGTGTAGTCCAGCTCGGGCAGCGCCTGCTCGCCGGCGGCTGTCACCAGCGTGTAGCGCGCGTGCAGCTGCTCGCCGCGGCGCTCGAAGGCAAAGCGCACCTTCACGCCCTGCTGGGCCACCTCGCCCTCGTAGCGCTGCGGGCCGGCCTCGCGCACGGGCACGCGCTCGCCCTCGGAGACCAGCACGAGGCCGGCGCCCTCGCGCTCGAAGGCCACCTCGCTGGTGCCCTCGGCCGAGGCCGCCTGCCAGCGGCCCACCACCCACGGCCCACGCGCGGCCTCGTCCTCGCCGCCGCAGCCGGCCAGCACCAGCAGCGTGCACAGCGCCAGCGCGAGCGAGGCGAGGCGGGCAGGCGGGCGCGGGCGGGACGTGAGCATGGCGAGCCTCCGGGAGCGGCCAGCCTACGGGACGCACCTGCCGCACGGCGGCGCGGCGCCACGCGCAGCCTGCACCGGCAGGCGGCCGCCCCCGGTAGGGTGGCAGCCCCCGCGCCGTCGCGCGGCCCCGACCGCCGGAGCGCCGCATGCCCACCACGCCCACCCCGACGCCCCCCGCCGACCCGCGCACGGCCGCCGCCGTGGACGCGCTGGCCCGCGACGTGTGGGAGGCCGGCCTGGAGGAGTCGCCCATCTGGTGCACCTTCCTGGGCGACCCGCGCGGGGCCGACCGGCTCGACGAGCGCGGGCCTGCGGCACGCGCGCGCCGCCACGCGCGCACGCAGGCCTTCCAGCAGCGCCTGCGCGCGCTGCCGCGCCTGCCCGCCACCGACGAGGCCGGCCTCACGCAGCGCGTGCTGGAGCGCCACCTCGCCGAGGCGCTCGAGGAGCCCACGCACCGGCTCTGGCAGCTGGACGTGGACCAGCTCTTCGGGCCCCACCTGCTGCTGGCGCAGGTGCTCTCGCTGCAGCCGGTGGGCGACCCCGCGGCGCTGGGTGCCGTGGTGGCGCGCCTGCAGGGCACGGGCGCGTGGTTCGCGGCCTGGGAGGCCGACGTGCGCGAGGGCGTCGAGGCCGGCCGCCTGCCGGCGCGCGTGGCCGTCGAGCGCGTGCTGGGCCAGCTCAAGGCCATGGCCGCCTCCGCGCCCGAGGCCTCGCCGCTGGCGCAGCCGCTGGCGCGCCTGCCTGCCACCACCAGCGCCGCCGACCGCGCGCAGGCCGCCGCCCGCGTGCACGCGGCCATCGCGCAGGTCGTGGCGCCGGCCCTCGCGCGCATGGCCGCGTTCCTCGAGCGCGAGGTGCTGCCACGCTCGCGCGTGCTGCCCGGCCTGTGCCACGTGGAGGGCGGCGCCGAGGCCTACCGCTGGCGCCTGCGCTCGCAGACCACCACCGAGCTCACGGCGCAGCAGGTGCACGACATCGGCCGCGAGGAGCTGGCCGGCAACCTGCGCGAGATCGAGGCCATCGCACGCAGCGAGCGGCACGTGGGCGACGTGCGCTCATTCCTCGCCGCGCTGGGCAAGGATGCGCGCTTCCGCCTCGCCACGCGCGAGCAGATCCTGGCCCGCTATCGCGACATCTGCGCACGCATGCAGGCGCGACTGCCCGAGGCCTTCGGCATCCTGCCCCGGCGCCCCTTCGCGGTGCAGCCCATCGAGGCCTACGCCGAGAAGGACGCGCCCGCGGCGTACTACCGGCCCGGCCCCGACAGCCGCCCCGACCCGGGCGTGTTCTACGCCAACACGCGCGACCCCGAGACCTGGCCCACCTACGACTTCGAGGCGCTGTGCTTCCACGAGGCCGTGCCGGGCCACCACCTGCAGGTAGCGCTGGCGCAGGAGCTCGAGGGCCTGCCGGCGCTGCGCCGCCACGGCGGCTTCACGGCCTACGTGGAGGGCTGGGCGCACTACACCGAGCGGCTGGCCGACGAGCTGGGCATGTACAGCACGCCCTACGACCGCGTGGGCATGCTCACCGCGCAGGCCTGGCGCGCCGCGCGCCTCGTGGTGGACACGGGCCTGCACGCGCTGGGCTGGAGCCGCGAGCAGGCCGTCGAGCTGCTGGACAGCATCCGCGGCGGCTCGCCCGACGACGTGCGCAACGAGGTGGACCGCTACATCGTCTGGCCGGGCCAGGCGCTGTCCTACAAGATCGGCTCGCGCACCATCACCGAGGTGCGCGCCCGCGCCAAGGCCCGGCTGGGCGCGCGCTTCACGCTGGCCGGCTTCCACGACGAGGTGCTGCGCCACGGCGCGCTGCCGCTCTCGCTGCTGGAGGAGGTGCTCGAGCGCTGGGAGCCGGCCGCGCGCTAGCGCCGGGTCGCTAGCCCTTGCGCCCGAGGCGCTGCACCGTGGCCCAGGCGGCCTCGGGCACGGGCATCACGCTCAGGCGCGCCTGCACCAGCAGCTCCCAGCCCGCGCAGGCGCGCTCGGCGCGCAGCGCCGCGAGCGTCACCGGCACGGCCAGCGCGCGGCCGGGGGCCAGGTCCACGCAGGCGAGGCGCCCGGCCTTGTCGGTGGGGTCGGGGTGCGGCGCGCCCACGACGCGCGCGGTGCCTACCACGGCCTTGACGGCGCCCGTGTGGTAGACGAGCACCTCGTCGCCGGCCGCCATGGCGCGCAGGTGCTTCTGGGCCAGCGCGTTCTTCACGCCCGTCCAGGCCGTGCGGCCCTCGCGCACGAGGTCCTCGTAGGCGTAGGTGGACGGCTCGGTCTTGACCAGCCAGCGGGCCACGGCGCCGCCCTCAGCGCACCAGCGGCACGATGTGCAGGTCGCCTGCGGTGCCGGGCGTGTCCTCGCCCACCTCCTCGCCCTCGGCCAGCTCCTCGTCGGGCTCGAACAGGCCCGCCTCGGGCACGGTGAACACCTCCTCGGGGCTGGCGTCGGCGGGCACCTCCACCTCCAGCGGCCCCTCCAGCACCTGCAGCGTCACGGCGCTGCCCTTGAGCGCGTCGAACTGGGCGCGGCGCAGCGGCAGCTCGACGAACAGGTCCAGGTCCACGGCCCACGTGCGCGGGCCCATGGGCTCGCCCTGCCGGTACCAGCCCGGCTGCGTGTCCAGCCCGGCCTTGAAGCGCGCGTGCTGCTCGAAGAGGTCGTCGGCGTCGGCCAGCGCCTTCACGCCCGCGCGGTCCTCGATGTGGTGCTGCACCTCGTGCTCGAGCGTCTCGACCAGCTCGGCGTCCACGTCGAAGCGTGCATCCTTGCCGGCCATGTCCACGAAGGAGCCGTAGTACACGTGCACGGTGCTGCGGAAGGCCTCTTCCTGCGCAAGGGCCGACAGCGGGGAGGTGGCGCACTCGCCCAGCAGCACCACCTCGGGCAGCACGGGGTCCCGCTTCACCTCCCGGTGCACGTCCACCGACTCGATGCCCTCCAGGAAGCGCTCCGGCATGGCGCGCACGATGGCCTGGGCGCGTGCCGAGAAGTCGTCGAAGGAGGGCACGCGCCCGGGTGCGCCGGACGGAGGGCCAGACGGGGAGCCGGAGGGGGTGCGGGGCATCGCAGGAGGCTACGGGCGGCCGGGACGGCTGCCCCGCGCCGGCCCGGCCATGGACCGCTCCCCCGATTGTTGTGGAAGCACCCGCCCTGCGCGCCACATTCGGGTGCATGCGCGTCCTCCGCCTGCTGGCCCCCGCCCTCGCCACCCTGCCCCTGCTGGCCCTCGCGGCCCACCACGCCACGGGCGAGGAAGCCACGCCCGCCCCGGCGGCCGCCGCCCCCACCAGCGTGGCGCGCGAGCCCTTCGAGGGCGAGACGCGCATCGCGAACCTGCGCCAGCTCACCTTCGGCGGCGAGAACGCCGAGGCCTACTGGAGCCACGACGAGAAGGCGATCATCTTCCAGAGCACGCGCCCGCCCTACAAGGCCGACCAGATCTTCACGATGCGCCCCGACGGCAGCGACCTGCGCCTCGTGAGCACGGGCAAGGGCCGCACCACCTGCTCGTTCTTCCTGCCCGGCGACCAGGAGATCATCTACGCGAGCACGCACCTGGG
>CAXQZU010000043.1:0-41146 GCA_964228555.1 Planctomycetota bacterium
CTCCAGCGTGCCGGTGAGCACCACCGTCAGGCCCGCGAAGGCCCCGCCGCGCGGCGCCTCCACCCGCGTGGGGGCCACGCCGCAGGCCGCCATGCGCGCCAGCATGTCCCGGTTGTGCGGCCGGGCGAACCACGCCACCACCTGCTCGGCCAGCACCTCGCCCACCTCGTCGAGCTCCAGCAGCTCCTCGCGCGTGGCGGCGGCGAGGCGCTCCAGCGTGCCGAAGGCGCGCGCCAGCACGCGCGCGGCGCGCTCGCCCACCTCGGGGATGCCCCGCGCGAACAGGAGGCGGTCCAGCGGCAGGCGCCGGGCGGCGTCCACCTGCGCCACGAGGTTGGCGGCGCTCTTGGCACCGAAGCGCTCCAGCGGCTCCAGCTGCGCGGCCTCGAGGCGGAAGAGGTCGGCGGGGTCCTTGACGAGTCCCCGGCGCCAGAGCAGGTCGGCCTGCTTCTCGCCCAGGCCGCGGATGTCGGCACCCAGCCGGCTGGCAAAGTGGATCAGCGCGCGCACGGCCTGCGCGGGGCAGGCGAGGCTGGGGCAGCGCAGCGCCACCTTGCCCTCGGCGCGCACCAGCGCCGTGCGGCACTCGGGGCAATCGCTGGGCACCTCGACGGGCCGCTCGCGGCCGTTGCGCTGCTCCTCCAGCACGCGCAGCACCTTGGGGATCACGTCGCCAGCGCGCTCGATGAGCACCGGATCGCCCTCGAGCAGGCCCAGGCGCGCGATCTCGTCGGCGTTGTGCAGCGTGGCACGCGAGACGGTGACGCCGGCCAGCGGCACGGGCGCGAGGTCGGCGCTGGGCGTCACCACGCCCGTGCGGCCCACGGTCCACACCACGCGCTCGACGCGCGTGCGGGCCTGCCGCGGCGGGAACTTCCACGCCACCGCCCAGCGCGGGCTGCGATTGCGGAGGCCGAGGCGCTCGCGCAGCGCCATGTCGTCCTCCTTCACCACCACGCCGTCGATCTCGTAGGCCAGCGCGTCGCGGCGCTCCGCCAGCGAGGCCCAGTGCCGCGCCACCTCGTCGGCGCCGGTGGCGAAGGTGGTCTCGTGGCTTGTGGGCAGGCCCAGCGCGGCGAGGCCCGCCAGCAGGCGCTCCTGCGTCGCCCACGCCACGCCCTCGACCAGCGCCACCGCGTAGGCCACGAAGCGCAGCGGGCGCGAGGCGGGGATGGCCGGGTCCAGCTGCCGCAGGGAGCCCGCGCAGCAGTTGCGCGGGTTGGCGAAGGGCTCCTCGCCCTCCTCCTCCAGCCGGCGGTTGAGGGCCTCGAAGTCCGGCTTGCGGATGTAGGCCTCGCCGCGCACGACGAGGCGGCGGGGCAGCTCCGTGCCGCGCAGCCTGAGCGGGATCGAGCGCAGGGTGCGCGCGTTGGCGGTGACGTCCTCGCCCACCATGCCGTCGCCGCGGGTGGCCGCGCGCACCAGCACGCCCTCCTCGTAGTCCAGCTCCAGGCTCACGCCGTCGATCTTGGGCTCGATGCTGTATCGGCGCGCGGACTCGCTCTTGAGGAAGCGGTCGGTGGAGGCCACCCACTCGCGGAACTCCTCGGCCGACATCACGTTCTCGAGGCTCACCATCGGCACCGGGTGGGGCACGGGGGCGAAGCCCTCGGCCACCTGGCCGGGCACGCGCTGCGTGGGGCTGCCCGCGTCCCGCAGCCCCGGGTGGCGTCCCTCCAGCGCGACCAGCTCGCGGTAGAGCGCGTCGTACTCGCTGTCGGCCAGCGTGGGACGGTCCAGCACGTAGTAGGCGTGGTCGGCGGCCGTCACCTGCTCGCGCAGCCAGGCGGCCCGCCGGCGGGCGTCCTCGGGGATGCGTGCCGTCATGCACGGGCTACGGTACGGGCGGGGCGCGACGGGGCGGGGCCGCCACGGCGGGTGGCGGGCGCTGGCGGCTCGGGTGGCCCTTGCGGGCAGCCGACCTACCTTGGGGGATCGCCCAGCGCGGCAGGCGGGCGCGCTCGCGTCGTCCCTGCCGCCAGCATCCCGACCCCGATCCCGGACCGGACCCGCGACCCGTGCCCCTCGCCCAGCACCTGCTGCTCACCCTCTACTACGTGCTGCTGGCGGCCGTGGTGACGGTGATGCTCTACCGCGGCCTGCTCATCGTGCGCTACTGGCGCCTGCCGCGTCGCGACCCGGAGCCGGCGGCGCGCTTCGCGCAGCCTCCGGTGGTGACGGTGCAGCTGCCCATCTTCAACGAGCAGTTCGTCGTGGAACGCCTGCTGGAGGGCGTGTGCGCGCTCGACTGGCCCCGGGATCGCCTGGAGGTGCAGTTGCTGGACGACAGCACGGACGGCACCGTGGCCATCGCCGCGCGCAAGGTGGCTGAGCTGCGCGCGCGAGGATTCGACGTCAAGCACCTGCACCGGACGGACCGCAGCGGCTACAAGGCGGGCGCGCTGCGCGCTGCGACGCCGCAGGCGCGCGGCGACCTGCTGGCGGTGTTCGACGCCGACTTCGTCCCGCAACCCGACTTCCTGCGCCGGCTCGTGGACCACTTCACCGACCCCACCGTGGGCTTCGTGCAGGCGCGCTGGGGCTACTTCAACCGGGAGCACAGCTTCCTCACGCAGGGCATGGGGATGTTGATGGACGGCCACTTCGTGCTGGAGCAGGTGACGCGCGCCCGCAGCGGCTGCGTGTTCAACTTCAACGGCACGGGCGGAATCTGGCGGCGGCAGGCCATCGAGCAGGCCGGCGGCTGGCACGACGACACGATCTGCGAGGACACCGACCTCTCCTACCGCACGTACATGGCGGGCTGGCGCGGCGTGTACCTGCGCGACGTGGCCTGCCCCAGCGAGATCCCGGTGGTGGTGTCGGCCCTCAAGACGCAGCAGCACCGCTGGGCCAAGGGCCTCACCGAGTGCTTCGTGAAGCTGATGCCGCGCCTGTGGGCCTCCTCGCTGCCGCTCAAGGCCAAGCTCGAGGGCACCATGCACCTGGGCGCCAACCTCGCCTTCCCGGCCAGCCTCTTCCTGACCATCCTGGCCGTGCCGGTGCTCATGCTGCGCATGCATGGCATCACGGCCGGCCCGCTGGCGATGGCGGCCGAGACCGCGGCCTTCTCGCTGGTCATCGTCTCGCAGGTGCTCTTCTACGTGGTGGCCACGCGCGAGCTGCACCGGGACTGGCTGCGCCGGCTCGTGTGGCTGCCGGCCCCGGCGCTGGTGGGCGTGGGGCTGGCCGTGAACAACACGCGCGGCGTGCTGGAGGCGCTCACCGGCCACAAGACCGAGTTCGTGCGCACGCCCAAGCTGGGCGTGGCCGAGGGCGACCGCTCGGAGGCGCGCCAGCGCGCCGCGGTCTACAAGGCGCGCAGCGCACGGGCCCAGGGACTGTTCGAGGTGGGGCTGGCCGCCCTCTACGTGCTGCTCGCGGTGATGCAGCTGCGCGTCAGCGTGGCCGGCGCGCTGGTGACGGCCTTCCTCGGCGTGGGCCTGTTCGTGCTGGGCGGCTCCAGCCTGCGGTCGTTGCTGGTGCCTGCGGCGGGCCCCGCGCCCCGTCCCCGGCCGGATGCCGCCCCGGCCGGGTCGCTGGCCCCGGCGGCGGGCACCGCCGAGGGCTAGGGCTGCACGCGGGCCGCGCCCGGTGGTAAGCAAGGAAGGGGACGCGCGATGCCTTGCGCGCCCTGAGAGGGTCCATGGCCCAGCTGCTCATCGTGGACGACGACCCGGCGCTGCGCGACATGCTGTCGCAGCTGCTGGGGCTCTCGGGCCACGCCTGCGACACGGCCT
Source organism: Planctomycetota bacterium (assembly GCA_964228555.1). Lineage (GTDB taxonomy): Bacteria > Planctomycetota > PLA2 > PLA2 > JAEUHO01 > CAXQZU01. The sequence continues at coordinate 3,741 of CAXQZU010000043.1, forward strand.
GCGACGGGCAGGAGGGCCTCGAGCGCATCGCGGCGCGCGAGTACGACGTGGTGGTCAGCGACATCTCCATGCCGCGCATGGGCGGGCTGCAGCTGCTGCGCGAGGCGCGGCCCTACCTCGAGAACAAGACGCCCTGCATCATCATGACGGCCTTCGGCGAGTGGGAGCACGCCATGGAGGCCATCCGCGTGGGCGCCTCCTGCTTCCTGCTCAAGAGCCCCTTCGACCGCAAGGAGGTGCTCGCGGCTGTCGCGCGCGCGCTGGACCTGCGGCAGGCCTACCGCTTCCGCCTCGACCACCAGCGCGAGCTCGCGCGCCTGCTGCAGCAGAGGGAGCAGGAGCTGGCCGACACCTACGACGGCACGGTGATCGGCTTTGCCTCGATGATGGAGGGCAAGGACACCTCCACGATGGAGCACCTGTTCCGGGTGCGCGACTACGTCACCATCGTGGCCGCCGAGGTGGGCATCCCGGCCGCCGGCATGCGGGACCTGCAGCTGGGCGCCATGCTCCACGACGTGGGCAAGTACCGCGTGCCCGACGCCGTGCTCACCAAGCCCGGGCCGCTGACGCCCGAGGAGTGGGCCTTGATGCGGCGCCACCCCGAGCACGGCGCCGACTTCGTGCGGCGCATCCCCTTCCTGGCCCGCGCCGCCGAGGTCATCCTGCACCACCACGAGCGCTGGGACGGCAGCGGCTACCCGCAGGGCCTTGCCGGCGAGCGCATCCCGCTGGCCGCGCGCGTGTTCGCCGTGGTGGATGCGTTCGACGCGATCGTGAGCGAGCGCTGCTACAAGGCCGGCGCCACGGCGGCGCATGCGCTGGCCGAGATCAAGCGCTGCAGCGGCACGCACTTCGACCCGCGCGTCGTGGAGGCCTTCGAGCGCGCGCTGCCGCGCATCGAGGCGGCGGCCGCGCTGCGCGCTGCGCGGTTGCGGGGCGCCCCTGCCGCGGGCGGCTAGCCGCCCTTCTTCTCCGGGGGCGCCTCCTCGACGGGCGGCGCTTCCTCGCCCAGCAGGGGCGAGAAGCGGTAGTAGGTCTCCAGCGTCAGGATGCTCATGGCCGTGGAGAAGAGGCGCCCGCCGTTGAGCAGGGCCGTGTCCGGGTCCCACGAGCCGGCCAGCTCGGGCGGCGAGGTGCGCTGGTTCTCCGGGTACATGCGGCGCACGCGCTCGTTCCACGCGCGCCAGTAGCGCCCGCCCATCTGGTACATGCTCAAGGTGCCGTAGTACCAGAAGTAGTGGTACCAGGCGACCGCCATGCCCTTCTCGAGGCCCTTCATCCAGCGCGGCAGGTACTCCATCAGGTAGTTGGCGCTGCCGATCTGGAACGGGTGGCTGCGCTTCCAGCCCATGAAGAAGCGGCAGGTCATGCCCACGGCGGTCATCGAGACCTGCTGCAGCGCGCTGGCCTCCTTGCCGCTGAGCTCGAGGTAGCCGGTGAAGGCCTTGAAGCGCCGCCGCGATCCCACCTCGTAGTCGTAGTCGCTGGCCAGGTCGGCCGGCACCTCGACCTCGCCCGTGATGTCGAACGAGCAGCGCTCCAGCCACGAGTCGATGCCGTCCAGGGCCCGCTGCGAGAGGTCGAGGCCCGAGAGGTCGGCCGTCTTGAGCGTCATCAGCACCCAGCTCGTGCACGAGGTGTCGCTCTGGATGTAGCGCGGCCCGTAGCGCCACCCGCCGCCCGGCGTCTGCACGCGCACGAGGTAGTCCACGCCGGCCTGCGAGGCGCGGCGCAGGATGGGATCGCCCTCGGGATCGCGGGCCCGGTCGATGGAGGTGCCGTAGGCCTCGTTGACGCCCCACACGCCCATGGCGATCAGGTAGGCGAAGATCCACGACTCGTCGCCGCCGCCGGTGACGGGGTAGGAGCCGTCGTAGAACTGCGTGGCGACGAGGAACTCGATGCCGCGCCGGATCACCTCGCGGTACTTGCCCGAGGCCGGCTTGTAGCCCGCGCCCAGGAAGGCCAGCATCGACAGGCCGGTGTAGGCGGGCTCGCAGCCGATCACGCCGCCGAAGCCCTTCTCGTTGCCGTCCCACCACCCGCCCAGGTGCTGCACCGACTCGAGGAAGCGCAGCCCGTTCTCGACGCAGCGTTCCGTCTCGCGCGTGGCGCCGTAGAGGCCGCCCTCGAGGGCCGCCTTGCGGTTGGCCGCGCGGTCCACGTCCTTCACGCGGGTGTGCAGCGGGTCCTTGGCCCGCGCAAACCACGCCTTCCACGTGTCCACCTTCTCGGGGCCGAAGCGGTGCCCGGTGAGGCGCTCCAGCGCGGACTCGATCTCGCGCAGCACCTCGGCCGGCCAGCCCTTCTGGTCCAGCAGGGCCAGCAGCGCGTCGAAGGCCGCCTTGTGGCGGATGTAGCCCAGCGCGCGCACGGCATTGAGGTCCTGCGCCGAGGCCTTGGAGGCGGGCTTGATGCCCTTGGCCAGCTCGGCCACCGACTCGGCCGGCAGCACGCCCTCCAGCGCGCGCGCGGCGAACATGCGCCGCGTGCGGCTCTCCTCGAACATCGCCGTCTTCAGCAGCACCTTCTGCGCGTCCTTCACGCCGAAGAGCCCGACCAGCTCCATGGCCGTGAAGGCCGTGTCGTCGTCGCTGAAGTCGATCTTCGAGGGCAGGCGCTCGCCCACCTTGGCGGCGGCCGGCGAGCCGATGCGCAGCAGCGCCGTCCGCGCGGCGTCGCGCACCTCCCACTCGGTCTCGCCCTCCACCATGGCCACGAGGCGCTCGATCACCTCGTCGGGCGGGGCGGGCACGGGCTCGGCGACGCCCTCGCGCGGCGTGACGGCCGGCCCGCCGGCCAGCTTCCTGTGCCAGGCGAGGCGCGCCAGGGCCAGCGCGGCGGCGTCGCGGTAGTCCTTCTTGCCGTGGCGGCTGAGCGCCAGCAGGTCGGCGACATCGCTGGCCGCAGCCAGCTCGACCACGGCCTTCAGGCAGGCGTTGCGCGCGTCGTCCTTGGGGTTCTGCCCCAGCACGTGCAGGAAGCTGCCGATGCCGGCGTCGTAGCCGATGCGCTGGAGGGCCAGCACCGCGAACAGGCTCTCGTACTTGCTGGCCGCCCGCTTCACCATGCTCACCAGCAAGTCGCTGGCGGCCTTGAGGCGCAGGTGGCCTGCCGCCGAGCAGGCCGCGATGCGGATGTCCTCGGTGCGCCCCTTGTCCAGCGCCCCCAGCACCATCTCCTTCACCTCGGGGAAGGCAGTGGCGTCGGCGGACGTGAGCATCCCGCAGGCGTGCAGGGCCTCGGCCTGCACGGTGGGAGCGCGCCGGCCGCTGGCCAGCTGGGCAAGGTGCTTGTCCACCTCGGGCACGCCCCACGCGCCCAGCAGGCGCGCCGCGTTCATCTGGCGGGCGTCCTCCTTGGCCTTGACGGCCGCCGCCACGGCCTTCTCGACCTCCTTGTCCTTCCACGGCGCGTTGCCCAGGGCCGACAGGGCCTCGCCGCAGGCCACGGCGAGGTGCCCGTGGAGGGCGGCCATGCCGGCCTCCACCAGGGGCAGGGCCGCGGTGGCATCCTTGGAGGTGCCCACGGCCTGCGTGGCGGCGTACACCTCGTCGGCGTCCCCCTTCGTGAGGCGCTCGCGCCACTTGGCCGCGTCGGCCGTGGCCTGCGGGGCTGCGCCCCACAGGGCCAGCAGGGCCAGCGGCGGCAGCCTGCGTGCGTAGCGGGCGAGGGGTCGTGCAGTGCGCTCGGTCACGCGTCGTCTCCGGGTGCCGCATCGTACAGAACCGCGCCGGCGCCGGCGTCGGCCATCGGCCGCGTGGGGCCCGTGGCCGCACGCAGGCTCCCCGGGGGGCGGCGCTGGCACGCACCCTGCGGCGGCGGTACCACCATGGGCAGGGCCCGGAGGCCATGCCATGCATCGCGGTTGCCGCTCGCTGCCTGGTGCGCGTCGTGGGGGGGCGCCGGGCCTCGCCCTGCGCTCGCTCGCCGCCCTGCTGGCGGGGGCGTGGGGCCTCGCAGGCGCACCCGGCCTCGCCGCCGACACGCTCGAGCTGCGCGACGGCCGGGTCGTGGAGGGCGAGGTCGAGGTGCTGGACGAGGGCTACCGCGTGCGCACGCGGCTGGCCGAGTCGCTGGTGCCCAAGGCCGATGTGCTCGCCCACCGCCCGGGTGCCACGCTCGACAGCCTGGTCGAGGATCGCCTGCAGGCGCTGGCTCCCGACGATGCCGAGAACCGTGCACAGCTCGCGCAGTGGCTGGTGGCCCTGGGCCGGCTGGAGGCCGGGCGTGCGCTGGCCGAGGCGGTGCTCGAGCTGGACGCCGAGAACGCCACGGCCCACGGCGTGCTGGGCCACGAGCGCCACGGCGGTCGCTGGATGACGCGGGCGCAGGCCATGAGGGCCAAGGGGCTGGAGGAACACGATGGCCGCTGGTACACGCCCGAGGAGTGGCGCAACCTCGGAGCCGCGCAGCGGGCCGAGGTGGAGGCCGCCGAGCGTCGCGCGCGGGTGGGCTCCGCCGCCCGCGAGGTGAGCACGCTGGTCCAGCGCATGGCCAGCCCGGACCTCGCGGTGCGCGCGGCGGCGCACGAGCGCCTGCTGGCCTTGGGCAAGGAGACCGGGAACGCCGACCTGCCGCGGCTGGCCGCAGAGGCGCAGGCGTGGGCCAAGGCCCTGGACGAGTACACCGCCGCGCGCCGGGCTGGTGCCACGGGGCGCGTGCTGGCGGAGTGCCGCATCGCGCTCAGCAAGCTGCGCCGCCCGATCCAGGCCTTCGAGACCTCGCTGGCCAGCGGTGGCGCCGGGGCGCCGGTGCGGGTCCAGCTGCCCGAGCTGGAGGTGATCAATCTCGAGGCGATGGTGGGCCTGCCGGCCGTGATGGGGCGCTAGGCGCCCGGCCGCGGGGTGTCACATTGTCAGGTTGTCGGGGGGCCCTTGGAGGGGCGGTGACATCTTGGCAAGAGGCCGCTTGCGCCAGGGCCCTTGATCGGGCGGTAGTATCGACTCAAGTATTTGCAAGATAAGCACTTGCGTCAAACATGCTGGATGGCCTGCGAGGCGTGGCGTACGGCACTGGCCTTGCCCTAGCGCAACCGGCCATGGTGCGCGCCCACTCGGTCTTCATCGGGACGCCTTCCCTCGCGGTGGGCTCCGAGATTGCCGATTGGGTGCGGGCCCTTGGCTACGAGGTGGAGCTGAGCAGCGACGGCGGGTTCGCCGTCGAGGCCCTGTTGCACCGCGGCGCCTTCGCCGCCTCCTTCCTGGACATCCAGCTGGGAGCGGCGGAGGGGCAGACGGCCTGGCGGGTGGTCCGCCCGGTCGTGGGCCGTCGGCTGGTGCTGATGGCCCGGGAGCGCACCAACGAGCTCTGGTTCGAGGCGCTGCGGTGCGGGGTGGGCAGCGTGCTGCCCCTGCCGCCAGCGCGACCCATGGTCGAGGCGGCCCTGACCGCCGTCACCGCCGCGTGGCGGGACGGCAGCGAGGGCCGCGGCGAGGAGAAGTCATGCCGTCCATCAAGCCCCTGAACGACAAGGTCCTGATCGAGCGCCTCGAGGCGGTCGACAAGACGGCCGGAGGCATCCTCCTGCCGGACACCGCCAAGGAGAAGCCCACCGAGGGTCGCGTGGTGGCCGTCGGCGACGGCCGCTTCGACGACCAGGGCAAGCGCGTGCCCCTGAGCGTCAAGGCCGGCGACCGCGTGCTGTTCAGCGCCTACGCCGGCACGCAGGTCAAGGAGGGCGGCAAGGAGTACCTGATCCTCGAGGAGAGCGAGGTGCTCGCCATCCTCGATGACGCCCCCTGGCCCTCGGGCGGCAAGAAGAAGTAGCGCGCCCGCCCCTCACCACCCTTCCTTCCACCCCCTTCTCCTTCAACCCCCTTCCACCCCCCGCGACGACATCCCCCGTGCCCACCCGCCCCGGCGCCGCCTGAGCGGCCCCCGGGGCAGTCAAGGAGATCCCGATGAGCGCCAAGCAGATTGCCTACAACCAGGACGCGCGCGAGCGCATCCGCGCCGGCGTGCGCCAGCTGGCCCGCGCCGTGAAGGTCACGCTCGGCCCCCGCGGCCGCAACGTCGTGATCCAGAAGTCCTTCGGCAGCCCGACCGTGACCAAGGACGGCGTGACGGTGGCCAAGGAGGTCGAGCTCAAGGACCCCTACGAGAACATGGGCGCGCAGATGGTGCGCGAGGTGGCCGCCAAGACCTCGGACGTGGCCGGTGACGGCACCACGACCGCCACGGTGCTGGCCGAGGCCATCTTCGAGGAGGGCCTCAAGAACGTGGCCGCCGGCGCCAGCCCCATCGGCGTGAAGAACGGCATCGCCAAGGCCGTCGAGGCCTGCGTCGAGCGCCTCAAGGCGATGAAGGTGCCGGTCAAGGGCAGCAAGGAGATCGGCCAGATCGGCACCATCGCCGCCAACGGCGACACCGAGATCGGCACGCAGATCGCCCAGGCCATGGATCGCGTGGGCAAGGACGGCGTGATCACGGTGGAGGAGGGCAAGGCCCTCGAGACCACCGTGGAGTGGGTGGAGGGCATGCAGTTCGACAAGGGCTTCTGCTCGCCGCACTTCGTCACCAAGCCCGAGCACATGACGGCCGAGCTGGACAACCCCGCCATCCTCGTGATGGAGAAGAAGCTCAGCAGCATCAAGGAGTTGCTGCCGCTGCTGGAGAAGGTGGCCAAGAGCGGCCGCGCCCTGCTGGTGATCGCCGAGGACGTGGAGGGCGAGGCGCTCGCCACGCTCGTGGTGAACCGCCTGCGCGGCGTGTTCCAGTGCTGCGCGGTGAAGGCGCCGGGCTTCGGCGACCGCCGCAAGGCCATGCTGCAGGACATCGCCGCCCTGACCGGCGCGACGCCCGTGATGGACGACCTGGGCATCGACGTGGCCAACCTCGACCTCAAGGACCTGGGCAGCGCCAAGCGCGTGGTCGTGGACAAGGACAACACCACGATCATCGAGGGCGCCGGCAAGCGCGACGCCATCCAGGCGCGCATCGCCCAGATCAAGAAGGAGCTCGAGGGCACCACCTCGGACTACGACCGCGAGAAGCTGCAGGAGCGGCAGGCCAAGCTGGCCGGCGGCGTCGCGCAGATCAACGTGGGCGCGGCCACCGAGGCCGAGATGAAGGAGAAGAAGGCTCGCGTCGAGGACGCGCTGCACGCCACGCGCGCGGCCGTCGAGGAGGGCATCCTGCCCGGCGGCGGCGTGGCCCTGCTGCGCTGCATCCCGGTGCTGGACGGCCTGGCCTGCTCGGGCGACGAGAAGATCGGCGTGCAGATCGTGCGCCGCGCGCTCGAGGCCCCGCTGCGCCAGAGCTCGGCCAACGCCGGCGTGGACGGCTCGATCGTGATCCAGAAGGTGCGCGACGCCAAGCAGGAGTCGTTCGGCTACAACGCCGCCACCGACACCTACGAGGACCTGGTCAAGGCCGGCGTGATCGACCCCACGAAGGTCGTGCGCACGGCCCTGCAGAACGCGGCCAGCATCTCCACCCTGCTGCTCACCACCGAGGCCGTGATCTCCGAGATCCCCGAGGAGAAGCCCAAGGCCCCGGCCGGCGGCGGCGGCGGCATGGGCGGGATGGGGGGCATGGGCGGCATGGGGGGCATGGGCGACTTCTAGCTCCCGCGACGCCTTCCCGTCTCCCCCTGCGAGGCCGGGCACCGTGCGGGGCCCGGCCGCGATCGTTGCCGGGTGGACCGTGCAGGCCGGGTGCAGGGCGCGGGCAGGGCGTGGCTAGAGTCGGGGCGCATGCTGCCCGACGCCCTGCGCACGCGGTCCTGGCTTGGCGTGCTGCTCGTGGGGCTGCTGGCGCTGGCCGTGCGCCTGCCCGGGCTCGCGCGCCCCCTGTGGCTGGACGAGTGCTTCTCGATGCGCATGGCGGCCATGGCGCCCGCGCCGCTGGTGGCGGCCACGCGTGCCGGGGATGCGCACCCGCCCGGCTACTACCTCGCGCTGCGCGCGTGGCTCGAGGCCTGGCCCGGCGGTGGTGCCCGCGCCGACATGGCGGCCCGCGGCTTCTCGCTGCTGCTGGGCCTGCTGCACGTGGCGCTGCTGGGCCTGCTGGCGCGCAGCCTGCTGGGCCGCGAGGCGGGCTGGCTGGCGGCCCTGCTGGCGGCCACCAGCGGCGCGCTGGCCTGGCCGTCCCTCGAGGTGCGCTCGTTCGCGCTGGCCGCGACGCTGGGCACGGCCAGCTGGCTGCTGGCCTGGCGCACGGTGCAGGACGGTGGCTGGCTGCGTCCCGCGGGCGCGGCGCTGTGCCTGGCCGGCGCGCTGTGGTGCTTCTACCACGCGTTGCTGGCGGCCCTGGCCGTGCTGGGCTTCGTGCTGGCGCTCAAGCCGGCGCCGCGCCGCGTGCTGGGCCTCGTGCTGGCGGGCGCGGCCGCGGGCCTGCTCTTCCTGCCGTGGCTGCCGGCCCTGCTCGAGCAGCTGGCGTGGGTGCGCGTGCGCGCCGCGGAGGGTCACGCGGGCCTGTCGCTGGGCGTGCAGGGGCTGGCCGACCGCTGGCTCAACCAGCACCTGCTGGTGACCGCGCCCGCCTACGGGCTGGGCGGCCTGCTGGCCTTGCCGGTGCTGGGCGTGGCGGCCTGGCGCGGGTGGCGTGGCGTGCGCGCCGCGCCCGGTGCGCAGGGAACGCACGGCGTGACGGACGTGAGCGGCTGGCGCGGCGTGCGCGCGGCGCTGGGCGGGCCGGCGCCGGGCGGGCACCCGCGGGCCCTGCGCGCGCTGGTGGTGCTGCTGGCCGTGGGGCTGCTGGCCGTGCTGGCCGCCGGGCTGGCCGGCTCCTTCCTCTCGCACCGCTACGCCACCTTCCTCGCCGGGGCGTGGTGCGTGCTGTGCGCTGCGTGGCTGGTGCGCGTGCCCGCGCCCACGCGCCGTGCGCTGGTGCTGGCGCTGGTGGTGGGCGGCGCGTTGGGCAGCGCCTGGCGCGTGGCCCAGCAGCGCCATCCCGACTGGCCGCAGGCCGTGGCCACGCTGGCGCCGCGCGTGGCCCTCGGCACGCCGGTGCTGGTGGAGCCGGGCTTCCAGGTGCTGTGCTGGCGCCACTACGCGGGCGTGCGGGCGCGCGCCGTGCCCTGCGAGCTGGCGCTGGAGCCGGGTGCGCCGGGCGGCCTCGATCGTGCGTGGCTGGAGGCGCGCGACGAGCCGGCGCTGCGTGCCGTGCTCGCGGGGCAGCCCGAGGCCTGGCTGGTGCGCGTGCGCAAGGGCGCGCAGCCGTTGGGCGAGCCGCTGGACCGCGCCCTCGCCGCGCTGGGCTATGCCCGGCAGGAGAGCCTCGCGCAGCGCGGCCTGGTGCTGGAGCGCTGGGCGCGCTAGCGCGACGCGCCGGCCCAGCCCAGCAGCACGTCGGCCGCGCGCGAGAGCGTGGGGGCCTCGGCGTGGGCATGCTCGCCTGCCCGCGCCCGCATGCGGGCGTGTGGGCCTTGCAGCAGGCGCACGGTGCGCATGCCCAGCGCACGTGCCGGGCCGATGTCGTGGTCGGGACGGTCGCCCACGTAGGCGACCTGCGGCGCCGAGAGGCCCCAGCGCAGCAGGGCCATGCGGAAGAAGGCCGGGTCCGGCTTGGAGCGGCCCGCCTCCTCGCTCAGCCAGGTGTCGCGCGTGCGCGCACACACGCCCAGCCGCTCGAGGTCGGCGCGCGCGCTGGCCGGCTGGTTGGCCAGCACGCCCAGCTGCAGGCCGCGGGCGCGCAGGCGGTCCAGCGTGGCCAGCGTGTCGGGGTAGGCCTCCAGCGGCACGGCGTCCCACGCCAGCCGCTGGCGCGCGGCCGCAGCGTCGGGGCTGGGCACGCCGGCGGCCTCCAGCGCCTGCACGAGCAGGCTGCCGTGCCCGGGCTCTGTGCACGCAGCCTCGTAGCAGGCCTCCAGGCGGGCCCGCGGCACGCCCTGGAGCCCAGCGTCGGCGGCCAGCGTGCCAAGGGCGTGCGCCAGCCTCGGCCCCTCGTCCAGCAGGCCGTAGCCGACGTCGAAGAGCACGGCGCACAGGGGCAGCATGCCGGGCGAGTGTACGCGCCGCGTGGGGCCGTCGGCGGCTCGCGCGGGCGTGCCGTATACAAGGGGCCGGCTCCCGCGGGGGAGCGTGGAGCACGCGTGCGCGACGGCCGGCCCCTCGTCTGGCTCGATGTGGTGGGGTTGACGCCCCGCCTGCTCGAGCACGCTCCCACGCTCAAGGCGCTGGCGGTGGCGGGGGCCATGCGCCCGCTGTCGGGCGTGACGCCGGCGGTGACCTTGAGCGCGCAGGCCAGCATGCTCACGGGCGTGCTGCCCCAGCAGCATGGCGTGGTGGGCAACGGCTGGTACCGCCCCGAGCTGGGCGAGGTGCGTTTCTGGGTGCAGGCCAACGCACAGCTGCAGCGCGAGCCCGTGTACGAGAAGGCGCGCCGGCTCGCCCGCGAGCGGGGCAGCGCGCTGGCCGTGGCCCAGCTGTTCTGGTGGTTCAACCAGGGCGCGGCCGTGGACCTGGCCGTGACGCCCAAGCCCTGGTACGGCAGCGATGGCAGCAAGGTGTTCGGCATCCAGGGCATGCCGTCGTCGCTGGCCGAGGGGCTCGAGCGCGAGCTGGGCCCGTTCCCGTTCCCCTCCTTCTGGGGCCCGCGCGCCGGCCTGCCCTCCAGCCTGTGGATCGCGCAGGCCACTGCGCACGTGCTGCGCACCCAGCGGCCGGGCTTCACGCTGGCCTACCTGCCGCACCTGGACTACGACCTGCAGCGCCACGGCCCGCAGCATCCGGACGTGCCGCGCTGGGTGGCCGAGGCCGACCGCGCCGCGGCGCTGGTGCTGGAGGCTGCGCGTGCGATCGAGGCCACGGTGGTGGTCATGAGCGAGTACGGCATCCAGCCGGTCACGCGCGCCGTGCTGCCCAACCGGGCCCTGCGCGAGGCCGGCCTGCTGGCGGTGCGCGACGGCCCCTTCGGCGAGGGCCTCGACCCGCTGGCCTCGCGGGCCTTCGCGGTGTGCGACCACCAGCTGGCCCACGTCTACGTGCGCGACCGCGGCGACCTGGAGGCCGTGCGCGGCCGCCTGGCCACCCTGCCGGGCGTGGGCGAGGTGCTCGCCGGCGCCGCGCGGTCGCGGGTGGGGCTCGACCACCCGCGCAGCGGCGACCTCGTGGTGCTGGCCCAGCCCGATGCGTGGCTGGCCTACCCGTGGTGGCTGGACGATGCGCGCGCGCCCGACTTCGCGCGCACGGTGGACATCCACCGCAAGCCGGGCTACGACCCGCTGGAGCTGTTCGTGGACCCCGCCTTGCGCTGGCCCGCGCTGCGCATGGCGCGGCGCCTGCTGGCCAAGAGGCTGGGCTTCCGCTACCGCATGGACGTGGTGCCGCTGGACCCGTCGCTGGTGCGCGGCAGCCATGGCCTCGCGCCGGCCGACCCGGCCGACGGCCCGCTGGTGCTCAGCGGCGAGGCGGACGCCGTGGAGGGCGTGCGCGCGCTCACCGACCTGCCGGCCAGCGCGTTGCGCCACCTCCGGCTGGAGGGCTGAGCCTCAGGGCGGCGGCAGGCGCTCGAGGATGCTGCGCACCATGATGCGGTCGGTGACGCAGGGCAGCCACTCGCCCAGCCAGGCGGCGACGCGGCTGGCCGCACCCGGGATCACCAGCGCGCGCCGGCGGTGCACGCCCGCCAGCACGGCGTCGGCCACGTCCTCGGGCGGCATGCGGCGTGACTCGTCGCTGCCCGGCGGGGCGTGCCGGCGGGCGTGCTCGGTGCGCACGGGCCCGGGGCAGGCCAACAGCACGTGGAGCCCGCGGCCACGCACGGCGGCGCGCACGCTGCGCGCGTAGCCGGCCAGGCCGTCCTTGCTGGCGGCGTAGGCCGCGGCACCCGGGTAGCCCACCTGGTGGCTCAACGAGGCGATGAAGGCCAGCGTGCCGCCCTGCCGCACCCGGCCCGCAGCCAGCAGCATCGGCGTGAGCCGCAGCGGGGCGGCGAGGTTGACGGCCAGCACCGCCTGCCAGGCGTCCGGCGCCTGCGTGGCGAAGCGGCCCGTGGCCGAGATGCCGGCGTTGTGCACCACGAGGTCGAAGGGCTCGCCCGTCGCGAGCGTGCGGCCCAGCGCCTGCACCTCCTCGCCCTGGGCGAGGTCGCAGGCGTGCCAGCGCAGCGCCGGCAGCGCCGCCATCCGCGCGCGGTCCACGTCCACGCCCTCGACCTGCCAGCCCGCCTCCAGCAGGCGTCGCGCCAGCGCGCGGCCGATCCCGTCGGCTGCGCCCGTCACCAGCGCGCGACGGGGCCGGCCCGGCGCCGCGGGGGCTGCCGCTGGGGTGCAGGGCGGCTCCCACGTGCGGGGACGGCCCAGCAGCCGGTCGGCGAGGCGTGGCGCATGACGCCCCAGCCAGCCGCCCACCGCGTTGGCGGCACCCAGCGTCCGGTGCCAGCGTCGGCCGCGGGCTGCCCGCTCCAGCGCCTGCGCCACCCGTGCGGCGCTGGGCCAGCGCCGGGAGAGCCGCGTCACCTCCTCGGCCGGGGCGCCGCTCTTGACGTGGATGCCCGTGCGCGTGCCGCCGGGCGCCACCACGCGCACGTGCACGCGGCCGCGCTCCTCCAGCCGCAGCGCGCGGGCGAAGCCTTCCAGGGCCCGCTTCATGGCGCTGTAGGCGGCGAAGTCGGGGCAGGCCAGCTGCGCGGCCACGCTGCTGACGAACACGATGCGCCCCCGTGCGGCGCGCACGCGTGGCAGCAGCGCCTGCGTGAGCTGCATCGGGGCCGCGAGGTCCACGGCCAGCTGCTCGTGCAGGCGGCCGGCGGGCTCGCGCTCCAGCGGGCCATACGATCCCAGCGCGGCGTTGTGCACCAGCAGGTCGAGGCGCTCGATGCCGGCGGAGCGGAGCGCGTGCCCGACGGTGGCGCAGGCCTCGGCGGGCCGGGCGAGGTCGGCCTGCACGCCGAGGTGACGCGCTGCCAGCCCCACGTCGGCTGAGGCCAGCGGGCGCCGCGCCACCAGCACCAGCCGCAGGCCCTGGCGGTCCAGGCGCCGGGCCAGCTCGAGCCCGATGCCGTCCGTGGCGCCGGTCACCAGCGCGACGGGAGCGTCCGCACCGGCCGTGCTCACTGGCGCCGGCCTAGACCTTGCGCATCCACCCGGCGCGCACCATGAACCAGAGCATGCCGCCGATCACGGCCAGGCACACCGACAGGAAGATCCAGAACCCGTAGGGTTCGTGCGCGAAGGGCAGCTCGTCGAAGTTCATGCCCCACAGCCCGGTGAGGAAGGTCAGCGGCAGCATCAGGGCGCTGAACACCGTCAGGGTCTTCATCACGAGGTTGAGCCGGTTGGAGGCCACGCCGATGTAGGTCTCGCGCAGCCCGGCGAGCGTCTCGCGGTGGTCCTCGAGCAGGCCGCTGTAGAGGTCCAGGTGCTGCGCCACGTCGCGGAACAGGTAGCAGGTCTCCTTGCGCAGCTGCTTGACCGTGCCGCTGGCCAGGCGTTGCACGCTCTCCTGCTGGCTGCGCACGAGACGCGAGATGCGGCGCAGCGTGCGGCGCAGGCGGAAGATGGGGCCCAGGCTGTCCACGCCGTCGTCGGGATCCAGCACCTCGTTCTCGAGCCCGTCGATCTCGTCCTCGACGAAGTTGATCACGGGCTCGTAGGCCTTCACGGCCATGTCCACCACCGTGTGGTAGACGGTCTGCGCGCCCTTGCCCAGCCGCCGGACGGGATCGTGCTGCACCGAGTCCCACAGCGCGTCCAGCGCGGGCCACGGCTGCTCGCGCACCGTCACCAGCGTGCCCTGCATGTAGTAGAGCGAGAGCTCGATGTGCTCGACGCGGTCCTCGCTGATGCTGGTGGGCACCATCACGATCTGGAACACGTAGCCGTCGTACTCGTCGAGCTTGGGCGCGGTGTGCGACTCGCGCACGTCCGTGATGGACAGCGGGTGGAAGCCGAAGCCCTCCTCCAGCAGCCGCAGGTCGTCGCTGTCCGGGCGCTCGATGTCGATCCAGAGCACCTTCTCGTCGGACTTCTTGGCCTCGATGATCTCGGCCTCGTCGTCCACGTGCATCATCTTCCCGCCCGGGAGCTTGCACATGGCGCGACGCATGGCCGGGAGCCTACACCCGCGGCGGCCGCGTGCGCAGCCACGCCTCGAAGGACCGGATCTCGTCCCGGTTGCCGGGCCAGGCCACCAGCGCGCAGGCCTCGTCGAAGGAGGCCAGCCGTGCTTCCAGGTGCTCGTCGCACATCTGCACGGTGCCGGGGCCGGCATGCGCGGGCAGCAGCGCGCCAAGGCAGCGCTTGCGGAAGGCGCGGCCGGTGGTGGGCCCGGTGAAGTCCACCCAGCGGCCCAGGTCGTGGATCTCCACGCCCTCCACGTAGCCCGTCTCCTCGCGGATCTCGCGGCGGGCCGCGGCCTCGAGGTGCGCGTCGAAGGCCTCCACGCGGCCCGAGACGCCCTGCCAGAAGCCACCCTGGTCGGGCCGGCGCTTGAGCAGCAGCAGCGACCACTGCGCGGGCTGGGGCACGGCCAGCAGGATGTCCACCACGAGGCGCGGCGAGCCGGGCGTGCCGTCACCGAGGTCCGCGGGCAGCGGGGACCACAGCACGGGGTCGATGGGGGTGGGGGAGGACGGGGACATCGCGTCTCGCAGGGGCGCGCACCCGGTGCGCCCGGCGCGTGTACGGTACGCCTCCGGAGGGCCCGTGCCCACGCCTCTCGCACTCCTCGCGGTCCCGGGTCGTCCTCCCTCGCAGGCTGGCCGTCCGTGCCCGTAGCCCTGCGTCGCCTGGCTGCTCCCTGGGGCCGCATCCCCTTCCTGGGGGAGACCCTGCGCCTCGGCAGCGATCCGGACGGCGACGTGGTGCTGGAGCACGCAGGCCTCGCACCCCTGCATGCGCGCTTGCGCCAGGTGCGCGGGGCGTGGGTGGCCTCGGCGGAGGGCGAGGCCACGCTGGCGGTCAACGGGCGCGAGGGGACGTTGCTGCCGCTGCGCCACGGCGACCGCCTCGACCTGCTGCCCGGGGCGGGAGATGCCACGGCCTTCGTGTTCGAGGACGCGCTGGCGCGCGCCTTCGTCACGCCGGGCACGCCGCGCCTCTCGGCGTGGCTCAGCTTGCCGCTGTCGCGGCAGCCCGAGCATGGGCCCGGCCGCCTGGGCGTCGAGGTGGCGGCGCTGCCCGAGGACGCCTGCCTCGTGGCCGGGCGGGATCCCGCCGACGGCGCCGCGCTGGAGGTGGCCGTGGGCCCGGGCCTGCTGGACGGGGCGCACGCCACGCGCGTGCTGGCCGGGGCCGCCGCGCTGGCCGGGGCCCCTCATCCCTCGCTGGCGCAGGTGCGCGACCTGGGCCTGTGGCCCAGCCCGCAGGGTCCGCGCGCGTGGGTGGCCACGCGCCGGCCGGCGGGCACGCTGGCGCTGGACCGGCGGGCCCAGCCGCCCGCCCCGCTGGGCACGTGGCTGGGCTGGGTGGCCTCGCTGGCCCGCGGCCTCTCGTGGCTGCACCGCCGCCAGCTGCTGCACCGCGCTGTGGGCGTGGCCACCGTGACGCTGGGCGAGCAGGGCGACGCGGTGCTGCGTCCCACGCTGGCGTTGCGCGCGTGGCGCGAGGGCCTGCCGCCACGGCCGGGGCGCGAGCCCACCCCGGGGCTGCGCGCCCCGGAGGAGTCGGCTGACGACGGGCCCGTCCTGACCGCGGCGCTGGACGTGCACGACCTGTGCGGCCTCGCGCTGGCGCTGCGCGCGGGCCGCTGGGGTCCGGAGCGTGCGGCCGCGCTGGCGGCCCAGCGCGCCCGGCCCGGCGCGTTGCGAGCGCTGGCGCTGGGCGCGGACCTCCCTCCAGCGCTGGAGCATCTGCTGGGCGAGGGGCTCGCGGCCGCGCCCGCGCGCCGGCCCAACGCCAACGACGTGGCCCGTCGCATCGAGGGCTGGCGCGTGCTCGAGGGCATGGCCCTGCCCTGAGCGGCCGGTCCCCGATGCGCCGTGGGTTCGCAGGCGGCGGCCGGCCGCAGCGCCCGTATCCTCGCGCCCCGATGGCTCCGTCCTTCCCCACCCTGACGCTGCGCGGCGGGCCGCCCGTGCACCCGTACGTGTACAGCAAGCGCGTGATGAGCGCGGACCGCAGCATGCGCGACGGCGACGTGGTGCGCGTGCTCACCCGGGAGGGCAAGCCCTGCGGCTTCGGCTTCGGCCACCGCGGCAGCCAGGTGGCCGTGCGCATGCTCTCCTACGACCCCGAGGTGGTGCCCGACGAGGCCTGGCTGCGT
This sequence comes from Planctomycetota bacterium, assembly GCA_964228555.1. GTDB lineage: Bacteria > Planctomycetota > PLA2 > PLA2 > JAEUHO01 > CAXQZU01. Next base: position 19,892 of record CAXQZU010000043.1, read on the forward strand.
GCCCGGCTGGCTGCTGCCGAGGCCCTGCGCCGCGACGTGCTGCGCCTGCCCGAGGGCACGGACGCCTGGCGCGTGGTGCATGCCGAGGGCGACGGCCTCTCGGGCCTGGTCGTGGACCGCTATGCCCGCACGGCCGTGGTGGGCCTCTTCTCGCTGGGCTGGTTCCGGCGCAGCGAGGAGCTCGCCCGCGTGCTGCGCGAGGTGCTGGACGTGGACACGGTGGTGTTGCGCGCCGACGAGAAGACCGAGCGCCAGGAAGGCTTCCAGGCCCCTGCGCCGCCGCGCGTGCGGCCGGTGCGGATCCGCGAGCGCGACGTGGCCTTCGAGGTGGACCCCGCCGGCGGCCACAAGACCGGCTTCTTCCTCGACCAACGCGAGAACCGCGCGCGCCTCTCCGCGCTGGCGCGCGGCCGCAGCGTGTTCGACGGCATGACCTACACGGGCGGCTTCGCGCTGGCGGCGGCTCTGGGCGGGGCGCGCACGGTGCGTGGCATGGACCTCGACGAGGAGGCGGTGGCGCAGGCCCAGCGCAACCTCGCGCTCAACCGGCTGCCGGCCGGGACCACGGTGCGCTTCGACCACGGCGACGTGTTCGATGCCCTGCGGGCCTACATCGCCGGGCCCGAGGCGGAGCGTCCGGAGGTGCTGGTGGTGGACCCGGCCAAGTGGGCGCGCGACCGCGCGGGCCTGGGCGCGGCGCTGGCCAAGTACCGCGACCTCAACCGGCTGGCGCTGGAGGCGGTGCGCCCCGGCGGCCTCGTGCTCACCTGCTCCTGCTCAGGCCTCGTGAGCGAGGAGGCCTACCTCGGCGTGGTACGCGAGGCGGCCCTCGACGTGCGTCGCGAGGTGCGCATGCTGTCCGTGACGGGCGCGGCGGCCGACCATCCCGTGGCGGGCGCCTTCCCCGAGGGCCGCTACCTGAAGGCGGTGTTCCTGGCGGTGGGCGCGCCGGGCTCCGGCCCGGGCCGCTCGCCGGGGGCGGGAGCGCCGCCCGCCTGGGAGGGCCGCCGCGGCCGGCGCCGCCGGGGCGATGCGGCCGAGCCGGGCCACGAGGACGGCGCGGGGCCGCCCGACGGTGGGGGCCCGGACGACGCCTAGGCCTCGTGCGCGTCGGGGCGCGGCGACCTAGCGGCCCTTGCGGGCCAGCAGGCCCAGCAGCACGCCGTAGCCGAACACCTCGGACTTGCCGTCGATCTGCTTGGCGCCGCGCTGCTTGCGGTTCTCCACCAGCACCTTGAGCACGCCGGCCACGTCCTTGCACAGCGGCGTGTGCTTGCGATGCACGGGGAAGCGGGCCGGCAGCACGTCCTCGCCCAGCAGCAGGGGCAGCAGCTCCAGCCCGGCGTCGAGGGCCTGCCGCGGCGCCTCGCCCAGGCCTTGCTCGAGGGCGGCGCGCGACACCAGCAGCACGGCGAGGTCGGCGGCGGCGGGCGCCTCGACGCGGTCGAAGTCGCGCCGGGCCATCTCGGGCACCAGCGAGGCGACGAACGACGCATCCGACGGATGGTGGATCAGCAGGATGCGCACGCAGCCTCCTCGGCAGGGACCTCGTCATCATGCCACGGTCGCGCGTCCGCGCGGCGCGATCAGGCCTCGCTGGAGAGGTCGGTGGGGCGCGCGAGCGGCATGCGCCAGCCCGAGCCGAAGGCCACGGGCGTCACCTTCAGCCCCGGCGCCAGCTGGCGGCGCTTGTACTCGTTGCGCTCCACCATGCGCAGCACGCGCTGGGCGAGCGCGCGGTCCACGCCCCGCGCCGCGATCTCGTCCAGCGAGAGGCCTTCCTCGATGCGCAGGCGCAGGATGGGATCCAGCACCTCGTAGGGCGGCAGCGAGTCTGTGTCCAGCTGCCCCGCGCGCAGCTCCGCCGTGGGCGGGCGCGTGACGGTGCGGGCGGGCATGCGGCCCTGCTGCTCGTAGAGGCGTGCCAGCGCGTAGACGCCCTGCTTCCACACGTCGGAGATCACCGCGAGGCCTCCGTTGGTGTCGCCGTAGAGCGTGCAGTAGCCCACCGAGACCTCGCTCTTGTTGCCCGTCGCCAGCAGCAGGTGCCCGTGCTTGTTGGAGAGGGCCATCAGCATCGCGCCGCGCACGCGCGCCTGCAGGTTCTCCTCCGTGACGTCGGCGGGCTTGCCCTCGAAGGCGGGATCCAGCGCCTCGAGCAGGGCCCCGTAGGGGCCCTCGATGGGCAGCTCGCGGAAGCCGATGCCCAGCAGCGTGGCCAGCGACCTGGCCTCCTCGCGGCTGAGCGTGCTCGTGTGGCGGCTGGGCAGGCTCACGCCCAGCACGTGCGCTGCGCCCAGCGCGTCAGCCGCGAGGCAGGCCACCACGGCCGAGTCCACGCCGCCCGAGAGGCCCACCAGCGCGCGCGTGAAGCCCGACTTGCGCGCGTAGCCGCGCAACCCCATCACCAGCGCACGGCGCAGCTCCTCGGCCTCGGGCAGCGCCTCGGGGGCCAGGGCCGGTCCCGCCAGCGTCGCCGCCAGGTCGACCACGCGCAGCTCTTCCTCGAAGGCCGCCAGCCGCGCGCGCTCCTGCCCGTCCGCGCCCAGCACGCGGCTGCGCCCGTCGAAGAGCACGTCGTCGTTGCCGCCCACGAGGTGCACCGCCACGATCGGCACGCGCAGCCGCCGCGCCTCCCCCGCGAAGAGGTCGCGGCGGTGCGCGTCCTTGCCGGCGTGGTAGGGCGATGCCGAGAGCGCCACCAGCAGCTCCGCGCCGGCCCGGCAGGCCTCGGCCGGCGGGTCGCAGTCGTAGAGGCGCCGGCCGTGCGGCCGGTCGGCGCCCCACAGGTCCTCGCACACGAGCAGGCCCAGCCGGCGTCCCTGCACCTCGACCACCACCGGGGCCTCGCCGGGCGCGAAGTAGCGGCGCTCGTCGAAGACGTCGTAGGTGGGCAGCAAGCGCTTGGCGTAGGTCGCCTCCACCCGGCCCCCGCGCAGCAGCAGGGCGGCGTTGACCAGCCCCGGGCCCGTCGGCCGGGGATTGCGCGCCACGGAGCCCACCAGCAGGGGGGGGCCAGCCGCCAGCCGGCGGGCCAGGGCTTCGTGCGCCTCCAGCGCGGCACGCACCACGCCCTCCCGCAGCAGGAGGTCCCGCGGGGGGTAGCCCAGCACGGCCAGCTCGGGCAGCACCACCAGGTCGGCACCCTGCGCGCGGGCCTGCTGCCAGGCCGCCTCGATGCGCGCCACGTTGCCCCGGACATCGCCGGCGGTGGTGTCGATCTGGGCCAAGGCGATGCGCACGGGGCCAGCCTACCGGGGCAACGCCGGTGCCCGCCGGGCGGCCCCGCCCGCCCGTCACCGGCCAAGGTCCCCGGGCCCGGCGGTCGTGCCATCCGTCCCCCTGAGCCGGGTCCTGCGCGAGCCGGGGGGACCCTTGACATGGCCCCCCCAAGGGGTATTCGTACGCGCCGCCCGGGGAGGCCCGGGCCCAGGTCAGGAGACGCCCATGTCGTTGCTCGAACGCCTGCAGGACGACGAACTCGCCCGGCTGCTCGGCCTCGCCGCCGGCCTCGACCTCGTCGGCGCCAAGCGCCGCGAGGAGGAAGAGGACGAGGAAGAGGACGAGGAGGAAGACGAGGAGGACGAGGAGGAGGACGACGACGACGACTTCGACGACTTCGACGACGAGGACGACGACCTCGACGACGATGACGAGGACGACTTCGAGGACGACGACGAGGACTAGCCCTCGTCACCCTGCGGCGGGCGTGCCAGCCCGCCTCCCTGCCGCGCAGGCAAGGGCCCGCCACGGCGGTGCTCCTGCCTGCGCGCTGCGTTGGGGGGCTGCGCAGCGCGCGCCCCTCGCCTCGGGCCGCTGCGGGCGCCTGCTCAGGCCTGCGGCGACAGCAAGGCCAGCAGGGCCTCGCCGTAGCGCGCCATGCGCTTGGGGCCCAGGTCGGCGCAGGCGGCCAGCACCTCCTGCGTGGCCTGCTCCTGCGCAGCCAGCCACTCCAGCGCGACGTTGGGCAGCACCACCACGTTGGGCACCTTGCGCGCGGCGGCCTCGGCGCGGCGCCAGTCGCGCAGGGCGTCCTCGCGCGCCCGCGTGCGTCGCTGCGCCGCCCGCTCGTCGTCGGTGAGTCGCGGCCGCTCCAGCGGTGCGGGCGCACGCCCCGCGCGTGCCTCGGCGAGGCCGCGCTCCACGGCCGCCGCCAGCGCCGCGCCGTGGCGCTGGGCGTCCTTGGGATAGAGCGGGGACAGCGAGCCGCGTCCCGTGCCCGTGCGCGCGGCCTCGCGTGCCACGAGCAGCAGCGCCTGCGGGGCCAGCACCTTGAAGGGCGGCACGTCCCGCCGCGCGGCCTCCTGCTCACGCCATGACCACACGGCGGCCAGCGCGGCCCGCCCTGCCTCGTCGAGCTCGCCCGCACCCTGCTGGTCACGCCAGCGCTCGTGCTCGGGCAGGCGCTCGCGCGGGCGGCGCGCGGCCAGGCGGCGGAACTCGATCTGGGCCTCCTCCTCGAGGTCCTGCTCGGCCAGGCGTGCCGCCAGCAGGTCGCGCAGCGGCAGCAGCCACTGCGTGTCGCCCTGCAGGTAGGCGAGGTGCTGCGGGCCCAGCGGCCGCTGGCCCCAGTCGGCCTTCTGCAGCGACTTGTCCAGCGTCACGCCCAGGTGGGCCGCAGCCAGGTCGGCCAGGCCCACCTTGGGCTCGCCCAGCAGCGTGGCGGCCAGCATCGTGTCGAACAGGCGCCCGAACCCGAAGGCGTGGTCGCGCGACAGCATCGCGATGTCGTAGTCGCCGCCGTGCAGCACCAGCTCGACCTCGGGCCGCTCCAGTGCCTGCCGCAGCGGCTCCAGCGTGTCCAGCGCCAGCGGGTCCACGATGAAGCTCTCGGCCTCCGTGCTCAGCTGCACCACGCAGGTGCGCTCGCGGTAGGCGTGCAGCGAGTTGCCCTCGGTGTCCAGCGCCACGCGGCCTCGCTGCGGCAGGCGCGCGCACAGGTCGTGCAGCAGCGGGGCACGGTCCACCAGCAGGGCCGGAGCGTGCGGTCCGGCGGGCGGCGTGGGGCTCATGGCCGCACGATACGGCCGGCGGGGCCGCCCGCCCCGCGCTGCCTCACTCGTCCTCTGCCGGCTGCAGGTCCACGCCCTCGACGCCGAACCAGCGCAGGTAGGCCTCGCCACGGGCCCGCGTGTCCTGTCGCTGGCCGGCGGCGCTGGCGCGCAGCGCCTTCGCCAGCTGCTCTTGCGCTGCGGCCTGCAGCGCGGGCACCTCGGCAGGACGCTGCGTGGCGCGGGCGGCCTGCAGCAGCGCCAGCGCGCACAGCTCGCAGGCCTCCACCGACGAGGGGTCCAGCGCCATGGCCCGCTGCGCCTCGCCCAGCGCCGAGCCGTCCAGCGCCAGCAGCCAGCCCCAGCCGTTGCGGACGGCCTGCCGGGCGTCGCTGCGCCGCCGCTGCGCGACCTGGGCCTCGGCCTCGCGCAGGTTCTGCGCGTCGCCCAGCCGCGCCTCCAGGCGCACGCGCAGCTCGAGGTCGTCGAGCGCGAGGCCGGCCCCGGGCGCGGTGCGCAGCAGCGACAGGGCCAGCATCTCGTCGCCCAGGTCGGGCCCCAGCGGCACGCGCGGGCCCGGCACGCCGCCCAGCAGCAGCAGCCGGGCGTAGCGGGCCGCCGTGTCGGGAGGCGCCGCGGGGGACGCCGCCTTGAGGGCCTGCTCGTACTCGCGGCGTGCTCCAGCGTAGTCGCCGCAGGCTGCGCGCAGCAGGGCCACGGACACGAGCAGCGAGCCGTGGCCCGGGTGCTGCGCTGCGACCCGCTCGGCGTCCTGCAGCGCGCGCTCGCACAGGTCGGGCCGGTCCACCACGCCCACCGACAGCAGCCCGATCCAGCCCGCCGCCCACTCGACCTCGCCCGGCGACTCGCGCACGGCGCGCCGCAGCAGGCCCTCCGCGGCGAGCGTCTCGCCGCGCGCGCGCGCCAGCGCGGCACGCGTCAGCAGCGCCTCGCCCTCGTCGCCCCAGTCGGCCGCCTTGTCCCAGCGCACGGCCATGTCCATGTCGTTGGCCGAGAGCCACGCCTGCACGGCCTGCTGCGTGAAGCGCGCCCGCGTGCCCGGCTCGGGCAGGGCCTGCTGCAGGTCGGGCGGGAAGGCGCTGCGCAGCATCGTGCCCAGGTCGGCGCGACGGCCTTCGAGCGCCTCGCGTGCGTCGGCCTTGGACAGCACGCGCCACGCCAGGCCCAGCTCGAGGCGCGGCAGGTCGTCGCGCAGGGCCGGCCAGGCGCTGGCCGGGGCCACGCGCTCCACGCCGCGGCCGTCCATCACGAGGCGGCGCCACAGGTCGCCGGGCTTGTGCAGGCCCACGGGCTGGGCCACGGACTGCACGGCGGGGTCGCGCTCCAGCAGCCGCTCCCAGCGCGCGCCGTCCAGTGCGGGCTTGCCCTCGAAGCCCACCAGCACGGCCTCCTGCGGGAACAGGAACACCCAGCACTCGGGGAAGGCCGCGCGGAACGTGGCCAGCGCCGAGCGCAGCAGGTCGGGCGACATCTCGAAGAGGTTGAGCCACTGCGCGAACACCCCGCCGGGCGCCAGCGCCGCGCGCGCCAGCTGGTAGGCCTCCAGCGTGAACAGGTGGCCGGCGCCGGGCACCCAGGGATGGCTGGGCTGGCTGGCGATGACGTCGTAGCGCGGCACGTCGCCATGGGCCGCGCGGCGCAGCAGCAGGCGGCCGTCGGCCAGCCACAGGCGGGCGCGCGGGTCGTGCCGTACCGGCAGGGGGTGGCCGCGCCAGTCCTCCACCACCTCCAGCAGCGTGGCGTCGAGCTCGGCCACGTCCAGCGCCTCGATCCCGGCGGCGAGCACCGTCTCGGCGGTCCAGCCTGCGCCGTGCCCGATCACCAGCGCGCGCCGCGGCGCAGGATGGCTCAGCATCGGCAGCAGCCCCAGCGCCACCTCGGTGGCGCTGCCCCGGCCCGGTTGCGTGGGATCCAGCTGGGCCTCGCTCAGCCCGTTGCTGCGCAGCCGCACCACGCCGCCGGGCTCCTCCAGCAGGCTGATCGTGCCCATGCGTCCATCGCGCGGCGGCAGCAGCGGGCCGTCGGCGTGGCCAGCCGGCGTGGTGGGACGGCCGCCGAACCAGTGGGCGTAGAGCGCGGCATCGGCGGCGCCCTCGAGCTGCAGCGTGAACGGTGGCTCGCCCGCGCGCGGCACCACCGGAGGCGGGCGTGCGGTGACGGCCACCAGCAGGGCCGGGCCAGGCGCGGCACGGCGCAGGGCCGCATGCACCGGCGGCAGGGCGAGCAGGCCCAGCGGCAGCGCCGCCACGCAGGCCACGGCCACGCGCCGCTCGCGCGCATGCGCGAGGTGCCACAGCGGCGCGGCCGCCAGCAGCAGGCTGGCCAGCAGCAGCAGCACGTGCGCGGCGCCCAGCAGGGGCAGCAGCGCGAAGCCCACCAGCAGGCTGCCCACCAGCGCGCCCAGCGCGTTGGCGGCACCCAGCCGCCCGCTGGCTGCCGCGGGGCTCTCGCCCTGCGCGTGGGCCACGCGCACGCCCAGCGGGAAGCAGGCGCCCGAGGCCACCATCACCGGCAGCAGCGCCAGCGCGCTGCCAAGGGCCAGCAGCACGACGCGCTGCAGCCCCAGCGGGGCGCCGGCCTCCAGCACCAGGCGCGGCAGCAGGCCTGCGAGGGCCGGCAGCGCCAGCATGCCCACGCCCGCCAGCAGCACGGCGACCGTCAGGGCCAGCACGGGCCGGGGGCTGCGCGCCGCGATGCGCCCGCCCAGCACGCCGCCCAGCGCGAGGCCGGCCAGCACGGGCAGCAGCAGCAGCACCACGCCCCACAGGTGTGGGCCGGCCAGCGGCTCCAGCAGCCGGAAGGCGGCGACCTCGGCGCCCAGGCCGCACAGGCCCGTCAACGCCAGCAGTGCGCCCACGCGCGCCGGTCGCAGGGCAGGCAGGGCCGGCGCCGCCACGACGCTGGGCAACGCACCGGGCGTGGACCCTGCCGCCGCCCCCTGCGCCAGCGTCCACGCGGCCAGCGCCGCCAGGGCCTCGCAGGCCGCGGCGCCCAGCAGCGTGCCCTGCTCGCCCAGCCCGGGCAGCGCGAGCACGGTGGCCAGCGCGCCCACGGCGGCGCCTGCGGTGTTCACGCCGTACAGCACGCCCACGCCGGCCCGTCCCTCGCCCAGCTGCTGGGTGCGCGCGGCCACGAGCAGCGGGAAGGTGCAGCCCATCAGCAGCGTGGGCACCAGCAGCAGGGGCAGGCCCACGACCAGCGCGGGCCACGGGTTGGGGCCGGGCTCGGCGCCCAGCATCCGCAGCACCGACAGGTGCAGGTCGGGCAGGGCCGTGAACAGCCACGGGGAGAGCGCCACGAGCGTTGCCGAGGCCAGCAGGGCGCGCGTGGCGGTGAGGGCGGGCTGGGACGAGCGACGCACGAGCCGCGCGCCCCACCACGCGCCCAGGCCCAGCCCGGCGAGGAACACGCCCGCCACCGCCGCCAGCGACTCGGTGGTCGTGCCCAGCGCGCGCCCCAGCGCGCGGATCCACACCGTCTGCGCCACCAAGGCGGTGACGCCGGAGAGCGCGGCGGCCGCCAGGGCCGGCCAGGCGCAGGGGCGGCCGTCCACGGGTGCGTCGGCGTCCATCCAGCGCCCGAGCCTACCAGCCCCTCGCGTATCCTCCGGGCCTCGTCCGGTCCCCGCAGCGGGCCCGGCGCGACCGGAGACCCCCTCCATGGCCCCTGTCCATGCCTCCGACCTCCCGCCCTTCCACAACGAGCCGTTCACCGACTTCTCCCGCCCTGCGCAGGCCGAGGCATTCCGCGCCGCGCTGGCGCGCGTGCGGTCCCAGCTGGGCCGCTCGTATCCCAACGCTGCCGGCACGCGCCGCTTCCAGCTGCCTGCGACGCAGTCCAGCACCAACCCTGCCCGGCCCAGCGAGGTGATCGGCGTGTTCCCGGCCTCGGGCGCGGCGCAAGCCGACGAGGCCCTGGCGGCGGCCGAGGCGGCCTTCCCGGCCTGGTCCGCGCGGCCGTGGGAGGAGCGTGCCGCGGTGCTGCTGCGCCTCGCCAGCCTGCTGCGCCGGCAGAAGCACGACTGGAGCGCGTGGCTGGTGCTGGAGGTGGGCAAGACCTGGGCCGAGGCCGACGGCGACACCGCCGAGGCCATCGACTTCTGCGAGTGGTACGCGCGCGAGGCCTTGCGCTACGCGCGCGGCGTGGACGTGGTGCAGACCGGCGACCACAACGAGTGCTTCTACGTGCCGCTGGGGCCGGGCGTGGCCATCGCGCCGTGGAACTTCCCGCTGGCGATCCTGTGCGGGATGACGGTGAGTGCGCTCGTGACGGGCAACACGGTCGTGATGAAGCCCGCCGAGGAGAGCCCCACGGTGGCGTGGAAGCTCTACGAGGCGCTGCTGGAGTGCGGCGTGCCCGCCGGCGCGGTGAACCTGCTCACGGGCCCGGGCGAGGAGGTGGGCGCGAGGCTCGTGCAGAGCCCCGTCACGCGCTTCGTCTCCTTCACCGGGAGCAAGGCCGTGGGCCTCTGGATCACGCAGGCGGCGGCCGTGGTGCACCCCGGCCAGCGCTGGATCAAGCGCGTGATCACCGAGCTGGGCGGCAAGGACGCCACCGTGGTGGACGCCAGCGCCGACCTCGAGGCGGCGGCGGCGGGCGTGGTGGCCGCGGCGTATGGCTTCAGCGGCCAGAAGTGCTCGGCCTGCTCGCGCGTCATCGTGCACGAGGCGGTCTACGAGCGCTTCCTGCCGATGGTGGCCGAGAAGGCCCGCGCGCTGGTGGTGGGCGATCCCGAGGACCCGCGTACGCAGGTGGGCCCCGTGATCAGCCACGAGTCGCACGCCCGCATCGTGGCCGCGCTGGGCGCCACGGCCGCCGAGGGCCGTCGCCTGCTGGGCGGCGGCGCGGTGGCGCGCGACGGGTGGTTCGTGCAGCCCACCGTGGTGGCGGACGTGGCGCCGGCCTCGCGGCTCGCGCAGGAGGAGCTGTTCGGCCCGGTACTGGCCGTGCTCGAGGCACGCGACTGGGAGCACGCGCTGGCCATCGCCAACGACACCGACTACGGCCTCACCGGCGCGGTCTACAGCCAGGACGAGGCCCACCTCGAAGACGCCCGCAAGCGCTTCCACGTGGGCAACCTCTACCTCAACCGCAAGTGCACCGGGGCGCTGGTGGGCGCCCAGCCCTTCGGCGGCTTCCGGCTCTCGGGCACCTGCTCCAAGGCCGGCGGCCGCGATTACCTGGGCCTGTTCCTGCAGCAGAAGAGCGTGGCGCGCAAGGTGGGCTAGGGAGACGCCGCGGCCGCGCGTCGTCCCAGCGCGGCGCGCACGGGCTCGAGGTCCTGCGGGCCGTCCAGGTCCAGCGTCACGGCCGCATCGTGCACGGGCACGCGCAGCGTGCGGGCGCGGTGCAGGGCCAGCACCTCGCGCGCGCCCTCGCGGTCGCCCAGCCGCTGGAAGTCGCTGGCCAGCGCGGCGGCATAGGCCCCGGGGTGCCCGCCGCGCCCCGCGTGCGTGGGCAGCACGGCGGCGTGCGCGCCTGCCCGCAGCCGGGCCAGGAGGTCGCCGGCCAGCGCCGGCGGCACGCAGGGCGTGTCGGCCGGCAACAGCAGCAGGTCGCGGCCGTGCGCGCGCGGGTGGGCGAGTGCCACGCGGATGCTGCTGATCATGCCGGCCTCGGGCGCGGGATTCTCCACGAGGTGCACGTGCGCAGCCGCCAGCGCCGCCCAGCGCAGCCTGCCGCCCGGCGGCAGCACCACCACCACCTCGCCCACGCCGGGCGCCCGTGCCAGCGTCTCCAGCGCCCACGCCATCACCGTGCGGCCTGCCAGCACGAGGGCCAGCTTGTCGGGGGGCAGGCGCGTGCTGCGGCCGGCGGCCAGCAGCACGCCCACGGCCGGCGCGGGCTCGGCAGGCGTCGGGTGCATGGCCTGACTCTACGGCCGGCGGGACCTGCGACGCCCACGCCACGGCACGGGTAGGCTCGCGCCACCCGTCGGAGGCAGCCATGGCCCACGAGCGCGTGCGCGACACCAGCCCCATCACGCAGTCCCGGCCCGACCGCGTGGCGAAGGTGACGCTGTTCGAGACGGCGCGCTTCTTCTGCGACGTGTGGGTGCTGCGGCCGGGGCAGGCCCAGGCCCCGCACCTGCATGCCGCCGAGGACAAGCTCTACCAGGTGCTCTCGGGCCGGGCGCGCGCCACCAGCGGGACGCACGTGGTGGACGTGGGACCCGGCGAGGTGGTGTTCTGCCCGGCCGGCGAGGTCCACGGCATCGAGGCGCTGGGGCCCGAGGACCTGCGCCTTGTCGTGGTGATGACGCCTCACCCGCGGCCGCCTGCCCCGGCCGTACAGTAGCGCCGCGGGCCCTGCCCGCGACGGAGGCCGCCGATGGTCGTGCGCGTGGGCGTGGTGCTGGGTGGCTGTGGCTTCCAGGACGGGGCCGAGGTGCACGAGAGCGTGCTCACGCTGCTGGCGCTGGACCGCGCCGGGGCCGAGGTGCACTGCTTCGCGCCGGACATGCCGCAGGCGCAGGTGGTCAACCACCTCACGGGCGCGCGCGAGGCCGCGACGCGCAACGTGCTGGTGGAGTCGGCGCGCATTGCGCGCGGGGCGATCCGCGACGTGGCGCATGCGGACCCCTCCGCGCTGGACGCCCTGCTGCTGCCCGGCGGCTACGGGGCAGCGCTCAACCTCTGCACCTTTGCCACGCAGGGCGAGCAGGGGCAGGTCGAGCCCGGCACGGCCCGGCTGGTGCGGGCCATGCACGCGGCCGGCAAGCCCATCGGCGCCCTCTGCATTGCGCCGGCCCTCCTCGCCCTGCTGCTGGGGGACGAGCATCCCACGCTCACCATCGGCCACGATCGCGGGACCGCCGCCCGGCTGCAGGCCTGCGGCGCGCGGCACCAGGACTGCCCCGTGGAGGGGTTCGTCGTGGATCGCGAGCGGCGCATCGTCACCACGCCGGCCTACATGCTCGGGCCCTCGATCCGTCACGTGGCGGCGGGCATCGAGGCCTGCGTGGCCGCCGTGCTGGACCTGGCGCGCACGCCGGCCCGGGCCTGAGCGCCCGCACCCCGCGCGGCGCGCACGCACGGCGCGGCGGCGCGCGTCCGGCGGCCGCGGCCCCGCAAGCATCCCGCGCCAGCGGGCGAGCAAGGGGGGGAAGCTGCGCGCGCCCCGGTCAGGAAGGGCCTGCCCGGGGCCGACCCGTACCATCCCGCGCACCTGCGCGAGGCGCAGGCCCGGAGCGCTCCATGGCCCTCACGAACGACAGCGTGCTCGCCGCCCTCAAGGCGGTGATGGATCCCGACCTGCACCGCGACATCGTGTCGCTGGGCTTCGTCAAGGACATCGTCATCCAGGGCGGTCGCGTGGCCTTCAAGGTGGAGCTGACCACGCCGGCCTGCCCGGTGAAGGACCTGCTCAAGAAGCAGTGCCACGAGGTGGTCTCGCGCCTGCCGGGCGTGACGGCCGTCGAGGTGGAGATGACGGCGCAGGTGCGCGCCACGGGGCCGGCGGCGGGCATGCCCGCCGGGCTGCCGCAGGTGAAGAACGTGATCGCGGTGGGCGCGGGCAAGGGCGGCGTGGGCAAGAGCACGCTGGCCGTGAACATCGCGCTGGGCCTGCAGCAGAGCGGTGCGCGCGTGGGCCTGCTCGACGCCGACGTGTATGGCCCGTCCATCCCCACGATGCTGGGCAACCACGAGCGTCCCACGATGGCGGGCGACAAGAAGGCCCACCCGAACCGCGCGCACGGCCTGGCGATGATGTCGGTGGGGCTGGTGCTCGATCCCGAGAAGCCGATGGTGGTGCGCGGGCCCATCGTGCACGGCGTCATCCGCCAGTTCCTCACGGACGTGGCGTGGGGCGAGCTGGACTACCTCGTGGTGGACCTGCCGCCCGGCACCGGCGACGTGGCGCTGTCGCTGGCCCAGACCGTGCCCGTCACGGGCGCCGTCGTGGTGAGCACGCCGCAGGACGTCTCGCTCATCGACGTGCAGAAGGCCGTGGCCATGTTCGAGAGCCTCAAGATCCCCGTGCTGGGCCTCGTGGAGAACATGTCCTTCTACGTGTGCCCGCGCTGCGGCAACCGCGACGAGATCTTCGGCCACATGGGCGCCGAGGCGTGGGCGCGCGAGAGGAAGCTGCCCTTCCTGGGCGGCGTGCCGCTGCATGCCAGCGTGCGCACGGGCGGCGACGAGGGCCTGCCGGCGCTGGCCGACCCGCAGGCCCCGGCCGCCGGGCGCGAGGCCCTCGTGCACGTGGCCCGCGAGGTGGCGCGGCAGGCCTCGATCCGCAACGCGCAGCAGCCCCCGCCGCCCCTGATCCAGGTGCAGGGCCTGTCGTAGGCCGCGCCTGTCCGCGGGGCAGCCCTGCCCGTAGCCTTGGGCGCGATGCACCGCGCCTGGCTCGAGGTCCTGCGCTGCCCTGCCTGCGGCGAGCGCCTGTCGCTGGACGCCACGCGGCAGGCCGGCGACGAGGTGGTGGAGGCCTTCCTCGCCTGCGCCGCCTGCCTTGCGGTGCGCGTGGTGCTGGGAGGCAGCGTGCTGGTCCCGGCCTCGCTGGAGGCGACGCTGCGTTCCCAGGGCGCCATCGTGCGGCGCATGCCGCTGGCCGACCCGCGCGTGGCGCGCTTCGTGCTCGCGCGCCTGGGCGAGGGGGATGACAGCGTGCCGCTGCAGGACCTGGTCGCTCGCTACGGCGACCTGCGGCCCGGCGCACCGCCGCCGGAGGAGGCGTCCGGCCTCGCGGCGGACCTCGCGGCCGGGGCGCTGGCGGCGCGCGCGGCGCGCGAGGGCGCGCTGGGGCAGGCGCTGGACCTCGGCACGGGGGTAGGCCGTGCCGCCTTCGAGGTGGCCCGGCACGCCCGCCGCGTGCTGGGCGTGGACCGCAGCGTGGCGCGCATCCGGCGCGCGCGCAACCTCGCCGTCACCGAGGAGGGCTTCCTCCTGCCCGCGGTGGACGATGCCCGGCAGGATGCCGCGCTGGACCTCGCGCGGCTCGCTCGGCAGGGCACGGACTGGGCCGTGGCCGATCCCACGCGACTGCCGCTGGCGGCGGGCAGCATGGACCTCGTCGTGCTGCATGCGGCCGACGGGCACGGCGCGCTGGACCGGCCGGAGGTGGCCGCCGAGGGCTGTCGCGTGCTGCGCGCGCGGGGCTGGCGCCTGCGCCCGCTGGCGAGCCCGGCGGCGTGGTCGGGTGCCCTTGCGGCCCAGCCTGCCCGCGAGGTGGCGCGCGAGGGAGGCTGGGTGCTGGAGCGGTGCGCATGAGCCAGCCGGCGGCCCGTCCCGCGCTGCCCGGCTCGCCCGTGCGTGCCCTGCTGCACGCCGCGATGGGCCTGAACGCCCTCTGGCTGGGCGTCCTGCCGAGGGCGGGCGCCGTGGCCATGGCCTGCGCTGCCCTGCTGCTCAACTGGGTGGTGATGCCGCGCACGCGCTGGGGCCGCGCGCTGGAACGGCCTGGCGAGCGCTTCCTCGGGGGGCTGCGCACCTATCCGCTTGCCGTGCTGGGGCTGGTGCTGCTGCTGCCGCCCGCGGAAGCGGCGGCGGCGTGGGGCGTGCTGGCCTTCGGCGACAGCGCGGCGGCGCTGGTGGGCGCGCGCGTGCGCTCGCCTGCGCTGCTGGGCCACCGCAAGGCCACGTGGGCCGGCAGCGGCGCCTTCGTGCTGGCGGGCAGCGTGGGCGCGCTGGCACTGGCGCATGGCGTGGCCTCCCTGTCCGGCGCGCTGGGCTGGGTGCACGCGGGGCCGGTGCCCACCCCGGCCCTGCTGGGTGCGGTGGTGCTCGTGGCCGCGCTCGTGGACCTCGTGCGCATCCCGCCCGACGACAACCTGCCCTGTGCGGCAGCCTGCGCCGCCTCGCTGCACCTCTTGCGCGGCCTGCTCTAATCGCCCCGGCCATGCGCTGCGTCCCGCCCCGTCCTGCGTGCCTCGCGCCGCTCCTGCTGCTGGCGTTCTGGGCGGGCGGCACGCGCGGGGCCTGCCTGGCCTCCACGCCGCCGCAGGCGGTGCCGCGGTCGCACGACCTGGTGCTCGACGGCCGGCTCGCCGAGCCGGGCTGGCGTGACGCCTTGCTCCTGCCTGCCGGCACGCTGGAGGTTCCTGCACCGCCCGGGTCGCCCACCGCGACGCAGCGCCTCGCGCCGGAGGTGCGCGTGCTGGAGGCCGGGGGCGCGCTGTGGGTGGGCGTGGAGGTGCCGGAGGACCCGGGCACGGGCATCGGCCTGCGCGTGATGGCCGCGTCCGGCTCGATCCTGCGCGCCGCCGAGGCCGTGGCCGTGGGCTACGCACCCTGCGAGCTGCGCGCGCCCCGCTGGAGCGTGCGCAGCCCGCGCGGCGCCACGCGGGCGTACATCCCCGTGGAGGGCGCCGTGGACACCGCTCGCCGCGGGGCGTGGTCGCTGGAGCTGCGCCTGCCCCTGGCGGCGCTGGACTTGCCCCGCGAGGACGCGCCGCTGGCCCTGGCGCTGGCCGTGGCCACGCGCGTGAGCAACCTCGTGGCCAGCGTGCCGGCCGACCTGGGCGGCGGTGCCCCGGCGGCCTGGCCGCGGCTCGTGCCTGCGGCGGGGGCGTGGAGCCAGCCCGCCGGGGCCGAGCCCGCGCAGGCGCTGGCGGAGGCCGATGCGGCCGACGACGAGCGCATGGCCGCCTGGCGCCGCTTCCTGGCCACCACCCAGGCGCCGGCCGGCCCGGGCGGCATGCTGGCCGCACCGGAGTCCGCGTGGGTCACGCCGCTGCTGGGCGCCCTCGACGAGGTGCAGGCGCTGCGCGCGGATCTCGCGCCCTGGCTGGCGTGGGTGCGCGGCGACCTGCTCTGGCGCTTCGGCCAGCAGGAGGCCGCCCGCGCCTGCTGGCGCGAGGCGCTCGCGGCCGTGCCCGGGCATCGCGAGGCGGCCTACGGGCTGGAGGTGCTGGCGCGAGGCATGGCGCTGGCGGCGGCCCCGCCAACGGACGGCGGCGCTTGCGAGCGCGCCTACGAGCGGGCGCTGGCCGCAGCCGCGGCCCCGGCACCCGCGGGGCCCTGGCAGGCCTACGCGCGCGACGGGCAGGACCTCGGCGCGGGCCTGCTGCTCTTCAAGCAGGGGGCGTTCGCCGCGGCGCTGGAGCGCCTGGCGCCGCTGGCGCAGCGCTACCCGGCCGAGGCGCTGGTGGTGCTGCATGCCGAGCGGGCACGCGAGGCGGGCGAGGCCGAGCTGGCCGAGCGCAGCCGTCGCCGCGCCGAGGAGGCGCGCGCCGACCTGCCCCGCCTGGTGCTGGAGACCACGCGCGGCCCCCTCACGCTGGAGCTCTTCGAGGACGATGCGCCGCAGGCCGTGCGCCACCTCGTGTGGCTGGCCACGCAAGGCGGCCTCGATGGGCTGCCGGTGGCCTCGGCCACGCCCGTCCTGGGCGTGGAGGCAGGTCGCGATCCGGGCTACCTGCTGGCGCGCGAGGCGAGCCGCCGGCCGCCGCTGCGCGGGACCGTGAGCCTGCTGGTGGGCGAGGACGGCAGCGTGGGGGGGCGGCTGTTCGTGGCCACCGGCACGGCGTGGCACCTGCAGGGGCGCCTGCTCGTGGCCGGCCGGCTGGTGGCGGGCGAGGAGGTGGCGGGCTGCCTCGCCGCCGGCGACACGATCCGCGCGGCGCGTGCCGAGCGCCTGCGGCCGGGCACGACCTACCGGCCCACCACCCTCGCGGGCGAGCCCGCGCCCGCACCGGCCCGCTGACGCGCCGCGCATTCCCCCTTGCGCGGGGAGGCGATGCCGTCTTTCCTCTCGCTGGGGGCCGGCGAAGCGATGCTAGGCGCCTCGCGCGGCCGGCCGCGCCTCCCGAGGAGTCCTGCCCCGATGAGCTTCACGACCCGCGACGCCGTCCGCCTCTATGGCATCGATGGCTGGGGCGCTGGTTACTTCGACGTCAACAGCAAGGGCCACCTCGTGGTCAAGCCGCATCGCGGCGAGGCCGCCGTGGACCTGATGGCGCTGGTCCCCAAGCTCAAGGAGAAGGAGGCGCGCTTCCCGGTGCTGGTGCGCTTCCCGCAGATCCTCGAGTCGCGCGTGGCGGAGATCTTCGAGGCCTTCAACAAGTCCATCGAGGAGTACGCCTACGCCGGCGCCTACCGCGGCGTGTTCCCGATCAAGGTCAACCAGCAGAAGGAAGTGCTCGACCCGCTCGTGGCAGCCGGCGCGCCCCTGGGCATGGGCCTCGAGGCCGGCAGCAAGGCCGAGCTCACCATCGCGCTCTCGCGCGAGCTGCGCGACGACGCGGTCATCATCTGCAACGGCTACAAGGATGCCGCCTACGTGCGCCTGGCCCTGCAGGGCGTGGCGCTCGGCCGCAAGGTGTTCCTGATCGTCGAGAAGGCGCAGGAGATCCCGCTCATCATCCGCGTGGCCGAGGAGGCTGGCGTGCGGCCCATGGTGGGCGTGCGCATCCGCCTGCGCGCGCGCGGCAGCGGCAAGTGGGAGAAGTCGGGCGGTGCCGAGGCCAAGTTCGGCCTGACCACGCAGGAGCTGATCGACGCCGTGGACCAGCTCAAGCGGGCCGGCATGATCGACTGCCTGCGCCTGCTGCACTTCCACGTGGGCAGCCAGATCCCCGAGATCAAGCGCATCAAGATCGCCGTCAAGGAAGGCGCCCGCGTGTATGCCAAGCTGCGGGCCGAGGGCTGTCCCATCGACTACCTCGACGTGGGCGGCGGCCTGGGCGTGGACTACGACGGCAGCAACACCTCGTACGAGGCGTCGATGAACTACTCCGTGCAGGAGTACGCCAACGACGTGGTCTACTTCGTCAAGGAGACCTGCGTCGCCGAGAACGTGCCGGTGCCTACGCTGGTCAGCGAGTCCGGCCGTGCGCTGGCGGCCTACCACTGCCTGCTGCTGTGCGAGGTGAGCGGCCAGGCCACGCAGGGCGACGACGACGAGATCATGGTGCCGGCCGACGCGCACGACGGCCTCAAGGGCCTGCACGAGATCTACGCCGGGATGACGCGCAAGAACCACCGCGAGTACTGGCACGATGCGGAAGAGAAGCGCGAGGTGCTCATGGGGCACTTCGACCTCGGCTACCTGAGCCTGCGTGACCGGGCCCTCGCCGAGCGCATGATGACCCTGATCGGGCGCCGCGCCCTGCAGTTCGCCAAGGAAGACCGCTTCGTCCCGGAGGAGTTCGAGCAGCTGGAGAAGCGGCTGGTGTCCAAGTACATCGCCAACTTCAGCGTGTTCCAGAGCATCCCCGACTCGTGGGCGCTCGACCAGCTGTTCCCCATCGTGCCCATCCACCGCCTCGACGAGCGCCCCAGCGTGCACGCCACGCTGTGCGACGTCACCTGCGACTCGGACGGCGAGGTGGACCGCTTCGTGGACCTGCGCGACGTCAAGGACAGCCTCGAGCTGCACGCGCTCACGCCCGGCAAGCCCTACTACGTGGCCATCGGCCTGATCGGCGCCTACCAGGACGTGATGGGCGACTACCACAACCTGTTCGGCCGCGTGGACGAGGTGCACGTGACGGTCAAGGGCAAGGGCAAGGGCACGACCCGCATCGACGCGCTGGTGAAGGGCGACAACGCGGACGACGTGCTGAAGATCTTCGGGCACGATGCCGAGCAGATGGTGGACGCCATCGAGAAGATGGTGCGGCGCGCCATGAAGGAGAAGCGACTCACGCGCTCCAGCGCCAACGACGTCCTCGCGGAGTACCGCGAGGCCATCGAGGGCTACACCTACCTCGGCCTGGGCGAGTAGCGCCCCGCTGGACTCCGGCGCGCAGCGCCCCCTGCCGGCGCGGCGCCGGGACTAGGCCTTGCGCCCGTCGATGCGCAGCAGGTGGCCCATCTTCTCCACCTTCGTGCGCAGGTAGCCGGTGTTGGCGGCCGTGGGCTCGGTCTCCAGCGGCTCGCGATCCACGATGTCCAGGCCGTAGCCGGCCAGCGCGCGGAACTTGGTCGGGTTGTTCGTGAGCAGGCGCAGCTTGCGGATGCCCAGGTCGTAGAGGATCTGCGCGCCCACGCCGTAGTCGCGGTGGTCGGCCTTGAAGCCCAGCCGCTCGTTGGCCTCCACCGTGTCGAGCCCTTGGCCTTCCTGCAGCGCGTAGGCCCGGATCTTGTTGATCAGGCCGATGCCGCGGCCCTCCTGGCGCATGTAGAGGATGGCGCCGCGGCCTTCCTTGGCGATGCGCGCCATGGCCTGCTGCAGCTGCGCGCCGCAGTCGCAGCGCTCCGAGCCGAACACGTCGCCGGTGAGGCACTCGCTGTGGGCCCGCACCAGCACGGGCGCGTCCACGGGCGGGTTGGGGCTGCCTTCCGACGGGCGGGGCAGGCCCAGCGTGAGGGCGAGGTGCGGCTCCGGGTCGGTGCGCGCCGTGTAGCAGTGCAGCGTGAACTCGCCCCAGGCGGTGGGCAGGCTGGCCTGCGCCTGCAGCGTGATCAGGCGCTCGGTGCGGCGGCGCCACTCGATCACGTCGCGCACCGAGCACAGCTTGAGGCCGTGCTCGCGCGCGAACACCTCCAGCTGCGGCAGGCGTGCCATCGTGCCGTCGGGGTTCATCACCTCGGCGATCACTGACACGGGCTGCATGCCCGCGAGCCGGCACAGGTCGGTGCTGCCCTCGGTCTGGCCGCTGCGCCGCAGCACGCCGTCCTCGGCCGCGCGGATGGGGTAGACGTGCCCGGGCCGGGCGAGGTCCTCCGGGCGGCAGTCCGGACGCGCCAGCGTGCGGATCGTGGTGGCGCGGTCGGCTGCGCTCACGCCCGTGGTCACGCCGTGGCGGGCCTCCACGCTGACGGTGAACTGGGTGCCGAAGCGCGAGGAGTTGCGGCCCGTGCTCACCTGCAGCGGCAGCTCGAGCTGGTCGGCGCGCTCCTGCGGCAGCGGCACGCAGATGATGCCGCTGGTGTGGCGCAGCATGAACGCGATGTCCTCGGGCCGCACCTTCTCGGCCGCCATGATGAGGTCGCCCTCGTTCTCCCGGTCGGGGTCGTCCACGAGGATGACCATCTTCCCGGCGCGCAGCTCGTCGAAGATCTCGGGCAGGGGGGCGAAGGGGCTGGTCTCGCTCATGGCCGGATCGTAGGGGTCGAGCCCGGCGACGCCCCCCGCAGCCGCCCCCGGCGGGGGGAGCCAGTCCGGGCGGGGGCCGGCAGGTGACCGGGCCAGCCCACGGCCTTCCGCCCCGGATCCTCGGCTCGTGCGCGGGGGGGGGCGGGCGAGGGCGGGCCGTCGCGCCTAGCATCCGCACAGGCCCCATGGACGACGCTGCCGCCACGCCCCCGGCCACGCCCGCTCCGCACGGCACCCCGTGTCGTGCCGCGGCGCGGCAGGATTTCGCGGCGCTGCTGGCGCTGCGCCTCCACTTCCTCGGCGAGCGCGCTCGGCTGGAGGGCCTGCCCGGCCTCTCGGCCGAGGCTCGGGCGCGTTGCGAGGAGCGCCTGTCGGCCTGGCTGCGGCAGGAGGATCGCCTGCTGCGGGTCGCGCAGGACGCGGCGGGGCGCGTGCTGGGCTACGCCACGGGCCAGGTGGTGACGCGCCCGCCGCTGTGGCGCGCCACGCGCGTGGGCGACATCGCCGAGCTGTACCTCGAGCCGCAGACACGCGGCCAGGGGCTGGGACGCGCGCTGGTGTCTGCCATGCACGAGGCGCTGCGAGCCCGCGGCGCCGAGGTGCTGCGCGCCGCGGTCCCCGTACGGGACGAGGCCGCGCTCGCACGACTGCAGGCGGCCGGCTACCAGCCCTGGCAGCACGTGCTGCGCCGCACGCTGGCGGGGGCCTAGCCGTGGAGGCCACCCCGCTGCGCATGGCCCGCCGGGGCGACCTGCCCAGCCTGCACGCGTTGTGGCAGGCCTGGCTGGCGGAGCAGGCGCGCGGGGACGCGCGGCGCGCGCCGCACCCGGACGCCGGCCCATGGCTGGCCTCGCACGTGGCTGCCATCCTGCAGGACCCGGACCACGTGCTGCTCGTGGCGGAGGAGGGCAGCCGGCTGGTGGTGGCCTTCGCCGTGGCTCGCTTGCTGCCGGCGCCCCCCGGAGCCCTGCGCGAGGCCGAGATCGGCGAGGTGTTCGTGGCGCCGCCGCGCCGGCGGCGGGGCCTCGCGCGCAGGCTGGTGCAGCGCACGCTGGACCTGCTGCACGAGCGCGGCGTGCGCGAGGTGCGCGCCAGCGTGCCCGAGGGGCACCCCGGCGCGCTGGCCTTCGGCCGCAGCATGGGCTTCGAGCCGGTGGAGCTGTTGCTGCAGCGCGAGGCCTAGGGGCAGTGCGCGCGAATGCCCGCGTGCTCAGCGCGAGGCAGCGCCGGCGGGCGTGTCGCGGAACTGCTTGTGGCA
>CAXQZU010000044.1:0-34691 GCA_964228555.1 Planctomycetota bacterium
GACGTTCAGCTTGAGGCTGAAGTCGCCGCCGCGGATCCAGAAGCCCTGGTCGTAGCCGGCGCTGCCGGGGCCACCGACCAGCGCCGCGTCGGGCGTGCCGGCCAGGTAGCCGTCCACCGCCGACTGGATGTCACGCGAGTCCGCGTGGGCGGTGGCCGCGAGGGCCGCCACCATGCTGCATGCGGCCAGAGCCGCCTTGAAGGTACGCATTGACTGTCTCTCCTGGGAAAATGCGTCCCGGCGGGACGCGGGTTGCCTGACGCACACGCGCCCTGCCCCGGGAGGGACAGGCCACGTGCACTGGAGCGAGGATCGGCGTGCCCGGCCTCGGCATGAGCCTTGGCGCGGGCGTCCGGCCCTCGGTTAGGTGCCTTGTTCGCCTGGGCGCGTCACGAGTGCGTCACCGTGACGGGCGCTGGGCCCACGCCATTGTTCGCATGGTGTTAGCATTCGCAACTGCGCTGGCCTCCGGCCCGGCGGACGGCCATGATGCGGCCATGCCCAGCGCCGTCACGCCCTTGGTCGAGGCCTTCCACGCGGCCACCTGCTATGCCCCCGAGACCATCGGGCGCATGCCTGCCCCTGATCCCGGGGCCCAGCCGCCCACCTTCAAGGCCTGGCACCAGGCCCGTCCGCTGGCCCTGCCCCCGGGAGCCATCGAGGAGCCCGCGGCTGCCGATGCCCCGCGGCTGGGCCTCCCCGCCCTGAGCCGCATCCTCTGCCATGCCTACGGCGTGACGGGACTGGGCCGGGTGCCCGGCGCACCGCCCATCTTCTTCCGGGCGGCACCCTCCGCGGGCGGTCTCTACCCGGCCGAGCTGGTGGTGGCGACGCGCGGCGTGGACGGGCTGCCCGACGGATTGCACGCCTACCTGGCGCGCGAGCACGCGCTGCTGGCCTGCTGGGAGGGCAGCTTCCACGACCAGCTCTCGCGCTACGCATTCGGGCACCCCGCGCTGGAGCAGGCTGACGTGGTGCTGCTGGCCAGCGCCGTGTTCGGCCGCAGTGCGTGGCGCTACGGCGATCGCGCATGGCGTCGCGTCCTGCTGGACACGGGCCACGTGGTGGGCAATGCAGCCTTGGCCGCGGCCTTCGACGGCCTCGCTGCGGTGCCGGTGGCCGACTTTGCCGACGACGCCGTGGACAGCCTCATGCTGCTGGACCCCGTGCAGGAAGCCACGCTGGTGCTGGTGCCGCTGGTGCCGGCCGCAGGTGGGGTGGTGGCACCGTGGCGCGAGGCGGGCCGCAGCGCGCCGCGACCGCGCGTGCCCGATCCGGGGCAGGGTGGCTGGATCCGCCCCGTGCACGACGCGACGCGCATGGAGGCGCGGCTGGAGCCGCGCGCGGTGCGGGGCGCCCCGTGCCCGCCGTCGCTGGGCGACGGCATCCCGCTGGACAGCGCGCCCCTCGCGCAAGACGCCACGTTGCTGGAGGCCATGCGCGCGCGCCGCAGCACGCGCCGCTTCACGCGCGGCAGCGTGCCGCTGGCCGACGTGGGCCGCATGCTGGCTGCCGCGCGCCCCCATGGCGCGAACGGCCCGCACGACACGCTGGTGCCCGGGCTGCTGGACACCTGGGTGGTAGCGCACGCCGTGGAGGGGCTCGCGCCCGGCACCTACCGCTGGCAGCCGCACGCGCACGTGCTGGAGGAAGTCCCGGCGCGCATCGCGCGCGAGACGCTGCGCGACGCGTGCCTCGGGCAGGAGCTGGCAGGGGACTGCGCGCTGGCCGTGGTGCACGCCTTCGACCTCCCCGCAGCCGTGGCGCGCCATGGCGAGCGGGCCTACCGCTACGCGCACCTCGAGGCAGGGATGGCGGGCGCGCGGCTGCAGCTGGCCGCGCTGCGCCTGGGCCAC
Organism: Planctomycetota bacterium; assembly: GCA_964228555.1. Taxonomy (GTDB): domain Bacteria; phylum Planctomycetota; class PLA2; order PLA2; family JAEUHO01; genus CAXQZU01. The sequence continues at coordinate 1,857 of CAXQZU010000044.1, forward strand.
GGCGCCAGCGGCATCGCGGGCTTCTTCGACGAAGAGCTCGTCCGGCTGCTGGACCTGTCACCCGGCGCACACGCCATCGCCTACGTCAACGTCATCGGCCGGCCCGCTCGCCGCTGATCGCGCGCACGCACGCGACGTCGCTCACGCGGGCATGCGGAAGGCGAGGTTGAGCTTCACGCGCCGCATCGAGCCGGGCTCGATGCGCATGCGGCGCAGGTCGTCTCCGAGCAGGTCGCGCACCGCGTGCAGCCCGTCGAGGTCGGTGCCGCGGAAGCCGATGTGGTAGACCGCGACGTCGCCGGCCTGGTCGTAGATCTCGATCAGGTCCGCGCCGAGGAGGACGCTCAGGCGGTGCAGCCGGTCCACCAGCGGGTGCACGGGCAGGCGCCCCAGCGGCACGCTGCGCACGCGCTCGTGCTCCAGCCAGAACACGCGGTCCATGCCCGGGAAGAACAGCTTCACGAGGTGGCGCCGGTCCTCGACGATGATGCCGGCCTCGGCGCCGCAGCCCAGCTGCTCGCGCAGGCGCGCGAAGGGGATGATCGCGATGTCACCCACCTTCACGTCGGCGGAGGCCGCAGCATCCGGCGCCGGGGGCTCGAGGTCTTCCTCGCGCTCCTCGTCGCCAGGCAGGGCATCGGGGCGCGGGCCGGGGACCATGCGCGCAGGATACGGGCGCGCGGGCCGCGTAGCGCGGCTAGTCGCCAGACACCTCGCCCGAGGCGTCCAGCGTCACGGGCTGGTCGCTGCGCCGACCATGACGGTTGCGCACCACCGAGGCCGCCACGCCCCCGGACGAGGCGGGCTCCACCCAGCCCACGCGATCGGCCCGCTCCAGCGGCAGGCCCTCCAGCGGGCTGGCCTCGCCCGCAGGCACGGCGTCGGCGCGCAGCGCGCAGACCACGGCCACGTGCAGGCGCGTCGCCAGCGTGGCGAGGTCGCGCAGCGCCAGGCCCACGTCGCTGCCGGGCTCGCGCACGACCGCCTGCAGGTAGTCCACCGCGAGCACCTCGGCGCGGAACGGCATGCGCACGAGACGATCCTCCAGCGAGGCCACGCCCAGCCCGCGGGCGGGCAGCACGTGGAACGGCGTGCGTGCCAGTGCCTCGCGCAGGTGCGCAGCACGCTCGGCATCGGCCGCCCCGAGGCGCCCGTGCGCGAGCGCCTCCGCGTCCACGCCGGCGCCCATCGCCAGCAGGCGCAAGGCCAGCGTCTCCGGCGGGAGGTCGTAGGTGGCGTAGAGCACGCGCCGGCCGTGCGCGGCGGCGCGGTGCAGCATCGCGAGCAGCAGCGAGGTCTTGCCCGCGCCCGCGGCGCCGCCCCACACGTGCACGTGCCCGGCCGGCAGTCCCGCACCGAGTCCCACCAGCAGCCGGTCGTCCAGCCTTGCGGGCGGTGCCTCGCGGTCCACGGGCGGCAACGGCAGCGACGCGAGCAGGTCGGAGAGCTGGCGCATGGGGCCTCCACACGCCAGCATCCAAGGGGCAGGGACAGCCTCGCGGGGCGGGGCGCCTAGCCGAAGATGCTGGCGACCGCCCTGGAGAGGCCCTCGTCCCAGCGCACGTCACAGGCGGCCGCGTTCTCGGCCACCTGCTCGGGACGGGTGGCGCCCACGATCACGGCGTCGATGCCCGGCTGGTGCAGGCACCAGGCCAGGGCCAGCCGGGCCGGCGTGGTGCCGTGCTCCGCCGCCAGGGTCGCGAGGCGCTGCACGCGGGCCAGCGTGGTGGGCTCGAGGTGCCCCTGCATCCACCGCCCCCGCTCGCGATCGGCGCCGCGGCTGCCCGCCGGCGCGGGGCCGGGGCCGTACTTCCCCGTGAGCACGCCCTGGGCCAGCGGCGAGAACACCACTTGCCCCACGCCCAGCTCGCGGCAGGCCGGCAGCACCTCGGCCTCGATGCCTCGCTCCAGCAGGCTGTAGGGCGGCTGGTTGCTCACGGGCCCGTAGCCGCCGCAGGCGCGCGCGAGGGCCATCGCCTCGCGAACCTGCGCACCGCTCCACACCGAGACGCCCCATGCCAGCGCCTTGCCCTGGCGCACGGCGTCCTCGCAGGCCCGCACCGTCTCCTCCAGCGGCACCTCGGGATCGAAGCGGTGGCACTGGAACACGTCCACGTAGGAGGTGCCCAGCCGCCCGAGGCTGGCCTCGAGCGACTCCATGACGTGCTTGCGCGACAGCCCGCGGTCGTTGGGACCCGGCCCCGTGGGCCAGAAGGCCTTGGTCATCAGCACCACGTCCTTGCGGGGCACGCCCGCCAGCGCCTTGCCCAGCAGGCGCTCGGCCGCACCCTGCGCGTACACGTCGGCCGTGTCGAAGGACTGGATGCCTGCGTCGAGGGCCGCGCGCACGCAGCGCACCGTGGCCTGCTCGTCCACGCTGCTGCCGAAGGTGAGCCACGACCCGAGGATGACCTCGCTCACGCGCGTGCCCGAGCGTCCCAGCCGGCGGTACTTCATCGTGCCTCCCCGGACCGCTGCAGGTGCAGCGGCCAGCCCTCGTGGTCGATGCGCAGCCGCCCCGCCCCGTCGAGCGAGACGGCCCAGGGCGCGAGCCCCTCGCCGGCGGGCTGCAGCACGAGCCCTTGCGGTCCCACCGACCACGTGCCCCGCGCCTCGCGCCCGGCGCGGCCCTGCGCCAGCGGGCGCTGCATGGACAGCGACCAGCCCCCGTCGGCCTGCAGGTCGAGCACGGCCTCCAGCCGCGCAGCCAGCGCCTCGACGCGCGCACGCATGCGGGCCTGCGCATCCCCGGGCAGGCCCAGCACCATGCGCAGCGCCTGCGCCTCGCGCGTGGCCTCGAGGTCCAGCGTCCAGCGTCCCGCGAGGCCCGCTGCACGCGCGGCCCACGGGTCGGTGCCCGGCGGCGCCACCCGCCCGGCCAGCGTGGGCTCCAGCAACCGCTCCAGCACGGCGACCTGCGCCTCGTCCTGCACGCGCAAGCGCACGCGCAGGAGCATGCGCCGCGCCTGCACCACGACCATGCGCGTGCGGCCCGAGCCCAGCTGCAGCGCGGGCCGCCCCGCGAAGGTGACGGCCTCGCCGGCGCCGGCGGCCAGCGACTGTCCCTGGTCGGCCAGCGCCGACAGGCTGGCCTCCAGCCCCGGCGCGCGCACGGCCACCTGGGCGCGGCGCGCCTCCACCTGCCAGTCCTGCGGCAGGCCGTGCAGCTCGATGCCGCTGGCCACGTGAAGGAACCAGCGCATGGGATGCTCGCCCGAGAGCGACTGCGCAGGGTCGGACGCGTCCAGCGCGAGGCGCACGCCGTCCTCCTCGACGGCCGTGCAGCGCAACGCGAGCCGCCCGTCCATGCGCGCGCTGGCCACGCCCGGGAACGAGGAGGGATCGTCGGGGTAGCCGAGCATCAGGTAGCGCGCCGCGGGCTCCACCTCGCCCGTGGTGGGATCCACGCCGATCCACGCCCCCACCCAGGCCTCGGCCCACGCGTGCGCGCCCCAGTCGCTGCCGACGCACACCCAGCCGGAGCAGCGGCGCGCGGGGATGCCGGCGGCACGGCACAGCGCCACGAAGAGCAGGGCGTGCTCGCTGCAGTCGCCACGGCGTTGCGCGAGGATGTGGAGCGCCGAGCCCTGCGCGACCTCGAGGCTCTCCTTCTCCAGCGACTCGAACACCCAGCGCGACAGGCGCGTGACCGCGGTGCGCGCATCGCGTGCGCCCGCCAGCGCCTCGCGAGCCGCGGCCACGAGGTCGGGATGCCCGCAGGGCATCAGCGGCGTGGGCTCGAGGTCGCGCGCGAAGGCGCGGGTGTCCAGCGGCGCGTCCGGCGGCAGGGGGCGCGTGACCCCGGGCGCCGCGTGGCGCGCGAGCACGGCCTCGATGCGCCAGCGCCCATCGGCCTCGCGTTGCGGCGACCCCGCCGTGCCCCACGGCGTGGCGGGCAGGTCCGGCAGCTTGCGCGACGGGTCGTCGTCGAGCAGCAGGTCCACCCACAGGCGGTCCGCCGACATCACGCGCTCCAGCGGCGGCTGGCTGCGGACGGTGATCGGGAAGGAGGGAGGCCGGGCGAGCAGGGCCTGCGCGCGCCCCGCCAGGGCGCGCCGCAACGCGTAGCCCGTGTCCGACAGGCTCTGCACGAACACGCCCTCGGCGTCCAGCCACAGCCACGACTCGCTGCCCGTGTCGGGATCGCGCACCACCACCTTGAGGCACTCCACGGTGCCGGCCTCGCCCTCGACGTCCTCGCGGCCCAGCACCTCGATGGTGCTGGTGCGCACGCGGCGGCCTTGCACGTCGAGCTCGCGCAGCGGCACGTGCTCGCCCACGGCCAGCGTGCCCGCGCGCACGCGCGCCGAGAGGCAGGCCTCCACGTCGGCGCTCACCGGCTCGGGCGTGTCGATGCGCGTGAGCAGGCGCTGGCCGTCCACCTCGGCCACGTGGAGGTAGCCCTGCGGCCCCCAGCGCAGCGTCTCCACGGTGCTGCGGCCAGCCTCCTGCACCTCGATGCGCTGCTCCCAGAGGCTGCCGTCCAGGCCACGGCGCAGGTCCACGAGCGTGCGGGTGTCGAACACGTCGATGGTGCCCGCCATGTCCCGGGCCGTGCGCACGCGGGTCTCGGTGCGGTCGTGCACGCCGGGCCGGCCGTCGACCTCGATGGGCGTCCACGTCACCGAGCTCCAGCCCACCTTGCGCCCGGCGCGCAGCAGCTCGTACCAGCGCGTGACCGGCTCCTCGCCGGCACGGCCTGCGACCGGGGGCAGCGACAGCAGCAACGCCAGCGGGAGCACGACGTAGAGCACGTGCGCGAGCCGCGCGGGCCGGCACGCAGGCAGTCGCGGGGCAGGGGACGCGAGCGCGGGCATGCAGCGCGCATGCTACGCGCAGCGCATGGGACCCCGCGGGGCTTGCGCCCGGGGCGCGGCGGGGTGGAATGAAGGCGTGCCCCGGCTCCACGCCCCCGCCTGCGCGCCCCGCCTGCTCGGCATGCTGGGCGCGGCGACGCTGCTGGCGCTCGCGGCCTGCGGCGGGGACGCGACGCCGCAGGAGGTGCCCGTCGAGCGCCCGCCCACGTGGTGCGCGGCCCGAGACGAGGGCAGCGACAGCTCGCTGCTGCTGGACGTGAAGGCGGGCGACCCATGCCGCCTGCGCGTGCGCATCCTGGGCGTGCCCGAGGGCACGGCCGAGGAGCAGGTGCGCGACCTTGCCGCGGGCGAGAGCGTGCGCCTGTGGGTCTCGGCGGGCACCGAGGACCAGGCCCGTGCCAGCGCGCCCGTGAGCGAGGCCGACGCCGCCGCGGGCCGTCGCGAGGCGTGGGTGGCCCGCCTCGCCTACGGCTGGGCCGACCGCACCGGCGGGCGCCGCACGCAGGTGGTGGGCGCACGGCCCGGGCAGGGTCGCGTGCTGGGCACATGGCTGGCGGCGCCGCCGCGGGCTCCACGCACGCTGGCGCTGGGCGAGGACCTCGACCTGGCCGCCGTGGCGCTGGCCGACGGGGGCGCAGGCCTGGTGCTGCAGGGCGCGGAGCAGGGCTCGCGCGTCCGTGGCCCCCCGGCGGGGACGGGGGACCGTGTGACGCTGCTGCGCATCGTCGTGCGGGCGGAGAAGATGGGCTCGTGAGCCCCGACACCCCCACCACGCCCGCCCACCCGCCGAGCCCCACGCCCGGCCGGCCGGCACGCCCCGCGGGGCCGCGCCGCCCGCGCGTGCGCTCCACGCGCGACGACGGCCGCACGCGCAAGGGCCAGCGCACGCGCGAGCACATCCTCGCCTGCGCCTCCGCGCTGGTGCGCACGCGCGGGCTGCGCGCCACCACGGTGGGCGACGTGATCGCCGCGGCGGGCGTGCCCAAGGGCGGCTTCTACCACCACTTCGACGGCAAGCAGGCGCTGGGGCGCGAGATCCTCGCGCGCTGGATGGCCGAGCTGGAGGCCCAGCTGCTCGACTACCTCGTGCAGGCCGAGGGCCCTCCGCCGCTGGAACGCATCGCGGCCGCGCTCGACGGCTTCCTCACGCAGCAGGAGCAGGGCGAGACGCGCGGCGGCAGCGCCTTCGGCAACCTCGTCACCGAGCTGGCCGACGACGACGAGGAGTTCCGCGTGCTGCTGGCCGCGGCCTACGGCCGGCTCGTGGGCGCCTTTGCGGTGCCGCTGGAGCGCGCCCGCGCGCAGGGCCAGCTGGCGCCCGATGCCGACCCGTCGGCGCTGGCCGAGTTCCTCGTGGCCGCCCTCGAGGGCGGCATCCTGCTGGCGCGCGTGCAGCGCGACGCTGCCGTGCTGGGCCGCGTGCTGCGCGCGGCCGAGGCGCACGTGTGGAGCCTGCGCACGCGCTGAGGCGCGCTCAGCGGCGCTGGAGCGCCAGCAGCGTGAGGTCGTCGCGCAGGTGCGGCGTGCCTGCGAAGGCCAGCACCGCGTCGCGCACGGCCGCCAGCAGGGCCTCGGGCCCGCGCGACGCGTGGGCCCTCAGCACCTCCAGCAGCCGCTCCTCGCCGAACATGTCCTCGTCCTGGCGTGCATCGGCGCGGTGCTCGCGCGCCGCCTCGGAGGCGCCGTCGGTGTACAGCAGCAGCGTGTCGCCTCGCTGCAGCGTGACGGGCGTGCCCGCCGTGTAGGCATAGCCCTCGAGCACGCCCAGCATGATGCCGCCGCTGCCCAGCACCTCGACCTCGCCCGTGCCGCCACGCAGCAGCAGGCCGCCCGGGTGGCCGGCGTTGGCCCAGGCCACCTCGCCGGTGGCCGGGTCCACGGTGCCCAGGAACAGGGTCATGAACTTGCCGCGCTCGAGGTCAGGCGTGAGGTTGTCGTTGAGCTGCGTCACCAGCGCCCGCGGGTCGGGCTCGTTGCGCGCGAAGGCGCGCAGCCAGGCCCTGCCCTGCGCCATCACGAGCGCCGAGCCCAGCCCGTGGCCCGAGACGTCGCCCACGCAGAACAGCAGGCGCCCGCCCGGCAGGTCGAGGAGGTCGTAGTAGTCGCCGCTGGCGTCCTCGCACAGGCGGTTCATGCCCGCGGCGACGATGCTGCCCGCCTCGCGCACCAGCAGCTCGGGCTGGATCTTGCGCTGGATCTCCTGCGCGAGCGCGATCTCGCGCGCCTGCCGCTCGCGCTCCAGGGCCGAGGCATGCAGCGTGGCGTTCTCCACCGCCAGCGCGGCGTGCACGCTCAGCTGCTCGAGGAAGCGCTCGTCCTCGGGGCCGAAGGTGCCCTGCAGCCGGTTGATGAGCTGGAACACGCCCACGACCTTGCCCGCACGGTTGCGGATGGGCACGGCCAGCATCGTCCGCGTGCGGTAGCCCGTGCGCGCGTCCCACGAGCGGTCGAAGCGCGGGTCGGAATAGGCGTCGTCGAGCCGGATCGCCTGGCCCGTGGCGGCGGCGGCGCCCGCGATGCCGCGGCCCACGGGCAGCCGGATGGTCTGGATCTCGGTGGCCTGCAGCACGCGCGACCAGATCTCCTGCCCGTCCTCGCTGAGCAGGTAGACGGTGCCACGATCGCTGCCCACGCCCGAGCGCGCGGCCCCCAGGATCAGGCCCAGCAGCTCATCGAGGTCCAGCGTGGTGTGCAGGGCGTAGGCCGCCTCGTTGAGCGTGCGCTCCCGGGCCAGCTCGGCCTCGAGGCGCGCCAGCCGTAGGGCGGCCGCCTCGCTCACGTGCCCGAGCCGCCCCACGGTGCCCGCGGCCACGCCACCGTGATGCGGCTGCGGATGCCGCCGCGCCCCCGGAACTCGCCGCTCACCTCGATGCGCTGCGGGGCCATCGCCGCCTTGAGGTCGTCGAGGATGCAGTTCACGAGCGCCTCGTAGAACACGCCGCGGTCCCGGTAGCCGTGGAGGTAGAGCTTGAGGCTCTTGAGCTCCACGCAGGTGGCACCCGGCACGTAGCGGACCGAGATGGTGGCGAAGTCGGGATGCCCCGTGAGCGGGCACAGCGAGGTGAACTCCTCGTGCAGGTGCAGGATCTCGTAGGGACGGCCCGGCTCGGGATTGGGGAAGGTCTCGAGCACGCCGCGACCGGCCTTGCGCAGCACGGGACGCCGTGCCGCGGCGCGCGAGGGACGGGAGGTGCGAGAGGCGCGGCGGCGCGGGCTCATGCGAGGTGCTGCTCCAGGGCCAGCGGGCCCTCCAGCACGCGGTGCACGGGGCACTTGCCGGCGATCTCGAGCAGGCGGGCGCGCTGCTCGGCATCCAGCGGGCCGGCGAGCGTGATGTGCTGCGCGATGCGCTGCGTGGGATCGGCGGCGCCCGGCGCGGGCCGGTCCAGCGTCACGCGCACCTGCACGCCCTCCAGCGGGATGCCCTTGCGCTGCGCATACAGCCGCAAGGTGATGCTGGTGCACCCTGCCAGCGCCGCGAGGAGGGCCTGCAGCGGCGTGAGGCCCGTGCCGTCGCCGCCGGCGGACAGCGGCTCGTCCATGCGCAGCGTGACATCGCCCACGCGCGCCTCGACCTGCGACTTCGCCAGCAGGCGTGCCTGCACCTCGACCTGCGTGCCTGCCATGGGGACTCCTCCGCGCGGGAAGGCTCCCACCCTACCGGCGGGCGTCCAGCACGCCTACCTGCCGGACGAGGCTACCTGCCGAAGACGGCCGCATGGCGGGGCGGGCCATCGGACGGCGCGCTGCGCAACGGGAGCGCGAGCTCCAGCGTCTCGGCCGGCCGGCACGAGGTGGCATCGCACGGCTGCAGGGCGAGGCGCAGCACGACGCGCAGCGGTCCATGCGGCGCGCCCGCGGGCAGGCGCAGGCCCCCGCGCACCCAGAAGGACGCCGGCCCGCCCCCGGCGCGCGCCACCCCGTCCGCCGTGGGCCACTGCACGTCGACCAGCTCGCCTGGCGAGGGTGCGGCCAGGTCGAGGCGCGCGGCCTGCTGTCCCGGCAGGGCCACGGGGCCGTTGACATGCCAGCCCGGCTCCACCTCCACGCGCAGCGCCCAGCGCACCGTGCGGCCGGGCACGGCCTCGACATGCTCGATCCACGCCGAGGCGCGCACCACGCCCTGCTGCGCCGCAGCGTCGGCGGCGGGCGCGGCCGCCTCGTCGATGGACAGGCGCAGGGCCAGCGCACGCCCCAGCGCCACCACGCCGCGCGAGGCCTGCTCGTGGCCCAGCAGCGGACGGTAGGCCGCCAGGATGCGGTCGGCCGCGAGGCGCCAGCGCGCATCGCCGGTCCGCCGCGCGAGGCGCAGCAGCAGGTGCGCGCCCGCACCGTTGTCGCTGGGGATGGGGCTGTCCCAGGCCTCCTTGCCGCGGGCGATCAGGGCCTCGTGCGTGCCCTGTGCGCTGGCCCACAGGCCCCCCGCCTCGCGGTCCTCGAAGCGCTCCAGCAGGTCGGCGGCCATCGCCAGCGACGCCTCGCGCCAGCGCGCCTCGCCGGTGGCCTCGTGCAAGTCCAGCAGGCCCGTGGCCACGTGCACGAGGTCCTCGGCGAAGCCGGGGATGGCCGGGCCGCTCTCGCGCGGGAAGCGCAGCAGGCGCCCGTCCGGGCCGCGATGGCGCTCCAGCAGGTGCGTGGCCAGGCCGCGCGCCTCCTCCAGCCAGGCCGGCTCGCGGAGGCCGCGCCCCGCCTCCGCGAGCGCCGAGAGCAGCAAGCCGTTCCAGCAGGCGATCACCTTGTCGTCGAGGCCCGGCTGGGGACGCTGGTCGCGGGCCGTCCGCAGGCGCTCCAGCAGCGGGTCCAGCCGGGCATGGAACGCGTCGGGCTCCACGCCCAGCGCGCGGGCCGTGTCGGCCAGCGGGCGCGCCAGGCGTGGGATCGAGGTGCCCGTGGCGTGGCCGCTGGCCTCCTCCACGTAGTTGCCCGCCGGGGTCACGTCCAGCGCCGCACGCACGAAGGCCGCGTCAGAGGGCGGCAGCACGGCGTCCACCTGGCCCGGCGTCCAGGTGTAGGTGAGCCCCTCCTCGCCCTGCGTGTCCGCGTCGAGGCTGCTGGCGAAGCCACCGCCCGGACGCTTCATCTCGCGCACCAGCCAGCCCAGCGCCCGCCGCGCGGCCCGCGCCAGGCGCGGCTCGCCCGTCACGCCGTGCAGCGCCACGCAGGCCTGCACCAGCAGCGCGTTGTCGTAGAGCATCTTCTCGAAGTGCGGCACCAGCCAGGTGGCGTCGGTGCTGTAGCGATGCCAGCCGCCGCCCACCTGGTCGTGGATGCCGCCCTCGTCCAGCGCCTCCAGCGTGCGCCGGGCCATGGCCAGCGACTCGCGGTCGCCCTGCTCCACGAGGAAGCGCAGCTCGCTGTGCGGCGGGAACTTGGGCCGTCCGCCGTAGCCCCCGTGCACCGGGTCGAAGGCACGCGCCAGCGCCGCCGCCAGCCGCAGCACCAGCTCGCGATCGCTGCCTTGCGCCGGCGGCAGCCCCGGGCCGACGGCTGACTCGCGCACGCGCCCCGCCAGCAGGCTGGCCTGCTGGTCCACCGCCTCGCGCCGCGTGGCCCACGCCTCGCGCACGCGGCGCACCAGCTCCTGCAGGTGCGCGCGCGGGTAGTAGGTGCCGCCGTGGAAGGGACGCCCGTCCGGCGTGAGGAACACCGTCATGGGCCAGCCGCCACGGCCGGTGAGCATCTGCACCGCCGTCATGTAGGTGCGGTCCAGGTCGGGACGCTCCTCGCGGTCCACCTTCACGCACACGAAAGCCTCGTTGAGCAGCGCAGCCGTGCCCTCGTCCTCGAAGGACTCGTGCTCCATCACGTGGCACCAGTGGCAGGCCGCGTACCCGATGGAGAGGAAGATGGGCTTGCCCTCGCGCTGGGCGCGCGCCAGCGCCTCGGGCCCCCACGGCCACCAGTCCACCGGGTTCGTGCGGTGCTGGCGCAGGTAGGGGCTGCGCTCGGAGGCGAGGCGGTTCTCGGGCCTGGGCGCGGGGGCGGCGGGCGGCACGGCATCTCCAGGCGGGGGCGCCCCGATCGCGACATCCCACGGCGCGGCCAGCGCCAGCAGCACCAGCACCGTGCGCGCCACGTGGCTCATCGGGGCAGGCAACCCTACGCGTCCTGCCATCCGTCCGCCCCAGAAACGAGACGACCGCCGTCGGGGGACGGCGGCCGGCAGCACCCGGCGGTGCGTGCGGCGCTAGCGCGTGGGCGCCGGCGCGGCGGGCGCGGGCACCGGCTCGGCGGGCACGGGCACCGGCTCGGCCGGCACGGGCTCGAGCGGTGCGGGCACGGGATCCTGCACGGGCAGGGGCGCCTCGGGCAGGGCCCCCGCCGGCGGGGTGCCCTCGCCGCCCGCCACCGGGACCTCGGCGGGCTCGGCAGCCGCGGGCACCTCGCACTCGCCCGTGCGACGCCACTCCCAGCGCGCGGGGCTGACCTCGATCTCGCGCGTGACCTCGTCGAAGAGGGCGGGCACGTCCACCTTCTTCATGTAGCCCTCGGCCACCACGACGGTGCGCACCTGCGGCGCGATCACGGCGGGGATGACCTCCTCGCGGAAGGTCTCGGGCTGCACCATCACGCGCGTGACGCGGTCCTCGAACTGCGCCGGGATGGTCACCAACGTCCAGCACTCCACCGCCTGCTCGCCCTGGCCCAGCTGCTTGGGCGCGCACTCGACCTTGCGCCACTCGGTCTTGGCATCGCACACCATCACGCGCTCGGTGCGGTCCTCGTAGACCGCGGCGACGGGCACGCGACGGCGCTCCTCGGGCTTGACCACCACGTCCTCGGTGACCTCCTGGGTCACGGGCTCGACCCACTCCTCACGGCACGTGGGCGGCGAGATCATGACGCGCTCCGTGATGGACTGCGTCACCGCCGGCACGCGGATGTAGCACCACACCTCGCCCTCCAGGGCCTCGGGCGGCAGAGCGCTCGCGTCGGCCACGGGCTCCACGAAGGCCGGCACGGCACAGGCCGAGTCGGCCGCCAGCGTGGTGCCGGGGGCCCGGATCGCGCTGCGCGAGCCGGTGCAGGCGGCAAGCAGCAGGGCCAGGCCGGCCACCGAGGCGACGGCGAGCAGGGGACGGTGCGTCATGGGGTGCTCCAGCGAGGCAGGACATGGCGTGCCCGCGGGGGCACGCGCGTCGCGCCGATCTTGCCGCCACGGAAGGGTGCAGGGCAGCGCTGCGCGGGCCGCGTGCCCCACTCCCCCTCCGTCCGGCCGCGGCGGCCACGGGCCCCAGCCCGCCTGGCGCACGCGCGCCGGCGCACCGAGGCACGAACAAGCGGCGAACGCCGGCGAGAGCCCCGCCGGGCGGTCCGCCCGGCACGGCGGGCGGCGAGTGGTGCCGGGAGCGGGAGTTGAACCCGCAAGGCCTTTTACGGCCGCTAGGCCCTCAACCTAGTGCGTCTGCCAGTTCCGCCATCCCGGCTGGTCTGGGGGAGAGCGGACCGTAATGCGGGCAGCAGCGGAGTCAAGCCCACCCCCACTGTGGCCACGGTCCCACGGCCCTGCGGGGCCGGGCCGCGCCCTAGGGCGCGCGCGGCTCGTCCTCGCGCAGCACGCCGACCACCTCGGCGCCGAGGCGCTCGCCCTCGGCGTGCAGCACCAGTCCCGCCGCCCGGATGCGGCGCCAGCCCAGCAGCTGCTGGCGCCACTCCTCGAGGAACTCGGGGTAGCGCTCCATCCAGGCCTGCTTGCCCTTGCGCACCTCGGCCTGCACCGCCTCGTACTGCTGGTCGCTGAGCGATGACCCTCCGTAGCGCTTGGTGAGCTCGCTGCGCAGCTCGATGGCACGCGCGCGCGGGTCGCGCGCCTCCCACGCCCACCAGTTGCGCAGGTCCCAGAGGAAGCCGCGCGGCCCGCCGGCCGGGTCGGGGTCGGACGCGCTGGGCGCACGGCCCGGCACGCGCGTGAGCTTCTCCACGTCCACGAAGGCGGCCACGTGGCCACGCGCGGGCAGCGCCTCCATCGTCACGCGGTAGGTCGGGTCGGCCGACAGCGGCGGGCTCGCCTTGGGCTCCGCGAAGGTGTCCAGCACCCGCAGGAAGTAGTCCTCGTGGCTGGCCAGCAGCAGCTTGTCCTGCACGAGGATGTACGCCGGCCGGTAGAGCTGGAGCTCGGCCAGGTCCTGGCCGCGCGCGAAGCGCAGGCGCGTGTAGGTGAAGCCCTTGTAGGTGGCGCGCTCCAGGTCCTTGCTGAAGCCCATCAGGTGCACGCGCTCGGCGAGGAAGCGATCCACCTCCTCGGCCGAGGCGCCCTTGCGCAGCGTCACCAGCACGGCCAGCGCGGGCTCGGCGTCGGCAGGCCGCTGCTTGTCGTCGTTGGCCTCGAAGGCGGGATAGCGGGCCTCGTCGTAGAGCCGCGAGAGCCGCCCCAGCGCCAGCGTGAACGCATCGCCCAGCCGCTCGGCCACGTCGCGCAGGAAGGCATCCATGGTGGTGTACATCGCGCTCTCGCGCATGTTGTCCGACCACAGGCGGCGCTGCTCGGGCGTGAGGATGCCGTCGTGCACCGCGTTCATCAGGTGCATCGCATCGGTGCGCAGGTGCACCACGGCGAAGGTGTCGGCCGCGGGCAGCCAGCCGGCCGGGCCGTCATCGCGCAGGCCCAGGCCGGGACGACGGTAGTTCTCCTGCACCGCCTCGCCCAGCCCGCGCGGCGCCAGGCGGATCGAGGCACGGCCTGCGAGCAGGTCGGGGCTGCTGAGGTCGAGGTGGCCGTTCATGCGGTCCAGCGCCTCGATGCCCAGGAAGTAGCGGAACAGGCGCGTGCCGTGGCCCCCAGCCTCGAGCAGCCGCTCGAGGTAGGGCCGGAGGTTCTGCAGGTCCACGGCGGCCCGCACGGAGCCCTCGGGCGCCTCGAGGCTGAAGCCGGGGCGGTCCGCGAACGACTCGCCGCTGGCGCCCGAGCGGCCCAGCTGCGCGGCCTGGGCCACCAGCGGCAGGCTGTTGCCGGCCACGAGCACGTCGCGCACGCGCGCGAGGTAGACGGTGTCCTCGGGCGGCATCACGAAGCCGTCCCCGCAGGTGGAGCGCGAGCGCACGTCGGAGACACGCACGCCCGGCAGCAGCACCTTGAGCACGCCCGGCTCGTCGGTGGGCGTGATGGCCACCCCCGACTGCGCCTTGACCTGCTCGCGCACGAAGCCGTGGCCCAGCGCGGCCAGCGCCGCGCGCACCTTCCATGACACGCGCACCAGCACCATCGCCTCGCGCCACGACGGCGGCGACGGCAGGCGCGCGTCGCGGCACCAGCGTCCCGCCGCCACCACCTCGCCCGGCAGCAGGTCCTCGCGCAGCCCCACGTGCACGACGCCCAGCGGCACCTGCTCGTTGATGCGGGCCTCCTCGGCCTCCACGCGTCCCAGCAGCGGAAGCAGCTGCTGCTGCACCAGCGTGCCCAGCGCCGGCACCACGGGCGTGTCACGCAGGTTCTTCTGGAGCCAGCCGGTGGCGGCCAGCTCCTCCCAGGATCCGCGCACGAGGAACTCGGCGCTGGCCGGCACGAGCGCCTCCACGCTCTCCTGGCGGCCCTCCAGGGGCCAGTGGCACAGCCAGGTGAAGGCGGCCACGCCCAGCAGGGCCACCACGAGCCCAGCCACGAGCAGGATCTTGAGCAGGCGGCGCAACACGCGGGCGGGGCTCCAGCCCGAGGGTACCGGGCGCGCGGCGCCGTGCCACGCGCTGGCCGGTCGCACGGGCGCCAGCACCTTGGACGCGTGCGCGCCGCCTGCCTTCCCGCGCCGCCCCGCCCCGCGCAGGCGTGGCGGCAGGCGCCTTGCGTGTACCCTCGCCCCATGCCCTCGTACGCGCGCCACGCCGGCCACCTGGCCGAGTCGGAGACCCTGGTCATCGCGGCCAAGGCCAACGCACTTCGCGCGCAGGGCATCCGCGTGGCGCCCTTCGCCGCCGGCGAGCCGGACTTCCCCACCCCGGCGCACGTGTGCGACGCCGCGGTGGCCGCCATCCGCGCCGGGCGCACGAAGTACGTGCCCAACGCGGGCATCCTGCCGTTGCGCGAGGCCGTGGCCGCGCGCATGCGCGCGCGCGGCTTCGAGGGCATCAACGCCGAGGACACGCTGGTGAGCGTGGGCGCCAAGGGCGTGCTCTACCTCGCGCTGCAGGTGCTGCTGGAGGAAGGCGACGAGGCCGTGGTGCCCAGCCCCTGCTGGCTCTCCTACGGCAAGATGATCGAGGCGGCGGGCGCACGCGCCGTGTACGTGCCCACGCGACCGGACGAGGGCTACCAGCTGGACCCGCAGCGCCTCGCCGCGGCCATCACGCCCCGCACCCAGGCCATCCTGGTGAACAGCCCCGGCAACCCCACGGGCGCCGTGCTGGCCGACGAGGCCCTGCGGGCGGTGGGACGGCTGGCCGCCGAGCGCGGCATCCCTGTCGTGAGCGACGAGATCTACGAGGACCTCACCTACCCCCCGGCGCGCCACCGCTCCTTCGCCGACCTGTGCCCCGAGGCACGCGGCCTCACGCTGGTGGTGAGCGGCGTGAGCAAGGCGTACGCGATGACGGGCTGGCGCATCGGCTACGGGGCGGGCCCGCGCGAGCTGGTGCAGCGCATGGTGCGCCTGCAGAGCCACGCGCTCTCGGCCCCGCCGGACATCTGCCAGGCAGCGGCGCTGGCCGCGCTCACCGGCCCGCAGGCCGAGGTGGAGGCCATGCGCAAGGTGTTCGAGCGCCGCCGCGACCTGCTCTACGCAGGGCTCTCGTCCCTGCCGGGGCTCTCCTGCCGCCGCCCCGACGGGGCCTTCTACGCGCTTCCGGACGTGTCGCGCTGGTACGGCCTGCGCTACCGCGGCCAGCCCATCGGCAACGCCACGCAGCTGGCCGCACTGCTGCTGGAGCACGCGCGCGTGGCCGTGGTGCCGGGCGATCCCTTCGAGGCCCCCTACGCCATCCGCTTCTCGTACGCCTGCTCGGAGGCCGACATCGTCGAGGGCCTCGAGCGCGTGACGGCCTTCGCGCGCAGCCTGTCCTGACGGGCGGTCGGCGCTAGAGCGCCGCCAGCACCATGTCGCCCAGCTCGTCGGTCTTGTGGGCACCGGCCGAGAGCGACTTGACCTTGCCGCCCTCGAGCACGGAACGCACGGCCTTGCCCACGCGCGACGCGGCGGCCGGCTCCCCCACGTGGTCGAGCAGCATGCGCACGGCCTCGATGGTGGCCAGCGGGTTGGCGCTGTTCTGGCCGCGGTACTTGGGCGCCGAGCCGTGGATGGGCTCGAACATGCTCACCTTGCCCGGGTGGATGTTGCCCGAGGCCGCGATGCCCATGCCGCCCTGCACCATCGCGCCCAGGTCGGTGAGGATGTCGCCGAAGAGGTTGGGCGTGACGACCACGTCGAACCACTCGGGGTTCTTCACCATCCACATGCAGGCCGCGTCGATGTAGGCGTGGTCGGTCTCCACGCCCGGGAACTCGCGCGCCACCTCCGCGAAGGTGCGGGTCCAGATGTCCTGCGCACGGATCGCATTGGCCTTGTCCACCAGCGTCACCTTGGGCTTGCCGCCCTTGTTGCGCTTGCGGGCCAGCTCGAAGGAGTAGCGGATCACGCGCTCCACGCCGTTGCGCGTGTAGATCATCTCGGCGATGGCCACCTCGTGGGGCGTGCCCTTGCGGTGGATGCCGCCCAGGCCCGCGTAGGCGTCCTCGGTGTTCTCGCGCACCACGATCATGTCGATGTCGGCCGGGCCCTTGCCCTTGAGCGGGCAGAGGTCGGCGCTGTAGAGCTTGATCGGGCGCAGGTTCACGAACAGGTCGAAGGTCTGGCGCACGCCCCAGATGATGGCGCGCTCGAGCAGCCCGGTCTCGATGCGCGGGTCCCCGATCGCGCCCAGCAGGATCGCCTCCTTGGTGCCCATCTCGCGCAGCACCTCGGCCGGCATGGCCTCGCGCGTCTTGAGGTAGTGGTCGGCGCCGTGGGGGTACGTGGTCTTCGCGACCGCGAAGCCCTCCTTGGCGGCCACGGCGTCCAGCACGCGCAGGCCCTGGGCGACCACCTCCTCGCCGATGCCATCGCCCGGCAGGACCGCGATCTGGTGCGTGCGCATGGGAACCTCCGCCCGGCGGGCGCCGGGCCCGGGGGCGCGCAGCCTACACGCCCGCAGCCCGGCTTTCACGCCGCGGGGCGGGCGCCTTGTCCCGCGCGCCTCAGCGTGCGACGCCGGCCGGCGCGCGGGCCAGCAGGCCGGGCTGCCAGGCCGTGATGCGGCCCGTCAAGGCGGAGGCCGCGACGGTCAGCGGGGAGGCGAGGTAGAGGCGGCCAGGGCCGCTGCGGCCCTTGAAGTTGCGGTTGATGGCCGACACCGTCACCTGCTCCGGGCGGTCGGACACGCCCGGCCCGCAGCCGATGCAGGCGCCGCAGCCGGGGTGGATGACCTCGACGCCCGTGGCCCGGAAGGTGTCGAGGTAGCCGCGCTGGCGCGCGTACTCGGCCACGTCTGCGCTGCCGAACTGGATGAAGAAGCGCACGCCCTCCGCCACGCGCCGCCCGGCCTGCTGGGCCTCGCGCATCACCTGCGCGTACATGTCCAGGTCGTCGCGCTTGCCGGCCGTGCACGAGCCGCCGTAGGCGATGTCGATGCGCACCTCGCCCAGGTTGCGCACCAGCTCGCCGTTCGTCGGGTCGCTGGGGATGCCGCGATCGGGATCGCCCGGGTGGGCCACCATCGGCTCCAGCCGCGAGAGGTCGATGACGTGCACGCCACCGGCGTAGTGCGCACCCGGGTCGGGACGGACCAGCCGCGCGCGCAGCGCCGCCGCGTCCGCCCCGGGCCGCCGCGCGAGGATCCACTGCACGGTGGCCTCGTCGCCCTCGCAGGTGCCGCTGCGGGCGGAACACTCGGTGGCCATGTTGGCCAGCGTGGCGCGCTCGTCCATCGACAGCGCCGCGAGGCCCGGCCCGCCGAACTCCATCGCCCGGTCCAGCGTCTGCTGGGGCTTGGCGTGGTGCAGCAGGATGTGCAGCATCACGTCCTTGGCCGTGACGCCGGGGCGCAGCGTGCCCACCAGCTCGAAGCGGATGGACTCCGGCACCTTCACGAGCGTCACGCCGCTGTGGATCAGGGCCGCGTACTCCGTCGCGCCCACGCCGTAGGCCACGGCGTTGCTCCCGCCACCCATGCAGGTATGGCTGTCGGTGGCCTGGATCAGGTCGCCCGGGTCGATGAAGGCCTCGCGCGCCACCTGGTGGCAGATGCCCGGCGAGATGCCGTCGCGGGCGCTGTAGTCACGCACGCCCGTGTGCCGCTGGAACTCGCGCTGCTTGTCGCGCAGCACCTGGATCTCCTTGCCGTAGGGCGCCATCGCCGGCACGCCGTCGGCGTAGATCACGTGGTCCTCGAACACCGCGAACTTGCTCGGGTCCTTGACGCGGTAGCCCGCACCGAACTCCTGCTTGAGGAACTCGTGCACCTGCGCGGTGGTGAACTCGTGGCTGTAGCCACCGTCCACGCGGCACACGATGCTGTCGCCGGGCTTCACGTACGGCGTGTCGCCGCCGGCGCGGTGCGCGGCCAGCACCTTCTCGGTCATCGTCATCGGGCGCGACGCCGTGCCCGTGCCCTGCAGCCGGATGCGTCCCTCGCCCACGCCCTTGCTGAAGGCGAACAGGCCGCCCGCGCGCACGATGGCCTGCGTCTGCTCGTCGTAGCCGCGCATGAAGTCCTCGAGCGGGACCTCCTCGCCGCCCTGCAGGCGCGCCAGCACGTCATGGCCCGCCATCAGCACGCCCTGGTTGATGTTGTTGCGCGCGTGGATGGGCGCGAAGGAGGCCGCCACCGCGATGCGGATGCCGCTCCACTTCTCGGCCTGCACCGCGGTCTCGCGCGAGGAGCCCACGCCCTTGCGCAGGCCCGAGACGATCACCTCGAAGCCGCCGTCCATCAGCGCCCGCGTGGGGAACAGCCGCGTGCCGTCCACGATGAGCCCGGCGTAGGCATCCAGCGCCAGGTCCTCGGGCCGGTGGCGGAAGCACACCCACGCCGGCGTCATGGCGTCCGTGTTGATGTCGTCCAGCAGGTCGCCCACCCGCAGGTCCTGCATGCGCAGGTCCAGCGTGCCGTCCAGCTGGCGCCGGATCAGTGCCGGATCCTTGGTGAGGAACAGCACGCGCCGGCCCGGCGTGAGCCGGATGCGCGCGGGCGGCGGCCCGGAGACGGGCTTCGGGGCGGGCTTGCTCATGCCGGCAGAGTATGGGGCGCGCCGACGGGCACGGCTACCCCCTCGCGGGGCCGCGCCACGCGCGGGCCTCTCAGCGCCGCCGCCCCGCCGGCCGCGCCAGCACGGCCGCCAGCCGGGCGTAGAGGTGCACCGCGCCGCGGCAGGCCTTCTCGAAGTCCGGGATGAGCAGGCTCTCGTCCTCCGCGTGCGCGTTGCACGCCGGGTCCTCCAGCCCCACCAGCAGGGCCGGCACGCCGCCCAAGGCCCGCGCGAAGGGCTTGACGAAGGGGATGCTCCCGCCGGCCCCGATGTCCACGGTGGCGCGCCCGTAGCCCTCGGCCAGCGCGCGACGCGCGGCCGCGAAGGCCGGATGGCGCGTGTCGGTGCTCCACGCCGAGCTGGCGGTCATGCGCTTCACGCGCAGCCGCAGGCCCCAGGGGCAGTGCGCCTGCAGGTGCGCCACGAGGGCGTCCTGCACCGCGCGCGGGTCCTGCCCGGCCACGATGCGCACGCCGATGCGGCAGCGCGCCGAGGGCACGATCTGGTTGCTGGAGCCCTCGACGGGCGAGGCCTCCAGTGCGGTGATGGCCACCTGCGGCTCGTACCACTGCGCCGCGTACACGCCCGCGCCGTCGCGCGCCAGCAGCCGCAGGCCCGGGACGGCGCCCGCGTCGCGGCGCAGCTCGCGCTCGCTGTAGGGCAGGCGCGCCAGCGCGCGGCGCTCGGCCGCCGTGGGCGTGCGCGCGCCCTTGCGGCAGCCCGCCACGGCCAGGCTGCCGTCGGGGCGCGTGAGCGTGGAGAGCAGGCGCGCCATGCCCATCACCGGGTCGGGCACCGGGCCGCCCCAGAAGCCGCTGTGCAGGGCGTGCGCGTAGCCCGTGAGCTCGACCTCCACCTTGACCAGCCCGCGCAGGCGCGTCGTGAGCGAGGGCAGGCCCGCCACCAGGTTGCTGGTGTCGGTGAGCACGATGGCGTCCGCCTGCAGGCGGCGCGCGTAGCGGCGCAGGAAGGCCTCGAGGTGCTCGGAGCCGATCTCCTCCTCGCCCTCCACCACGAGCTTGAGGTTGCAGGGCAGCGTGCCCGCGCCCTCCAGCCAGGCTCGGATGGCGGCCACGTGCACCAGCAGGCCCGCCTTGTCGTCCACCACGCCACGCCCGTAGAGGCGATCGCCACGGCGCGTGGGCTCGAAGGGCGGGCTGGTCCAGCGCCGCGGGTCGCCGGTGGGCTGCACGTCGTGGTGCGCGTAGAGCAGCAGCGTGGGCAGGCGCGGGTCCACCACCCGCTCGGCCAGCACGTAGGGGTGCGCGCCGGGCACCTCCACCACCTCCACGCGCTGCATGCCGGCCTCGCGCAGCAGGTCCGCGGCGCAGCGCGCGCTGGCGCGCACGTCCTTGTCCGGCACCGGGCGCGCCGAGATGCTGGGGATGCGCGCGATGCGCACCAGGTCCTGCAGCGTGCGCGCGCGCGTGCGCGCCAGCCGCTGCAGCGCCGCGGCCGTGCCCGGGTGCGCGTCGGCGCGCGACCTGCCGGCACGCGGCGTGGAGGGGCGGGAACGACGGCGGGCGGCGGGGCGGGCGGTCTTCATGCCGTCCCCCTACCGCACGCCGGCCGCCCGCACCACTTCCGGCCGGGACGAGGCGCCGGCTAGGCCGGGTTGCGCAGCAGGACGGCGATGCCCTGGCCGCCGCCGATGCAGGCCGAGGCGATGCCGTGGCGCGCCTTGCGGTCGCGCAGCGTGCGGGCCAGCGTGTAGATGAGGCGCGTGCCGGTGGCTCCCAGCGGATGCCCGATGGCGATGGCGCCGCCGTTGACGTTGCACTTGGCGCGGTCCAGCCCCAGCTCCTTCTCGCAGCCGAGGTACTGGGCCGCGAAGGCCTCGTTGATCTCGAAGAAGTCGATGTCGCTCACCTTGACGCCGGCGCGCGCGCACACGCCCCGGATGGCCGGCGCAGGGCCCATGCCCATGATGCGCGGGGCCACGCCCTCGATGTGCCAGTCCACGATCTCGGCCAGCACGGGCCAGCCGTGCGCCTTGGCCTCCGCCAGCGTGCTGACCACCACCGCCGCGGCGCCGTCCACGATGCCCGAGGCGTTGCCCGCGGTCACCGTGCCCTCCTTGCCGAAGGCGGGGCGCAGGCCCGCGAGGGCCTCCAGCGTGGTCTCGGGCTTGATGTGGTCGTCGCGCACGACGTCCACCTCGGCGCGGCCCTTCTTGACCTTGATGGGCACGATCTCCTCGTCGAACCAGCCCGACTTGACGGCCGCGGCGCCCAGCTGGTGGCTGCGCAGCGCGTACTCGTCCTGCGCGGCGCGCGCGATGCCGTAGTCCTTGGCCACGTTCTCGGCCGTCTGCGCCATGAAGAAGCCGCAGTACGGGTCCATCAGGGCCGTGAACAGCGAGTCCTCGGCCTTGATCTCCATGCCCAGCCGGTAGCCCTCGCGCGCGCCACGGATCACGTGGGGCGCCTGCGACATGTTCTCCATGCCGCCGCACAGGGTGGTCTTGGCGCGGCCCAGCAGGATCTGCTCGGCGCCCGTCACCACGCTCTGCAGGCCCGAGCCGCAGATGCGGTTCACGGTCAGCGCAGGCACGCGCTCGGGCACGCCCGCCTTCAGGCCCACGTGGCGCGCGCCGTAGAGGGCGTCGGCGCTGGTCTGCTCGGCGTTGCCGAAGATGACGTGATCGATGGCCTCCGGCGCCACCTTGCCGCGCGCCAGCGCCGCCTTGGCGGCGATCGCCCCCAGCTCGATGGCCGAGAGGTCCTTGAACAGGCCGTAGCCGGGCGTGCCGCTGTACTCGGCCATCGCCGTGCGCGCGCCGCTCACGATCACCAAGGGGTTGTTGCTGGCCATCGGGTCCTCCTGGCCGCACGGGGCGGCACCTGCAGACGGGGTGAATCGGTGGGGGTCGTGCGGGCGGGCCAGCGGGGCTCCGGGGGGCCGGAGCGGCGCATCACTCGCCCTTGAAGGTCGCCTTGCGCTTCTCGAGGAAGGCGCCCAGGCCCTCCCGCATGTCTTGCGTGCTGCTGATGATGCCGAAGAGGTCGCACTCGATGCGCAGGCCCTCCTCCAGCGAGGTCTCGGTGCCGCGCTGCACGGCCTCCGTGGCCATGGCCAGCGCCAGCGGCCCACGCGTCAGCATGGCCTTCGCCAGCTCCTCGGTGGCGGCACGCAGGCCGGCGGCCGGGGCCACGCGGTTGACCAGGCCCCAGCGCTCCGCCGTGGCGGCGTCGATGGGATTGCCCGTGAGGATCATCTCCAGGGCCCGGCCCCGGCCGATGATGCGCGGCAGTCGCTGCGTGCCGCCGTAGCCGGGGATGATCGACAGCGACACCTCGGGCAGGCCCACCTTGGTGCTGTCGGCCATCGTGCGCAGCGTGCACGCCAGCGCCAGCTCCAGGCCCCCGCCGAAGGCGTAGCCGTTGATCATCGCGATCACGGGCTTCCCCAGCTGCTCGATGCGCGCGAGGATGGCCTGGCCGCGCAGCGACTTCTCCTTGCCGCCGCGCACCGTCTGCTTGGCCAGCTCGGCGATGTCGGCGCCCGCCACGAAGGCCTTCTCGCCCGCGCCCGTGAGGATCACCACGCCGCAGGCCGGGTCGGCCTTGGCATGCGCGAAGGCGGCGTCGATGTCGGCCATCACCGCGTCGTTGAGCGCGTTGAGCTTGTCCGGGCGGTTGATGGTGATGGTGCCGATGCGGTCGGCGCAGGCGTAGGTGGTGAAGGTCCACTGGCTCATGGCGTCAGCCTCCGGTGCGGGCGCGGCGCGCTACTTGGCGGCCGGCTGGCGGTAGTCGTAGAAGCCCCACTTCGTCTTGCGGCCGTGGCGGCCGGCGGCCACCAGGCGACGCAGCATCGTGGGCGCGGAGTAGCGGTACTCCTTGAACTCGTCGAACATGATGTCGGCGATGAACAGCGTGGTGTCCAGGCCCACGAAGTCCAGCAGCTCCAGCGGGCCCATCGGGTAGCCGCAGCCCAGCTTCATGCCCGTGTCGATGTCTTCCTTGGTGGCCACGCCCGACTCCAGCGCGCGGATGGCGTCCAGCAGGTAGGGCACCAGCAGCAGGTTGACGACGAAGCCGGGGGTGTCCTTGGCACGCACCACCGTCTTGCCCACCTTCGCGCCGAAGGCGCAGGCGGCGTCGAAGACCTCGTCCGAGGTCTCCAGCGTGCGCACCACCTCGACCAGCTTCATCAGCGGCACGGGGTTGAAGAAGTGCAGGCCCACGAAGCGCGCGCGGCGCGCCCCCTGCGTGGCCACGGCCATGTCGCCCACGGCCAGGGACGAGGTGTTGCTGGCGAAGATCGTGTGCGGCGGGCACACCGTGTCGAGCTCGGCGAACAGCTCGCGCTTGGCCTTCATGTTCTCGGTGATGGCCTCGACGACCAGGTCGCAGTCCTTGAGGTCGGGCACGCTCGTGGTCCACGTGATGCGCGCCAGGATGGCGGCCTTCTCCTCCGCCGACATCTTGCCCTTCTCGACCGCGGTGGAGAGGAACCGGTCCACCTTGGCCTTGCCGCCCTCGAGGCCCTTCGCGTCCACCTCGCGCACGACCACCTTCATGCCTGCCTGCGCCGAGATCTGGGCGATGCCCGAGCCCATCAGGCCGCAACCCACCACGCCGACGGTCTTGATCGTCATGTTCGACTCCCGGGGAGGCCGCCGCCGGGCCGCGGCAGCGGGCCGCGGCCGGCCGGCTGGCCGGAGCGCGGATGGTAGGGGTCGGGCCGTGCGCGCCCAAGGGGTGACCCCATGGATCGCCCCGGGGGGGCGCACGGGACGACGACCCACCCTGCGACCGGCACGGGGCCGGCCCACGCGGCCCCTGGGTGCGGCAACCCCGGCCCGCCGGCCGTGCCCGCAGGCAGCGTCCGCTCAACGCAGCGTGTCGCGCGCCAGGTCCTCGAACTCGCGCCGCGAGAGGTCCCCGAAGGAGCGACCGCTGCGCTTGAGCTTCTCGCCCATGCGGATCACGAGGTCCTGCATGCGCTCGTGCGTCTCGGCGCTGCCCCCCACCAGCAGGAAGTCCTCGCCGCGCGTGGTGCGCGAGTGCCCGTCGTGGTTGTCCAGGCCCAGGCCCAGCAGCCCGCCCTTGCCGCGCTTGCGGCGCTTGCGGCCACGCTGTTGCGCAGCGGGCTCTCCCGCCTTGCGCGCAGGACGCTCGCGGGGATCGCGGGGCTCGTGCGGTTCGCGGGCCGGCATGCGCGGCAAGGTAGCAGCCCCCACCGCGTGCGTCAGCCCCTCTCCGGGGCGTACAGATGCGAAACGCGATGGCGGGAGGGCGTGGCCCGCGCCGGGCACGCGCGTTCGCCCCTTGTTGACCGCAGCAGCGCACGAACGCGCAAGCCCCGGACGTGCCGGGCCGCGGCCATTGCCGCACCCCCCTGCCGCTGGTAGGCTCTTGTCTAGTACGCGAGACGTCTCGCGCCGGGAGTCCCCATGCGCATCGCGCCCCTTGCCTCGTTCCTTGCCCTCGCCAGCCTCGCCGCCTGCGGCGGCGGCGGCGGCGGGGGCGGCTCCACCAGCGGCCTGCTCAAGGGCAACGTGGTGTCGGTCAACGGCTCCTCCTCCAACGTCTCGGGGGTGGTCGTGAAGGCGCTCTCCACGAACGCCCAGACCACGACCAACTCGGCGGGCGGCTTCACCCTGCCCAACCTGCCGGCCGGCCTGCAGGGCGTCACCTTCAAGACCAGCAACGGCAGCGAGCAGGAGGTGGAGTTCGAGATCGAGGACGGCGGCGAGCTGCGCGTGAGCGTGCGCGTCAACGACAGCAGCGTGGACGACATCGACGAGGACCACTGCGGCGGCAGCGCGCGCACCGCGGCGCGCGCGCCGCTGGTCTCGGCGCTCGGCCATCGCGGCTACGTGCGCGTGCGCCGCGAGGCCGACGGCGACCAGGGCTTCGACGTGGAGGCCGAGGGCCTCACGCCCGGGCAGGTCGTGGCCATGGTCGTGATCGACCCCTCCGACGACTCCGAGGACCTGATCGGCACCGTGACGGCCACGGGCATCGAGGGCGAGGCCGAGGTGGAGCTGCGCAGCAGCGACGGCGAGCAGATGCCCTTCAACATGGGCAGCGTGATCGGGCTCGCCGGCTTCCGCGTCGAGGTGCGCGTGGGCAGCCAGGTGGGTGCCGTGATGATGGAGGGCGTGGTCCCCGCGCCCGGCACCCTGCCGGCCTGCAGCGGCGAGGACGACGACGACGACGACGGCAACGGCGTGGACGACGACACGCAGGAGAGCGAGGGTGCCTCCGTGCTGTCGGCCGTGAACGGGGCCCTCGGGCAGGCCCGGGCCGAGATCGAGAGCTCCGGGTCCTCCTGGAAGCTCGAGGTGGAGGTCGAGAACAGCTCCCTCGTGGGCACCCTGCCGCTGCAGGTGTACGTGGACCTGGGCGCGGGCTACGTGCTGTTCGGGACGATGCTGGCCGGCGACGACGCGGGCGAGTACGAGTACGAGCTCGAGGACGAGGACACGCTGCCCACCGGCCTCTCGAGCGTCGGCCAGCTCTGGCAGGCCCCCATCCAGGTGCGCAACAGCGACGGCACGCCGGTGGCCAAGTTCACGGGCAACCTGCCCGTGGAGCGCGCCGTCTGGTAGCCGCCGGCGGCCCGCCCGCGGGCCGGTGCCGCGCACGCACGTCGTGAGCCGCCCGGGGCGCCCGGCACGGGCCGCTCCCGGCTCGGGCCCCGCCGGCGCCCTCGCTCAGTGGGCGTCGGCCCACGAGGCGCCCTGCCCCACGTCCACGACCAGCGGTACGCACAGCGTGGCCGCCGAGGCCATCTCCTCGCGCGCCATGGCGGCGAGGCGGGCCACCTCGTCCGGCGGCGCCTCGAACACCAGCTCGTCGTGCACCTGCAACAGCATCCGCGCCTGCCAGCCCTCGGCCCGCAGGCGTCGGTCGATGCGGATCATCGCCAGCTTGATGATGTCGGCGGCCGTGCCCTGCAGCGGGGTGTTCATGGCCACGTTCTCGGCCTGCGCCTGCACGCGCGCGTCGCTGTCGTGCAGCTCGGGCAGGTAGCGCCGCCGCCCCAGCAGCGTGCTGACGTAGCCCAGCGTGCGCGCCGTGTCCACCGTCCCGTCCAGCCAGGCACGCACGCCCGGGTAGGTCTCGAAGTACGACGCGATGAAGGCGCGCGCCTCGTCCATCGTCGTCTTGGTCTCGCGGGCCAGCCGCTGCGGGCCCATGCCGTAGATGACGCCGAAGTTCACGGCCTTGGCGCGGCTGCGCAGCGCCGGGCTCACCTCGGCCAGGGGCACCTTGAAGATGCGTGCGGCGGTGGCGCGGTGCACGTCCTGCCCCGAGCGGAAGGCCTCCAGCAGGCCCTCGTCGCGCGAGAAGTGCGCCAGCAGGCGCAGCTCGATCTGGCTGTAGTCGGCCGACAGCAGCGCCCAGCCGTCCTCGGGCACGAAGGCGCGCCGCAGGGCCCGGCCCTCCTCGGTGCGCACGGGGATGTTCTGCAGGTTGGGGTCGCTGCTCGACAGGCGGCCGGTGGCTGCGCCCGTGGGGTGGAAGGTGGTGTGGATGCGCCCGGTGCGCGGGTTGACGAAGGTGGGCAGCGCGTCGGCGTAGGTGTTCTTGAGCTTCGTGCTGCTGCGGTAGGCGAGGATCAGGCCGGGCAGCTCGTGGTGCTCGCGCAGCTCCTCCAGCGTCTCCTCGTCGGTGGCGTAGCCCGTGCCCCCCGCCGTGCGCCGCGGCTTGCGACGGCCCGCCTTCTCGTGCAGCGCCAGCGTGTCGAACAGCAGGGCCCCCAGCGCCGGGTTGCTGCGCACGTTGAGCGACTCCACGCCCGCCGCCGCGGCGATGCGCTGGATGGAGGCCTCGGCCTCGGCCGCACGCCGGCCCAGCTCGTCGGAGAGCGCCCGCAGCGCGGCGAGGTCCACGCGGATGCCACGTGCCTCCATGCGCGCGAGCACCGGGATCATGGGCATCTCGGCGTCCCGGAACAGCGTGCCCACGCCCTTCTCGACCAGCTCGCGCTCGATCATGCACTTGAGCCGCAGCGTGACGTCGGCGTCCTCGCAGGCGTAGCGCGCCACCTTCTCCACCGGCACCTCGCGCATCGTCACCTGCGCCTTGCCGGTCCCGATCAGGTCCGTGGTCGGGATCTTGGTGATGCCCAGCCGGCGCAGGGCCATGGCATCGAGGTTGTGCTCGCGGCTGGCGGGGTCGGCGCAGAAGTCGGCCACCATGGTGTCGAAGGCCACGCCCTGCACCTCGACGCCGTGGCAGCGCAGCACGTGCAGGTCGTACTTCATGTTCTGGCCGGCCTTGGGGATGCCCGGGTCCTCCAGCGGCCCGCGCAGCAGGTCGAGCACGGCCTCCGTGTCCCCGCTGCGCGGGCCGTCGGCGAACAGCGAGCCCTCGGGCACGTGGCGCGTGGCCTTGCCGCCGAACATGGGCGGGTCGAGGTTGACCGGCACGTACCAGGCCTCGCGCTCCTTCCACGCGAAGGAGAGCCCCACCAGCTCGGCCTGGTGCGGGTCCAGGCCCGTGGTCTCGGTGTCCAGCACGAAGCCGCCGTGCTCGCGCGTGGCAGCGAGGTCCTTGGCCAGCTTGCGCACCTTGGCTGCCGTGTCGCAGGTGTGGTACGTGAACTCGCCCAGGCCATCGCCGGGGCGCTGCAGGGCCTCGAGGCGGCCCTGGAACTCCAGTTCGGCATACAGGGCCTTGAGCGCCTCCACGTCGGGCTCGCCCCGGGCGAGCGACACCCTCGGCAGCGGCACGTCGCAGTGGATCGTGACCAGCTGCTGCGAGAGGCGGGCCAGCGCGGCGTTCGCCTTGAGGTTCTCGCGCAGCCTGGGCTGCGTCACCTCGTCGGCGCGCGCCAGCACCTGCTCGAGGCTGCCGAAGGCCTCGATCAGGCGCACGGCCGTCTTCTCGCCCACGCCCGGCACGCCCGGCACGTTGTCGCTGCTGTCGCCCATCAGCCCCAGCAGGTCGATGATGCGCTCGGGCGGCACGCCGAACTTGGTGCGCGCCTCGGCCGGCCCCACCAGGTCCACGCCATCGGCGCCCGGCTTCATCACGTTGTAGAGGCGGACGTGCTCGCCAACCAGCTGCAGCATGTCCTTGTCGCCCGACACGATCCACACGTCCTTGCCCGCCGCGTCGCCACGTCGCGCCAGCGTGCCGATCACGTCATCGGCCTCGTAGCCGCTCACGGACAGGAACGGGATGCCCTGGCCCTCGACCGCGCGCCGGATCCACGCCAGCTGCGGCACCATCTCCCCGGGCATCTTCTCGCGCGTGGCCTTGTACTCGGGGTAGGCCTCGTGGCGGAAGGTGGGCTCGGGCGCGTCGAACACGACGCAGATCTCCTCGGGCTTCTCCGTGGCGAGGATGCGGTCGAGGGCTGCGAGGAAGCCGAACACCGCCCCGGTGGGCGCGCCGGCGGCCGTGGTGAGGCGGTGCTCGCCGGGCCCGCCGCCACGGCGCACCAGCATGGCGAAGTGCGCGCGGTAGGCCAGCGCCATGCCGTCGAGCAGGAACAGGCGCGGGCGCTTCGAGGCCGTGAGGGAGGTCGCCATGCCCCGATTGTCCGCGCCCTGCCGACCCTGTCCACGAGGCGCGCGCAGGCGCCGGCCCACGCGCGGGCCGGCCCGCGACGCCGCGCCGGGCACGGCTAGAGTGAGGTCATGAGCCCCGCGGGTGCACCCACCGGCCTGTACGTGGCGCGCGACCGGGCCCGGCGCTTCAGCAACATGATGCGGCGCGCGGAGCAGGACCGGCGCCTGGCCTACGGCAGCGAGCGCACCGGGATGGCCACGCTGGGCAACGAGGGCCTCACGCTGCTGGAGGCGCTGGTGCGCGAGGCGCAGGCGAGCGTGGACGACGTGCTGGCCGGTCGCCTGCGCGACCGCGAACGCGGCTACATGGACCCCTCGTTCGTGGCCATGGCCGAGGGCCTGTTGGACCGCGCGACGACCGCCCTCGTGCTGGAGCGGCAGCGCGTCGCGCGGGCCGTCCCGGAGGCGGCTGCGCAGGCGGGCGTGCTCGAGTTGCTGGAAGACGGCCTGCGGCGCGTCGACGCCTTCTGCGCCACCTACGACGAGAAGCGGCCGGTGGCGGCGCTGCACGCCACCGACCTCGCACGCGTGCTGGAACGCATCGAGCGCCACGCGCGGCTGGCCCGCATGGCCACCGGCAGCGCGCCCACGGCCACGCCGCCCGCGCCCAGCGGTGCGCGCGCACCCGAGGTGAGCACGGCCGCGGATGCGCTGGAGGACCTGCTGCGCGCGGCGCGCGCCGTGGTGCCCGAGGAGCCCGGTCCCTGGCAGGTGATCCGTGGCGGCCCCGGCGAGCCCCTGCGCCTGCGCATGGGCCGCCTGCCGGCCGGCGGCACGGCGCGGGACGTCCCGCCGCGCGTGGAGCGCGCGCTGCGCGTGCTGCAGAAGGCGCAGCCCGTCACGGTGGAGCTGCGCGCGCCGCAGCCCACCGCGGCCGCCCCCGCGCCGCCGGCCCGCCACGACTGGGGCGCGCTGCCCCCCGAGCCCGCGCCGCCGGCGGGCGGCGAGGAGGAGGGCCCGGCCGTGTGCGGCGTCGAGGTGTGCCTGCCCGACCCGTCGGCGGGCAGCACCGAGCTGTCGGCAGAGGCCGGCGCGGGCAGCGAGGCCCGTCTCTCGCCCGACGCCGACCGTGCCGTGCGCGCGCTGATGGCCGCGCCGCCGCTGCCCGAGGCCGGGGCGCCACCACCGCAACGCACCGTGGCGCTGCTGGGCCTGCTCAAGGCGCTGGACGCAGAGCTCACGCGCGTGCTGATCCCGCGCCTGCAGTCCGGCACGCTGCGCGCGGCGGCCGAGACCCTGCCGCGCGAGGCCTCCCGCAAGGCGCCGCTGCGCCACGACGTGCTGGAGGCGCTGGCGCGCACGCTCCCGGGCGTCGCGGCCTCGCGCGTGGAGGACCTGGTCGAGGACCTCGTGCGCGCCAAGGCCGGCCGCAAGCGCTGCACCGCCGCCGACCTCGCCCTGCTGCTCGCGCTGTTCGGCCGCGCCTGGACCGCCGGCGGCTTCAAGGCCGAGCCCGTGCTCGCCCTGGCCCCGTGGCAGGCCCCCGACGTGGAGGCCGCGCTCGGCGAGGCTCGTGCCGTCGCCGAGGTGCGCCAGGCCCTCGAGGGCGGCTCCGGCGTCGAGTGCGCGGCCGTCGCCCGCCTCGAGCGCGCGCTGGTGGCCCTGCTGGGCCGCCTGGGCCGCCTGCCCTAGGACCGGGGCCTAGGCAGCCGGCGGCAGGTCGCCCGCGTGGCGCACCACGCGGCCCACGAGCCCGTAGGCCACCGAGGCCTCGGCGTCCATCCAGCAGTCGCGCAGCACGTCGGCCGCAATGCGCTCGAGCGGCTGCCCGGTGGCACGTGCGTAGAACGCGTTGCCGCGCTCGCGCAGGCGCACGAGCTCGCGCGCCGCGATCTCCACGTCCAGCGCCGTGCCACGCATGGTCATGCTGGGCTGGTGCAGCATCATGCGCGCGTGGGGCAGGATGAAGCGTCGCTCGCGGGGCGGGGCCAGCATGACGAGCGTGCCGGCGCTGCACGCCTTGCCGGTGCAGATCGTGGTGACGGGTGCGCGCAGCAGGCGCAGCACGTCGAGGATGGCAAAGCCGCTGGCCGCGCAGCCGCCGGGGCTGTTCACGAGCAGGGTGATGCCCTCGCGCGGCCTGCGCGCCTGCGCGACCGGCACGTCATGCGCCGAGGCGGGCGGGGCCTCCTCCACCGAGCACGCCCCGGGCGCGGGCACGGCGGAGGCGGTGCAGGGCGCAGCCCGCGGGGCAGGCGCGTCGGCACCGGGCTGCGGCTGGGCCTCGGGCTGCGGCTGGGTCTCGGGCTGCGACGTGGACCCAGTCGAGGGGCCGGGCGCGGCCGGCTGGGCCGCCCCCGTGTCGACGGGCTGCGCCGCCACGAGGGCCTGCGCCGGCACCTCGGCGAGGGCAGGCTCCATCACGGCGCCGGCCAGCGCCAGGTCGTGGGGGCCCTCCAGCACGCGCGCCACGAGGCCGTAGGCCACGGCCTCCTCGGCCACGAGGCGGAAGCTGCGGTCGAGGTCGCGCGCCACCTTGTTGAGAGGCTGGCCGCTGGCCTCCGCGAGGAAGCGGAGCACCGCGTCCTTCTGGCGCATCACCTCACGCGCCGCCACGTCGATGTCGGCCGCCGTGCCCATCACGCCCCCGCTGGGCATGGCCAGCGCAAACGACGCGTGCGGGGTCACGAAGCGGCGCTCGCGCGGAGGCGCCAGCATGACGAGGGCGGCCGAGCGCGCCGCCTGGCCCACGCACACCGTGAACACGGGTGCACGCACGAAGCGGATGGCGTCCACGAGCGCGAAGCCCTCGTCGCTGGGGCCGCCGGGGCTGTTGACCAGCACGCGGATGGGCCAGTTGCTGTCCTCGCTGTCCAGCGCCAAGAGCTGGCGCGTGACGGCAGAGGTGAGGGCAGGCGTGAGCTGCCCGAAGACAAGGATGTCACGGCTGGGCGGGCTGTCGCCCGGCACGGGGCGGCGGCGGCCGCGTCCCAGCGCGTCCGGCACCCCGACATCGCCCTCGCTGCCGTCGCCCTCCGGGCCCTGCCCGTGGATGTAGATGCGGTCGTTGCCCATGGTGTCGTCCTCCAGGTTGCCAAGCTCGTCGTCGTGCATGTGGTGCTCCTTGCGGCGCTCGCCCCGCTGTCGCCAGCCCTCGCCCCCCACCGGCGCCGGATCTCCTGGCCCTTTCCCTTGAGCCCCGGGCGAGGCCGCGGGTTGCAGGTCGTGGCCTGCCGGCTCGCCACGACCTGCCCCAGGACGGAACGTGGGCCGCCTCCGCGGCATGGATGCGATCGTCGGCTCAGTCGTTGCCCTGCAGTCCGTCCTTGAATGAAGGACCGAGCATGGTGCACAGCGTGTTCCGGGCACGGCGGAGCCGCGTCTTCACGGTGTTCTCGTTGGTGGAGAGGCGGGATGCGATCGCAGAGCAGCTGAGTCCGTCCCAGTAGAACAGGTAGAGGGCCTCAGCCTGCGCCGAGGGCAGCTGCTTGATTGCGGCCTTCAGGAGCCCTGACTGCTCAGCCTTGAGCATGGCCTCCGACGGCGGGGGCGAGTCACCGGCCCAATCGAACTCTTCCACGTTGCCCTCCTCGTCCTCGCCGGGCCTCGGCATCTGTGCCATGCAGAAGATGCGGCCCTTGCCCTTGGTGCCTGAATCCGGGTTGCCTCGACCACGCCGGAGACGCTGGATCTTGGAGCCCAAGACGGACTTGGCGTAGGCCAAGGCGCTGCCCTCGCCACGGAACTTGTGAGGGTGCTCGAGCAGTTCCAGCATGGTCTCGGACACGACGTCGTCGAGGTCGGCCGGCCTGTCTCGCAGCTCGTACCGGGCCCGCTTCATCAAGTGCGGGTAGTACGTCGCGTAGAGGTCCTCCCGAGCGAAAGCGAACGTCTTGTTGATGTCTTCGCCCTCTTGCGGCATGTCTCTTCTCCTTGTTGTTGTTTGCTGCGCACAGCCGGGACCTGGCCCGGCCACACACCGGACCCCTGCTCCCAGGACCGCGAGGGCAGCCGTGGGCTTCGTCCCAAGGCACCACCTGCCCGATGGACCATGTCATCGCAATGTTGCGATGGACACAGCCCGGCCCTCCTACCCGTCCACGCGACCGTCCCAGGCGTCGCTGCTCCAGGCGGGCGACAGGGGCTCGAAGGTGATGGTGGCCTGAGCTCCCTGCAGGCGCTCCAGCGGGAGGCCGGAGTCGGCGGCCACGCTGCGGGTGATCACGTCCAGCCGACCGCAGGCGTGCTCCAGCGCCAGTTCGACGTCATGGATGTTGGTGCAGAGGTATCCCCACCTCGCCAGCACCTTCCCCCCTTCGCTGAAGGCCACGACC
>CAXQZU010000045.1:0-113876 GCA_964228555.1 Planctomycetota bacterium
CCCGACGCGGCCTAGGCCCGGCCGCCGGGCGGGGGCGCACGGGGCTGGCGGAGGGCGCTGGCCAGCGCCCGGCCCTCCAGCAGCGGCACCAGCTCGCGTGCGTCCATGCTCAGCGAGCGGGCATCGATGAGCAGCGGCACGCGCGCCGCCTGCCGGGCCAGCCACGAGGGCGCGGTCCCGCGCGCGCGCCGTGCCACGAACACCAGCTGGCCGGCCAGCGGCAGTCGGCAGCGCCGCACGGAGAGCACGTCGTTCCACGCCACGCGCTGGCGCGGCGGCCACAGCGCCAGCGAGTGCACGCCCTCGCTGTCCAGCCGCAGGCGCACCGGCGGCCTCCACAGGCCCCACGCGGACTTCAGGGCCCAGCCGGCGCCGGTGATCGCGTACAGCAGCGGGAAGGCCGAGGCCAGGGCCAGCCACCGGTGGCGCTCGGAGAGGCCCAGCGCGTTCTGGGCCATGAGCACGCCCGCCAGCGTGACCGCCACGCCGCAGGTGACCTCCAGCAGCAGGCGCGTGCGCGTGGGCGCGAGGTCGAGGCGCGCCGTGGCCTGCCCGGCCGCGCCCGGCGAGGACACGGGCCCGGGCGGGTGGGGAGGCGCCTGCGGTCGCAGCATGCATGGCAGGCTAGCCGTGTGCCGGGGCGCGGCGCACGGCTCGCGTGGAGCCCTCAGCGGGGGAGGATTTCGCGCAGGGCCTTCTTCGGGTCCTTCAGCAGGTCCTCCAGCGAAGGGCCCAGCGCCTGCAGCAGGTCGCTGGCCTTGAGGTCGGGGCGCACCTGCGGCCGGGAGAGCGAGCCGCGGATGCGCAGCGGCAGCGCTCCCTGCGGCAGCACGCGACGGGCTTCCTCGCCCGCCTTGCCCTCCAGCACGAGCCGCGCTCGCAGGTCGGCCACGGCCTCGGCCTGCACCTGCCCCTCCATCTCCAGCCGGTGGTCGGCACCCACGAGGCGGGCGGCCTCGATCACCAGGACCTGCCCGGCCACGCGGAAGCGGCTGGTCACCTCGCGGTAGGTGACGGCCGTGGCCGTGCGGGCCAGCGCCTTGCTCACCTCGGGCGCGAGGCGCAGCAGCGCCTGCCCCACGTCGCCCAGCGCGCCCTTGCCGCCGGCCAGCGAGCCGAACAGCGTGCTCTGGCCCAGCGTGCCGCGCGCGAGCAGCACCTCGCCCCGGCCGCTGAGCGCCGCAGGCAGGGCCGACTCGTCCAGGCCCGGCGCCTCCAGCGATACGCGGGCGTCGAGCAGGCCCGAGAGGGCCGGCGTGGCGGCCTCCAGCGGCACCAGCGTGGGCAGCACCAGCGCGAGGCGCTTCACCAGCGGGTTGCGCATCACGAAGGTGCTGGTGTCCACGCCCTGCAGGCGGGCCTCCAGCGTCCACGGCAGGCGGCCGGCCGCGGGCGACACCTGCAGCGTGGCCTGCGCCTCGCCGCCGTTGAGGCGCGCCGAGAGGCGCAGCGACTGGGGTCCGTCCACGGCGGGACGGTCGGCCTGCAGCCGCACCTGCTGGGCCCGCGCGCCGCTGCTGGCCCACGTGCCGAGGTCGAGGCGCGCCTGCACCTGCAGTCGCTCGGCCAGCGGGCCGCTGCCGGCCTGCGCGCGAGCCTCCAGCGTGCCCGAGAGCGGGCCCTCGCCCTCGAGGTCGTGGACGCCGTCGCCGCCCAGCGTGCGCAGCCGCGGCGCCAGCAGCGCCGCGTCGCCGGCCAGCGAGCCGCGCAGGGCGAGCGAGCCTGCCTCGCCGCGCGAGCCCTGCAGGTCCAGCGACAGCGAGCGGCTGGAGAGGCGCAGTCGCTCGACGGACAGCGAGCCGTCGGGCGCGCCCAGCACCAGCGCGTGCTCCAGCTCGAGGCGCGGCTCCTCGATGCGCGGCGTGGCGGGCGAGGCCTGCCAGGCGAAGCCCTCCGCGACGAGGCGTCCCTCCACGCGGCGCGCGTGCGCGGGTCCCTGCACGCGGCCCTGGAAGGCGAGCGTGCCCTCGAGCCGGCTGGCCGGGGGCAGCGCCAGCGCGCGGCTCCACGGGGCGAGGTCCGCACGCAGCTCCAGCGGGCCGTCCACCGCGAGGGTGCCGTCGGCTGCGCGCGACACGCGCAGGGGCTCGCTTGCGGTCATGCGCAGCAACGAGCAGGACAGCTCGCGCAGCGCCAGCTCGGGGCTGCCGTCGGCGCGCTGCACGAGGTCCATGCGCGCGCTGAGCCGCGGCTCGTCCAGGCGCAGGTCCCCGGGCTGCGGGCCCGCGCGCAGCGCGAGGTCGCGCAGGTCCAGCCGCACGTCGGCCCGGGGCCGCTCGCCGGAGCGCGAGGCCTCCAGCGCCACCTCGAGCGACCCGGCCGAGGCCAGCGCCCCGCCGGCGTCGCGTCCCGCGAGCGTGCTGCCCCGCAGCGTGGCCTGCAGGCCCAGCTGGCCGGTGGCGTCGCGCCGGCCCGCCACCTCGCCCCGCAGGCGGCCAGTCAGGCCCTCGATGCCTGCCAGCTGCGAGGCCAGCGGCGCCAGCCGCGCGAGGTCGGCCTCCAGCGTGGCGCGCCCCTCCAGCGAGCGCAGCTCGCCCTGCTGCAGCCGCAAGCGCAGCGGGCCGTCGATGCCCACGGCCAGCCCCGCGCCCGCGGAGAGCGAGGCGCGCGACACGGTGAGCAGGCCGGACGGGTCGTGCTGGCAGGCGACCTCCAGCGCCATGGCCGGCTCGCGCCAGTCGAGGGGGCCTCGCGGCCCATCGCGACCCGTGCCACGCAAGGCCACGCCCGAGAGGCGCAGCGCAGTGTCCAGCGAGCGACCCTGCGCGCCGTCCTCCAGCCGGCAGGTGCCCTCGACGGAATCGATGGACAGGCGCGCGCCGCCCGGCGTGGGAGCGCTCAGGTCGCGCGCCGAGAGCGTGGCCTCCACGCGCGCGTCGCCGGAGCGCCCCTTGCCCTGCAGGTGCGCCTCCAGCGTGCCGCGCGGCGCGTCCGGTCCCGGCGGCGTGCCCAGCAAGGCGTAGAGGCGGCCGAGGTCCGTGCGCACCGACAGCGAGCCTTCCACCGTGGCCTGCAGGCCCTCGCCGCGCGCGATGCGCAGGCCCTCGCTGCCCTGCAGGCGCAAGGCCTCGCCCAGCGCCACGTCCAGCGCCGCGAAGGTGATGGCGCCCTGCGCCTCGTGCTCGAGGTCGAAGCGCAGGCGCACCGAGGGCTCGCTCACGAGGGCCGCGCCGCCGCCCTCGCCGAGCACCTCGAGGCTCTCCAGCGCGAGGTCGCCGGCCAGCCGGTCGCGCCCCGGGCCCTGCACCACGCGCAGCCCTCCCTGCAGGCGGCGCAGGGCGAGGCGCTGCCCGGAGGGCGAGCGGGCCGTGAGGCTCGCGCCGCGCAGCTCCAGCGTGGCCGTGAGCGATCCGTCGGCTCCCAGCTCGCCGCGGGCCTCCAGGCTCGTGGTGCCGGCGAGGTCGCGCAGCCCCGTCAAGCCCTCCACGAGCCCCGCCAGCCGCGCGAGGTCCAGTGCCGGCACGCTGGCCGAGAGCGGCGCACGGGCGCCCGGCTTGCGCGTGGCCGAGAGGCGGATGGGGGCATCGACGCCGCCCACGCCGGCCTGCTCGGCCAGCAGCGACAGCCCCGTGGAGAGCAGGCCGTCGGGGTGGACCTCCGCCTCGAGGTCGATGTCCCGCATGCGCTGCACCGCCGGGCCCACGCCGTGCGCCTCGACCACGCCGCCCTGCAGGCGCAGCGACAGGCGTGGCAGCGGCTCGGGGGCCGTGACCGCGTCGGCGCGGGGCGGGTTCTCCGCAGGCGCGGGCTCGCGCGGCGGATCCTGCTGGCCCGCCCTCCCGGCCCCGGCGCCGGGCTGGCGGCGCGCGCGCGCGGCCAGCAGGCGCGTGTTCCAGCCGCCGTCCGCGCCGCGCCGCAGCATCAGCAGGGGCCGCGTGACCCGCACCTCTGCCTCGACGCGCCCGCGCCACAGCGCGCGCAGGGCCACGTCCACCTCGATGCGCTCCACGCGCGCCAGCGGCCCGCCGTGCCCGGGCGGGCTCTCCACCACGAGGTCCTCCAGCACGAGGCCCCGGCTCCACCATGCCGAGAGCGAGCCGATGCGCACGGGCGTGCCTGCGGCCTGCGAGGCGGCCTCCTCCACGCGCGAGCGCACGGGGCCGCAGCCCACGGCCAGCGGGGCGAGCACCACCAGCAGCACGAGGCTGCCCAGCACGCCCAGCGTCCAGCGCAGCCAGCGACGGCGTCGCGGCGGGCTGGGGTGGGGGCGGTCGATGGGGGTGATCTCGCTCATGGGCGCAGCCGTGCGGGCCCGATCCTACGCCCCGCGCACGGGGCGGGACCTGCCACCGCAGGCGAGGGCTGTGCCGCAGAGGTTGCCCTGTGCCGCTGCGGCCGGATGCTGGCGCGCTCCTGTGAGCACCGCCGCGTCCCGTCCCGCCGCCCGACTGCCGCGGGTGGCGCGCTACACGCTGCAGCGCCAGATGCCCGCCGAGGTGCTGCTGGGCGTGTTCGGCGGCGTGTTCGGCCTGGGCATGTTCGCCCTGCGCCGCAGCCTGGGCGCTCCCGAGTTCCTCGTGCCGCTGGTGCTGGCCCTGGGCCAGCTGCCGTGGGCGCTGGCCCCGTCGTGGCAGCCCCTGTTCCGGCGCATGGACCGTCGCCGAGCCTTCGTGGTGCTGGGCTGGATGAGCAAGGGGCCGCTGCTGCTGGTGGCCTTCGTGAGCGTGGTGGCCACCGGCAGCGCCGGGATGGGGCAGGGCAACTACGAGCTGTTCCTGGTGTTGCTGGTGCTGTTCTACGTGGGCGACTCGGCCTACATCCCGCACCGGGCGGCGCTGATCGGCGCCAACTACCCGCAGCAGGTGCGCGGCCGCATGTTCGGCCTGCTGGCGATGGCCGCGATGCTCGCGCAGATCGCGGCCAGCAAGGCCAGCGGCTGGGTCCTCGACCACGACCCGCGCGCGCTGCGCTGGCTGTTCCCGCTGGCGGCGGCGCTGGGCATCGCGGGCCACATCGTGCTCTCGCGCATCGCGTGGCGCGCGCCGCGCGCGGCGGTTGCCTCGGGCGCGCGCGGCTTCAAGGCGGCCGGGCGGGCGGTGGCGCGCACGTGGCACGACACGCGCGCGGTGCTGGCGGCCGACCCCGCGTTCCGGCGCTACGAGCTGGGCTTCATGCTCTACGGGCTGGGCCTGAACATGAGCATGAGCGTGCTGCTGCTGCACAGCGAGGGTGCGCTCAAGGTGTCGTACGCCGAGTGGACCACGGCGCAGGGCGTGGCCAACCCGCTGGCCTACCTGCTGAGCGTGGCGCTGCTGGGCCGCCTCGTGGACCGCATGGGCGTGGTGCGGCTCACGATGGCCTCCTTCGCGCTGCTGAGCGTGTACTTCCTGCTGCTGCCCCTCGTGGACAGCCTCGGCGGGCTGGTGCTCACCTACATCGTGTTCGGCATCTCCATGGCCGGCGTGGTGCTGGGCTGGAACCTGGGCCCGCTGCACTTCGCGCCGCCGCAGCGTGCGCACCTCTACATGAGCGTGCACGTGGCCCTGGTGGCCTTCCGGGCCACGCTGGCCCCGCTGGCCGGCTTCCTCGTCTACCGCATGCTGGACGCGCCCAGCACCTTCCTGTGCTCGGCGGCGCTGGTGCTCTCGGGCGTGCTGGTGATGCTGCGGCTGGACCGGCAGGTGGCGGCCGCGGAGCGGCTCTCCCGCCTGCCGGACCTGCCCCGCGAGCAGGCCGCCGGGGCCTAGGCCGGGCGCGCGAGGGCCCCCCCGCGGCCGCCGCGGCGCGCGGCCCGGCGGTCGGGGCGGGGCGGTACCCTCTCGCGCCATGACGCACGACCGCCCTGCCTTGCTGGTCCTGGCCGACGGCACCGTGTTCCGGGGGCGCGCCTTCGGCGCCGCCGCCGAGCGCACGGGCGAGGTGGTGTTCAACACCTCCATGTCCGGCTACCAGGAGATCGCCACCGATCCCTCCTACGCCGGCCAGATCGTGTGCATGACCTACCCGCACATCGGAAACTACGGCGTGAACGAGGAGGACGGCGAGGCCGACCGGCCGTGGATCGAGGGCATGGTGGTGCGCGAGCTCTCGCCGGTGTCGAGCAACTTCCGCTCGCGCCGCGACCTCGGCGCCTGGTACGCCGACCACGGCATCCCGGGCATCACCGGCATCGACACGCGCCGGCTCACGCGGCTGCTGCGCGTCCAGGGGTGCATCAACGGCGTGCTGAGCACGGTGAGCACCGACGAGGCCGCGTTGCGCGCCAAGGCGGCCCGCACGCCCAGCATGTCCGGCCTCGACCTCGTGAAGGGCGTCACCTGCTCCGCGCCGTATGCATGGACCGAGGGCTGGCCCGACCGCTGGTTCGTGATGCCCAAGGGTGGGGCACCGGGGCTGTCCTACCGTGTCGTGGCCATCGACTGCGGCGTCAAGCGCAACATCCTGCGCTCGCTGGTGTCGCACGGCCTCTCGCCCACCGTGGTGCCCGCCTCCACGCCTGCCGCCGAGATCCTGGCCATGAAG
This sequence comes from Planctomycetota bacterium, assembly GCA_964228555.1. GTDB lineage: Bacteria > Planctomycetota > PLA2 > PLA2 > JAEUHO01 > CAXQZU01. The sequence continues at coordinate 6,463 of CAXQZU010000045.1, forward strand.
CCTGACGGCGTGTTCCTCAGCAACGGCCCCGGCGACCCCGCGGCGGTCACCTACGCGGTGGCCACCGTGCGCCAGCTGCTGGGCAAGGTGCCGGTGTTCGGCATCTGCCTCGGGCACCAGATCATGGCGCTGGCCGCGGGCGGCCGCACCTACAAGCTCAAGTTCGGCCACCGCGGCGCCAACCACCCCATCCTGGACCGCACCACCGGCAAGATCGAGATCACCAGCCAGAACCACGGCTTCGCGGTGGACGAGGCCAGCCTGGCGTCCACCGGCTTCTACGGCACGCACACCAACCTCAACGACTACACCAACGCGGGCATTGCCTCGCGCGACCTGCGGGCCTTCGCCGTGCAGTACCACCCCGAGGCGGCGCCCGGCCCGCACGACGCGCACCACCTGTTCCAGCGCTTCCGCGACCTGATCGCGGGCGTGCCGCTGGCCAAGGCCGCGCCGGCGCCCACGCCGCCGGCAGCGCCCGCGCCTGCCGGCGCCTAGGACGGCGCACGCGGCCCGGGGCATGCGCATCGGCGTCGACCTGGGCGGCACGAAGATCGAGGCGGTGGCCTTGGGCCGCGGTGGCCGCGAGCTGTGGCGGCGGCGCGTGCCCACGCCGCGCGGCGACTACGCGGGCACGCTGGACGCCATCGCCGCGCTGGTGCACGCGGCCGAGCAGGCCACGGGCGAGCGGGGCAGCGTGGGCGTGGGCATCCCCGGCATCCCGGCACCCGCCACGGGACGCGTGAAGAACGCCAACAGCACCTGGCTGATCGGCCAGCCGCTGCCGGCCGACCTCGAGGCCCTGCTGGGCCGGCCGGTGCGCATCGCCAACGACGCCAACTGCTTCGCGCTCTCGGAGGCCGTGGACGGCGCCGGGCGCGGCGCGCGCGTGGTGTTCGGCGTGATCGTGGGGACGGGCACGGGCGGTGGCGTGGTGGTGGAGGGCCGTGCCCTGGAGGGCCCCAACGGCATCGCCGGCGAGTGGGGGCACAACCCGCTGCCCTGGCCGCAGCCGGCGGAGCAGCCCGGCCCGTCCTGCTACTGCGGACGCGCAGGCTGCATCGAGGGCTGGCTCTCGGGGCCTGCGCTGGCCCGCGACCCCCTGCAGGCCACGGGCCAGGCCCTGGAGGCTCCCGAGGTGGTGGCGCGCGCGGCCGCGGGCGACGCGTCCGCAGGGGCCACGCTGGCGCGGCACGCCGAGCGCATGGCGCGCGCGCTCGCCTCGGTCATCAACGTGCTGGACCCCGACGTGATCGTGCTGGGCGGCGGCCTCTCGCGGCTCGAGCACCTCTACCGGGAGGTGCCGCGCCAGTGGGGACGCTGGGTGTTCTCCGATCGCGTGGACACGCGCCTGTGCCCGCCCGTGCACGGCGATGCCGGGGGCGTGCGGGGCGCCGCCTGGCTGTGGCCCGAGGCCTAGCCGCTCGCGCTGGGCCGCCGCCCGGCCTCGCGTGCATGGTGCCCCCTCGCTAGGATGCCCCTTTACCCGGAGCGACTCGCCGGCCATGCCCGTCACCTGTGTCTTCGGCATGCAGTGGGGGGACGAGGGCAAGGGCCGGCTCGTGGACCTGCTGGCGGCCTCCAGCGACGTGGTGGTGCGCTACCAGGGTGGCGCCAACGCCGGCCACACGGTGGTGGTGGGCCGCGAGAAGTACGTGCTGCACCTGCTGCCCTCCGGCGTGATCCAGCCGCGCACGGTGAACGTGATCGGCAACGGCGTGGTCGTGGACCCGTGGACGCTGCTGGCCGAGGTGGACGAGCTCGAGCGTCGCGGCATCCAGCTGGGCGGACGACTGTTCGTCAGCGACCGGGCCCACGTGGTGCTGCCCTACCACAAGCGCATCGACGCCGCGCTGGAGCGCCTGCGCGGCGCGGCCTCGCTGGGCACCACGAGCCGCGGCATCGGGCCCACCTACGGCGACAAGGCCATGCGCGAGGGCTTCCGCGTGGCCGACCTGCTGCGGCCCGAGTCCTTCGTGGAGCGCCTGCGCGCCACGGCCGCCGCGCGCAATGGCATCCTGGCGCGGGCCGGGCTGGAGGCGCTGGACCCCGAGCAGGTCGTGCGCGAGACGCTGGAGGTGTCGCAGCGCCTGGCTCCCTACGTGGCCGACACCACGGCCTTGCTGCTCGAGGCGCATCGCGCCGGCAAGGACATCCTGTGCGAGGGCGCCCAGGGCTTCGCGCTGGACGTGGACCACGGCTCGTATCCCTACGTGACCAGCAGCAGCACGGGCCCGGCGGGCCTGGCGGCCGGCACCGGCTTGCCGCCGCGCGCCATCGACCGCGTGCTCGGGGTGGTCAAGGCCTACAGCACGCGCGTGGGCGCGGGCCCCTTCCCGTCGCGTGACACCGGCCCGGCGGGCCAGCACCTGGGCGAGCGGGGGCACGAGTTCGGGGCCACCACCGGGCGCAAGCGCGATTGCGGCTGGTTCGATGCCGTGGTGGCCCGGCGCGCGGCCTCGACGCAGGGCGTGGACAGCGTCGCGCTGATGAAGCTGGACGTGCTCAGCGGCCTGCCCGAGCTCAAGGTGTGCGAGGCCTACGAGCTGGGCGGCAAGCGCATCCTGGCCCCTCCGGCCCTGGCCGAGGACTGGGAGGCCTGCCGCCCGGTCTGCCGCAGCTACCCCGGCTGGGATCGTGACCTGTCGGGCGTGCGCCGCTTCCACGACCTGCCGCGCGAGGCGCAGGCCTACGTCCGCGCCCTGCAGGAGGTGCTGGGCGTGGCCATCGAGGTGATCTCGGTGGGCGCCGAGCGCGACCGCTTCATCCGCACGACGGGTGGCGTGCCCGCCTAGCGGCCCCGGGACCGGCCCGGGGCGGGTCCCTGCGCCGTCGCCCCGGCACCGTGGCCCCGCGACCCGCGGCCGCGGCGCGGCAGGTGGTACCGTGGCAGCCCCCCGGGCGGGAGCCAGCACGAGGATGAGCAGCGAGTCGGCCAAGAACCCTGGTGGCGCGCGCCACGTGGCCATCATCATGGATGGCAACGGGCGCTGGGCGCAGGGTCGTGGCTTCGGGCGCGTGCGAGGCCACCGTGCGGGCGTGGAGAGCGTGCGTGCCGCCACCCGGCAGGCGGCGCGCATCGGCCTGCAGCAGCTGACCCTGTTCGCCTTCTCCACCGAGAACTGGAAGCGGCCCGCCGACGAGGTGGCCACGCTGATGCGACTGCTGCGCGAGTACCTCGTGGAGGAGCGCGGCGAGCTGATGGACAACAACATCCGCCTGGGCTCCATCGGCAAGGTCGAGGCCCTGCCCCCCGAGGTGGTGGAGGCGTTGCGCGAGACCGAGCGCCTCACGCAGCGCAACACCGGCATGGTGCTGTGCCTCGCGCTCAACTACGGGGCGCGCGACGAGCTGGCCGAGGCGGCACGCCAGCTGGCGCTGGACCACGCCGCCGGCCGCATCGACGTGAGCCGGCTGGAGGGCGCCGACCTCGAGGCCGCGCTGGCCGCACGCCTCTACCAGCCCTCGATGCCCCCGCTGGACCTGATGATCCGCACGGCCGGCGAGCAGCGCCTGTCCAACTTCCTGCTATGGCAGGTGTCGTACGGCGAGCTGTGGGTCACGGACACCTGCTGGCCCGACTTCCGCGAGGACGACCTGGACGCCGCGCTGGCGGGCTACGCCACGCGCGTGCGCCGCTTCGGCGGCCTGGTCACGCGCTGATGCCTCCGGCGGCGTCCCCGCAGCCCCCGGCGTCCGGCGCCGCGGGCACGCGACACCCGGTGCTCGTGCGGCTGCTGGTGTCGCCGCTGCTGCTGGCCGTCGTCGGCGGCGTGGCCTGGAGCTGGGGGGCCACGGGCAACCCGCTGGGCGTGGACCTGCTGATGGCGCTGATGGGCGCCGCCGGCGGCTGGGAGATGGCGCGCCTGCTGCGCCCGGGGGCGCGCGATCCCGAGGCTTTCGTGGCGGCGCTGGCCTGCGGGGTGCTGGGCGGCGTGGGCCTGCTGGCGCCCGAGGACCCCGGCGCGCGCCACCTGCTGCGCGCCGCGGTCGTGGGCCTGTCGCTGGTGGCCATGCTTGCGTGGCGCTGGCGCGACACCTCGGCGGGGGCGCTGGATGCCATCGCCCGCGGCCTGCTGCCGGTGGTCTACGTGGGCCTGCTGTTCAGCACGCTGCGCGAGGTGGGGGCGGGCGCGCACGGGGCGGGCTGCATGGCGTGGGTGGTGCTGGTCAGCAAGGCCAGCGACATGGGCGGCTGGCTGGTGGGCAAGCCGCTGGGCCGTCACCGGCTGGTGCCCTCCGTCTCGCCGGGCAAGACGTGGGAGGGCCTCGCCGGGGGCCTGCTGGCCTCGGCGCTGGTGGCGGTCTTCCTGGCCGCACCGCTGGGCGTGGCCGCGGCCGGCTGGAGCCCGTTGCACCGCGCCCTGTTCGGGGTGGCCGTGGGCGGGGCCAGCGTGCTGGCGGGCATCACGCAGAGCGGCTTCAAGCGCCGCGCCGGCGTCAAGGACTCCAGCCCGCTGATCCCCGAGATGGGTGGCGTGCTCGACATGCTGGACTCGCTGCTGCTGGCCGCACCCGTGGCGTGGGGCTGGCTGCACCTGGCCGCCCGTCCCTAGCGGGGCCCGGGGTCCACGCCGGTATCCTAGGGCGCATGCCCCGCGAGAAGATCGCCGACGCCGCCGATTCCGAGGTGCGCGTGCTGTTCGGCCCGCTCGACCGCCACCTGCGTGCGCTGCGGGAGCGCCACGGCGTGCGCATCACGCTGCGCCATGGCGTGCTGACGCTGGAGGCCGAGGACGCGCAGGTGCTGCGCGAGGTGACGCGGCGCACGCGGCGCGTGCTGGCGCGCGCGCGCAGCGGCCAGCAGGTGGACGAGGAGCAAGTCGAGCGCATGCTGCTCGAGGGCGATGCGCAGGGCGAGGCCCCGGGCGCCGGCCCGCGGCCCGCGCCCGGCCCCGCGCATGGCCCGGCTCCCGGCGGGCGTCCCGGGGGCGGCCCGCCGCGCCCGCCCGCGCCCGGCCGCGGCGGTGGCCACGACATCCGCCCGCGCACGGCGAACCAGGAGCGCTACGTGCGCTCCATCCGCAGCCACGACGTGGTCTTCGCGGTCGGCCCCGCCGGCACCGGCAAGACCTTCCTCGCCGTGGTGGAGGCCGTGGCCGCGCTGCGCGCCGGGCACGTGCGACGCATCGTCCTCACGCGCCCCGCAGTCGAGGCCGGCGAGAAGCTCGGCTTCCTGCCGGGCGACTTCCAGGCCAAGATCAACCCGTACCTGCGCCCGCTCTACGACGCGCTGGGCGAGTTGCTGCCCTACGGGGAGATGCAGCGCTACGTGGCCTCCGACGTGATCGAGATCGTGCCGCTGGCCTACATGCGCGGCCGCACGCTCAAGGATGCATTCATCATCCTCGACGAGGCCCAGAACACGACGCCGGCCCAGATGAAGATGTTCCTCACGCGCCTGGGCATGGGCAGCAAGACGGTGGTCACCGGCGACATGACGCAGGTGGACCTGCCCGACGGCACCGCCTCCGGCCTCATCCACGCCGTGTCCCTGCTGGGCGAGACGCCGGGCATCGAGATCGTGCGCTTCGTGCCGCAGGACATCCTGCGCCACCCGCTCGTGCAGCGTATCGTGGATGCGTACGACACGCAGTCCTCCGGCCTGCTCGCAGGAGCCCGCGAGCCCGGGCGTGGCTAGGCGCGGCGCGCGCACGGGCGGGGGCCCGCGCGGGCGCCGGGAGGGGCGCCCGGCCACCGGGCGCGCGACGGCACGCCGCAGGGCCGCGGCCGCGCCCGCCCCGGCGGGCAGCGCGGGCCTGCACGTGGCCGCGGGCGTGGCGCCGTGGGCGGGCCGGGCGCTGGGCCGTGACCTGGAGCGGGTGGCTGCGCTGGCGGCGCGGGAGGCCCGCAAGCCCGTGCACCTGGACGTGGCCGTGCTGGGCGACCGCGCCATGGACCGGCTGCACCGCGACCACCTCGACCAGCCGGGCACCACCGACGTGCTCTCGTGGGTGCTGGAGGACGATGCCGGGGGCCTGGTGGGGGCCTTGGCCCTCGGGGCCTCGGTGGCCCGCCGGCAGGCGCGGGCGCACGGGCATCCGCCGTACCATGAGGCCCTGCTCTACGCCGTCCACGGCACGCTCCACCTGCTGGGCTACGACGACCACGCCCCCGGGCCGCGCGCGCGCATGCGCCGGGCCGAGCGGCGCTGGCTGGCGCAGCTCGGGCTGGGCGACGTGGTCGCGGGCGGCGCGCGAGCCTCGACGAGGAGCCGCCGACCGTGACCGACCCCGCCGATCCCTCCGTGCAGCGCATCCTGGCGGGCGGGCTGGCCACCGCCGAGCAGGTCGAGGAGGCGCTCTCGATCCGCGCGCGCATGCAGGAACTGGGCGTCAAGCCCCTGCCCGTGTCGGACATCCTGTTCGAGAAGGGCTGGATCGACCGCGATGCGCTCGATGCCCTGCGCCGCGAGGAGCGTCGCGTGAGCGGGCAAGAGCAGATCGCGGGCTACCGCCTGCTGGAGCTGCTGGGCACGGGCGCGATGGCCTCGGTCTACAAGGCCCGCCAGCTCTCGCTGGACCGGGACGTGGCCATCAAGGTGCTCGATCCCGAGCTGGCGCGCGACGGCGAGCACGTGCGTCGCTTCCAGGACGAGGCGCGCACGGTGGCCCGGCTGGCCCACACCAACCTCGTCAGCGGCATCGACGTGGGCGAGGCCGACGGCATCCACTACCTCGTCATGGAGTTCGCCGACGGCAACACGGTGGGCTCGCTGGTGCGCCGCGGCGGCCCGCTGGACGAGGAGCGTGCGCTGGTGATCGCGCAGCAGGTGGCGCGCGCGCTGGACCACGCGCACAAGAACAGCCTGGTCCACCGCGACGTGAAGCCCGACAACATCATCGTGACGCGCGAGGGCGTGTCGAAGCTGTGCGACCTGGGGCTGGCGCGGCTCGACGAGGCCGGGGCGGGCCCCAGCGCGCGCGGCGGCACGCCCGACTACATCAGCCCGGAGCAGGCGCGCGGCGATGCCGCCGTGGACGCGCGCAGCGACCTCTACAGCCTGGGCGCCACGCTGTTCCACATGCTGGCCGGGCGCCCGCCCTTCGAGGGCGGCAGCGCCGCGGCGGTGATGGCGCGCCACCTCACGGAGCCGGTGCCGCCGCTCAACGCGGTGGGCGCCGACGTGGACCCGCGCACCGAGGCGCTGGTGGCCCGCCTGCTGGCCAAGCTGCCCGGCGAGCGCTTCGCCAGCGCCAGCGAGCTGCTGCAGGTGCTGGACGCCATCGTGCGCGACCTGCAGCAGGAACGGGGTCGCGCGGGCACCATGGCCAGCCCGGGCGCACCCGGTGCGCCAGCCAAGCCGGCTGCGCCCGTGGCGCGCCGTCGCCGCTAGCGCGGCGGCCTCGTGCCTAGGCCTTCGAGGCCTCGGGCTTCCACAGGCGCTTGAGCGGCTTCACCGTCATGCCGCGCGAGATGAACTTGGCGGCCACGCGCAGGCGCACCACCTTGCCGTCCACCACGGCGCGCACCTTCTGCACGTTGGGCTTGAAGGTGCGGTTGGTGCAGGAGGTGATCTTCTTGCCCACGCCACCCTTGGCCTTGGCCAGGCCGCGCTTGGTGAACTGGCGGCCGGCACGGGTCTTCTTGCCGCTGATCTGGCACACGCGCGACATCGTCGGGCTCCGGGAGGCGGGGGAGGAGGCGGGAGGCCGCGCCGCGGGCCACGGGGCGCCGCACGCGGGGAACGCAGGAAGGTAGGCGCGGGCCCGGGGCGCTCCAAGGTCCGGCGGGGCTGGGCCCGCCTCGCGGGCGGGCCGGGACGGCCTGCGCAGGCCCTGTTCGTGTCCTGTGCGGGTGCCAAGCCGGCTTTACAATCCGGGGCGACGGCGGCCCCCGCGGCACGGCCGGGGAGGCACGATGGCGGCCCGCGACAGCCTGCTGGCCGACCTCAACCCTGCACAGCAGGAGGCCGTGACGCACCCCAGCGGGCCGTTGCTCATCGTGGCCGGCGCCGGCTCGGGCAAGACACGCGTGCTCACGCGCCGTGCGGCGTGGCTGGTGGGCAGCGGGCTGCCCGGCCACGCACTGCTGGCCATCACCTTCACCAACAAGGCGGCGCGCGTGTTGCGCGCCCGCCTCGCGGACCTGCCGGGTGCGGGCGGCGTGTGGGCAGGCACCTTCCACGGCTTCGCGGCCTGGCTGCTGCGCCAGCACGGCCCCTCCATCGCCATCGACCGCTCGTTCACGATCGCCGACCGCGAGGACCAGGAACGCTTGCTGAAGACCTTGCTGGAGGAACGTGGCCTGGCCGGGCTCAAGCCCAAGGCCTCGGCGCTGGCCTCGTGGATCAGCCGCGCGAAGAACGGCTCGGCCGCCGTGCCGCGCGAGTGGGCGCGCGAGGCCGAGGCCCTGCAGGGACTGCGCAGCGCCTACGCCGCGCGGCTGCGAGCCGCAGGCCTGCTGGACTTCGACGACCTGCTGCTCGAGGCGCGCCGCGCGCTGCGCGAGGGGCCGGGCGTGGCCGAGGCGCTGCAGCAGCGCTTCGCGCACGTGCTCGTGGACGAGTACCAGGACACCAACCTGGTGCAGCGCGACCTGCTGCTGGCCCTGCTGGGGCCTGCGCGCAACCTGACCGTGGTGGGCGACCCGGACCAGAGCATCTACCGCTGGCGCGGCGCCACGGTGGCCAACATCCTGCGCTTCGCCGACGACCTGCCCGGCGCGCGCACCGTGGTGCTGGATCGCAACTACCGCAGCACCACGCACATCCTGGCCGCCGCCGAGGCCGTCATCGCGCGCAATCGGGGGCGCTTCTCCAAGCGGCTCGTCTCGGACCGCGGCGACGGCGAGCGCGTGCGCGTGGTGCGTGCCACCGACGCCCGCGACGAGGCGGAGGTGGTGGCGGAGGCGGTGCAGCGCTGGGTGCACGCGGGCGGGCGGCCGGGCGAGGTGGCGGTGGTGTACCGCGTGAACGCGCTCTCGCGCGCCGTGGAGCTGGCGCTGCGCGCGCGTGGCATCCCCTACCAGGTGGTGGCCGGCGTGGAGTTCTTCCAGCGGCAGGAGGTCAAGGACGTGCTGGCCTACGCACGCCTGCTGGACAACGAGCGCGACGAGGCAGCCTTCGCGCGCGTGGCGAACGTGCCGGCCCGCGGCGTGGGGGCCACCAGCCTCTCGCGCCTGCGCGCGCAGGCCGCCGCGCTGGGGCTCTCGTGGCGCGAGGCGCTGGAGCGCGGCGTGGAGGGCGTCTCCGGCAAGGCGCGCACCGGCCTGCTGGCGCTGGCGCGCGTGCTCGACGAGGTGCGCCGCATGCCCCGCGCGCCGGTGGCCCCGCTGCTGGAGGCGCTGGCCTCGCGCAGCGGCTACCTCGAGGCGCTGGCGGGCGAGGGCGCGGACCCCGACGGGGCGCGCTCCGAGAACGTGCGCGAGCTGGTCGCGGCGGCCCACGACTGGGACGTGGAGCAGCCCGAGGGCGACCTCGCCGGCTTCCTGGAGATGTGCGGGCTGGTGAGCGACCAGGACGGGCTGGAGGAGGGCGACCGGGTCAGCCTGCTCTCCACGCACGCCGCCAAGGGCCTCGAGTTCCGCATGGTGGCGGTGATCGGCGCCGAGCAGGGCTTGTTCCCGCACATCCGCAGCATGGACGAGGACGAGGCGCTCGAAGAGGAACGACGCCTGTTCTACGTGGCGCTCACGCGGGCCATGGATCGGCTGCTGGTGACGCACGCCGCATGGCGCTTCTCGGTGGGCGGGGGCGGTGCGGGCGTGGAGCCGCGGGCGCCCAGCCCCTTCCTGCGCGACATGCCGGCGGCCAGCGTCGCGGCCGAGGACCGCGCCGGCGCGATGGGCGCACGGGCGTGGGAGGCTGCCTCGTCGCCGCGCTGGGACGACGAGGACGGGGCTGCCTCCCGGGTGCGCGACGAGGGCGATGCCGGCCTCGCCTCGGCGCCCGAGCTGCCCGTGCACACGCGGGGAAGCGATGAGCTGGCGCCCGGGGACCGCGTGCGCCACGCCGTGTTCGGCCTCGGCCGCCTCGCGGCCATCACGGGGCACGGGCCGGCGCTGCGCATCGTCGTGGACTTCGAGAGCGTCGGCCGCAAGACCTTGATCCCCGCGTATGCGCGCCTGGAGCGCCTGCCGTGAGCCCGCGCCGGCACCACGCCGGGCCCTGCCTGCTGGTGGGCGAGGGCCCGGGCCAGCAGGTCGTGCCGCTGGGCCCGGGCGCGCTGGTGGTGGGTCGCGCGGCCGGCTGCGCGCTGCGGGTGCTGGAAGCGGGCCTCTCGGCGCGACACCTCGTGCTGGAGCCGGTGCGCGGCGGGGCATGGAAGGTGGTGGACCTCGACAGCGAGGGGGGCACCTTCGTCAACGATGCGCTGGTGCAGCAACGCCTGCTGCAGGACGGCGATCGGCTGCGCGCGGGTGCGTGGCAGGCCGTGGTGGCGCTCGCTCCCGAGCCCGAGGAGATCCATGCGCGCCTGGATGCGTGGGCCGACGAGGCCTTCGCACGCCAGGGCTCGCCCGCGCTGGAGCAGGGCGTGGGCCGGCTGCTGGAGCGGCTGGCAGGGGCGGGGGGCGCGGTGGCGGTGGCGCAGGCGCTGCCGGCGGACTTCTTCCGCACCCTGGCGGGCCTGTGCGAGGCCTGCAGCCGTGCGTCGTCGGCGCCCGCGATGGGGGCGGCGGTGCTGGAGTCGCTGGTGGGCCTGTGCGGCGCGGAGGGTGCGCTGCTCGTGCTGGACGCGGGCGACGAGGCCGTGGCCCAGCCCGAGGGCGATGCGCGGCTCGGGCCGGGCGTGCTGGCGTGCGTGGGCTTGGCCGCGGGCGAGGCCGCTGGGCTGGCGGCGCGCGCCCGCGCAGGTGCGCTGGCAGCCACGCTGCAGGAAGGCCGGCCCTGGCTGGCGGGGCAGGAGGCCGCGTGGCCCGGGGCGCCTCGCAGCCTGCTGGCCGTGCCGCTGCGACGCGCCGGCGCCAGCGTGGGCACGCTGGTGCTGGTGCACCGCGCCGCGGCGGGGGCGTTCGCCGGCCGGCAGGTGGAACTGGCCCGCCTGGGGGCTTCGCTGCTGGTGCTGGGCCTCGCCCACCTGGCCTGGGTGCATGCGCAGGCGCAGCAGCAGGCGGCGCGGGCCGAGGCGCGCCGGCAGCGCACGGAGGCATCCCGCGGCAGCCCGCCGCGGCCTGCCCCGGCGGTGACCGCCCTGCGCCACGCGTACCCCGGCATCGTGGGCCGCAGCGCGCCGATGCTGGGGCTGCTGCGCCTGCTGGACAAGGTGTGCGCGAGCGAGGTGCCGGTGCTGGTGCAGGGCGAGAGCGGGACCGGCAAGGAGCTGGTGGCGCGCGCCTTGCATGCCCATGGCCCGCGGGCGTCACGGCCCTTCGTGGGCGAGAACTGCGCGGCCATCCCGGCCACGCTGCTGGAGAGCGAGCTGTTCGGCTACGTGCGCGGCGCCTTCACCGGGGCCACGGGCGACCGCAAGGGCCTGTTCGAGCGCGCGCATGGTGGCACGCTGTTCCTCGACGAGATCGGGGACATGCCGCTGGAGATGCAGAAGAAGCTGCTGCGCGTGCTGCAGGAGGGCGAGGTGCGCCCCGTGGGCGGCAAGGCCCCCGTGCGCGTGGACGTGCGCATCGTGGCGGCCAGCCACCAGGACCTGCGCAAGGCCTGCGCCGAGGGGCGCTTCCGGGAGGATCTGTACTACCGGCTGGCCGTCCTCACGCTGGAGGTGCCCGCCTTGCGCGAGCGGCGGGAGGACATCCCGGCGCTGGTGGAGCACCTGCTGGCGCAGGCAGCGCGCGACGAGGGCCGTGAGCCGCGCCGGGTGACGCCGGCGGCGCTGCAGGCGCTGGCGGCCCACGACTGGCCCGGCAACGTGCGCGAGCTGCGCAACGAGGTGCTGCGGGCCGCTGCGCTCTGCGACGGGCCCATCGACGTGGCCGCGCTCAGCCCGCACCTCGCCCACCCCGGGCCGGCGCAGGGCGCTGCCCCGCTGGGTGCCCAGCCGCTGCGCGAGCTGGTGCGCGAGCAGGCCGAGCAGGTGGAGCGGCGAGCCATCCTCCAGGCGCTGGAGCGGTGCCGGGGCCGCAAGGCGCAGGCGGCCCGACTGCTGGGCGTGAGCCGGCCCACGCTGGACGCCAAGATCCAGGCCTACGGCATCCGCGTGACGCGCGGCTAGGGGGGGGCGCCGCCCGAGCGGGCGGCCCCGCAGCCGGCCGGCCGCTGCGGCGGGGAGCGGCGGCGTGCAGGCCGGCCTTACAGCGCACGTGGCCACGGCGCGTGGCGGAACTGGCGCAATCGTGCAAGTGCCTCGCCGGCAAGGGCTTGCCGCTGGCGATGGCGTGCGCCCGCGCACGCGTGCCGGGCACGCGGGGTGCGTGACGGGCGGGCGCAGGGCCCGCCCGTCACGGCGCAGGACCTGCCCGGAGGGACCGCCCCATGCCCATGCTGCGCATCCAGGTGCCCGGGGAGGCTGCACGCGAGGTGCCCGTGGAGGGCGAGGTCTACGTCGGCCGCGACGAGGGCTGCGCGGTGCAGCTGGCCGAGAAGAAGGCTTCCCGCCGCCACCTGCGCATCACGCGTGAGGGCGATGCCTGGGTGGCCGAGGACCTCGACTCCAGCAACGGCACCTACGTGGGCGAGGCACGCGTCCTGCGGCGCGTGCTGGCCGACGGCACGCTGCTGCGCATCGGCGACAGCGAGCTGCGCTGGTCTGACCCGGCGGCTGCAGCCCCGGCGCCCGTCGTGGGCGGGCGGCTGAACGTGGTGGCGGTGGGCAGCCCGGCAGCGCCGGAGGCGGCCTCCCTGCCGCCGGCGTCCGTGGCCCCGGCGCCCGAGCCGGCGGTGGCACCGTCCCTCGAGGAGGCCGCGGTGGCGGTCGCCGAGCGTGACCCCGGCACGCGGCCGCTGGACATGCGCAGCTTCGGCCGTGGGCTGGCGGTGCTGGTCGTGGCGCTGGTGGCGTGGATGGGCGTGCAGCACCTGCTCGGGGCCAAGGCCGAGCAGGCCGGGGCCGAGGCGCAGGCCCGGCGTGACCTCGAGCGCCTGCTGCGCGACTCGGTGAGCGACCCGCGCGTGTTCGAGGCCGAGGCTCGCCACTGGCTGGTGACGAATCCCACCTCGCCGGATCGCGCGCTGCTGGAGCGCCACCTGGCCTCCACCGCCGAGCGCACGCGCACGCGCCAGGCCGTGGAGGCGCGCTTCGACAGCCTGCTCTCGCGCATGGGCGCCCTGCCCGAGGACCAGGTGCGCATCGGCCTGCTGGCGCTCAAGCGCGACCTCGCCGACGACGCAGGCCTCGCCGAGCGTGTCCGGCTGGCGCTGGGCGAGCTGGACCGGCGGCGCGCCAGCCTCGAGCGCAGCGAGGCCGAGCGCGTGCGCGCCGAGGCGCGCGACCTGGTGGCGCGCGGGCTGCCGGGCCCGGCGCTGTTCCGCCTCGTCTCGTGGCGCGCGGGCCGCGGCCTGCTCTCGCCCGAGGAGGCTGAGCGCATGGCCGCCGCCGAGACCGAGACGCTGGCCGCCGTCACGCGGCTGGCGGCCGAGACCCGGACGCGTGCCGAGGGCGAGCCGGACGTGGCCCGCCGCCGGCAGCTGCTGGCCGCGGCGTGGCCGGCGCTGGCCGGCACGCTGGAGCAGGAGCCGCTGGCGGACCAGCTGCGCTTCCTGAGCCGGCCGCCCCGGGCCACGCCCGGCGGCGGCACGGGGAGCACGCCGGCGGGCAGCGCGGCGCCGGGCGCAGCGCCCGGCACGGGCACGGCGCCGGAGCCCGTGCTGGACGCGGCAGCGCTTGCGCTCCTCGCGCGGGCGCGCGAGGCCGAGAAGTCGTTTGCCGAGAACCGTTGGACGCAGGCGCGGGCGGCCTTCGACGCGCTGGCGGGCTCCACTGCCCCCGGGCCGCTCAAGGCCGAGTGGGACGCGCGGCGCGCCGACCTCGACCGCGTGCTCTCGCTGGTGGACGCCGTCTCCGCCGAGCTGCAGTCTGCGCCCGACAAGGTGCGCCGCGTGCGGCTGCAGGCGGGCACGGTGACGCTCAAGTCGCTGGATCGCGAGGGCGTGAAGGTGGAGTCGGGGGGCACGCTGCGCGCGGTGGCGTGGCCCGACGTGCCGCCGGAGGACCTGCTGCCCCTGCTGGTGCCCGCCAAGCCCGATGCGGTCCAGCGCGAGGGCATGGCCGTGCTGGCCGCCGAGCAGGGCCAGCCGGACCGGCTGTGCGAGGTGCTGGCGCCGCTCTACGAGAAGGGTGCGGCCACGCCCGCGCTGGACGCGCTCGTGGCGCGCCTGCTGGACGGCCGGCCCGAGGCGCCGCCGGGCGGCTACCGCCTGCTCAAGGGGCGCTTGCTGGACGCCACCGCCTTCGAGGCCGCCAAGGAGGACGAGCGGCTCGACGCCCTGGCCGCGCGCGCGGCCGACCTCGTGGCCCGGCTGGGCAAGGACCCGGCCATCCGCAAGATCGACCGCATGCGCGAGCTGCGCGACGAGCTCGACCGGCGTCGTGGCACGGCGCTGGTGGCGATCTTCAACGAGAAGCACTACCCGTACCCCGCCACCAAGGACCGTCCGCCCTACACGCTGGTGCAGGCTGAGATCGACCGCCGCGTCGCGGCCGTGCGCGAGCTGTGGGAGGGCGACGAGTCGTTCAAGATCACGCGCACGGGCCCGACCGGGCGCATGGCCGACGAGGTGGAGGCGGCGCTGGCCGAGCTGGAGGCCAAGGGCCGTCGGCAGCCTGCCCTGCGGGCGGCGCTGGCGCAGGTCGCGCCGTACCTGACGGGCGAGACCATCCGGCTGCGCGACTTCTGGCGCGACGAGGCCGAGCGCAAGCTGATGGACTACAACCGCTGGGTGATGCAGGTGTACAACCCGGCGCACGTGCAGGTGGCGCGGGCCCAGGAGGCCGAGCAGGTGGCGGTCACCAATGCCTACCGCATCATGCTGGGCTTCACCGTCGGCGTGCGTCCGGGCGATGCGGCCTACGAGGCCATCGACGAGACGAGCGTGGCCAAGATCCTCGACCAGGCCGAGATCGTGCCCGGATCCATCGTGGCCCTGCGCGCAGTGCGCATCGACGACCGGCTGGTGACGGCGGCGCGCCTGCACAGCCAGGACATGGAGCGCCGGGGCTTCTTCGCGCACGAGGCGCCGCCCAACCCGGCCACCGGGGAGCCGCGCACCAGCCCCTTCGACCGCATGCGCAAGGCGGGCTACGAGGGCTACGGCGCCTCGGAGAACATCTGCGCCGGCGCAGGCGATCCGACGGCCGCGCACGTGATGTGGTGCCACTCCAGCGGCCACCACCGCAACATCCTCTCGTCGTGGACGGACATGGGCACGGGCGTCTCGGGCACGCGCTGGACCCAGAACTTCGGCACGGGCGGCAGCCGTCCGGCCGTCATCGAGCCCATGCCCGGCGACAAGGGCGCCGGCCGCTAGCCCGCACGCCCGCCCGGCCGGGCATGCGCGCGGCCGCAGCCGTGCGCCGGCACCCCCCGTGCCGTACTCTGGGGAGCATGACCAAGGTCATGATCCACGAGGGCGGCGCCGAGCAGCCCTACGAGCTCTTCGACGACACCACCGAGGTGAGCTTCGGCCGCGGCACCACCAACGACGTGCAGCTGGCCGACCCGCACGCCAGCAAGCAGCACTTCGTGCTGCGTCGCATCCGGGGCCGCTGGCGGCTGGTGGACCTCGAGTCCAAGGACGGCACGCGGGTCAACGGCCAGGTGTGCAACGCGCACTGGCTGGAGGATGGCGACACGATCGTGGTGGGGGCCACCCACGTGCGCTTCGAGGCCGAGGGCGTGGCCTGCGGCGCGCCGCCTGCGCGTGCGCCCGCCGCGGCGCCGGCGCGCCCGGCCGCTGCGTTGCGGCCGGCGGCCGCCGTGCCGGCACCCGCCCTCCCCGCCCGCCCGGCCGCAGCCCTGCCGGCGCGCCCCGCCGTGCCTGCCGCCGCCCCGCCGCCGGTCGTGATGCGCGCGCCTGCCGCCGCGCCTGCACCGGCACCGCCGGCCGCGCCGGCCCCGGCACCGCGCGCCGGCGCGGCGGGCCGCGCGGCCCCGCGCCGCCGCAGCGAGGTGGAGGTGGACGAGGAAGGCCGCGAGGTGCCGGTGCGCCGCCCGCAGGGCATGTCGGGGGCCGTGATCGGCCTGCTGGTCGGCGTGGGCGCGCTGGTGCTCTTCTTCATCCTGCAGGGCGCGCTGAGCGGCTCCAACCACAACAGCGTGGTGCGCGAGCAGGCCCAGGCGCTGCGCGAGAAGCGCCAGTACAAGCAGGCGCTGGAGACGCTGGAGCGTGGGCTGCGGCGCAACGAGCCCGGCGAGTACGCCATCCTGGAGGAGATCGAGCAGCTCAAGGTGATGGTGGCGCAGGAAGCCATCTCCACGCGCGAGAGCGAGGTGTACGCGTTCTTCAACCGCGAGATCGCCCGCAAGCTGCGCGTGGCCAACCTGCGGCCGCTGGGCCACCCCAGCGACGAGGAGGCGGCCCGCATCCTGCGCAGCTTCTTCACCACCTACGGCGACTCCCAGTTCGCGCGCACGATGCTGTACGCCAAGGCCAGCGACAACGCCCAGTACGCGGGCTACCAGCAGATCATGCGCGAGAACCCCGATCCGCGGCGCACCGACGCGCAGGCGGCGCAGGAGATGGACATGGCGGTGGCGCCGCTGGTGCAGCAGAACCGCCTCGGCGCCGCCTACGACCGCGTGCGCCTGTCGCTTGCGCTGGAGCGGCTGTCGCTCTCGCCCGAGCTGCTCAAGCGCTTCGAGCCCCGCGTGGACGAGCAGCTGCGCTCGCTGGAGTCGCAGGCGCAGGCCATGGTGGACAAGGCCCTGCTCGAGGGCCGCAGCCTGGCGCAGTCGGGCCAGGCCGACCTCGCGCGCACGAAGGTGCGCACCATCCTCAAGCTGCTCGAGTGGCCCGAGGGCGACCTCTCGCGGCGTGCCGAGGACCAGATGCGCGGGTGGTAGCGCGCGCCGCGTCCCGCGCCGGTCCTAGAGGATGGTCTTGCCCAGCGCCGAGAGGATCAGCTCCACGGCGAGCCGCCCCGTGCGGTTGTGCTCGTCCAGCGTCGGGTTGAGCTCGACCATGTCCACGCCCAGCAGCCGCCCGGTGGCTGCCGCGGACTCGCAGGCGAGGTGGGCCTCGCGGTAGCTCAGGCCGCCCTGCACGGGACTGCCCACGCCCGGCGCCTCCAGCGGGTCCACGCCGTCGAGGTCGAAGGAGAGGTGGAAGCCGCAGGTGCCCTCGGTGACGCGCGCCAGCGCCTCCTTGAGGCAGGCGGCGAACCCGCGCTCGTCGATCTCGCTCATCGTGTAGACGCGCACGCCCGTCCGGCGCACGATCTCGCGCTCGCCGGCATCCACGCTGCGGGCGCCCAGCACCGCCACGTGCGCGGCCTGCACGGCGGGCGGGCCGCCGGCGAGGCCGGCCAGCGCGGGCACGCCCAGGCCCAGCAGGTGGGCGAGGGGCATGCCGTGCAGGTTGCCGCTGGGCGAGCTCTCGGGCGTGTTGATGTCGGTGTGCGCATCCACCCACAGCAGGCCCAGCGGCTCGCCCGCGCCTGCGTGGTGCTGGGCCACGGCCGACACGGAGCCCATCGCGATGCTGTGGTCGCCGCCCAGCGTCACGGGCACGGCCCCCTGCCGCAGCGCCGTGAGGGCCTCGGCCTTGAGGCGCGTGCACAGGTCCAGCACCTCGTCGAGGTAGCGCGCCTTGGGCGTGCCGGGCGTGGCGGCCTCGGGGCCGCGCACGAACAGCGGGCCCATCTCCTTCACCGACCAGCCCAGCCGTTCCAGCCCGCGCGTGAGGCCCGCGAGGCGGATGGCGGAGGGGCCCATGTCCACGCCGCGCCGGCCGGCGCCGAGGTCCATGTGCACCGAGAGCAGGGCTGCCGTGCGGGAGGGGGGCATGCGGCCCAGCCTACCCGTGCGCACGGGCACGGCGTGCCAGCCGGGCGCGGTGGGCCTCGGCGTGGCGGTGGACCTCGTGGGCGAGGTCGCGCCGCGCGAGCGGTGGCTGCGCCCCCGCGTCCATGTAGGCCGTGAGCACGCGCAGGCGCGCGGCGCGCGACAGCGGCAGGCTGGCGGCAAGGCGCGCGAGGTCGCGCGCGCGCCGCGCCCAGGGCACCGGCCCGTAGCGTGCCCGGGCCCCGTCGACGTCGGCGACCAGCACGGACCAGCCCGCGGGGCCGCTTCCCACCAGGAGGTTGGGCGACTTGAGGTCGCGGTGCGTGACCTCGGCGTCGTGCAGGCTGCGCAGGGCGCGCCCCAGCGCGGCGAGGCAGGCGCCCTGGCGGTCGCGTGGCCACGATGCCCACGTCGGCGCGCGCCGCAGCACGTGGTCGAGGTCAGGCAGCGGGCTGCGCACGCTCAGCAGCACCGAGGCACCGCCGGGCTGCCATGCGCAAGCCAGCGCCCGCGTCACGCCCAGCCCCCGCTCTTCCAGCGTGACGGCCCGGCGGAAGGCATGGCGGGCTCGCGGGCGGCGGCCCGGGGCGGGCGCGTCGTAGCGCTTGAGCACCACGGCGCGCCCGTCGGGCAGCGAGAGCCCCAGCACGCGCCCGCCCTTGAGCGGCTCGGCCCCGGGCGGGGCCGCGTCCAGCCAGCGGGCCAGCAGGGGCAGGCAGGCCTCGGGCAGGTCCGGCACGCGCCGCACGCCCGTGCATCCGTCCTGCTCGAAGGCCGCGAAGTGCAGTCCCGCGCGGGCGATGCGCCGCTCGCGGCGGCGGTGGTGCCTTCGGCGGCGCTCCAGCCGAGCCGCCTCCACGTCGCGCAGCCACGCGCGCCAGGCGTGGCGGCCCATCCCGGCCTGCTCCAGCCATGCCCGCAGCCCTCGCGCGGCCTGGCTGCGCGAGGCCCCATGCAGGAACCCGTGCGCCACCTGCGCGAGGTGCGCGAGCGCGGCGCGTGCCGACGGGGGCGTCGATCGCAGGTGCGCGCCGCCGGCATCCACCAGCACGGGCTCGCCGTCCACGAGGCCCATGTTGGCGGCCGTCAGGTCGCGGTGCACCAGCCCCGCGACGTGCAGGCGCGCCAGCACGCGCGCGACCTGGTCGACGAGCGAGCGCGACGCCTGCGCCACGGGCGGCAGCGGCTGCAGGCCGGGCAGGCGGCGCGTCACCAGCAGCCCGGGCGGGCCCGCGTGCTGGCCCAGCACCTCGGGCACGCGCAGGCCGCGCTCGCGCAGGGCCGACAGCACGCGGGCCTCGCGCTGCGAGGGGGGGCCGCGCAGCACGCGCTTGAGCCGGTCCAGCGCCGTGACGGCACGGTCCACCTTCACCACCACGGCGTGGTCGCTGCCGGCCGCCCGCAGCGTGCCGGCATGGACCGCGCGCATCGGGCGCACGCGCCCGAGCGGCTCGAAGCCCGGGGGCGGCGTGCCCCACGGGACGCCGGCGAGCGCCGCGGCGAGGTCGGCGATGGCCGCCTCGAGGGTGGGGGAGCCAGGACGCATGCGCAGGATCGTGCCGAGGGTGGCGGGCGGGCCCCGCATCGTGGGCGGCAGGGCGTCCCCTATCGTAGTCCCGGGATGCCTCCTCCGATCCTCCGTGTCCAGCGAGCCCTGCTGGTCGAGCTGGCTGTCACGGCCGTGCTTGCCGTGGGCATCCTGACGGCGCTGCTGTTCACCGGCTTCTCCATCCAGCTGCTGTCCCGGGCCGGCGGCACGCTGGGCTCGGGCCTGCTCTGGGAGCTGGTGCCCAGCCTGCTGCCGCCGGCGCTCGGCTACAGCCTGCCCTTCGGCTGGCTGGCCGCCGTCTCCTTCACCGTGGGCCGCTGGGTCAACGACCACGAGATGACCTCGCTGCGCGCGGCCGGCGTGCACGTGCGCACCATCGCGGTGCCGGTGATCGCCGTGAGCGTGCTGCTGGGCGTGGTGGGCATGGCCCTCTCGGCGTGGGTGACGCCGCACGCCCAGCGCGACGTGCGCGAGGGCACGCGCGACCACGTGGAGCGCTTCCTCTCCTCGCTCTCGGGCGCGGACCGCAGCGTGCTGCTGGGCTCGGTGCGCCTGAGCTTCGACCACTACGGCGAGGGCGTGTTCCACGGCGTGGAGCTGGATCGCCGTGACCCGCGCACGGGCCGGCTGGAGACGAAGGTGCTGGCCGAGCGGCTGGCCCTGAGCCAGTTCCACCGGGAGGGCGAGGGCAGCAGCCTGGGGCTGGACCTGGAGCAGGGCTGCCTCGTGCAGGTGGGCGAGGGCGGCGAGGCCGAGGTGGTCGGGGCCACGGGGCAGGACCTGCGCCTCGCGCAGGTGCAGCAGCTGGGCGGCTCCACGCCCTTCCTCGACTTCCTGCAGCTGGACCGCTTCACGGCGCGGGCGCGCGACATGGACGTGCGCGACCTGCTCTACGTGCTCGAGCGCGGGCCCGTGGTGCGCACGACGGTGGTGGAGGCCGAGATGTCGCTGCACGGGCGGCTCGCGCTGGGCTGCGCGCCGCTGCCCATGGGCCTCTTCGCGCTGGCCATGGCCCTGCTGCTGCCTCCCAGCGGCCGCCGGGTGCGAGACTTCGTGCTCTCCTTCCTGCCGGCCACGCTGGTCTACTTCCCGCTGCTGCTGGCCTCCACCGGCCTGGCCGCGGCGCTGCCCACGCCCACGTGGGTGGCCATGTGGCTGCCCGTCACCGTGCTGGGCAGCCTCTCGCTGGCGCTGCTGGCCTGGGCGTGGCGCCGGTGATGCCCTGGCGCCGCCATGACGGGTACGTGCTGAGGGCCTTCCTCGCCGCCTTCGGCGCCGTGCTGCTGTACTTCACGCTGGTCATCGTGCTGATCGACCTGGCCGAGCGCCTCAAGCTGCTCAACCGCAACTGGGACAAGGTCGCGGAGGCCGGCTACGCCCCCCTGCTGGCGCTGGTGGAGTTCTACGCCACGCTGGTGCCCTTCCTGTGGCTGCGCATCCTGCCCATCGCCGTGCCGATGGCTGCCGTGTTCGCGCTGGCGCGCCTCGCGCGCCACCAGGAGCTGGTGGCGCTGGTGGCGGCCGGCGTGCCCATGCGGCGCGTGGTGCGGCCCATCCTGCTGGCCGGTGTCGTGATCGCAGGCCTGATGCTGGCCGCCAAGGCCACGGTGGTCTCTCCGCTGAGCCGCGAGAACCAGGCGCTGGGGCGCCTGCTCACCAAGCGGCAGCCCGACCGCATCCCGCAGGTGCCGCACGTGCACGACCGCGAGGGGGATGAGGGCTCGGTGCGCCTGTCGGCCGCGGCCTTCCAGCCCATCAAGCAGAGGCTCGAGGATGCGTGGGTGACGCGGCGCGACGCGCAGGGCCGGCTGGTGGAGATCCTGCGCTATCCCGAGCTGGCCTGGCGCGAGTCACCCGCGGGCTGGGTGGCCCCGCAGGGCGGCGTGCGCATCCCGATGCAGGGCGAGGAGTCGGGCCGCTACCGGCACCCCATCGAGCCCGGCAGCGTGGCGCCGCTCGCCAGCCGCGTCGAGCTGGTCGAGATCCTGTGCGAGTCCGACAACAGCCTGGGCCTGTCGTTCGCGCAGAGCGAGGCCCTGATGCAGGCCCATCCCGGCAACCCTGCCCTGGCCGTGCGCCACCACGAGCAGTGGACGCTGCCGCTCTCCACGCTGGTGCTGCTGGGCCTCACCCTCCCGCTGTGCGTGCGCCTGGGCCGCGGCAGCGTGCTGCCCGGGGCGGCGGGCGCGCTGGGCATGGCCGCGCTCTACTTCGGGGCCTCGCGCCTGTGCGCCGACCTGGCCGGCCTGGGCACCGTGCACCCGATGGTGCTGGCCTGGATGCCCACCGTGGCCTTCGGCAGCCTCGCGGTGGCCCTGTGCGCGACGATGCGATCGTGACGGCGCGGCGCGCCGGGGCATGATGGTCGCCAGCATGCCCCGCCTCGAGCGCGCCTACGCCGACCTCTCCCGCCCGCTGGGCGCCTTCACCTTCGCGGTGAACGCGCCCGAGGACGGCTCGCGGCTCGACCTGCTGCTGCGCGCCCACTTCCCGTGGCGCAGCCGCACGCGCTTCCAGCGCATGCTGGAGCGCGGCGAGGTGACGGTGGACGGCCGGCAGGCCAAGGGCAGCCAGCGCGTGCGCGAGGGCCAGGTGGTGGCGGTCAGCCTGCCGCGCGACCCCACGGCGCCCGAGCAGGAGGACGCCAGCGACCTCGTCGTGCTGCACGAGGACGAGCGCCTGCTGGCCATCGACAAGCCCAGCGGCATGACCGTGCACCCGGTGGGCCGCATCCGCCACGGCACGCTGATCAACAAGCTGCATGCCCGCTACCCGCGCACGGGGAGCCGCGACGACGTCGTGCCCCGGCTGGGTCACCGGCTGGACAAGGACACCAGCGGCGTGGTGCTGGTGGTGAAGGACCGCGTGGTGGATGCCGCCGTCACCGAGCTGTTCACGCGCCGGCGCGTGGCCAAGACCTACCTCGCGCTGGTCGAGGGCGGGCCGCACGACGAGATGGGCGAGGTGGATGCGCCGCTGGCGCAGGACCCCGACGGGGACACCTTGCTGCACATGCGCGTGGACCCGCAGGGCCAGGCAGCCCGCACGCGCTGGCGGGTGCTGGAGCGCCTCGAGCGCCATGCCTGGATGGAGCTCTCGCCGCTCACGGGCCGCACGCACCAGCTGCGCGTGCACATGGCACACCTGGGCCATCCCATCGCCTGCGACCACCTGTACGGCGACCTGCGCCCGTTGTGGCACGCCGGGGAGCCGGGCCGGGGCGGCGCGCAGGTGCTGCTCGATCGCCTGGCGCTGCACGCCCACCGCCTCCAGCTGGAGCACCCGGTGACGGGCCAGCCGCTGGATCTCACCAGCCCGGTGCCGGCCGACCTCGTGCGCACGCTGGAGGTGCTGCGGGCAGGCCGGCCCGCGGCGGGGAGGCTCGCATGCCGCTGACGCAAGCCCAGCGCAAGCGCCTCGTGGACCTCGCGCGCGGACGCGGCGAGGCGGGCCTGCACCTGCTGGAGGGGGCCAAGTCGGTGCGCGATGCGCTGCCCTCGGGCGTGGTGCGGGAGCTCTACCTCGCCGAGTCGCTGGACCCTGCCGTGGCTGCGGCGCTGGAGGCGGCGGCTGCGGCCGCGCGCGTGCCGGTGCAGCGCGCCGCCGGCGCCGACCTCGAGCGGGCCAGCGACACGGTCAGCCCGCAGGGCGTTCTGGCGGTGGTGGCCGACACCGCCGAGCCGCTGGAGCGCCTGCTGGCGCGTCCCGGCCTGCTGGCCTGGCTCGATGGCGTGCAGGATCCCGGCAATGTCGGGGCGGTGGTGCGCGTGGCCGCGGCCTTCGGCGTGGCCGGCCTGCTCGTGGGCGCCGGCAGCGCGGACCCGCTCGGGCTCAAGGCGCTGCGTGCCTCGGCCGGGCTGGCCCTGCGCATGCCCTTCGCGCGGGCGCCCGGCGAGGCCATCGCCCGGGCGCTCACGGCGGGCCGCCGTCCCGTGTGGCTGCTGGAGAACGGCGGCCGCGACCTCTTCGCCGTGGAGCAGGTTCCCGCCGGCCTCGTGCTGGTGGTGGGCAGCGAGGGAGCGGGGCCCTCTGCGCCGGCACGCGCGGCGGCCACGGGCAGCGTGGGCATCCCGATCCGGCCCGAGGTGGAGTCGCTCAATGCCGCGGTGGCCACGGGCCTCGTGGTGGGCGTGCTCTCGCGCCGGGCCCCGCGATGAGCGAGGCACCGCTGCAGGCCGGCACGGTGGCGCGCGTGGACGCGCGCGGCGCGCTGGTGCGGCTGGACCGGGCGCACGCCGATGCCCCCGGCGGGGGCCGCGAGGTGTGGTGCAGCGTGGCCGGCCGGCTCCACCTGCGCGGTCGCACGGGGCAGAAGACGCCCGTGGCGGCGGGCGACCGCGTGCAGGTGCGCATGGATGGCGTGCGCGGCGCGCAGGTGGCGGCGCTGCAGCCCCGCCGCAGCCTGCTGTCGCGCCCGGCGGCGCACAAGGGGCGCGTGGAGCACGTGCTGGCAGCCAACGTGGACCAGGTGCTGATCGTGGCCTCGGCGCAGGATCCGGCCTTCAACCCGGGGCTGGTGGACCGCCTGCTGGCCGTGGTGGGCTGGAGCCGGCTGGTGCCGCTGCTGGTGATCAACAAGCTCGACCTCGTGACGCACGAGCCCGAGGAGGCATCCACCTACCGTGCGCTGGGCGTGGCCGTGTTCCCCGTGAGCGCGCAGGCCGGCACGGGCCTGGAGCCGCTGCGCCAGAGGCTGGCCGGGCGCGTGTCCGTGGTCACCGGGCACAGCGGGGTGGGCAAGTCCTCGCTGCTCAACGCCCTCGAGCCGGGCCTGGTGCTGGCCGTGGGCGCGGTCAACGAGGTCAGCGGGCGGGGCACGCACACCACCTCGGCGGCCACGCACGTCGAGCTCGCCGGCGGCGGCGCCGTGATCGACACCGCGGGCGTGCGCGAGTTCGGCCTCTTCGAGGTGCCGGCCCGCGAGCTGACGTGGCTGTTCCCCGACCTCGCCGCCGTGGCGCCCGGCTGCCGGTTCCCCGACTGCAGCCACACGCACGAGCCCGCGTGCGCCGTGCAGCAGGCCGTGGAGGAGGGCCGCGTGGCGGCCTTCCGCTACGACTCCTACCTGAAGATCCTCGAGACGATGGGGCCGCCGCCTCCCTAGTCGCCGCGCAGCAAGCCCGGGCGCAGTGCGCCAGCGAGGTAGAGGCTGCCCGTGGCCAGCACCAGCCCGCCGGCCGGGCACAGCCCGCGCGCGCGATCCAGCGCGGCACGCGGCTCGGCCAGCGCGTGCACCGGCACGCCGCGCGCACGCACGCGCGCAGCGAGGGCGTCGCAGGGGAGGGCGCGCGGGCTGGGGGCGGTGGGGGCCACCACCGCCGCCGTGCCCGGCAGCAGCGCGTCGAGGATCGCCTCCACGCGCTTCTCCTCCAGCAGCGCCAGCAGCAGCACGCGCGGGCGGCCTGCGAAGGCCGCGTCCACGGCCTGCACGGCGGCGGCCGCGGAGGCTTCCGTGTGGGCGCCGTCCAGCAGCACCCCGGGAGGGCCCGCGAACCACTCCAGCGAGGCCGGCAGGCGCACGCGGGAGAGCCCCTCGCGCACGGCCTCGGCCGGCACGCCCGCTGCGAGCAGCAGCGCCGTGGCCAGCGCGGCGTTGCGCGCCTGGTGCACGCCCACGAGGGGCAGGTCCAACGCCACCTCCTGGCCCAGTGCCTGCACGCGTGCCCGCGTGCGAAGGCCCTCGCCGGCGCGCGCATCGAGCAGGCGGATCTCGTGGCCCAGGCGCAGCAGCGGTGCCCCCAGCGCCGCGGCGCGGGCCTCGATGGCTCCCAGCGCCCCGCCCGTGGCCGCCGTGGCGCATGGCACGCCACGCTTGAGGATGCCGGCCTTCTCGCCTGCGATGGCTTCCACCGTGTCGCCCAGCAGCTGCACGTGCTCGAGCTCGATGGTCGTGATGGCCGTGCCCTCGGGCACGCAGGCGTTGGTCGCGTCCAGCCGGCCGCCCAGCCCGGTCTCCAGCACCACGCTGCGGCAGCCTGCCGCACGGAAGGCCATCCACGCAGCAGCCGTCACCAGCTCGAAGAAGGTGGGGGCGAGGCGCCCGCCAGCCGTGGCCTGCACCCACGGCACCAGCCGGTCGAACGCGCGGCACAGCGCCTCGTCGTCCACGGGCCGTCCGCCCACCTCGATGCGCTCGGCGAGGTCCACGAGGTGCGGCGAGGTGGTCAGGCCCACAGGCTGCAGGCCGGCGGCCTCCAGCCCCGCGGCCAGCATGCGCGCGGTGCTGCCCTTGCCCTTGCTGCCCGCCACGTGCCAGGTGCGCGGGCCCTGCTGCGGCTGCCCGAGGGCCTGCAGCAGGCGTTCCATGCGCACGAGGTCGAAGGCCACGCTGCTGGAGGGCGGGGCCTGCTCGAAGTTGGCGCTGGCCGCCAGCAGGGCCTCCACGTCGGCACGGCGGGCGATGCGGGAGGGGAGGCGCGACACGCGCGTGGATGCTACGGGGGGCTCGGCCCGTGCGTGGTAGGCTGCGCCCAGACGCCCGACCCGGACCCGCGGCACCACGCCATGTTCGAGAAGCTCAAGCAGGCGCAGCAGTCGGGGATGACGGCGCGCGAGCGCCGGCGCTTCCTGATGATGCTGGCGAGCATGCTGGTGCTGGGGGGTGCCATCGTGGGCATGCGCTCCTGCGACCGCCTGCCGGGACGCAAGGAGCTGCCGCTGGCGGCGCAGCGCCCCGAGGAGGCTCCGCTGCGGGCGGCGCTGGACCGTGCGCGCCTCGAGGCCCTGGTGCGCGACGACGAGACCGCAAGGCAGGGCTTCCAGGCCCCGGCCATCGAGCACGTGCGCACCCTGCTGGGGCAGGGCCTCGCGGAGGCGCCGCAGGCGGTGGAAGCCAGCGCGCTGGCCAAGGTGCCGTGGCCGCAGGTGCTGGGGCAGCACGTCGAGGTCGAGGGCCGCATCACGGCCCTCTCGCGCAGCGAGTACCGCTCCGAGCTCGAGACGCTGTGGGCCCTGGTGCTCGAGGCGCGTGATGGCGGGCAGGTGGTGGTGCTGCGCGTGGGGTCCACGAACGAGCCGGGCTCGGGCGCTCCCACCGACGCCTGGCCGCTGGCGCCCGTGGAGCTGCAGGTGGGGGACCGCGTGCTGGTGCGCGGGGTCGTGGCGCAGCGCCGGCAGGGCACGCTGGGGCAGGTGGCGCTGGCCGAGCCCACGCCCGTGCTGGTGGCCTCGCACTTCCGCCGGCAGGTGGACCCGCCCGCCGACCCCATCGCGGACCCCACCGAGGCCGCCTTCGACAAGGTGGATGACCGCTTCTACGCCGGCACGGCGCGCATGGATGACCCCGTCATCTTCGAGCTGCTGCAGTGGCTGCAGCAGAAGGGGCATGCGTGGGTGCGCGAGCAGCTCGCCTCGGGCGCCCTGCCGACGCAGGAATGGGAGCGCGAGGCCTTTGACCGCTGGAGCGAGGAGGCCGGCCTGCGCACCGCCGACGCGCCGCGCCCGTGGACCGAGGCGGCGCGGGGCAAGGCGTGGCGCACCTCGGGCCTCGTCGGACGCGTGCTGGTGGACGACTGGGATGCCGTGCGGCCCAACCGGTGGGGCGTCAACCAGCTGCGGTACGTCTACCTCTGGTCGGACTGGTACGGCAACAACGTGGTGCCCTGCCTGAGCCCCTTCGAGTGGGAGCAGTTCGGCTGCGACGACTGGCGCAAGCTGGACCAGCGCGTCTGGGTGCATGGCATCTTCGTCAAGAACTACACCTTCGACCGCTCCCAGGGCTCGGCGCAGGGCGGCTACGCGCGCCTGACCATGCCGCTGTTCATCGTGCTGGACGTGCAGCCCTACCCCGTGGGCAAGGGCGGCGGCGCGGGCGTGGTGGCGCTGGTGCTGCTGGGCATGTTCGTGCTGGGCGGCATCGCGTGGATGCTGCTCAACCGCGGCGAGCGGCGCGAGGTCGAGGCCTGGCGCCAGCGCCAGCTGTCGTGGCGTCGCAGCGGCAAGGCCGGGGGCAGCGCGGGCCGTGGCGCGCCTCCGCCGGGCGGCCCGCCACAGCCGCCGGCAGGCGGGCCGGGCGCGTGAGCGCGGCCGCGCCGCTGCGCGAGGAGTGCGTGCGGCTGGCGGGCCGTGGCACGCGCGTGCGGCTGGGCCCCGGGGCCCGGCGGCTGCTGCGCGAGGCCGTGGAGGCGCTCGCGCCGGGCGCGCAGCGCGTGGGCTGGCTGGTGGACGAGGCCGTGGCGCGGCTGTGGGAGCGCGCCGCCGGGCTGGAGCCGCCGGCTGGGCTCGAGGTGCTGCGCATGGCGCTGCCGGCGGGCGAGGCGTGCAAGGAGCGCGAGGTGCTGGCCGCAGCGCAGGACCTGCTGCTGGGGCTGCGCCGCGACGAGCCGGTCGTGGTGGTGGGCGGTGGCGCCGCGCTGGATCTCGGGGGCTTCGCGGCCGCGACGGCGCATCGGGGCCATCCGTGGATCGCGCTGCCGACGACCGTGCTGGCCATGGCCGACGCCAGCGTGGGCGGCAAGGTCGCCATCAACCACGCACGGGGCAAGAACCTGCTGGGCACCTTCCACCCGCCCGGCGAGGTGCTGGCCGACCTCGACCTGCTGGGCACGCTGCCCGCGCGCGAGGCTGCCGCGGGCTGGGCCGAGGTGCGCAAGGCCGGCTTCGTGGGCGACCGGGCGCTGCTGGACCTGCTCGCGCAGGGCGTGCCGCCGGGCCTCGAGGCGCAGGCCCACGCGCTCCACCGCGCGCTGGCCGTCAAGGCGCGGCTGGTCGAGCAGGACGAACGCGACCATGGGCCGCGCCGTGCGCTCAACTACGGTCACACGATCGGCCACGCGCTGGAGCGCTCAGGGCTGGGCCTGCTGCACGGCGAGGCCGTGGCGCTGGGCATGGTGGCGGCGCTGGCGCTCTCGGAGTCGCGCGGGCTGCTCGCCGCCGGGGTGCGCGCGCGCGAGGTGGCGGCGCTGGCACGGCTGGGCCTGCCCACCGCGCTCGACTCGCCGGTCGAGGCCGGCGCGGTGCTGGCGCGTGCGGGCGCCGACAAGAAGCGACGGGGTGCCCGGCACGTGTTCGTGCTGCCGGTGGGCACGCAGGGCGTGCGCGTGGTCGAGGACGTGAGCGACGAGGAGCTGGCGGCCGCGCTGGCCGCGTTGCAACCCGCCGCCGCGCGCTAGCGCGCCTTGATCTGGGACTTCCACTCGTCCTGGTCGCGCCAGAACTGGTCGAGGTGCACGCGATCCTCGTCCTTGACGCGGTCGTAGCGCACGCGCACGTGCAGCACGCCGCCCTCCTCGGGCACCGTCGAGCGCCGGGCCTCGATGACCACCACCTCCATCTCGAAGTAGTAGTCCTTGATCACGAAGGGCTGGCGGAACTTCACCTTGAGCGTCGCGCCCGGGCGCAGCGACTCGGCCAGCCGGGCGTCGGCCTTGGGGCCCGTGGGCGGGTCCCAGCGGAACTCGAGGCCGTCCTGCAGCAGGGTCGCGATGCGGCCCACCTGGCTGGCGCCGTCGCCGCCCGAGGCCAGCTTCCACAGCAGCGGCACCTTGCCGGTGAGGCCCGCCTCGTCCGTCTCGGGGTGCTCCAGCCGCACCTGGCCGATGTCGGTGCCGCGCTTGAAGTGCGCCACGCCCAGCTCGGCGGTCTCGAAGACCTTGAACAGGCCGTCGAGGCCCAGCGTGCCCAGCGTGCGACGCACGAACTTGCTGGGCCGCGCCAGCACGATCTCGCCCTTGCGCGCGGACAGCGTGCGCTGCGTCTTGATCAGGTAGCCCAGCGCTGCCGAGTTGATGAACGTGAGCAGGTGCATGTCCAGCACCAGCCGGATGTCGCCGAACTCGATCATGCGGTCGATGCGCTCGCTGAAGGCCGGCAGGTTGAAGGTGTCGAACTCGCCGACGAACTTCAGGATCACGATGTCGTCGTAGCGGAACTTCTCGAGGCGCATGCGGGACCTCCCAGCCGGTCTGCGGCCAAGCCCGAGCATAGGGGCGGCGCAGGGGCCCGCGCAACGGCGCGGCCCCGGGCCCGGCGGCCCGTGGCCTAGGCCCGGCCGGCCCGGTCCAGCGCCTCGGCCACGATGGACTCGGCCGTGATGCCCTCGGCCTCGGCCTCGAAGCCCAGCAGGATGCGGTGGCGCAGCGCGGCGGGCGCGATGCGTGCGAGGTCCTCGCGCGACACGGCGCTGCGCCCTGCGCAGAGCGCCATGGCCTTGCCGGCCAGCGCGAGGGCCTGGGCCCCGCGTGCGCTGGCGCCCAGGCGCACGTGCCGGCGGGCGCGCGGCCCCGCCTCGGGGCGCTCCGGCCGCGTGGCCGTCACCACGGCAGCGATCCACTGGCGCACGCGCTCGCCCAGCGGAACCTCGCGCACCAGCGCCTGCATGGCACGCACGCGCGCGGCATCCAGCACGGGCTGCAGCGCCGGCAGGGGGGCCTGCGTGGTGAGGTCGAGGATGCGCTCCAGCTCGGCGGGCTCGGCTCCCCGCGTGGTGACGTGCAGCAGGAAGCGGTCGAGCTGCGCCTCGGGCAGGGGGTAGGTGCCCTCCATCTCGATGGGGTTCTGCGTGGCCAGCAGCACGAAGGGCTCGGGCAGCGGCAGGGTGCTGCCGCCGCTGCTGACCTGCCGCTCCTCCATGGCCTCGAGCAGCGCACCCTGCGTCTTGGGCGTGGCGCGGTTGATCTCGTCCACCAGCAGCACCTGCGCGAACACGGGCCCCGGGCGGAAGCGCAGCTCGCGCCGGCCGCCCTCCTCGACCAGCACGTGGGTTCCCAGCACGTCGGCCGGCATCAGGTCGGGCGTGGCCTGCACGCGACCGAACTGCAGGTCGAGGCAGCGCGCCAGCGTGCGCACCAGCAGCGTCTTGCCCGTGCCGGGCACGCCCTCCAGCAGCAGGTGGCCGCCCGCGAGCAGGCACACCAGCGCGCCCTCCAGCGCCGCCTCCTGCCCGACGATGCGCGCGCCCACGGCTGCGCGCAGCCGCGCCACGTCGCGTGCGAAGGCTTCCAGGTCGGCGGCGGCGGGCTGCGGCTGGCTCACGGCCGTCATGCTACGACCCGGGCGGCGCCGGCAGGCGGAACAGGCGTCGCGCCGCCGCGCCGCACAGGGCGCGGGCCTCGCCCTCGCCGAGGCCCTTGAGCGCTGCCCAGGCGCGGCAGGTGAGTGCCACGAAGGAGGGCTCGTTGGTGGCGCCGCGGTGGGGGAGCGGCGCGAGGAAGGGAGCGTCGGTCTCCACCATGGTGCGCTCGGCCGGCACGGCGCGGGCCGCCTCGCGCACGGTCTCGCCCTTGGGGAAGGTGAGGATGCCGGAGAAGGAGATGTCGAAGCCTGCGTCGAGGTAGCGCCGCGCGTGCGCCGCATCGCCCGTGTAGCAATGGATCACGCCCCGCACGCCGGGCTGCGCCTCGACGAGGCGCGCCACGTCGTCGTAGGCGTCCCAGCGGCCCTCGCGGTCGCGGATGTGCACGATGGCGGGCAGGTCGAGGCGGCGTGCCAGCGCCAGCTGGGCGGCGAAGGCCTGCTGCTGGGGCCCGCGCTCCACCTGGTCGCGGTAGTAGTCCAGGCCCGTCTCGCCCACGGCCACCCAGGTGCCACGGCCCTGCTCGTGCAGGCGCACGATGGCCTCCAGCGCGTCGTCGATGGCCTCGGGCACGTCGTTGGGGTGCAGGCCGCAGGTGGGGAACAGGCCCGGCCGGCCGGCACACAGGTCGCGCGTGACGGGTGCGTCCTCCGGCGTGGTGGCCACCACCACCGCCTGCAGCACGCCCTCGGCCTGCATGCGCGCCAGCACCTCGTCCAGCTGGCCTGCCAGCTGCGGCCAGGCCAGGTGGCAGTGCGAGTCCACCAGCGGGGGAAGCGTCGTGTCCATGGCGTGCGGACCCTACCACGCAAGCGGCGCGGCTTGCCTCGCTAGACTCGCGCCATGTCCAGCGCCCTCCTCCTGGCTGCGGCCACCCATGCGGCCGACACCGTGCTCGAGGCTTGGCAGGCGCTGGTGCTGGGCGTGGTCGAGGGCTTGACCGAGTTCTTGCCCGTGAGCAGCACGGGGCACCTGCTGCTGGCCCAGCGTGCGCTGGGGCTGCCCTCCAGCCAGGCCATGGCCGACTTCGTGGTGCTCGTGCAGCCTGCGGCCATCCTGGCGGTGCTGGGCATCTACCGCGCGCGCATGCTCCAGCTGCTGCGTGGGCTGGCCGGCCGCGATGCCGCAGGCCGTCGCCTGCTCGGCCAGCTGGTGGTGGCCTTCCTGCCCGCAGCGGTGCTAGGCCTGCTGGCCGGGCGCGCCATCGAGCGCCACCTGTTCGGGCTGGGGCCGGTCACCGTGGCGTGGGCCCTGGGCGGCGTGGCCTTGCTGGCGCTGGCGCGCCTGCCGCAGGCCCAGCCCGTGCCGCCGGGCACGCCGCCGGCGCAGGGCCGGCGGGACCTGCTCGCGCTGGGCTGGGCGGGGGCGCTGCTGGTCGGCGCCTTCCAGTGCGCGGCCCTGCTGCCGGGCACCAGCCGCAGCCTTGCCACGCTGGTCGGCGGCCTGGTGGCGGGCCTGTCGCTGGCTGCGGCCGTGGAGTTCTCGTTCCTGCTGGGCGTGCTCACGCTGGGCGCTGCCGCGGCGTGGAAGTGCATCGCGCGCGGCCCCGAGCTGTGGTCGGGCAGCAGCGCTGCGGGGCTGCTGGTGGGCTCGCTGGCCGCGGCGGTGTCCGCTGGCCTGTCCGTGGCCTTCCTGCTGGCATGGGTGCAGCGCCGCGGGCTGGCGGTGTTCGGGTGGTACCGGCTCCTGCTGGCCGCGCTGGTGGCGGCCCTGATGCTGGCGGGCCTCCTGCCGGCAGCCTGATCCACCCGCCCCTGCAGACGAGGCCTGCGCCCCGGCGTAGGGTGGGCCCCAGCGGAGCATGCCGCTCCCGGGAGAGCTGCCATGGCCAAGAAGCCTGCCTCGCGCGCGACGAAGACCGCAGCGCCCGCCCGGTCGGGTGCTGCCCGCCCGGGCGCCCAGCCCGCGGCCCGCAGCATGCCCGTGCGCGTCGTGCGCCGGGGCGAGACCGTGTGGCCGCCCAGCCGCGCGGCCGCGCGTGCAGCCGAGCGCTGGTCGCTCGTGACGGCTCGCGACATCATGCGCAAGCGCGTGGTCACCGTGTCCGCCGCCGACGCGCTCTCCGAGGTGGAACGCACGCTCAGCGAGCACAGCATCTCGGGCGCGCCCGTCGTGGACGCCGCCGGCCGCATCCTGGGCGTGGTCAGCCTCCGCGACCTCGTCGAGCGCTACGCCGAGGACCCGGACGCCCGTCCGCGGCGCGGGCATGGCTTCTTCCACCTCTCCAGCGAGGAGACGCTGGACGAGGACTTCGACAGCTTCGAGGTGCCCGACGAGGCGGAGGAGACGGCGCGCGACATCATGACGGCCACCGTCTACACCGTGCCCGCCGGCGCCGGGCTCAAGGAGATCGCCGCGACGCTGTGCAAGCACAAGGTGCATCGCGTGCTGGTCGAGGAGCAGGGGCGCCTCGTGGGCCTCGTCAGCACGCTGGACATCCTGGACGCCCTGCGCGCGTGAGCGGGGCCCCGGCCGACGCTGCTGCGGAGGCACCCGGCTCCGGGCCGCTGGGCCCGCAGCTGGCGCTGGCGGCGGAGGCAGCGGGCGTGCGCAAGGCGGCCGCGCCGTCGCGGCAGCTGCTGGCGCTGGGCGTGCTGGCCGGCGCCTTCATTGCGCTCGGGGCGTGGCTCTCGCTCGTCACCGTGACCGGCGCGGGCAGCCTGCCGTGGGGCGTGGCCCGCGTGCTGTCGGGACTCGCCTTCGCGCTGGGCCTGGTGCTCGTCGTGGGCACGGGCGCCGAGCTGTTCACCGGCAACGTGCTGCTGGTCATGGCGTGGACGCGCCGGCGCATCTCGGCGCTGCAGGTGCTGCGCTGCTGGGGCTGGGTGCTGCTGGGCAACTTGCTGGGCGCGCTGGCCACCGCGGCGCTGGCCTTGCTGGCCCACGCGCACGAGGGCGGAGGGGGCGCGCTGGGCGCGACGGTGCTGCAGGCCGCCGCGGCGAAGGCGGCCCTCGCCCCCGGGGAGGCCTTCGTGCGCGGGCTGCTGTGCAACGGCCTAGTGTGCCTGGCAGTGTGGATCGCCTACGGTGCCCGCAGCACGACGGACCGCGTCATGGCGGTGCTGTGGCCGGTGACGGCCTTCGTGGCGCTGGGGCTGGAGCACTCCGTGGCCAACCTCTTCGTGCTGCCGTGGGCGCTGGCCCTGCAGGCGTGGGACCCCGGCCTGGCGGCCACGGTGCCGCCTGGCTCGCTGGGGCTGGTGGCAGCCTGCGCGGGCAACCTGCTGCCCGTGCTGCTGGGCAACGTCGTGGGGGGCACGCTGCTCGTGGCGCTGCCCTACGCGCTGGCCTTCGAGCCGTCGCCGCCGGCGTCGCCGCCCCGCTGAGCGCGGCCGGGTCGCCTCAGCGCCGCACGCGCACGCGCGCGTCGAGCACCTCGACGCCGCCGGGACGGGCCACGAGGGGGTTGACGTCGCACTCGAGGATGGAGGGGTGGTCCTCGACGAGCTGGCCCAGGCGCAGCAGCGCCTGCTCCACCGCGGCGATGTCCACCGGCGGGGCGCCG
Source organism: Planctomycetota bacterium (assembly GCA_964228555.1). Taxonomy (GTDB): domain Bacteria; phylum Planctomycetota; class PLA2; order PLA2; family JAEUHO01; genus CAXQZU01. The sequence goes on from CAXQZU010000045.1 coordinate 40,360, forward strand.
CGCGCGCCCTGCAGCAGCGGGAAGCTCTTCAGGCGCCGCAGCATGCGGCCGGCGATGGTGGGGGTGAGCGGCACGAGGCCGAAGCGCACGTCCTTGAGCACCTCGACGTAGACGCCACCGAGGCCCACCATGAGCAGCGGGCCGAAGACGGGGTCGGTGCTCATGCCCAGCACCAGCTCGGTGCCCGGCGCGGCCATGCGCTGCACCAGCCAGCCGAAGGGCGCGTCCGGCGCGTGCCGCGCCGCGCGCAGCGCCATGGCCTGTGCGGCCTCGCGCGCCGCCGCCGGCGTGGACAGGCCCACGGCCACGCCGCCCACGTCGCTCTTGTGCAGGAAGGCCTCGCCGTCGAGCTTGACCACGACGGGGCCGGCGAGGGCGGCGGCTGCCTCCTCCACCTGCTGCGGCGTGTCGGCGCTGCGCGTGGTCACGACGGGCAGGCCGTAGTCGGCCAGCAGCGCGAGCGCCTCGGCGCCCTTGAGCCAGCCCGAGGCTGGCGCTGCCGCCAGGCGCGCCGCAGCGCGCTCGCCGGCCACGGGCACGCGCACGGCGCTGCCCAGGTCGTCGTCGCGCAGCGCGCGCGCGCGAACGAGGTGCACGGCCGCGAGCACGGCGTCCTCCGCGTTGCTGTAGACCGGGTGGCGCGCACCGGAGAGGGCCTTGACGCGCTCCAGCACGGCCTCGGTGGCGAGGAAGGCGTGCAGCACCGGCTTGCGTCGCGCGGGGCCGGACTCCGGGCCGAACAGCGCGCGCGCCACCTCCAGCGGGTCCTGCGTGGGCAGCGGGACGTAGATGGACAGCACGATGTCCACGCCCGGGTCGGCCTCGAGCAGGGCCATCGAGCGCGCGGCCTCCTGCGGGCCGGCGGCCGCCACCATGTCCACCGGGTTCTTCACGCTGGCCTCGGGCACCAGCACCTCGCGCAGGGCCTGCTGCGTGGCGGGCGCGAGCGTGGCCAGCGTGAGCCCCTTGGCCACGAGGTAGTCCGTGGCCAGGATCGCAGGGCCGCCCGCGTTGGTGAGCAGGGCCACCCGCGGGCCGGCCGGCAGCGGACAGGCCACCAGCGCCTGCGCGGCGCCGAACATCTCGCGCACCGAGTTCACGCGCAGCACGCCCGTCTGCTCCAGCAAGGCGTCCACCGCGGCGTCGGCCCCGGCCAGTGCGCCCGTGTGCGAGGCAGCGGCCCGGCCCCCCTCGGCCGTGCGGCCGGCCTTCACGCACACCAGCGGCTTCGTGCGCGTGAAGCGGCGCGCGATGGGGATGAAGTTGCGCGGGTTGCCGAAGTCCTCGAGGTACATGAGGCCCACGCGCGTGCCCTCGTCCTGCTCCCAGTAGGTGAGCAGGTCGTTGCCTGACACGTCGGCCTTGTTGCCCAGGCTCACGAACATGCGCATGCCCAGGCCCATGTGCTCAGCCTGCTGCAGCACGGCCACGCCCATCGCGCCCGACTGCGACAGGAACGAGACCTGGCCCGGGCGCGGGAAGGTGGTGGCGAAGGTGGCGTTCATGCGCACCCCGGGCTCGGCGTTCATCAGGCCCATGCAGTTGGGGCCCACCATGCGCATGCCGTGCTGGCGGCAGGTCTCTGCGAGCCGCCGCTCGGCCTCGGCCCCGGCAGGGCCCACCTCGCGGAAGCCGGCGCTGATCACGCACACCCCGCGCACGCCCTTGCGCGCGCAGCCCTCCACGGCGGCGGCCACGCGCGCCGCGGGCACGGCGATCACCGCGAGGTCCACCGGGTCGGGGATGGCCTCGACGTCGGGATAGCACTTGACCGAGCACACGCTCGTCGCGGCCGGGTTGACGGGGAAGGCCGTGCCGGCGTAGCCGTGCCCCACGAGGTTGGCCACCAGCGTGTTGCCGATGGTGCGCGCCTGTCGGCTGGCGCCCACGATGGCCACGCTGCGCGGGCGGAAGAGGGCGTCCAGCGAGGTGGCGGCGTCGGTCACGTGCGCGCTCCGGGGCCGGGGCCAGTGTCAGGCCATGCCCGGCATCGCGCGTGGATTGACCCGCCGCGAGGCCCCCGGGCTGGCGTGCCTGCTAGGGCTGGTAGGTCACGCGCAGCATGGGCATCTGCGTGGGGTCGCCGCTGGGCAACGAGAAGCCGGCGCGGTCAGCCAGTCCGTTGAGGCTCGCGGCGCCGGCGAAGAAGAAGCGCAGGCTGGTCTGGTCGCGCGCTGCCGTGCGGTCGGCCAGCACCGTGGAGAGCACGTCGAGCGTCTTGGTCTCCAGCGCGCTCGTGAAGGGGGAGAGGGCCCCCGCCAGCGAGAGCGCCGCCGAGCCGAACAGGTCGGCCGCCTCGAAGGTGGCCTCCAGGTCCACGCTCTCGACCGCCAGCCACGAGAAGCTGGCGTAGGGCGTGCCCTGCACGACCTCTTGCACGATGCGCAGCTCGGCCGCCGTGACCGTGGCCCCGGCCGGGATGCCGGTGATCGGGAAGGTCACGATGGCGCGCGCCTCGTCGTTGTTGGGCAGGTCGCCGACATACAGCGTGGGGCCGCCCGCCTGGAGGGCGCCTCCGCCCGTGGTGGAGCCCCAGCCCGAGCGCGTGATCGACGGGGGGATGTCCACGGTCACCGGCCCGGGGGGCGTGGTCGGCGTGGTCGAGCCACCACCGCCGCCACCACAGGCTGCGAGGACCAGCAGGGCGGGGGCGATCAGCAGGTGGCGCATGGCGGTCTCCAGGAGCATGGCCCCAGCCTATCAAGCCCTGCGGCCCACGCCGGGCCGTGCGCCAGCCACGCAGACGGCGCGGCTAGGCGCTGGCCGGCCGCTGCGGCGGGGGGAACATGCGGTCGAGGGCCACGCGGTCTCCCTCCAGCGCCACGCGCTGCTGGTAGAGCGCCATGCCGCGGAACTGGCCCAGCTCCTCGCCGCCCCCGGCGCGGCCGGGCCCGCCGTGCGTGGTGTGTGGCAGCACGGTGCCGGGGCCGGGGGCGTAGGGCGCCATGGCCTCGCTGCCCAGGTAGAGGCGGCCGTGCCAGGGCCCGATGGCCACGGCCAGGTCGCGCACCCAGGCGCGCTCGTCGCTGAACACGCTGGCCACGAGGCTGCCCTCGCCCTTGCGCACCAGCGCTGCCGCCTGTGCGACGCTGCCGTCGTAGGCCAGCAGGGTGCTCACCGGGCCGAACACCTCGTGCTCGTGCACGGCGCAGGCCTTGTGGCTGTCGCGCGCGCGCAGCAGCACGGGCCCCAGGAAGAAGCCCTTGCCGGGCTCGGCGCCCACCAGCGCGGGCTCCTTGTCCGAGCCGAAGGCCCAGTCGCACTCGGCGGCGAGGCGAGCCAGCCCCTTGCGCGCGTCAGCCAGCTGCTGCGCGGTGGCCAGGGGGCCCATCGTGACCTTGTCGTCGGCCGGGTTGCCCACCACGGTGGCCGCGAGACGTGCCTTGAGCTCGTCCTCGACCTCCGCCATGCGGTCGGCGGGCACGAGGATGCGGCGGATGGCCGTGCACTTCTGGCCCGCCTTCTGCGTGATGTCGGTGGTGACGTCGCGCAGGAAGAGGTTCCATGCCTCGCTGCCGGGGCCCACGTCCGGGCCCAGCACGGCCGAGTTGAGGCTGTCGGCCTCCACGTTCACGCGCACGCTCTGGCGCAGCAGGCGCTCCTTGCTGCGCAGCAGGTAGCCGGTGTCGGCCGAGCCCGTGAAGGCCAGCACGTCCTGCGGGCCCAGGTGCTCCAGCAGGTCGCCGGCGCTGCCGCACAGCAGCGTGAGCGCGCCCTCGGGCAGCACCTTGGCCTCCACGAGGATGCGTGCCACGCGCTCGGCCACCAGCGCCGTCGCCGTGGCGGGCTTGCTCACCACGGGCATGCCGGCCAGCCACGCCAGCGCGGCCTTCTCGGCCAGGCCCCATGCCGGGAAGTTGAACGCGTTGATGTGCACGGCCACGCCGTGGCGCGGCAGCAGCACGTGCTGCGCCCACATGCGGGCCGAGCGGCCCAGCTGCAGGCCCTCGCCGTCCAGCATGACCTGCGTCTCGCCCAGGCGCGCGGCCCACTCGGCGTAGGCGGCCAGCGTGCCGGTGGCCCCGTCGAGGTCGAACTTGGCGTCCTTGCGCGTGTTGCCTCCGTTCAGGATGGCCAGCTCGATGAGCGCATCGCGCTGCGCGTGGATGGCCTTGCTGGCCGCCATGAGGATCTGCCCCCGCTGCGCGAAGGTGAGCGCGCGCAGGGCCGGCCCGCCCACGTCGCGTGCGTGGGCCAGCGCCGCGCGCATGTCCACGCCGCCCGTGCCCGTGCGCGCAAGCGGTGCGCCGGTGGTGGGGTTGGCCAGCGTGGCCAGCGTGCCGGTGCCCGGCTGCCAGCGACCCTGCACGTAGTTCTCGAGCGTCTGCATGGGGGACTCCGCGTGGGGCGCGTGAGCCTACGCGATCCCAGCCGCCGCGGGCATCCCCGTGCCGGGCGGACGCACGCGGCGCCGGGCCTCGGGCGCTCCCGCGCGGCGCTCAGCGCGCACGGGAGGCGACGAGGCGCCGGTGGCGCAAGGGGGCCTGCAGCGCCAGCAGCGCCAGCGCGGTGGCCATGACCCGCCCGCCCGACTGGCGCTCGTAGGTGCCCTCGGGCGGCCAGGAGCCGCGCGCGCAGCCTTGCGCCTCTTGCGCGGGCAGCAGCGCCGCGCGCAGCGCGGCCCACCAGTGGGTCCATGCGGCGCCGCCCCGCTGGAAGGTGCCCACGGTCCCGTACCACCACGCGTACACGGACAGGTGTCCCACCTGCACGCGCACGCGTCCACGTCCGGGCACCTGCATCGCGCGGAAGCCCACCTTCCAGGCCGGCGGCCGGTCGTGGAGCAGGCGCAGGTGGCTGCCGTGGCGTGACGATGCCGTGCCCACCTCGAGCAGCTCGCGCAGCGCCACCGCCGCGTGGGCGTTGTCGCGCGTGGGCGTGTAGCCGTAGGCGCGCCCGTCCAGCAAGTAGGCGAGGCGGCCCTCCTCCTCCTCGAGCGTGCCCAGCCACGCCTCCACGCGCGGTGCGAGGTCGTCCGGGAGCGTGGCCCCTGCGTCGCGAGCCGCCAGCAGGGCGGGCACGACGAGCGCGGTGGTGGGCACGTCGCTGCCGCGCCGCATGGGGGCCGCATAGCCCCACGCGCCGTCGGGCTGGCGTCGTGCGAGCAGTGCCTCGCAGAGGCGCGCGATGGCGGGGGTGAAGCGCCCGCGCGCTTCCAGCACCTCCGCCTCGGCCAGCGCCTCCAGTGCCAGCGGCTGGCCCCAGGGCCCCGCTGCGGACGCCAGCCGCGCGAGGCCCCGCTCGAGCGCACGTGCCGCGGGCGTGTCGGTTCCGGGCAGGTGGCCCGCGCCCAGCAAGGCCAGGCAGCACATGGCCGAGATGGGCTCGTCGAAGGGGCACGGCACGTCCTCGCCGTGCTGGCCCCGGCCCGTGCCCGTGCAGGCCGTGCTGCCCGGCTCGCAGCGAGAGGGGAAGCCGTCGGCGTCCCACAGGCCGTCCTCGCCTTGGTGGCGCAGCAGCCAATCCACGCCCCGGCCGATGGCCGCCAGCGCCTCGGGCGTGCCCCCGTGCCGCCGCCAGGCCTCGGCGCGTGCGGCCGCGTCCCGAGGTGCCACGAGGCGGGGCGCAGGGCGTGCCCCTGGCGCCGGCGCATCGCAGAGGGCTGGGCGCAGCCCGGGCAGCGCGCAGGCAGCGCCCAGCACCACCATCCGCGCCGCACGCGCCAAGGCGGGCAGGCGGGCGGGGGCCAGGCGGGGCCGGTGGGACTGCGGGCCTGCCGGCGGCGGCGTGGCAGGGAGCATGGCCCCATCCTAGGAGATGACACGCGAGGATCGTGTGAGACCCCGCGTCCAGGCTACCGTGCCTGCGTGGCCACCGGGGGGTCCGGTGCTGCGCACGGCACGGAGAGCCGTTCGCGCCACGCTGGAGACGGCTGCGGCCGGGAATGAGCATGGACAAGCAGGAGATCGCCTCGAAGTACCTCGACTTCCTCTCGCAGGAGGGGTTCCGTCCCTCGGTGGACGAGGACGGGGACGTCACCTTCCGTTACGAGGGTGGCTTCTACGGGATCCTGATCGATCCCAAGGACGTCAAGTACGTGCGCCTCGTGTTCCCCAACTTCTGGTCCATCGACAGCAAGGACGAGGGGGACCGCGCGTCGCGCGCGTGCGTCTACGCCACCGGCAAGACCAAGGTCGCCAAGGTCTACACGGTGCGCGACAACGTGTGGGCGGCCATCGAGCTGTTCTGCCCCAGCACGGAGGCGTTCCAGGCCGTGTTCCCGCGCTGCATGGGCGCGCTGCGCGCCTCGGTGAGCAACTTCCGCGAGTACATGACGCTGGGTGACGAGGCGCAGGCGTGGCAGGAGATCGCCCCCGACGCCGCGCCCGGCGGCCCGCACGAGCCGGGCCTCGAGAGCGGTCCCAGCGATGGCGACGACACCGGAGGCGGCGCCGACGACGCCTCCCACGAGGACCCGCCGCGCGAGGGACGCAGCCCGGATGGCACCGATCGCGGCGAGCCGGGCCCGGCAGGCCCCGAGGGCACGGACGGCGCAGGCCCCACGCAGGGCTGAGCGGCCGGGCCGCGCGCGCACCTCCCGCGCCGGCGGGCGCTGGATGCGCGCCAGCGGGCGCTGGATGGAGGTGCCGCCCGGAATTGAACCGGGATAGACGGATTTGCAATCCGTTGCCTAGCCATTCGGCCACGGCACCAACGCGCACCTCATTCAAGCAGGGACCGTGTGCCGGGCAAGCCCGTGCGGCGAGCCGTGGTGCAGGGCGGGATGGTGCAGCCCTGCACGGCGGCACGCGGCCTGCGGCGTCACGCCGCGCCGGGGCGCGCTGCGGTACAGTCCGCGCGCCGCGCGCGCGCGGGCGAGTGGCGGAACGGCAGACGCAGGGGTCTTAAAAGCCCCGGGGTGCAAGCCCAGTTGAGGGTTCGAGTCCCTCCTCGCCCACCACCTGCAGTGCCGGCCACCTGGACTGCCGGCCAGATGGAGTTCCGGCGTCCCACGGCGCGAGCACGAGCCCGCAGCACCGCCGCGCCTCAGCGCGGCATCCACGACACCGTGACGTGCATGATCGTCCAGTAGGGGAAGGCGTCCTTGCCCAGCACCAGGTGGAATGCGGAGAGCGCGGGGTCGTTGCCGAAGCCGTAGGCCCACACCAGCGCAGCCGCCATCACGAGGCCCAGCAAGCCCAGGTGCAGCGTGTTGAAGCCGGCGGGCGTGCTGCGCATCCACGACCACGAGAAGGCCTGCGGCGGGGGGCTGGGGGCTGGGCGGCGGGCCTGCCCGGCCAGCACGAACACGTACCAGGCCGCGACGTGCAGGGTGACGATGGCGTAGGCGCGGCGGTTGACGAGGATGTCGAACAGCAGCACCGCCAGGATGCCGCCGTAGACGACGAGCATCGGGCGATGGGTGCGCAGGAAGGCGCGCAGCCCGCCCTCGTGGTGGCGCTCGATGCCCGCGCGCCAGCGCGCGAAGCCCAGCAGCACCAGCGCCAGCGGCAGCAGGCCGATCACGGGCACGAGCGACTCCGGCGCCCAGCCCAGCAGCTGGTCGGTGTAGCGGCGCGCGCCGCCGATCCGGAAGCCCGCGCCCACGCTGAACACCGCCAGCACCACGCCCAGCGCCAGCAGCGGGATGCCCAGCAGGTCGCGCCGCGTGCGCGCCGCGTCGCCGCCCCGGGGCAGGTCGCCGTTGGCCTCGTAGAAGAAGGCCTGGTCGCGGAACTCGTGCACGAGGAAGTAGGTGAAGAACAGGGCCTTGGGGATGGCGGCCTTCACGCCGCCTGCGTCGTCGAACATCCAGCACAGCCCGGCGCCCAGGGCCAGCAGCCCGGCCAGCCAGCCCCAGGAGGCGGGCCGCTGCATGGCGCGCGAGGTGCTCATGAACAGGATGGCGACGAGGAAGTGCGCGAGGCCCACCATGCGCATGGGCGTCTCGGCGGGGTGGTAGACGAAGCCCGCCTCGCGCGAGGGCTGGCCGGCCGTCCGTTCCAGCCACTCGATGCCATGGAACAGCAGGATGCTGGCCACGACGATGGCCAGGGCCCGCAGCCAGTTGCGCTCGGTCACCGTCAGGCCGCGCGCGGGCGGGGTGATGGCGAGGGCGGCCGTCATGGCGGCGAGGGTACACGCGGCGCACGCAACCGGGGCCCGGCTCGCGCGTCGTGGGGGTATGCTCGGCCTACCCCCCGGAGGCCCCATGCGCATCCGCATCGAGTACTGCACCGCGTGAGGCTACGAGCCCAAGGCCGTCGGTCTGGCGGCCCTCCTGCTCGAGGAACTCAAGCGCAAGGTGAGCCTGCTGGAGCTGCAGCCTTCCAAGGGCGGCTGCTTCGAGGTCACGGTGGACGGCGACCTCGTCTACTCCAAGCTGGCCACGGGCGAGTTCCCGGACCCGCAGGCCGTCCTCGCGCAGGTGGCGTCGCGCGGGCGCTGAGGCGCCCGCGGGCCGTGCCGGTGCGGGAGGTGTCGCGGTGCTAGGCCTCCGCGCATCCCGTCCCCTGCGGCCTTGGGCGATGGCCGGCCTCGTCGTGCTGGCCATCGGCCTGCTGCACCTGGGCCTCGCGCTGGTGCTCACGCGAGGGGCCCGCGCGGAGGTCGCTGCGCTGCGGGCGCGCTGGACGGAGGCCGAGCTCGAGCAGGCCCGTGCGCCGGGGCCCGCACCCGAGTCGCTGGGCGCTGGCTACGCGGCCTGGATGAGGGCCCGCGACCTGCACGCCGACGCGCAGCAGCTGGCCACGCGGCAGGGACATGTCCAGTGGCTGCAGGCTGCGCTGGCCGTGTCCTTCGCCGTGCAGGCCGTGGCGGTGGTGGCCCGGCTGGCCCGCGCGCCGCGCTGAGCGCGTGCGCCGCGCGCCCGCCTAGGCGGCGATGACGTGCCCCTCGAGGGGCACGCTGCCCGGGGCAGCCGCGGCCACGAAGCCGGCCACCTCTGCCACCAGCACGCCCTGCAGGCGCTCGAGGAAGGAGCGACGCGACTCCCAGTCCGTGAACTTGGCCTGCGCCTGGTTGCGGCGGCCGGCGTGCGGGTAGATCGGAACCTCGACCTCGGTGCTCTCGAAGAACTTGCCGGCGTCGTCCACGTAGTTCGTCGCGGACAGGCGCAGCACCAGCGGGCCGCCCAGCGCCTTGAGGCGGCTCACCTCGCTGCCCTCGTAGGTGATCTCCCAGCGCAGGAAGTGCGTGGTCGTGTCGTCGTGCAGGGTGACGTCGGCGTGCATGCGCGTCACCTTACGCGATGGGCCTGCGAGGCCAAGCCGTGCGGGCGGGCTAGAGGCATCCACCCTGCGGGTCGCCGGTCTTGCGCGCGCGCTCGGCAATCACGGCCTTGCGACGCTTGGCGCCCTCCCGTTGCTCCGTCCGCCAGGCCTCGCCCTTGGCCTGCCACGCGGCCATCTCGGCCTCGCTGGCCGGCGGCTGGTCGGGAGGCACCGGGCCCCCGGCGCGGGCGTGCGCATTGAGCATGTAGTCCAGCGTCGTGGGGCAGTCGGGATCCAGCGCGAAGGCCCGCTCGAAGGCGGCCAGCGCTTCCAGCGGGCGGTCCTTCTCCTCGTAGGCCAGCACGCCCAGCCAGAAGGGGCCCAGCGCGTCGCGCGGCCACAGCGTGCAGAAGCGCTCCAGCTCGGCCTGCGCCTCCCTCACGAGCGCTTCCCGCTCCGGCCCGGGGGCCATGCGCCCGGCCTTGAGGCGCAGGCAGTTGCCCAGGCGCAGCCGGGCGCGGCCGAGGTCGGCCAGCATCTCGGGCCGGTCGTTCCAGCCCTCCTGGAGGCGCAAGGACTGCCGGTAGAGCACGATGGCCTCGTCGTAGTTGAACAGCTGGGCCACCATCAGGCCCAGGTGGTAGGGCCAGGCCGGATGCTGCGGGTCCTCGGCGCACAGGGCGCGGAAGAGGTCGGCCGCCTCCTGGAAACGCTCGTCGCCGGCCAGCGTCATGCCGGCCAGCGCCCTTGCGCGCCGGGCGCGCGCCAGCTTGCCTGCGCGCCGTGCCAGCGCCTCGGCGGCCTGCTGCAGCCGCAGGGCCTCGGCGTGGCGGTCCTCGACCACCAGCATCGCCGCGTGCCCCAGCAGGGCCTCGTAGTAGAGGAGGTCACGCTGCTCCACGTGCAGGCCGGGCTCCAGCGCCTGCATGCGCTCCAGCGAACGCACCGCCTGGTCGGGCCGCCCGGTCAACCGCACCTCGAGCACGGCGCGCAGGTAGTGGAGGCGCGGGTCCCGCTCGCCCAGCCGGGTGAGCGCGGCGTAGCGCTCGAGCCAGTGCAGGCCGCGGTCCACGTTGCCGGCGAAGGCCGCGAGCAGCACGCCGCGCCCGGCGACGTCGAGGTTGTCAGGGCACAGGTCGCCTGCGCGATCCAGCAGGGCCAGCCCGCGCACGGCGATGCCCTGCGCCTTGGCGTCCTGGCCGAAGCGCGCGGCCTGCTCGGCCTCCGTCAGCAGGCCCTGCGCCTGCTCCAGGAGGGGCAGGCAGGCCGCGTCGTCCGCCCGGGCCGGGGGCGCCCACGGGCCGGCCAGCACGGCGGCCACGGCCGTACACAGGACCCAGCGCAAGGAGGCGGGGAGCACGCGCACGCCCGGATGCTACGCGCCGGCGCCCGCCCGGGGCCGGCCCGCCGGGGTCGGGAACCGCGCGCAGGCAGGGTGCGTCGGCGTCGGGCCCTAGGTCCGGGATGCGGCCACCGAGGGCACGCCCCGCGTCCAGGGGCTGGCGTGCGCTTCCGCACGTCCGCCGGGCCGACCTGCGGGTGCTTCGTCCGATAAGAAAACGCAAGTTGTTGTAATAAATAGACTTACGATCATCCATGGACACAGATGGGTGGCACGGTCCGTGCATCCACGCCCCCGGCACCCCGTGCGGGCTGCGCGCGGGCCTCCGCCAGCGCGCAGCCCGCCCCGGCCTGCCCGGCGTGCGGCCGCAAGGCTGCGACCGGCTCTTGGACCGCTTCGGCTTGCGACTGGCGCCCGGCTTCCCTATAACCACGGCGTTGGCGCAGGCACCCCCGACCCCGGGGGCCCCCGTACGTCCAGCCTTCCCGGGCTGGCGAGGAGTTCTGGCATGGCCCTTCGCACCCGTCCCTGGTCCGTCCTCGGCACCGGCTTGGCAGCCCTGCTCCTGGCGGTCGCGCCCGGCTGTGGCGGCGGCGCGCCCAGCGAGCACGTCGAGCGCCCGGTCGTGACGTGGTTCTCGCCCAACCTGAGCCCCATCGTGTTCGAGGACGGCGCGGTCAACCAGAACCCGACGTTCAGCGACGGCCTGCTGCTGACGAACAATGCCAGCGCCGACCTGCTGCGGCCCGAGTGGCGTGCCACCGTGCCGATCCCGGCGCTGGGGCTGGGCGTGGGCGATCGCGTGCCCTACACGTCCACCTTCGCCAACGCCACCTACGCCCAGAACATCGGTTCCGCGGGCCGCATCGCCATCTACTTCCAGGCGGGCACGGTCATCGACCCGAAGAGCGTGCTGGACGTGGGCGGCCGCCCCAACCCGGCCTCGGTGCTGGTGACGCGCACCATCGCGCCCTGTGACAACGACTGCTTCACGGGCTACGTGGCCAACGAGATCCTGCCCTGCCGCATCGAGGAGATCAGCGCCGAGCGCATCGTGATCATCCCCGACGCGTTCACGCAGACGCCGATCCAGCCGCTGGCTGCGGGCCAGTACACGGTGAAGGTGGACGCCAACGTCACCAACACCGACGGCGACCGCCTCTACCCCTGGCCGGCCTTCCACAGCTTCACGGTGGGCGACACCGACTGCGCCCGGCCGCAGGTGGTCAACACCTACCCGATCGCGGGCCAGGAGAACGTGGGCTCGGGCGTGCCGGTGGACACCTCGGGCACGCCCTGGGTGGACAGCCTGCGTGAGGGCCGGACCTCGATCTTCGGCCCCGCCTCGCCTGACATCCGCATCTTCTTCAACGAGCCCGTGCGCAGCACGACGGTCAACGAGACCACCGTGGGCGTGACGGTCGAGGGCCCGGCGCAGGCCGGTGGCGGCCCGCTGGCTCCCGCGGCGGGCTACCCCATGCTCAAGAGCGAGCAGGAGGCGGCCAGCCTGCCCAGCAACGGCCACGAGATCGTGTGGCGTGCGGCCAACCTGCCCGCCACCGTGGGCATCCCCGGCCAGGCGGCCATGCCGCCGGGCAAGGTGATCCGCGTCGTGGTGCTGGGCGAGTACGCCGACCTGGCCTCCGTGTGCGCGGCCACGCCCGTGGCCAGCCCGATCAGCGACCTCTCCGGCCGCAAGCTGCTCACGAACTACGTCTTCACCTTCAAGACGGCCGAGGAGCTGCCGCTGCCGCAGAACCCCTTCCCGGAGTTCGCGGTGTGGTGGTCGGCCACCGACCGCATCGGCGTGCTCGACCGCGTGAACCAGGAAGACCTTGCCACCTACTACCTCGCCCCGGGCTCGATCAGCCTGCCGGTGGACAAGAACGTGCTGGTGGCCAACTCGGACCTGTGGTGCAACCAGGCCTACTTCACCGGCTTCTCGCCCAGCGAGATCCTGATCGACTCGCGTACCAACGCCTTCACCTGCCACACGTTCCTGTACGTGATGTCGTCGGGCAGCAACGAGGTGATGATCGTCGACTCGCGCAACTCGCTGCCGGTGGCCGCGCTGCGCACGCCCAGCCCGGGCGGCATCGGTGGCCAGTTCAGCACGCAGGGCGCCAACGTCCTGGCGGTGGCCAACCGCTCGGCCAACACGGTGACCTTCTTCAACGTGGGCCAGCTCGAGACGGGCCAGCAGCAGCTGACCGGCCGCATCCTCCAGGAGCGCATCCTGCCCACCGGCAACTCGCCGACGGCCATCACCGTGTCGGCGCCTCCCGGCGCCACGCTGGCCGAGTGGAACCGCGACCTGGGCATCACCGGCCCCATCGTGCCGCTGGTGATGTGGACCGAGCAGATCGACGGCACGCTGGTGACGTACGGCTACGGCAACACGGCGCCCTCGCAGCGCATGTTCCTCGGCCCCACGTCGGTGCCCACGGACGTCGTGATGACGCCCTGCTTCGACCTCAACCCGCTGCTCGTGGCGGCCGTGTCCCAGGCGGGCACGGGCCCGGACGAGGGCAAGGTGTCCTACTACGTGGCCGGCCCCGGCTGCCAGACGGGCATCTCGACGAACGCGCGCCCGGACATCCTCGTGGGCACGCTGGGCGGCTTCGACGGCCCGCAGACCATGGACTCGGTGCTGGCGCCCTCGGGTGGCTCGTACTGGTTCGCGCTGGCCGAGGCCGGTGCCAACGCCAACCGCGTGTCGATGCTTGCCTCGGCCCTCGGCCAGGTGGGCACGCCCCGCGTGGTGAAGTCCTTCACGGACGTGGGCTCGGCGCCCACGAGCGTGGCGCACGCCTCCGGCTACGCGGCGGATGCGAACCCGCTGGCGCAGGCCCTGCTGTGCTTGCGCATCGAGAACACGGGCGTGTGCGTGCCCCAGAACTTCCGCACCTGCTGGTACAACGGCACCGAGCAGGCGATCCTCCAGCCGGATGGCAGCGGCGTGGCCGCGCGCACGCTCTACGTGTGCGCCCAGGGCGAGCAGCGCATCGTGGCCGTGGACCTGCTGACGGGCGCGCGCAAGGGCGAGAACGAGCAGCCCGGCGCGACGATCCCGCAGCTCAAGCGCGTGAGCACGCAGGGCTCGCAGTAGCGCTGCGCTCCTCCCAGGCGCGACCAACCCTTGCGGGCGGGCCCACGGGCCCGCCCGCTTGCTTGGGTGGCCTGGCGGCGCGACGGGCCGGGACGCCGGGCGGCCCGCGGGGAACGTGAGCGCGGGGCGGGCCCAGTCCCTCCCGCGCGGCCTCTGCCGCGCGGCCTAGGCCTGCGGCTCGATCGCCGACAGCACCCGCTGCACCTCGCGCGGCAGGCCCGCCACCGGGGCCAGCACGTCGGCCACGAGGCGATCGCCGACCAGCCCGCGTGCCTCGGCCTCGAAGGAGGGCAGCAGGCGGTGGCGCAGGGCAGGCGCCAGGGCGAAGGCGAGGTCCTCCATGCGCACGTGGTCGCAGCCGGCGGCGAGGGCGGCCGCGCGTGCCACGCGACAGATGGCCTCGCCCGCGCGCGGGCTGGCGCCCAGGCGCAGGTTGCGCCGCGCGCTGTCGGTGGCGCCCGCGCTGCCGGGGTCGGTGGCCAGCACGAGGCGCGCCACCTGCCGCGCCAGCGGCTCGGGCAGGAGCACGGCGCGCGCCGCCGCCTGCAGCGCGGCCACCTCGCCCGGCGCCAGCACGGCCCCGGGCAGCGTGGGCTCCGGCTGCGCGGTCCGCTGGAAGATGGCCACCAGCGCGGCCTCGTCGGGCGCGGCCACCTGCACCTTCAGCAGGAAACGGTCCAGCTGCGCCTCGGGCAGCGGGAAGGTGCCCTCCATCTCGATGGGGTTCTGCGTGGCCAGCACGCAGAAGGGGGCGGGCAGGGGGATGCGCTCGCTGCCGGCACTCACGGCCTGCTCCGCCATGGCCTCCAGCAGCGCGGCTTGCGTGCGCGGCGTGGCGCGGTTGATCTCGTCGGCCAGCACGAGGTTGCCGAACAGCGGGCCGCGCTGGAACACGAAGCGCCGGCCCTCGGGCAGGTCGAGCAGCACGTGCGTGCCGGTGACGTCGGCGGGCAGCAGGTCGGGCGTGAACTGCACGCGGGAGAACGACAGGCCCGTGGCCGCGGCCAGCGCGCGCACCAGCAGCGTCTTGCCCACCCCGGGCGGGCCCTCCAGCAGGGCGTGCCCACCGGCCACGAGGCAGGCCAGCGTCTCGCGCACGGCCTGCGCCTGTCCCAGCACCGTGCCCGAGACAGCCTGCTCCAGCGCCGCCAGGCGCGCGGCGGCGGCAGGCGGGGGCAGGGGGGGCGGGGTGGCGGCCATGGCGGGGGTCAAGGGCTCCGGGAGGGCGGCAGGGGTGGGGGCCCGGCAGGGGGAACGCGGCTGCCGGCCCCGCGGATCACGGGTGCCGCCGGCACCCTGCCCGGGGGGACGGCCGGCGCCGGGGCGATCAGGGGTAGACGCGCCCCATGGTGCGCGCGAAGGGGGCCGCCTCGCGCACGTGGTCGAGGCCGCACACCCAGGCCACCACGCGCTCCAGGCCCATGCCGAAGCCGGCGCTGGGACAGGCTCCGTAGCGGCGCAGGTCCAGGTACCACTCGTAGGCCTCGCGGGGCAGCTTCTCCTCCGCGATCTTGTGCTCGAGCCACGCGATGTCGGGGCAGCGCTCGCCCCCGCCGATGATCTCGCCGTAGCCCTCGGGCGCGATCAGGTCGCAGCCCAGCACCACCTCGGGCCGCGCAGGATCGCGCTGCATGTAGAAGGCCTTGATGCGCGTGGGGAAGCGGTGGACGAGGATGGGCTTGCCGAACTGGGTGCTCAGCGCGTCCTCCTGCGGGGCGCCGAAGTCCTCGCCCCACGGGATCGACGCTGGCGTGCCCTCCAGGCGCTTGAGGGCCTCGTCGTAGGAGAGCGAGGGGAAGGGCGGCAGGGCCGACTCCAGACGCGCGATGTCGCGCTCGAGCACCTTGAGGTCCTCGCGCCGGCGCTCCAGCACGCGCTCCAGCACGTGCCCGATGAGCCCCTGCATGAGGCCCATCACGTCCTCGAGGCGCCAGAACGCGGCCTCCGGCTCCAGCATCCAGAACTCGGTGAGGTGGCGCCGGGTCTTGCTCTTCTCGGCGCGGAAGGTGGGGCCGAAGCAGTAGACCTTGCCCAGCGCCTGCGCAGCCGCCTCCATGTAGAGCTGGCCGGTCTGCGACAGGTAGACCTTGTCGCCGAAGTACTCGACCGGGAACAGCGTGGCCGTGCCCTCGGCCGCTGCGCCGTTGAAGATGGGGGCATCCACCGCCGTGAAGCCCTGGGCGTCGAGGTGGTCGCGGCAGGCACGCTCGACCTCGGCGCGGATGCGCAGCACGGCGCTGGGCCGGCTGCTGCGCAGCCACAGGTGCCGGTTGTCCATCAGGTAGGCGATGCCGTGGTCCTTCTTCCCCAGCGGCCACTCGCCCTGGCAAGGCGCCAGCACCCGGAAGGCGCGGGCGGCCAGCTCCACGCCGCCGGCCTGCCGAGCGTCGGCGCGCACGCTGCCCTCCACCTCCACGGTGCTCTCCTGGCCCACCTGCGAGGCGGCCTCCAGCGCGGCCGCGTCGGCCTGCCCGCCCTTGACCACCACCTGCACCACGCCGCTGCCATCGCGCACCTCGACGAACACCAGCTTGCCGGCGGTGCGCCGGTTGCGCACCCAGCCCTGCACCAGCACCTCCTGTCCGACGTGCCGGGCGAGGTCAGAGACGAGCGTGCGTGCAGCCATGGAGGCGTCTCGGGGAGGGGAGCGCGGGAGTATACTCCGGGCGTGTTCGACTCGATCCATGGCCGCGTGCTCGTGCGGGAGCCTGCCCGCGTGGTGCTGGAGGCGGCGGGCCTGGGCTACCTGCTGCACGTGCCGCTGGGCACCTTCGATGCCCTGCCGGCCGTGGGGGTCGAGGCGCGCCTGCTGCTGCACCTCGTGGTGCGCGAGGACGAGTGGCGCCTCTACGGCTTCGCCACGGGCCGCGAGCGCGAGGCCTTCCGTGACCTGCTGCGCGTGAGCGGCGTGGGCCCGGCACTCGCGTTGGTCCTGCTCTCGGGGCTGGGCCACGAGGCGCTGGTGGACGCGGTGCGGTCCGGGGACGTGCGCGCGCTGGTGCGCGTGAAGGGCGTGGGCAAGAAGACGGCCGAGCGCGTCGTGGTCGAGCTCAAGGAGCGCTGGGCGGCCGGGGCGGGCGAGCCCGTGCTCCCGGCGCCGCAGGGCGTGGCGGGCGACGCGCTGCGCGCGCTCGTGGCGCTGGGGCTGGAGCCCGCCGAGGCGGCGCGCCGGCTCGAGGCGCTGGGCGAGGTGGCGCGCAACGTGCCCGTGGCCGACCTCGTGCGCCGGGCCCTGCGGGGCTAGCCCGGGCCCCGTGCCGCCTGCGGCTAGGCGCGCCCCGCACGGCGCGCTAGGGTCGCACCTGCACCGGAGGCTCGCCATGCATCGTCTCGTGTGCTGCCCGTCGCTCGCCTCGCGGGGCGTGCGCTTGCTGGCCTTCCTGCTGGCGTGGCTCCTGGCGCGCCCGGCCGGGGCCGAGGAGGCGGGGCCCGCCACGCCTGCCGTGCAGCTGGTGGCCGTGCTGGAGGCAGCTCGCGAGGCGCGTGATGCGACGGCGTGGGCAGGACACCTGCCGCGCGTGGGCGAGCTGTGGGCCACGGCCTCCGAGCCCGATCGCCGGCTGCTGGCCGCCCAGCTGGGCCACGCCTTCAAGGCCCGCGAGGAGCCGGTGCAGCAGGCCGCACTGGGCGCGGCGCTGGCCACGCGCGACGGCGAGGCGATGTGGAAGGCCGGCCTCAAGTCGCTGCTGCCCGAGGCGCGGGATGAGCAGCCGCGGCCGCTGGCCATGAAGGCGCTGGCCGCCGTGGGCTCGCTGGCGCCGGAGGGGGCCATCGGCACGCTGCAGGGCCTGCTGGAGAAGGCCAAGGACCCGCAGGTGGCGGCGGGGGCCTTCGAGGCGCTGGGTGGCTACGAGCGCAGCAAGCAGCGCGAGGCGGTGCTCGAGGGGCTCATCAAGGTGCTGCGGCTGCAGATGCCCAGCGGCGGTGGCGGGCAAGGCGGCAAGAACCCCAGCGGCCCCAGCCCGCGCTGGAAGGCGCTCGAGGCCAAGGCGCTGCCTGCGCTCAATGCCCTCACCGGGCAGCGCGTCGGCGACCTCGCCGCCTGGATGCAGCTCTACGACGAGAACAAGAAGCGCCCGGCCGTGCTGTTCCAGCAGCCCCTGGACTGACGGTCCCGCGCGGCAGGACGGCCGGCCCGCGCTCCTGTCGCGCGGCGCCCGGGACGTGCACGCCGGCTGCGCCTAGGGGCGCAGCGTGAGGCCCAGGTCCTTGAGCTTCTTCTGCACCTCGAGGGTGGAGGTCACGCCCACGGTCTTCGACTCGCGCAGCGCGGCCTCGCTCTGCTCGGTGAGCTCGCCCACGGTGCCGACGCCCAGCGCCTCGAGGGCGCGACGGGTGCGCGTGGACAGGCCCAGCGAGAGGATGCCGTCGTTGCGCGGGTCGCCGCCCGCATCGTCCTCGTCCTCGTCGTCGTCCTCGTCCTCGTCACGACCCCCGAACAGCGCGCTCACGTCGTCGTCGCTGGCCGGCTTGGTGCGCAGGTCCAGGCCCTCGGCGTCGTCCTCGACCTGCATGCCCAGGCGCAGCTTCTTCTGCGCGAGGATGTCCTTGATCTCCTGCAGCGAGGTCTCGCCGAAGTTCTTGTACGCCAGCAGCTCGGCCTCGGTCTTGCGCACGAGGTCGCCCAGCGTCTCGATGTTCATCTTCGCCAGGCAGTTGCGCGAGCGCACGCTCAGCTCGAACTCGCTGATCGGGGTGCGCAGCACCTCCTTGACGCGGTCCTCGCGACGCTCGCTGTCCTCGTCGAAGTGCATGTTGAGCGAGGCGTGGCAGTCGCGCAGGCCGAGGCGTGCGCGCACGTGGTTGGGGTCGGCCTTGAGCACGCGCTGGTAGGCCGCCTCGGCCTCCTGGAAGCGCCCGGCATCCTCCAGCAGCAGGCCTGCGTTGAGGAAGGCGTTGACCGGCGCGCCCGGCAGGGCCATGAGCCGCTGGTAGGCCTCGAGGGCCTTGGCATCCTGGCCCTCGAGGTCCAGGCGCAGCGCGAGGCGGAACAGGGCGCGCCCGTGCTGGGCGTCCTTGGCCAGCGCCGCCTCGTAGCGCTCCTTGGCGTCGGCGTACTCGCCCTCGCTCTCCAGCGCGATGCCCTGGGCGTAGAGCGCGTCGGCGCCGGCGGGCAGCTTGCTCGCAGCCTTCTGCGCGGTGCTGCTGTCGCCGCTGAGCGCCGCGGCGGTGGCAAGGTCCACCAGCAGGCTGGGGCCATCCACCTCGGTGCCCACGAGCGCGGCGAGCACCTTGGCCGCGTCGGCGGGCTGGCCGTTCTCGAGCGCGGCGCGCGCGTGGATGAGCTGCGCCTGCGGCCTGTCGCCCGCCTTCTGGGCCTCGGGCGCAGCCGCCTCGGGACGCGAGAGCAGGTAGAGGGCCGTGGCGCGCTTGAGCGAGGTGGCGCCGCCGGCCAGCTCGGGCAGGCCGCGCAGCGTGGTCTCCACGACGCGGCGGAACTCGCGCGAGGTGCGCACGGCGTCCTTGGCCGAGCGCAGGTCCTCGCTGCCGAACGAGAGGCGCTCGAGGAACTGCTGGGCGTCGGTGACGGGCGTGGCGGCAGGGGCCATGGCGCGGGCTCCACGGGGCGATGGGGGAATGCGGGAAGATAGGGTGCGCCGCACCGAGGCCCCATGCCTGCCGAGAGCGCCGTGGGGGGGGCCGTGGGGCCCTCGGCCCCGCCCGGCGGCCTGCGGCGCGCGTCGCCCCCCTCGCGGAAGGTAGGCGGCATGGACCGTTTCGTCATCGAGGGCGGCGTGCCCCTGCGCGGCGAGGTGCGCGTCTCGGGCGCCAAGAACAGCGCCTTGCCGCTGCTGGCGGCCACGCTGCTGGCCGACGGCCCCTGCCGGCTGGAGGGCGTGCCCGACCTGCGCGACATCGACACGATGCTGCGCATCCTCCGCACGCTGGGCCTGCGGGCCGAGCGCTCCGCCGACGGCACGGTGGAGACCGAGGTGCTGGACGAGGGGGCCTGCCGCGCGCCCTACGAGCTGGTGAAGACGATGCGGGCCAGCATCTGCGTGCTGGGCCCGCTGCTGGGCCGCCGCCGCCGCGCCGAGGTGTCGTTCCCGGGCGGCTGCGTGATCGGGCCCCGGCCCGTGGACCTGCACGTCTCGGGCCTCTCGTCCCTGGGGGCGGACCTGCGCGTGGAGGCGGGCTACATCCTGGCCGATGGGCGCGGGATGGGCGGCGACCGGGAGATCTACCTCGGCGGGCCCTACGGGCCCACCGTGACGGGCACCGGCAACGTGCTGTGTGCCGCGGTGCTGGCGCCGGGCACCACCGTGTTGCAGTCGGTGGCCTGCGAGCCGGAGGTGCAGGACCTCTGCCACTTCCTCGTGGCGATGGGCGCGCGCATCGAGGGCATCGGCGGTCCCACGCTGGTGGTGACGGGCGTGGAGCGCCTGCGCGGCACGCGCTACCGCGTGATCCCCGATCGCATCGAGGCGGGCACCCTGCTGGTGGCGGGCGCGATGACCCACGGCCGCGTCACCGTGCTGGGTGCCGAGCCGCGCCACCTCTCGGCCCCGCTGGCGTTGCTGGAGCGCATGGGCGTGCGCGTGCTGCGCGGCCCGGCGGGGGCGCTCACGGTGGAGGGCTACGACCGGCCGCGCCCGGCGGACGTGGTCACCTTGCCCTATCCCGGCTTCCCCACCGACCTGCAGGCGCAGTTCATGGCCCTGCTCACCGTGGCCGAGGGCAACTCGTTCGTCACCGAGAAGATCTATCCCGAGCGCTTCATCCACGTGGCCGAGCTGCAGCGCATGGGCGCGCGCATCCGCAAGGAGGGGCCCACCGCCATCGTGGAGGGCGTGGACCACCTCTCGGGCTGCCCGGTCATGGCCTCCGACCTGCGCGCCTCGGCGGCGCTGGTGGTGGCAGGCCTCGCGGCTCGTGGCACCACGGAGGTGGACCGCGTGTACCACATCGACCGTGGCTACGAGCGCATCGAGGCCAAGATCGAGGCGCTGGGCGGTCGCATCCGGCGCGCCGGCCGGGAGGGAGCGCCCGCCGAGGCCTAGGCCCGCCGGCCGCGGCGCCCTGTGTCAGCGGGGCACCCCTTGTTTCCGGGCCAGAGCCTGCCGGGGCTGCTTCAATGCCGCCGTGGCCCAGCCCCGCCCCAAGGGGTCGCGCTGGCCGGGCCCGGTGCGAGGACCCCCCGGCGCGTGTTCGACCAGCTGGCCCAGCGCTTCACCCGGCTCTTCTCCGGGCTCTCCCGCAACGCGCGGCTGACCGAGAAGAACATCGAGGAGGGGATCCAGGAGGTACGGCAGGCCCTGCTCGAGGCCGACGTCAACCTCAAGGTGGTGGACGGGTTCGTGGACCGGGTGCGCCAGAAGGCGCTGGGCGCGCCCGCGCTGCCCGGCGTATCGCCGGCCCAGCAGTTCATCGGGGTGGTCAGCCAGGAGCTGGAAGCGCTGCTGGGCGGCGAGGCGCCGCGCATGCGCTGGAGCGACCGCGGGCCCACCGTGATCATGCTGGTGGGCCTGCAGGGCACGGGCAAGACGACCACCTGCGCCAAGATCGCGCGCTACCTGGCCAAGAAGGAGGGCAAGCGCCCGCTGCTGGTGGCGGCGGACGTGCAGCGCCCGGCGGCCATCGAGCAGCTCAAGGTGCTGGGCCGGCAGCTGGACCTGCCCGTCTATGCCGAGGAGGGCGGCCGCCCGCCCAAGATCTGCCGCCGCGCCGTGGACAAGGCGGTGGAGCTGGGCCGCGACGTCGTGCTGCTGGACACGGCCGGCCGCCTGCACGTGGACCGCGAGCTGATGGACGAGCTCACGGACGTGCGCGACATGGTCCAGCCCCACGAGACGTGGCTGGTCGTGGACGCCATGCTGGGCCAGGACGCGGTGCGCAGCGCGCAGGAGTTCCACCAGCGCCTGGACGTGACCGGCTTCGTGCTGACCAAGGCCGACGGCGACTCGCGCGGCGGTGCCGTGCTCGCCGTGCGCGAGGTGACGGGCCGGCCCGTGCGCTTCGTGGGCGTGGGCGAGAAGGTGGAGGCGCTCGAGGCCTTCGATCCCAAGCGCATGGCCCAGCGCATCCTGGGCATGGGCGACGTGGTGGGGCTGGTGGAGGAGGCGCAGGAGAAGGTCGACCAGGAGAAGGCGCAAGAGGCGGCCGAGCGGCTGTTCCTCGACACCTTCACCCTCGACGACCTGCGCAGCACCCTCGAGCAGGTGCAGCGGCTCGGGCCCATGCGCGAGATCCTCAAGAAGCTGCCCGGCGGGGCGTCCATCTCGCAGGACCAGCTGGCCATGCTCGACGACCGCCAGCTCACCCGCTGGTGCGCCGCGATTGCCAGCATGACCCCGTCCGAGCGGCGCGACCCGGGCCTGCTCAACGGCCAGCGCCGCCACCGGGTGGCCCGCGGCTCGGGCACCACGCCCGCCACGGTGGGCGAGGTGATCAAGGCCCACAAGCAGATGCAGCAGCAGATGCGCCTGCTCAAGCAGCAGGGGGGCCTGATGCAGCGCATGGGCGTGGGCGCCATGCAGCGGCAGAAGGAGCGCCAGCTCAAGGACCTGAAGAAGCGCGGGACCGACCTGCGCGGCTGGTTCGACCCTCCGGGCTCCCGCCCGGCCCCCGGCAGGCACTAGGGACGCCCGCGCCTAGCCTTCCCACGAGGCCCTCCCTGCCTCACCCTGTGCTCACGATCCCCAACCCCGCAGGAACCGACCCATGTCGATCGTCATCCGCCTCTCGCGCCTCGGGCGCACCAACCGCTCGCACTTCCGCGTTGCCGTGTTCCCCAAGCGCAGCCGTCGCGACGGCCCGGCCATCGAGCAGCTGGGCATCTACGACCCGCGCGCCACGGACCCGGCCCAGAAGACGCGCCTGTCCACGGACCGCATCCTGTACTGGTACGGCCAGGGCGCCGAGGTGACGCCCCGCGTGCGCCTGTGGCTCAACCGTGCGGGCGTGGCGCTCAAGCCCCGCAAGAGCAACAAGCCCAACAACCGCATGCGCAAGTCGGCCGCCCGCAAGAAGGCCGCCGGCGCCAAGGGCAGCTCGAAGAAGTAGCCGCCAGGCCCGGCCGGGGGTGGGGCACGTGCGTGCCCCCGCCCGTCCGTGCCCCGGCTCCTGCCTCGCGGCAGGGGAGGTCTCGTGAACGCACCCGTCCAGCCCAAGGCCGCCAAGGCACCCAAGGCGCAGAAGCCCCCGATGTTCCCGCGCCCGGTGGGCAAGAAGCCGACGCTGGCCGAGGTGCTGGAGGTGCTGCAGCCCCTGTGCGGCGAGCCCGTGCACCTCGACCGTGCCGAGGACCCGCTGCTGGACCACCTGCTGGTGGCCGTGCTCTCGCTGCACACGACGCCCGCGCGCGCCCGCGACGCGCTGCGCGCCCTCTCGGGCACCTACCTCGACTTCAACGAGCTGCGCGTGAGCGCCCGCTCCGAGATCGAGAAGGCCCTCGAGGACTACGTGCCTTCCGACGTGCGCAAGAAGGCGGCGTGGGACCTGCGCATGGCACTGCAGGATGTCTACGACCAGACCCACGGGCTGGACCTCGAGCCCCTGCGCAGCCGCGACCCAGACGACCTGGGCAGCTTCGTGGCGAACATGAAGAAGCCCGAGGAGAAGCCGGCCTACCCGCAGAGCGTGGGCGGCCCCGTGCCCGCCCTGCCCAACACGCCCGGCGGGCCCGCCGCCATGGTGTTCCAGCTGGCCGTGGGCAAGTCCAGCCTCGCGCTGGGCCCGCTGGAGCGCCGCTTCCTGGGCCGGCTGGGCCTGATGCCCAACGGCGCGCGCCTCGCGAACAAGCGCAAGGCGCTGGAGCGGCAGGTCAAGCCCGACGAGCGGCTGCGCTTCGCCTGGGTGGCGGGCACCTGTGCCCGCCTCTTCGAGACCGACTTCGACGAGCGCCATCCCTTCGCGCGCCTGCTCGTGGAGCGGCGCAGCAAGGAGCTGGAGGAGCGCGAGCGTGCGGCCCGTGCGGCCGAGAAGCTGGCCGAGGAGCTGCGCAAGAAGGAGGCCATCGAGGCCGCGCGCCGCCAGCGCATCGAGGACGAGGAGCGGCGCAAGCGCGAGAAGGTCGAGCAGCGCAAGGCGGCCGAGGCCGCGCGCAAGAAGGCCATCGAGGACCGCAAGCGGGCCGCCGAGGAGAAGCGCAAGGCGGCCGAGGCCGCGCGCAAGAAGGCCATCGAGGACCGCAAGCGGGCTGCCGAGGAGAAGCGCAAGGCGGCCGAGGCCGCGCGCAAGAAGGCCATCGAGGAGCGCAAGCGCGCTGCCGAGGCCAGGCGCAAGGCGGCCGAGGCCGCGCGCAAGAAGGCCATCGAGGAGCGCAAGCGCGCCGCCGAGGCCAAGCGCAAGGCGGCCGAGGCCGCGCGCAAGAAGGCCGCCGAGAAGGCCCGGGCCGAGCGCGAGCGGGCGGCCAAGGCCCGCCTCGCCAAGGGCAAGGGTGGCAAGGGCAAGGGTGGCAAGGGCAAGGGCGGCAAGGGTGGCAAGGGCGGCGGCGGTCGCAAGCGCTAGGCGGCGATGATCCCCGGCGGGCGCCAGCCCCTGTTGCTGGCCAGCGGCTCGCCGCGGCGCGTGGCGCTGCTGGAGGCGGCGGGCATCGCCTTCGAGCGCGGGGCGGCCCCGGGCGTGGACGAGACGCCCGAGCCCGGCTGGAGCGCTCGCACGACGGCCCAGAGGCTGGCCGAGCGCAAGGCCTGCGCGGGCCTCGGGGCCGCGCCCGGGCGGCATGTGCTGGGGGCAGACACCGTGGTGGCCGTGGACGGGCTCCTGCTGGGCAAGCCGCGCGACGCGGCCGATGCCGAGGCCATGCTGGGGCGGCTGCAGGGCCGTGAGCACGAGGTGCTCACGGGCGTGGCGCTGGCGACGCCTGGAGGCCTGTGGAGCGAGGTGGCGGTGGCGCGTGTGCGCATGGCGCCGCTGTCGCCGTCGCAGGTGCGCGACTACGTGGCCGGCGGCGAGCCCATGGACAAGGCCGGTGCCTACGCCCTGCAGGGGGAGGCGAGTGCCTTCACGCGCGTGGTGCTGGGCGAGGCCGACACGGTGGTGGGGCTTTCCGTCGCGCTGGTGCGGCGGCTGCTCGCGGCCGCCGAGGCGCCCGACGGGTATGCTGCCCTGCGGAGGCCGCCGTGCGCGCCACGACCAAGGCCGTGATCGTGCTGTTCGTGCTGGCCTTCGGCACGCTGTTCTGGCTCGCCAGCAGCAGCCTCGACATGGTGCGCCCCGACATCGAGGCGGCGCGCGCGCTGGGCGCCGAGCTGCGCGCTGCCGGGCTGGTGGAGGGCGAGGTCCCGGTGCGCCTGCGGCGCATGCAGGGCTCGCGCGACCGCGAGGGCCCGGGGCTGAACATGGAGCTGGTGCCCTCGGCGGCTGCCTGCCGCCGGCAGGGCGGCCTCGCCGACCTGGCGGTGCGTGCGGCGCTGGCCGCCGCGCGCATCTACGGCGAGCGCGGCGAGGTGCTGCGCTGGTGGAAGGTGACGCTGGAACTGCCCGGCGGGCAGGCACGCACGGCGCACCTGGACCGCCGCGAGGGGCTGGCCGGGGCGGCGGCCCTGGAGGGCCCCGAGCCCGCCTTCCCGCTGGCCTGGGCCGTGCCGGGCGACCCGGCTGACCCGGGGCCCCCGCCTGCGCCTGCGGCCGCCCCGGGGCCGCCTGCGCCGGCCCCGGCCATCCCCGCCGGCGGGGCCTCCACGCCCGCAGGCGGGCGCTAGGCGCGGCCTCCGGGGCAGCGCCTCCCCGGTCCCGGCTGGCACGGGAGCGGGCTGGGGCTACCTTGCCTCGTTCCCGCCCGATCCCGGAGCCCGGCCATGAAGAAGGACATCCATCCCGCCTACCACCCCGTGGTGTTCGTCGACACCGGGGCCAACGCCGAGTTCCGCACCCGCTCCACCCTCAAGAGCAAGGAAGTGCGCAAGATCGACGGCGTGGACCACTACGTGGTGCGCCTCGACGTGTCCTCGGCCTCGCACCCGTTCTACACGGGCAAGCAGCGCTTCGTGGACGCCGCGGGCCGCATCGACAAGTTCCGCAGCAAGTACGGCACCTCGTACGCGAAGAAGAAGGGCGAGGGCGCGGCGGAGGCTGCGCCCGCCAAGTAGGCCGGGGTCGGGCGCGCGGCGACGATGCTCTCCAGCCACCTCGAGGAGCGCGTCCGCGACATCGTGCGCCACGCCCGCGAGCTCGAGGCCAAGAGCCTCGACCCCGCGGTGGCCGCCGACCACAACGCCTACCGGCGCCTGCGGCTGGAGCTGATCCGCTACCAGCCCACGGTGGACGCCTACTCCACCTACACGCGCGCGCTGGCCGAGATCGACGAGGCCAAGGCCCTGCTGGCCGACGGCGGCACCGACGCCGCCATGCGCGCGCTGGCGCAGGAAGAGCTGGCCGCGCTGCAGCAGCGCGTGGCCACGGCCGAGGAGGACGTCAAGTCCAGCCTCGTGAGCCAGGACGAGGACGACCACAAGGACGCCATCGTGGAGCTGCGCCCGGGCGCCGGCGGGGACGAGGCTGCGCTGTGGGCGCGCGACCTCTACCGCATGTACAAGCTGCTGGCCGACCGTCGCGGCTGGAAGATGGAGACGATGGAGCTGGCGGCCGGCGAGGGGGGCGGCCTCAAGGAGGCCGTCTTCGCCCTGCGCGGCACCAACGTGTTCCAGGACATGCGCTACGAGTCGGGCGTGCATCGCGTCCAGCGCGTGCCCGAGACCGAGACGCAGGGCCGCATCCACACCTCGACGGCCACCGTGGCCGTGCTGCCCGAGGCCGAGGACGTGGACATCGAGCTCAAGGACAGCGACATCGAGATGCAGGCCATGCGGGCCGGGGGCCCGGGCGGCCAGAACGTGAACAAGACCTCGTCGGCCGTGCGGCTCACGCACGTGCCCACGGGCATCACCGTCAAGTGCCAGGCCGACCCCTCGCAGCACAAGAACCGCGCCACCGCGATGCGCATGCTGCGCACCAAGCTCTACGAGATGGAGGTCGAGCGGCGCCAGAAGGAGCGCGCCGACGCGCGCCGCGGCCAGATCGGGCGCGGCGACCGCAGCGAGAAGATCCGGACCTACAACTACAAGGAGAACCGGGTCACCGACCACCGCATCAGCCTCACGGTGCATGCGCTGGACCGGGTGCTGGAGGGCGAGCTGGACGTGGTGCTCGACGCGCTCAAGAAGGCCGACCGCGAGGAGCGGCTGCAGAGCCTCTAGGCCGCCGGGCGGGGCGCCCGGCGCCAGCCCGGCCCGGCGCACCGGGCCGGGCCGCGTGGCGCATCGGGGGCCCACGCTTGGAGGGCCGTGGGGCCTTCCGTAGGATGGGGGACCACCTGCGAGGGAGCCCATCCATGAGCGACGCCAACGATCCCATCGAGAACGAGGCCGCCCCCGCGCCGGGCAGTGCCGAGGCCCTGATGCAGGAGGCCGAGATGGGCCGCCGCCGCGCCGTCGCGGCCATGAGCCAGGTGCACAAGGAGCACTTCGCGCTGCTCTTCGCCCACTGCTTCTTCCTGGCCGGCTCGCTGGCCGCCTGGAATCGCGCGGAGCCGGGGGCCACGGCCTCCAGCGGCGCCCTGCTCCACGGCCTGGACACCATCCGCGGCGCCGCGATCTTCGCGCTGGCGCTCTACGGCTTCTGGGTGTCGGCCATCGGCCTCTACACGAGGCGTACGGTCGTGTGGCCCTTCCTGCTCAACGCACTGCTGGCCCTGTGGGTGGGCCTGGGCGGCGTGATCGATGGCTTCAAGGCCGAGGCCTTCGGCAAGGCCATGGACAGCGTGCCCGCCGGTTCCTCCTACCTCGCCAAGTACCTGGCCGGGCCCGGCTCCATCGCCCCGGGCTTCTGGATGCTGGCGGCGGCGGGCGTGCTGGTGATCTTCCTGATCATCAAGGGCATCCTGGGCGGTGCGTCCAAGTCCAAGGCGCGCGCCTCGAAGTAGCCCGCCGGCGAGCGGCCGCCCTCCAGACGGGGCGTGCCGTGTCGTGACATGCCCTGCGGAGCCCTGCCCTGAAGCTGCTCGAGATCCTGCAGCGCTCCACCGCATGGCTCAAGGAGCGCGGCTGCGAGTCGGCGCGCCTGGACGCCGAGCTGCTCATCGCGCACGGGCTGGGCGTGGGGCGCCTGGACCTCTACCTCCAGTTCGACCGGCCCGTGTCGCCGGCGGAGGCGGAGACCCTGCGCGGGCTGGTGCGCGAGCGGGGGCGCGGCGTGCCCGTGGCCTACCTGGTGGGCACGCGCGGCTTCTGGTCGCTGGATCTCGCGGTGACGCCCGCCGTGCTGGTGCCGCGGCCGGAGACCGAGCACCTGGTGGAGGTGGCCCTGCTGGCGTTGCGCGCGGCCCCGGCGCCGCGCTTCGTGGACGTGGGCACGGGCAGCGGCTGCGTGGCGGTGGCGGTGCTGCATGAGCTGCCGCAGGCCCGCGCCCACGCCACCGACCTCTCGGGGGCGGCGCTGGAGGTGGCGCGTGGCAATGCCCAGCGCCACGGCGTGCTGGAGCGACTCTCCCTGCACCCGGGCGACCTGCTCGAGCCGCTGCGGGACAGCGAGGACTGGGGGCGCCTGGACGCCGTGCTGAGCAACCCGCCCTACATCGTGCGCGGCGACCCCTCGGTCGAGGCCGCCGTGCATGCCCACGAGCCGCACGAGGCGCTCTACGTGCCGGGCGACGATCCGCTGGAGGTGGCGATGCGGCTCTCCACGCAGGCGCTCGAGGCCCTGGCGCCTGGCGGCCTGCTGGCGCTGGAGGTGGGGGCAGGCAGCGCCGCCACCGCCTGCGAGCGCCTCGCGGGGGCCGGATGGGAGGAGCCCACGGCGTGGGCGGACCTCGCCGGCATCGACCGCATCGTGAGCGCGCGGCGCCCCTCCTAGGCGCGTGCGCCGGCCCGGCGCCCGCGGCGAGCCCCGCCCCCGGCCATCCCGAAGGCCTCGCGCAGGTGGCGCACCGCGTTGCGGAAGGGCAGCATGCCCTCGGGCACCGGCGGGGCCTCGCCGGCGTGGAAGCGCGGGTCCTGCCAGGGGAACTGGTTGCGCTCGGGGTGCGGCATGAGGCCCAGCACGCGGCCGGTGGGGTCGGTGATGCCGGCCACGTCGCGGGTGGCGCCGTTGGGGTTCCACGGGTAGCGCGCGGGCACGCGGCCCGAGGGATCGACGTAGCGCAGCGCCAGCTGGCCGCCTGCCGCCAGCCGCTCCAGCGTGGCCTCGTCGCGTGCGAGGAAGCGGCCCTCGCCATGCGCCACGGGGCAGGCGATGCGGTCGCCGCGCGTGAAGAAGGCGTTGCTGGCGGTGGCCTCCAGCGTGACCCAGCGGTCCTCGTAGCGGTTGCTCACGTTGGCGGCCAGCGCCACCGACTGCTCCTCGCTGCCCTCCAGCGCGGGCAGCAGGCCCGTCTTCACGAGCACCTGGAAGCCGTTGCAGATGCCCAGCACGATGCCGCCGCGGTCCACCAGCCGGCGCACGCGAGGCAGCAGGCGGTTGCGCACCAGCGCGCCGTAGACCGTGCCGGCGCCCAGGTCGTCGCCGAACGAGAAGCCGCCCGGCAGCGCGAGGCCCTGCACCTCCTCCAGCAGCCGCGGACGCGCCAGCACGGCGTTGAGGTGCGCATGCACGGCCTGTGCGCCGGCGGCCTCGAAGGCGAAGGCGGTCTCGCGCTCGCAGTTGGTGCCGGGGGCGCGCACCACCAGGATGCGGGGGTCGCGGGAGCGGGTCATTCGGCGGTCTCCGTCGGCACCGGCAGGGCGCTGCGCCATGCCTTGCGCAGCACCTCGGTGGGGCTGTGGATGGCGTCGTGCCGGCCGCGGCTGCTGCGCACGCGCAGCACGGGCTCCTGCGTGACCGTGCCCAGCACGGCGTGCGGGGCGCGCGCGGCCCGCAGCAGGCGGCGCAGGGCCGGCAGGCGCGCCGCGTCCACCTCCAGCAGCAAGCGGGTGGGCGACTCGCTGAACAGGCGCCGGGCATCGTCCAGCCGTCCCTGCACCGGCAGGGCGCGCAGGTCGAGGTCCAGCCCGTGGTGGCCCGAGAAGGCCATCTCGGCGGCCGCCACGGCCAGGCCGCCCTCGCTCAGGTCGTGGGCCGAGAGCACCAGGCCCGCGCGGATCGCGCGCGACACCGCGGCCAGCACGCGCGGGGCGTCCGGCTGCACGGTGGGCACGCGCGCCCCCAGCCAGCCCTGCAGGCGGTACCAGTGGCTGCCGCCCAGCTCGTCGCGCGTGCGGCCCACCACCACGATGCGCGCGCCGGGGCGCTTGGCCTCCAGCGTGACCGTCTTGCGCACGTCGTCGATCACGCCCAGCGCCGAGACCAGCAGCGTGGGCGGCACCACGATCACGCGCCCGTCCTCGGTCCGGAACTCGTTGTTGAGCGAGTCCTTGCCCGAGATGAAGGGCGTGCCGTAGAGCAGGGCGGCATCGCGGCAGCCCTCGGCGGCCTTCACCCGCGCGCCCAGCGTCTCGGGGCGGCTGCAGCTGCCCCAGGTGAAGTTGTCGAGGATGGCGACGCGCGCCGGGTCGGCGCCGACCGCCACGGCGTTGCGCAGGGCCTCGTCCACGGCC
The DNA here is from genome assembly GCA_964228555.1 of Planctomycetota bacterium. Taxonomy (GTDB): domain Bacteria; phylum Planctomycetota; class PLA2; order PLA2; family JAEUHO01; genus CAXQZU01. The sequence goes on from CAXQZU010000045.1 coordinate 70,435, forward strand.
AGCAGCGCCATCTGGTGCGGGTCGATGTCGCCATAGGCCGGGTTGATGCCGTTGGAGAGCACGATGCCGCGGCGGCTGCCCAGCTTGGGCGCGAGCACGGCCGCGTCGCTGGGCCCGCCATGGGGGCCCATGAAGGGGCGCACGACCGCGCCCGACTGCACCTCGTGGTCGTACTGGCGCACGACCCACTCCTTGCTGCCCACCTGCGGCATGCGCAGCACGGCGGCGAGGTCGGCCGTCCACGAGGCCTTGGCGCGCGGGCGGGGCTCTGCGAGGCGCGGCGGCGTCCAGCACGCGTCGCGCTGCACGCGGGGCAGGCCCTCGTGGAGGAACTCCATCGACAGGCGGGCCAGCACCGTGCGGCCGTGGCGCACCACCAGGCGGTGGTCGCGCGTGAAGCGGCCCAGCGCGAACGCCTCCACGTCCTCGCTGGCGCACAGGCGCTGGAAAGCCTTCCACGCGCGCGGCGGCACGGCCGCCACCATGCGCTCCTGCGCCTCGCTGATCCACACCTCGAAGGCCTTGAGGCCGGGGTACTTGAGCGGGGCCGTGGACAGGTCCACGTCCGCGCCCAGGTCCGCGCCCATCTCGCCCACGGCGCTGGAGAAGCCGCCCGCGCCGCAGTCGGTGACGGCGTGGAACCAGCCGCGGTCGCGCGCCTGCAGCAGCACGTCCAGCACCTTCTTCTCGGTGATGGCGTCGCCGATCTGCACGGCACCCGACGACACGGTCTCGCTCTCGGCGCTGAGCTCCTCGCTGCTGAAGGTGGCGCCGTGGATGCCGTCGCGGCCCGTGCGGCCGCCGAAGGCCACCACGAGGTCGCCGGGCCGCGCGCCCTTGCGCACGAAGCGCCGCGGCAGGATGCCCACGCAGCCGGCGTAGACCACCGGGTTGCCCACGTAGCGCGGGTCGAACAGGATGGCCCCGTTCACGGTCGGGATGCCCATGCGGTTGCCGTAGTCCCGCACGCCCGACACCACGCCCTTGAGCAGGCGCAGCGGGTGCATGCAGCCTTTCGGCACCTTGCCCTGCGGCAGGTCCGGGGGGCCGAAGCAGAACACGTCGGTGTTGGCCACCGGGCGCGCCCCCAGGCCGGTGCCCAGGATGTCGCGGATCACGCCGCCGATGCCGGTGCCGGCGCCGCCGTAGGGCTCGATGGCGCTGGGGTGGTTGTGCGTCTCCACCTTCATGCACACCCCGTCGGTGCCGTCGAAGTCGATCACGCCCGCGTTGTCCTTGAACACGCTCCAGCACCAGGGCTTGGCCAGCCGCTGCGTGGCGGCAAACACCGTCTCCTTGAGCAGGTTGCGGAAGGTGCGCACCGTGCCGCCTTCCGTCATGCGCACCGCGCCGCCCAGCGTCTTGTGCTTGCAGTGCTCCGACCAGGTCTGGGCCACCGTCTCCAGCTCCACGTCGGTGGGCTCCCGGCCCAGCGTGCGGAAGTGGGCCTGCACGGCCTCCATCTCCACGCGCGAGAGCGACAGGCCCATGCGGCGCGAGAGGGCCAGCAGGGCCTCGCCGTCCAGCGTGCGCAGCAGCACCTCGACGCGCTGGGCCACGGCCGGCGTGGGATGCGGGAAGCGGTAGGTGGCCGGCGCCCCGGCCAGCACCTCCTCGATCACCTCGTTGCCCAGGGCGCGCGCGGCGGCGGCCCCCAGCGCCGCGCGCGGCACGCGGCCCTGCACGCGGTAGGTGCGCGCGGCCTTGACTTGCGCCACGCACAGGCCCAGCGACTGGAGCAGGCGTCGCGCCGTCTCCGCCTCGGGGTCGCTCACGCCGGCGCGGCGCATCACGGTGACCTCGTGCACGCCCCGGGGCGCTGCGCGGGGACGGCCGAAGGAGGCCACGTCCAGCACGGCGTCGCCCAGCGCCTGGGCCGCCCGCCGGCGGCCCTCGGCGTCCAGCGGGCCCTCGAGGAAGTAGGTGCGCAGCACGCGCACGCTGCCAAGGCCCCGGAGGCCGGCCTGCTGCAGCGCGGCGCGGGCGGAGCGCCCGGCGGGGTCCAGCAGGTCGTCCCGCACGCGCAGCTCGAGGCGCAGCACGGGCAGCGAGGCCGACGCGGCCGTGCCCGCCTTGCGGGGGCCCTTGCCGGCACGGGCGCGGGAACGACGGGTGGGAGCGGGACGCGGACGCGAGGCAGGTGCGGTGGCCATGGGCCTCGCATGGTGGCCTCGGGCGGGCTGGGCAGGGCATCAGGCTTCCTGATGCCCCGATAAGCGGCCGGGCCGCCCGGCGGGCGATCCGGCCCTGCCGCGCCCCCTGCCGCACCCCCGGCCGCGCCCCCGGCCCGGGCGCAGGCCGTTTCGCAGGTCGGGGGGCCCCTGGGGCGGGCGGGCGGGCGGGCGACGGGCGCGGGAGGCGGGGTGCTGGGGGGGGCAGGCGCTGGTCCCGGCGCTGGCCCTGGCACTGGCGGTGGGGATGGCCCCCCGGGCAGCCGATCCAAGGGGAGCCGCCGGCCCGCCGGCCCGCGGTCCAAGCGGGCGGCAGCCTGCCGGGGGGGCCGGGCCTGCGGGCCGCAGGTCCCCCGGGGTAGACTGCTGCCACACCGATGCGGGGCCTTCCTCCCCTGGCAGGGGGCGGGCGGGCTTGGCACCGGGCACCCCTGACGTCGATTCGAGGCCGGGCGCTCGCGCCCTGCCACCCATCCCCGCCCAGGACCGTCGCGCCGAACCGGGCTTGCCCCGGCCGGCCCCGGAGCCCGACCCGCATGGCCAGCCTGCCCAACGCCCTCCCGAAGACCGCCCGCGGTCCGCTGCCCTTCGAGCAGCCGATCATGGAGCTCGAGCAGAAGATCGCCGAGCTGCGATCCCTCTCGGAGGTGCCCCTGCAGGGCGAGCTGCGGCCGCTGGAGCGCAAGCGCGACGGCATGGTGGCCGAGATCTACGGCCGGCTCACGCCTTGGCAGAAGGTGCAGGTGGCCCGCCACCCGCAGCGGCCCCAGTTCATGGACTACGTCCAGGGGATGTGCGACGAGTGGGTCGAGCTGCACGGCGACCGGCTGTTCGGCGAGGACAAGGCCATCTCGACCGGCCTTGCCCGCATCGGGGACACCCGCTTCATGCTGGTGGGCAGCCGCAAGGGCAAGGAAGCCCGCGACAAGGTGGCCTGCAACTTCGGGTGCGCCAACCCGGAGGGCTACCGCAAGGCCTTGAGCAAGATGCGGCTGGCCGAGCGCTTCGGCCTGCCCATCGTCACCCTGATCAACACCCCGGGCGCCTACCCCGGCCTGGGGGCCGAGGAGCGCGGCCAGGCATGGGCCATTGCCGAGAACATCCTCGAGATGGGCCGCCTGAAGGTGCCTACCCTGTGCATCGTGGTGGGCGAGGGCGGCAGCGGCGGCGCGCTGGGCATCGGCGTGGGCGACCGCGTGCTGATGCTGGAGTACGCCTACTACTCGGTGATCTCGCCCGAGGGCTGCGCCTCGATCCTGTGGCACGACCCCACGCGCGCCCCGGACGCCGCCAAGGTGCTGCGCCTCACCAGCGAGGACCTGCTCAAGCTGGGGGTGGTGGACGGCGTGGTGCCCGAGCCGCTGGGCGGCGCGCACCGTGACCCGGCAGCCATGGTGGCCACGCTCAAGCAAACCATCCTGGAGACGCTGGCCACGCTGGCCGCCCAGCCCGAGGCGCAGCGGCTGGAGGCGCGCTACCAGCGCCTGCGCAACCTGGGCAACCACGCCCCGTTCCTCGACCCCGCCTAGCCAGCCTGGCTCGCAGGGATCCGCGTACCGCCCGGCCGGCGCCGCCCGTCCTCGGGCCCTCGTGCGCCCCATGGTTGCATTCTGCAATCTTGCGCGGGCCCGCGTGGGTGGGCGGCCAACGCCTCGGTCCCGCCTGCCGTAGACACCATGATCGGCGGGGTGGCCCGTGCGCCCCTCGCCCCGGAGGCTCACGACCATGACCCACCAACCCTCTGTACGGCACGTCGCCGGCTGCCTGCTGCTGATGGGCGTGGCTGCCGCCGTGCCTGCCCTGGCCGAGGAGGAGCCGATCCCGCCGGCAGCGCCGGTCCCGGCGCCGGCCGCCGAGGAACCCGCCGGCGAGGCCGGCGCGCGCGAGGCCAGCGCAGAGCAGGTGCTGGCGTGGGTGGCGCAGCTGGGCAGCGACGACTTCCGCGTGCGTGAGCAGGCCAGCGAGCGGCTGGCGGCCGCCGGCGAGGATGCACGCGAGGCGCTGGAGGCGGCCATGGCCACCAGCGACAGCCTCGAGGTGCGCTGGCGCGCCCAGCAGCTGCTGCTGAGGCTGGACGGCCGCCACGAGCGGCGGCTGGGAGCACGCGAGCCCGGCCGAGGCCGGGCGGCCCCGCCCGGCGCGGCCCCGGGCATGCCCGGCCTCGGCACGCCGCAGGAACTGCGCGAGATGGTCGAGCGCATGCTCGAGGGCCTGGGCCAGGGCGGGGGCTGGCCGGGGATCGACGTGGCACCGCTGGAGGGCATGGACCTGCTGGGCGGCACCTTCCGCTCCGGCGCGCTCACGCTGCGCCAGGGCTGGCCCGGCAGCCGCGTGCGGCTGGAGGTGCGCGGCGCCGACGCGCAGGGCCAGCCGCAGCGCACCACCTACGAGGGCGCCAGCCTCGAGGCCTTGCTGGCTGCGCACCCCGAGCTGGCCCAGCACCCCGACATCGCGGGCCTCAAGAAGGACATCGAGGAGCGCCAGCGCCTGCGCGGCCTGCCGCCGGGCACGCGCATGCCGATGTTCTCCTTCCGCACCAGCGAGGGGCTGGAGGTGGTGCAGGACGGCGCGGGCGCCACCGTGCGCGTGCACGAGCGCGCGCAGGACGGCAGCCTCGTGACCAAGGAGTTCAAGGGCGCCACGCTGGAGGACATCCGGCGCGAGCACCCCGAGCTGTCCGACCGGCTCGGCGGCCTGACGCTGCGCGTGGGGCCGCCGCGCGTGTTCCGGGGCTCGCGCGAGGAGCCGATGCCCCCGCTGCCCGACCGCGAGCAGCCCGAGCGCTCCACCGCACCCGAGGCACGCTTCGGGATGGCGCTGGAGCCGGTGGAAGGGCTGCTGGCCCGCCACCTGCGCCTGGAGGGCCGCGCGGCGCTGCTGGTGCGCGAGGTGCAGCCGGGGTCGCAGGCCGAGGCGCTGGGCGTGCAGCCGCTGGACATCCTGCTGGCCATCGACGGCCGCGACGTGACGGGCATGGACGACGCCGTGCAGCGGCTGCGGCAGGCCGCGCGCGAGGGCGGTGCGCTGCGGCTGGCGGTGCTGCGCGCGGGCGCCCCCGTCGACCTCACCCGCTGAGGCGCGCCGCTAGTCCTTGAGCGGGTAGTCGCGCGAGGAGACGCGCCCGGCACCCAGCGCCAGCGCCACGGCCGTCACGGCCAGCAGCACCAGCGCGGCGCTCCACGGCTGCATCCAGTCCACGCGCTCGCTGCTGAGCACCTGCGAGATCAGGTCGCCGGGGTTGATGCTGGCGGGGGCCGCCTCGCTGGAGGAACGCACGCGCTCGCTGAGCGCGCCGAAGTCGGCGTCCACCCCGCGATGGAACAGGCTGAGCACGTGGTGCACCAGCGAGAGCCGCTGCATGGTGCCCGAGGCCTCGCTCATGAAGCCGTCCACGAGGAACACGTAGACGAGGCCGGCGATGATGCCGCGACGGAACCAGGCGCCCAGCAGGCAGGTGATGGCCCCGAAGGCCAGCACGCCCAGCACCACGGGCGGCACCAGCGCCCATGCCGTGGAGGCCGGCAGCGGCAGCCCGGCCACGCCCAGCGCCACCAGCGGCGGCACCAGCGCCACCGGGATGGCGACCGTCACGGCCGCGCTGAAGCGCGCGAGGTAGAGCGTGCGTCGCGCGATGGGGCGCACCAGGTGGAACACCAGCGTGCGCTCGCTCACCTCGCGCGAGAAGGCGCCCGCCACCAGCACCAGCGCCGCCAGCGGCACCGCCGAGGGCAGCAACGCCTCCTTGAGCCCTTCCCAGAGCTGGAAGGCGGCCTCGCCGTCGCCGGCCCGCGCCCCGCTGCCGCCGTGCACGCTGAACCAGCCCGTGAGCGCGCCCAGCGCCGCGGCCACGCCCAGCACCACCAGCATGCGCAGCGGCCGGCCCAGCGCGAGGCGCAGGCCCCAGGCGTAGGCCGGCCCGAAGCCGGCCAGCAGGCCGCGCGGCGGCGGCGGGGGAGGCGGGCGCTGGCTCACGAGGGTGGTCACCGGGTCAGGTACCTGAACACGGCCTCGAGGTCCTCGTCGCCGGGCAGGATGGCCGTGACGGCCGGCCCGCCCGCGGGCACCTCGCGCTGCAGGTGGTCGAAGAAGGCCTCCGGCTGGGTCGTGAGCAGGTCCACGCCCGCGGCGTCCGTGCTCACGCGCACCACGCCGGGCGCATCCAGCATGCGCTGCGCCAGCACGCGCGGCTGGGGCGTGAGCAGCCTCACCTGCAGCGGGTGCTGCGGCAGCTCGCGCCGGATCTCGGCGCGCGTGCCCTCGGCCAGCACGCGGCCCTGGTAGAGGAATACGCTGCGACGCGCCAGGTGCTCCACCTCGTGCAGCACGTGGCTGGAGACCAGCACGCAGCGGCCCTCGTCGCCCAGCGACTGGATGACGCCGCTGAGGTCGCGCCGGGCGCTGGGGTCCAGCCCGTTGAGCGGCTCGTCGAGGATCACGATGTCGGGGTCGTGCGCCAGCGCCTGGGCCAGCTTGAAGCGCTGGCGCATGCCCTTGCTGAAGGTGCCCACGCTGCGGTCCAGCACGTGGCCCAGCCCCACGCGGCCCAGCGCGGCCTCGGCCAGCAGGCGCGCCTCGCGCCGCCCGTAGCCGTGCAGGCGCGTGAGGTAGGCCAGCACGGCCCGGCAGGCCACGCCGGGGTAGGCCGCGTCCTGCTCGGGGCACAGGCCCACGCGGCGCATCACGCCGGGGTTGTCGAAGGGTTCCTCGCCCGCCAGCAGCACGCGGCCAAGGCTGGGCCGGAGCATGCCGCAGGCCAGCTTGAGGAAGGTGCTCTTGCCGGCCCCGTTGGGCCCCAGCAGGCCGGTCACGCCGGGACCCACCTCGACGCTGACCTCGTTGAGGCCCAGCACCTCGCCGTACCACTTGGAGAGGCGCTCGGCCTCGATGCGGGCGGGGGCGGCGCTCACTCGCTCACCTCCACGCTGCGCGCGCGCCACCACACGCGCAGGAAGCCCAGCAGCAGCAGCCCGGCGGCCAGCCACGCGGCCGCGGGGATGCTCGGCACCCGTTCCAGCAGCCAGTCGCGCCGCCCGAAGGCCTCGCGCGCGCGCCAGTGCGCCTCCAGCACGGGGGCCAGCGCGTTCGTGCTCAGGCTGGCGAGCCGGAAGGCCTCGCCCTGCAGGCCGCTCACGTGCAGCCCGATGCCGCGCACCACGAGGCCCCCGAAGAGCACCGCAGCCGCCAGCCCCGAGGCCACGCCGCGGCGTGGGGTGGCCGACGAGATCAGCAGCACCAGCCCCGGGTAGGCGCCCGCCGCCAGCAGCGAGAAGGAGGCGATCACCCCGGGCACGTCCGAGGCGGCCTCCCAGAAGGCCTGGGTCTGGCCGGGCGCCTGCCAGGCGCCCACCAGCAGCCACATCGCCAGCCCCGGCAGCGCCGCGCGCGTGAGCACGAACCAGGGCATGACCAGCGCCTTGCCCAGCGCGTAGTCCAGCGGACGCACGGGCCGGACCATGATCAGGGTGAGGGCGCGCGCGCGCAGGTCATCGGCCACCAGGCCGGCCCCCGTCAGGATCGAGAGCAGCACGATCACCACCGAGGCCGAGGTGTAGTAGACGCGCAGGGCCGTGAGCAGGGCGAGGCGGTGGTCCAGCAGCAGGCGTGCCGGGTCGTCGCCGCGCATGCCGCGCGCGAAGATGCGCTCGCCCAGGCCCACCTGCACGTAGAGCAGCACGCCCACGCCGCAGGCCAGCAGCAGCAGCAGCGTGTTCATGACGCGCATCGCGCGCGTGGCCGCGAGCGCCTCCACGTTGGCGCGGAACACCACCCACCAGGCGGGCGGGCCGCCCAGGGCGCCTGCGTAGGCGCGATAGCCGCGGGCGTGCACCGTCATGCGGGCCGTCCCTCGCCGGAGAGCAGGCGGTGGAACACGCTCTCGAGGTCCTCCACCACGGGCTCCACGCGACGCACGCGTGCGCCGCCGGCTGCGGCGGCGGCCAGCAGCAGCGCCACGGCCTCGGGCGCGCGCGCGGGCTCGATGCGCGCGGTGAAGCTGCGTCGCGGCCCCTCGTCCTCGCTGCCGCGCGGCTGCAGCGTGAAGCCTCGCCGGGACGCCTCGTCCGCAAAGGCAGGTCCGTGGCCCTCCACCTCCAGCAGGAAGGTGCCGGGCAGGGGGGCGAGGTCCTTGATCGGGAACAGGCCGCGCACCTCGCCCTGGTGCATCACCACCACCTGGTCGGCGCTGCGCTGCACCTCGGGCAGCACGTGCGAGGACCACACCACGTGCTTGCGGTGCTGGCGGGCCAGGTCGTCGATGAGGGCCAGCATCTCGTCGCGGCCCGCGGGGTCCAGGCCCGAGGTGGGCTCGTCGAGGAAGACCAACGCCGGGTCGTGCACCAGCGCCTGCGCCAGCTTGAAGCGCTGGCGCATGCCGGTGGAGTACTCCACCACGGGCCGGTAGACGGCCTCGCCCAGCCCCACGTGGTGCAGCACGTCGTGCGCACGGCGCAGGGCCTCGTTGCGCGGCAGGCCCGAGAGCCGGCCGAGGAAGGCCACGGCCTGCACGCCGTTCATGGCCGGCATCCACGCGTCGTGCTCGGGCATGAAGCCCATGCGCCGGCGCGCCTCGCGCGGCTGGGTGCGGGCATCCACGCCCAGCACGCGCACCTCGCCCTCGAAGCCCCTGAGCAGGCCCAGCACGCACTGCAGCAGCGTGCTCTTGCCGGCCCCGTTGGGGCCCAGCAGGCCGGTGACGCCCTCGGGCACCTCGACGCTCACGTTGCGCAGGGCCGGCGGCCGTCGGCCGTAGGCCTTGGTCAGGCTGCGGATGGAGACCACGCTCACGCGTCGCCCTTGCGCCGGCGGGCCGGTCGTGAGGTGCGCGGGCGCCGCACGCGCGCCGGCGGCGTCGGAGCCGGGTCGGGCGGGGCCGCCGCGGGCGCCGCTGGAGGCGAGGCAGGGCCGGCTGGGGCGGCCTGCGCCGGCCGCTGCACGCCCGGCGGCAGCGGCAGGCTGGCCGGCACCTCGCCCTGGGGCTCGAAGCGCTCGCGGTAGGCGGCCAGCACCGTGGCGGCCGTCTCCTCGATGGCCTTGCGCGTGATGTCGATCACGGTCCACTGCGGGTGCGCGGCGTACAGGCTGCGCGCGTACTCGATCTCGCGCCGGATGTGGGCCAGCTCGCCGTAATCGCTCTCCGGCGGCATGCCCAGCGCCTCCATGCGCGTCTGGCGGATGCGCATCAGGTGCAGCGGGTCGATCAGCAGGCCGAACACGCGTCGCGGGTCCAGCCCTGCCAGCTCGCCCGGCAGCGGCACGTCCAGCACGATGGGCACGTTGGCCACCTTGTAGCCGCGCTGCGCCACGTAGTGCGACAGCGGCGTCTTGCCCGAGCGGCTGATGCCGAGGAACACGATGTCGGCGCGGCGCAGGTTGCGCGGGTCCTTGCCGTCGTCCTGCCGCACCGTGAACTCCACGGCATCGATGCGCCGGAAGTACTCGGCGTTCGTGGTGTAGCCCAGCCCCGGCACGGCCAGCGGGGCACGGCCCAGGTGCTGCGCCAGCCGCGTCACCAGCGGCCCCAGCAGGTCCAGCGAGGGCACCTCGAGGTCCTCGGCCACCTCGATCATCACGCCGCGCAGCTCGGGCTGCACCAGCGTGTAGACCACCAGCGCACCCTGCAGCTGGGCGGCGGCCATCACGGTCTCGATGCTGCGGCGGTCGCGCACGTGGGGGAACAGCCGCACGCGCGCGCGACCGTCGTCGCCGAACTGCGCCAGCGCGGCCTTGGCGGCCGCCTCCGCGGTGGTGCCGGTGGCGTCGCTGACGGCGAAGACGAGCGGGGCGGCGCCGTCGCTCATGCCGTCCTCGCGGCGGCGCGCGCCTGCGGGTCGGTGGCGCTCCCGACCCAGCGCGTGCCGTCCTCGAAGTGCTCGCGCTTCCAGATGGGCACGTCCTGCTTGAGGCGCTGGATGTAGTCGGCCGTGGCGGCCAGCGCCGCCTCGCGGTGGGGGGCGCCCACGGCCAGCACCATGGCCGTCTCGCCCACGGGCACGGCCCCCAGGCGGGGGGCGCAGGCGATGGCGCCCACGCCGTGGCGCGCGCGCACGGCCACGGCCAGTTCCTCCAGCCCGGCCAGCGCCATGGGCTCGAAGGCCTCGTACCACAGGCCCGTCACGCGGCGCCCGGCGGTGCTGGCCCGCGCGTCGCCATGGAACACGAGCACGGCCCCGTGCTCGGGGCTAGCCACGGCGCGGCGCAGGGCCTCGGCGTCCAGCGGGCCGTGACGCAGCAGGAACACGCTAGCCCCCGCTCACCGGGGGGATGAGCGCCACCTCGTCGCCGTCCTGCAGCAGCAGGCCAGGCTCCGCGAAGCGCGTGCCCACCGCCCTGCGCAGGCCCGCGCGGTGCGCCGCGAGGGCGGGACGGCGCGCGCCGAGCAGGTCCAGCAGGTCACCGGCCCGCGTGCCGGGCGGGACCTCCAGCGACTCCTCGCCCAGGGCCAAGGCCTCGCGGAGCGCAGCGAAGTAGCGGACCTGCACGCGCATGCGCGGAGTGTACGGCAGGCCTCGGCCACGGGACCCGGGCGTCCCCGCCGCGCGGCAGGCGCCTATCTCGAGAGCGCGGCCAGCCACGCCAGGGCGCTGGCTTCCTTGCCGCCCTTGGCCTTGTACTCCTGCAGGTGCAGGCGTGCCTGCTCGAGGTTGCCGAGGCGGTCGCCGTAGAGCACCGCGAGGTAGAAGTGCGGATCGGGGTCCCCCGGGGCCAGTCGCGCCGCCTCGCGGAAGGCCTCTGCCGCCTGCGTCCAGCGCTTCTTCTGCATCAGGGCGAAGCCCAGGCGCAGCGGCAGGCCGGCCTCGGCGGGATGGGCCTTGGCGGCCTCGCGCAGCACCTCGATGGCGTCGTCCACCTGCTCCCGCTCAAGCAGCGCAGCCACCAGCGCCAGCGCGTAGCGCGGCTGCGAGGGGTCCAGCGAGAGGGCCTTGCGGTAGGCCGCCACAGCCGTCTCGGGCTGCTGCGTGCGCTGGGCGACGACGCCCTGCAGGAAGGCGACCTGCGCATCCTTGGGCGCGAGGCGTGCCGCCTGCGCCAGCAGCTTGCGAGCCTCGGCCCACTCCTCCCGCTGCACGGCCAGGGCTGCGGCCTGCAGCGTGGCCAGGGCACTGGGCGCCTCCAGCGGCCCGGCTGCGGCCATGGCCTTGGCAGCCAGGTCCCACTGCTCGACCTCCGCGAGCGCAGCGGCCAGCACGCGCAGCAGCGCCGGGTCGCGCTGGGCGCGACGCAGGGCCTCCTCGTAGGCGGTCAAGGCGCCCGCCCGGTCGCCGGCCAGCGCCTTCACCAGCCCCAGGTGCAGCCAGCTGTCGGCCTCCTCGGGCTGCTTGGCGATGCCCTCCTCGACCAGCTTGCGCGCCTCGCGCGACATGCCGGGCGTGCGCGCCAGGGCCAGCGCCAGCGCGTTGCGGGCCGGGCCGTGACCGGGCGCGAGCACGCGGGCCGCGCGGTAGGCCTCCACGGCAGGCACCAGCGCTCCCGCCTGCTCGCGCAGCCAGCCGATGCGCAGCCAGGCAGCGGCCGTCGGTGCCAGGGCCACGTGCTGCTCGAGGGCCTGCAGCGCCAGCCCTCGCTGGCCCCGTGCCTCCTCCACCTTGGCGAGCACGTCATAGGACTCGGCCAGGCCGTGCGCCACGCCCTGCGGAAGGCCCAGGCGTGCGCGCACCGCAGCCCACATGCGCGCACAACCGCGCTCGCCCCCCTCGAGCCATCCAGCGAGGAAGGCCGCCACCTGGTCGGCAGGAGCCGCCGCCAGCCGTTCAGTCACGGCCTTGCGCGCGCGCTCGGGGCGCCCCGCGGCAGTCCAGGCCTCGGCCATCGCGAGGCCACGCGTCACCAGGTCAGGGCGTTCGCGCCAGCGCGCCTCGAGGGCCTCGGCCTCCGTGCCGGCCGCGCCATCGGCCCGTGCCGGGGAAGGCAGCGCCAGTGCGGTGCCCAGCACCAGCAGCAGGCTTGCAACGGTGCGCTTCATGCGGGACCTAGACGTACCACGGCCGCGCGTGGACCTTCCACGCGCGGCCGCGATGCGGACTGGGAGTCATGCGGGGCTTACTTGCCCTGCGGCGCGGGCTCGCTGGGGACCGGCTCTGCCGCGGGCGGCGGGGGCGGCGGACGCTCGCCCTTCGGTGCGGGCGGGGGCTCGCTGCCCTCAGGCGGCGGGGGACGGTCCCCCTTGGGCGGGGGCGGGCCCTTCGGCTCGCCCTTCTGCCCCTGCGGGGGCGGGGGACGCTCGCCCTTCGGCGGGGGCGGCGGCTTGCTGCCCTCCGGCGGAGCCGGCGGCTGCTCGCCCGTCCCGGCCTCGGGCGGCGGGGGCGCATCCTCCGCGCCAGGCGGGGGCGGAGGCGGGGGGTTGTCACCACCACCCGGGGGAGGCGGGGGCGGGGGCTCGTCGCCAGGCGGCGGGGGCGGGGGCAGGCCGCGTTCACGCAGCTCGCGCATCACCTTCTTCACGATGCCGTCCACGAGGTCTTCCACCGCGTCCTTCGACTCGGCAGCTTCGCGCGCGCCCATCTCCTCCTCGCAGGCCTGCTCGCGCTGCTCCTCGGGCGAGGGCGGCTGCTCGCCTTCCTTGGGCTCCCGGCCCTCGGGAGGCGGGCCCTTCTTGTCGCCCTTGGCCGGCGGCTGCGCGGGCTTCTTGCCCTCCTTCGCAGGCGGCGGCGGCTTGGTGCCTTCCTTGGGCGGCGGCGCCTGCTCCTTCGGCGGCGGCGGCGCCTGCTCCTTCGGCGGGGGCGGTGCACTCTCCTTCGCGGGGGGGGTGGCGCCCTCCTTGGGCGGCGGGGGCTGGCTGGGCGCAGGAGGCGGACGGTCGCCACCCGCGGCGCCGCCGGGGCGCGGCGGGGGCCCGCCGCCGCCGCCGCGAGCCTCGGCGGCCTTGAGGGAGGAGGTGCCAGCCAGCAGGCCCGCAACGGCCAGCAAGGCCATGAGGGTCAGGGAGGCCGAGGGGCGCCCAGTCGAGGTGTGCATGCGGGACTCCTAGGGGACGACGCACCTTGAGCAAGACTCGTACCGTCTGCCACCGCGCTGGCGAAGGAGGATGCAAGATGTTGCTGGAGAGTGGCTTGCGTCCTCTCCCTGCCGCGCCTCGCGGTCCGCTGCCCGCGTCCGGCGTCGACAATCCTGTCGACGGGGCGACAGGCTTGTCGCTGGGCCCTAGCGCGCCCCGCCCGGCTTGCCCAGTCCCAGCCTCTCCATCTTGTAGCGCAGCACGCGCTCGTCGATGCCCAGCTCGGCGGCCGCGCGGGTCTTCACGCCGCCCGAGCGGTGCAGCGCCGCGGTGATCCAGGCACGTTCCAGCGCCTCGAGCGCCGCGGTGAGCGTGGTGGCCGGCGGGCGTTCCTCCACGCTGGCCTCGGGCGGGGCCTGCACGGCCTCGGGCAGGTCGCTGGCGCGCACGAGGTCATCGCGGCACAGGATCACGGCCCGCTCGCAGGCGTGCGCCAGCTCGCGCACGTTGCCCGGCCAGCGCCACGCGCGCAGCGCCTCGAGGGCCTCGCGCGAGAGCCGGACCGGCGGACGCCCGTGGCGCTGGGCGGCCTCGGCGGCCAGCCGCTCGGCCAGCGGCGCGATGTCCTCGGGGTGCTCGCGCAGCGGGGGCAGGTGCACGGGCACCACCTGCAGCCGGTAGAAGAGGTCCTCGCGGAAGCGTCCCGCGCGCACCTCCGCCGGCAGGTCGCGGTGCGTGGCCGCCACCACGCGCACGTCCACGCGCCGCGGCGCGTTCTCGCCGACGCGCGTGATCTCGCGCTCCTGCAGCACGCGCAGCAGCCGCACCTGCAGCGCGGGGGCCATCTCGCCCACCTCGTCGAGGAACAGCGTGCCGCCATCGGCCTCCTCGAAGCGCCCGCGCCGCTCGCGCACGGCGCCCGTGAAGGCGCCGCGTGCGTGGCCGAAGAGCTCGCTCTCCAGCAGGCCCTCGGGCAGCGCGCCGCAGTTGACGGCCACGAAGGGGCCCTTGGCGCGCGGGCTGCCCTCGTGCAGCAGGCGCGCCACCAGCTCCTTGCCGGTGCCGCTCTCGCCTGTCACCAGCACCGTGGCGTGGCTGGCGGCCACGCGCGCCACGAGGTCGAACACGCGGCGCATCGTGGCGCTCTCGGCCACCACGCCGTGCTGGCCCGGCGCAGGCGCGAGGCGCTCGCGCAGGCGCGCGTTCTCGCGCGCGAGGTCGCGGTGCTGCAGCGCCCGCTCCAGGATGCTGTGCAGCGCCTCGGGATCCACGGGCTTGGGCAGCACGTCGAAGGCGCCGCCGCGCATGGCCTCCACCGCCATCGCCACGGTCCCGTGCGCGCTGACCAGCACGACGCCCACGCGCGGGTCCCGGTCGCGCGCCTCGCGCAGCACGTCCAGCCCCGTGCCGTCGGGCAGCTGGAAGTCGGTCACCACGGCCTCGACGGGCAGCGTGGCGAGTGACGCGCGCGCGGCCGCCAGCCCCTCCACGGCCTTCACCTGCCAGCCGCGCGTGCCCAGCCAGCGGGCCAGCAGCTCGCGCTGGGCCCTCTCGTCTTCCACCACCAGCAGCAGGCGCTCAGGCACGGGATGCTCCAGCGGCCGCCGGAAGGCGCAGCTCGACACGCGCGCCCCCGGCGGGAGTGTCCAGCAGCAGCATGCGCCCGCCCTGCTGCTGCACGAAACGCGCGGCCAGCGGCAGGCCCAGCCCGTGGCCACCGGGCCGGCCGCGCGCGCCCACGCGCAGCAGCTCCTCGCGGCCCTGCGCCGGGAAGCCGGGCCCGGCGTCGTCCACCTGCAGGCAGGCCTCGCCGGGCGCGCCCGCATGCCAGCCCAGCCGCACGCGCCCGCCGGGCGGGGAGGCCTCCAGCGCGTTGCGGGCCAGGCTGGCCAGCGCCTGCTCGAGCAGCACGGGGTCGCCCAGCACGGGCGGTGCGGCCGGCGCCACGTCCAGCCCCACCTGCACGTCGCGCGCGGCGGCCTGCGCGGCGACGCGCGCGCGCACGCGCTCGAGCAGCGCGGGTCCCACGGGCACGCGCGCGCCCTCGGGCACGCGCGCCAGCTCGAGGAAGGAGGACAGGGTGCGGCCCATGCGCGCCGACTCTGCCTGCAGCGTCTGCAGCACCTCGGCCTGCTCGCCCGGCGGCAGGGTGGGCAGCAGTCCCAGGCCCAGCCGCACGGCGTTGAGCGGGTTGCTGATCTCGTGCGTGACCAGCGCCGCCAGCGCGCCCATCTGCGCGAGGCGGCCCTCTTCCTCGCGTTGCGCGGCCTGCCGCCGCTCGGCCTCGCGAGCGGAGCGCTCGCGCCAGGCGAGCCAGCCGCCGGCAGCCAGCAAGCCCAGCGTGCCCAGCGCCACGCCCAGCGCCAGCACGCGTTGCGAGGCACCCAGCGCGGCATCGGCCGGGGCGCTGTCCAGCGCCACGTCCACGCGCACCACCCGGCCGTCGGCCAGCGTGCAGGGCAGCACGGCGCGCATGGCGCCGTCCGCCTCCTCGACGGTGGCAGCACCGTCGGGGCGCGCCGGTGCCAGCGCGAGCGCGGCCTCGGGCACGCCCAGCAGCACCTCGCCGGCCCCGTCCAGCAGGCGCACGTGCCGCACGCCCGGCTGCGAGCCGACGCGCTCCAGCAGCGGGGCGATGCCGAAGCGCCGGCGCAACGCCACCACCTCGGCCGCCTCGGCGCGCAGCAGCAGCGTGCCGCCGCCGGGGCGGCCGTAGGCCAGCCCGAAGCGCTCGCGCGCGGCCAGTGCACCGGCTGCGAGGCCCTCGACCTGCACCGTGCCGGGGGCGGGCGCCAGCGAGCGCGCCGCCCGCGCCGCCTCCTCGCGATCGACCGATTCCGCCTGCGCCCGCAGCCGTGCCGCATCCTCGTCCATGGCCGGCAAGGATGCGGGATGACGGGCCATGGCCATCACCTCCCCGTCGGCCGACACCAGCGCGATGCGCCCCACGCGCTCCTCGCGCGCCACGCGCTCCAGCAGGTCGGCCGTGGGCGCCAGCGCGCCCTCCAGCAGCGCTTGCGTGCGGCGTGCAGCCGCCGCCAGCCGGTCGGCCAGGTGCTGCTCGGCGGCAGCCAGCGTGCCGCTGGCCTCGCGCGCCGCCGCGGCCAGCGTCTCGGCCAGCGTCATGGCCTCGGCCTCCAGCGCCCGCGTGCGCTGGGTGCGCGCGTCGTGGGCGGCGAGCCACGCCAGCCCGCCCAGCAGGAGCAGGACGAGCAGGAAGGCGGGCCCGAGCGTGCGCACGGCCCGATGCTACCTGCGCACGCCGGCGGCCTGCTCAGCGGTCGCGCGAGGGCGCCTCCCAGCGCGCGTGCGCCGGCGTGTTGCGCACAAACCAGTCCCACAGCAGGCCGCCGTAGGACCGGGCGCGGATGCCGTGGGCATCGAGGAAGGGCTGCAGGAGGCGGCGCAGGGCGGGCATGCGGTAGCAGGGCATGCGCGGGAAGTAGTGGTGCTCGAGGTGGTAGTTGCTGAACAGGAAGACGCGATCCCACAGCAGCGGGCTGCGCACCATGAGCGTGCCCCACGCAGCCGGGTCAGCCGGGTCCACGTCGTAGTGCTGTCCCAGCCGGTTGATCGTGAAGGCGATGGGGAACACGACGAACACCGGCAGCAGGTGCAGGCGCAGGGCGCTGGCCGGGCCCAGCAGCAGCCACAGCGCGGTGGGGACCGCGAGGTGCAGCAGGATCGCGGCCATGCGCTCGCGCCGCACCTGCCGCTGCACCTCGGGCGGGTAGCCGGCGGCGGCCTTGCGCGCGGCCCGGAAGTAGATCGGGAACAGCGCCGGCGTGAGGTAGAGCGCCTTGAGCCAGCGCGCCCGGCGCTTGGGGGAGAGGTAGGCGCGCTTGGGGTCGAGGTCGCTGGTCCCCAGGTGGTCGTGGTGGGCGAGGTGCCAGCGCGTGAACTGGGTCTGGGAGAGCCCGCTGGGGCAGGCGTAGAGGTGGCCCAGCAGGCGCTCCAGCCGCGGCCGGCGCTGGGCGAACACGGCCCCGTGCACCACCTCGTGCAGCAGGGTGGTGAGCGCGAAGATGGCGAAGCCGATCACGACGCTGGCCGGAACCCACGCCCAGGGCGTGTCGGGACCGCGCAGGATCACGAAGGCGGCGCCGGCCAGCGCCAGCAGAGGCTGGGCGGCCAGCAGCGCGTGGCGCCAGCCCGAGGGCCGGTGCAGCTCGCGCAGGCGCTCTGCCCCCAGCGAGCGCGCGAGCTCGGGGAGGAAGGTGCGCGAGGCCTGGTCCCAGGACGACGCCATCGCCCCGGACTGTACCGGTCGGCGGGCGGGGGCCCTGCCGCGTCCGGGTGCCGGCCGGGGAGCCGGTGCCGGGCCCCTAGGGCCCCGCCCCGGCCCCGCGCCGTCGCGCCGGGCGCGCGGCGGCCTGCCGCCGGGCCTGCTCCTCCACCACGAGCCGTCGCGAGGCGGCCAGCACCGTGCGCAGGATGAGGGCAAGCTCGCTGCGCGGGAAGCCTCCCGGGGCAGCGTGCAGCATGCGTCGCAGCATGGACCGCTCGCGAGCCGGGTCGGCCGCGGGCAGGCCGTGGCGTGCCTTGGCGTGCGCCAGCCGTCGCGCCAGCCCGGCCCGGGCCTGGAGCAGCACCACGAGCCGCGCGTTGAGCCGGTCCACCTGCGCGCGCATGCGGCGGATCTCGGCGGGCAGCGCGGGCTTCGCGGGCATGCGTGCAGGATGGTACCGTCGCGCCATGGCAGAGCCCGTCCCCGCGCGCCTGCCCGAGGTGCTGGCCCCGGCCGGGGACGAGGAGGCGCTGGCCGCCGCGCTGGCCGAGGGCGCCGATGCCGCCTACTTCGGGCTGGCCGAGGGCTTCAACGCAAGGGCTCGCGCAGGCAACTTCACGCTGGCCTCGCTGCCGGCCACGGTGGCCCGCATCCACCGTGCAGGGGCGCGAGCCTACCTCACGCTCAACACCCTGCTCTTCGAGGGCGAGCTGTCGTTCGCAGAACGCGTCGTGGAGGCCGCGGCCCGCGCGGGCGTCGATGCGCTCATCGTGCAGGACCCGGCCGTGGCGCTGCTGGCGCGCGAGCTGTGCCCGGCCCTGGAGGTGCATGCCAGCACGCAGATGACCATCTCGAGCCCCGAGGCCGCGCGCTTCGCAGCCGCACTGGGGGTGACCCGCGTGGTGGTGCCGCGCGAGCTGTCCGTGGAGGAGGTGCGCCGCTTCGCGGAGGGCACGCCCCTGGAGCTGGAGGTGTTCATCCACGGCGCGCTGTGCGTGTCGTGGTCGGGCCAGTGCCTCACCTCGGCGGCGTGGAGCGGGCGCTCGGCCAACCGCGGCGAGTGCGCGCAGTCCTGCCGCCTGCCCTACCGCCTCGTGGTGGACGGCGAGGCGCGCGACCTCGGCGAGGTGGCCTACCTGCTCAGCCCCAAGGACCTCGCGGGCGTGCGCGCCGTGGCCCCGCTGGCCGCCGTGGGCGTGCACAGCCTCAAGATCGAGGGGCGGCAGAAGAACGCCACCTACGTGGCGTCGGCCACGCGCCTCTACCGGCGGCTCGTCGATGGCCTGTCGGACCCGGCGCACGAGCCGGGGGCGCAGGACGACTTGCTGCGCGCCTCGCTGGCCTACACGCGGGGCTTCTCGGATGGGTTCCTCGGGGGCAGCAACCACCAGGACCTCGTCGAGGGGCGCTTCCCCAAGCACCGCGGCGTGCTGCTGGGCCGCGTGGCCAGCGTGCTGCCCGGCGCCGTGCTGGTGGAGCCCATGGACGACGGCCGCCCGTGGACCGGCGCGCTGGCTGCCGGCGCGCGCGAGGCCCCGCAGGGCGAGCCCAGCGCCGCCCTGCACGGCTACGGTGGCGACGCGGCCTCGGGGCCGCGGCACGCGCCGCTGGAGCCGCGGGCCGGCATGGGCGTGGTGTTCGACGCGGGCCGGCCCGAGGACCAGGGCGAGCCGGGCGGGCCGGTGTTCCACGTGGATGCGCTGGGCGGCGGCCGCTGGCGGCTGGGCTTCGGCACGCCGGGGCCCGACCTCGCGCGCGTGGCCCCCGGCCAGCGCGTGTGGGTGACCAGCGACCCGGCGCTGCAACGCGAGGTGGCACGCGAGGTGGCCGGCAGCGAGCCGGAAGGCCGCGTGCCCGTGCGGCTGGAGGTGTCGGGCGCGCTGGGCCGGCCGCTCGAGGCCACGCTGGCCACCTGCCGGGCGGGGCGGCCCGTGCTCGTGGCGAAGGCCGCGGGCAGCACCCCGCTGGCTGCCGCCACGGGCCGCGGCCTCGACGAGGCCTTGCTGCGCGACAAGCTCGGCGCGCTGGGCGGCACGCCCTTCCGGCTGGAGGGCATCGACCTGCGCGCGCTGGCGCCGGGGCTGCACGTGCCGGTCAGCGAGCTCAAGGCCCTGCGTCGCGCGCTGGTGGAGGACCTGCTGCGGCAGGTGGAGCAGGGCCCGCCGCGGGAGGTGCAGGCCGGCGCGCTGCAGCGGCTGCGCGCCCGCGCGCCGCTGGCCCCGCCCGCGGCGCTGCCGCCCCGCGCGCAGCTGGTGGTGCTGTGCCGCGAGGATGCGCAGCTGGAGGCCGTGATCGAGGCCGGCCTGCCCGAGGTGGAGCTGGACTGGATGGAGCTGGTCGGCCTGGAGCGGGCCGTGGCCCGCGCGCGCGCGGCCGGACTGCGCGTCACGCTGGCCACCACGCGCGTGCAGAAGCCGGGCGAGGCCTCGTGGGACGCCCGCCTCTCGCGGCTGGAGCCCGACGGCGTGCTGGTGCGCCACTGGGGCGCGCTGGTGCACTTCGCGCAGCAGGGCCGGGCGGCCGGCGCGCCGGCGGCTCCCGGGCTGCATGGCGACTTCTCGCTCAACGTGACCAACTCCGTCACGGCCCGCCTGCTGCTGGAGCAGGGCCTCGCGACCTTCACGCCCTCGCACGACCTCGACGCTGCGCAGCTGGCGTCCTTGCTGCAGGGCGTGGACCCGTCACGCACCACGGTGGTCCTGCATCACCGCATGCCCACCTTCCACACCGAGCACTGCGTCTACGCGCACCTGCTCTCGCAGGGTCGCGACTATCGCACCTGCGGCCGGCCCTGCGAGAGCCACCGTGTCTCGCTGCAGGACACGCGCGGTCGCGAGCACCCGGTGATCGTGGACGTGGGCTGCCGCAACACGGTGTTCCACGAGCAGCCCACCTGCGCCGCGGCGCTGGTGCCGGGCCTGCTGGCGCAGGGCGTGCGGCGCTTCCGGGTCGAGCTGGTGCGCGAGGACCGCACCACGACCGCGGCGCTGCTGGCGGCCTACGGCGCGTTGCTGGCCGGCCGCCTCACGCCCGAGCAGGCCGCGGCGCAGGCCGGCGCGCTGGCCCAGGTGGGGGTGAGCGCCCGCCCGATGGCCACGCTGGTGCCCTAGGGGCGGGGCTCGGGCCCTGCCGGCGAGGCGAGGCCCTCGAGGTCGAAGCCCTCGTGCAGGCGGGGCACGGTCACCTCGCAGCCCAGCTCGGCGCGCAGCGTGCCGGCGAAGGCCTCCAGGGCGCGCGGCTCGCCGTGGCAGGCGAACACCCGCCGGGGACCGCGCCCCGTGCCCTTCACCCACGCCAGCAGCTCGCTGCGCCCCGCGTGGGCCGAGAAGCCGCCCAGCGTGTGGATGCGCGCACGCACCGGCACCTCGCGGCCGCGGATGCGCACGTGCGGGGCCCGGTCCACCAGCCGCCGGCCCAGCGTGCCCGGCGCCTGGTAGCCCACGAACACCACGTGGGTGCTCTCGCGCGGCAGGAAGCGCTCGAGGTGGCCGACGATGCGGCCGCCCTGGCACATGCCCGAGGAGGCGATGATGAGCGCGCCGCGTGCCTCGTGGGCCAGCCGCTCGCTCTGCTCGGCCTCCGTGACGAGGCGCAGGCCCTCGAAGGTGAAGGGGTCGTCGCCGCGCGCCAGCAGGGCCTTGGTGTCCTCGTCCATGACGCCGGTCTGGCCCCGGAACACCTGCGTGATGCGCACGGCCAGGGGGCTGTCCACGACCACGGAGAGCCCGCGCAGCAGGCCGGCCGACTTCCATCCGTTGAGGTGGTAGAGCAGGTCTTGCGTGCGTCCCAGCGCGAAGGCCGGCACCAGCACCACGCCCTGCCCGGCCACCGCCTCCTCGAGGATCCCGCGCAGCTCGTCGAGGCTGGCGGCGCCCGTGCGGTGGTCGCGGTCCCCGTAGGTGCACTCCACCTGCAGCACGTCGGCGGCCGGGAACGGCGTGGGGTCGCCCACCACGGGCCGGCCGGGCGACCCCACGTCGCCCGAGACGCCGAGCACCAGCGAGCGCCCGCCCTCCTGCAGCGACAGTGCCACGTGCGCGCTGCCCAGGATGTGGCCGGCATCGTGCAGCGTCACCTCCAGCGAGGGACTGAGGCGTCGCGACTGCCCGTAGCGCAGCGGCTCGATGCGCCGTTCGAGGTCCAGCACCTCGCGCTCGCCATAGGGTGGGGGAGGTCCCCCGCGCCGGGCGTCCTCGTGCGCGATCTTGACGCTGTCGCGCCACATGATGCCGGCCAGCGCCGCCGTCGCGCGCGTCATCAGCACGCGCCCGCGGAAGCCCTGCCGCACCAGCAAGGGCGCGCGCGCGCAGTGGTCCACGTGCGCGTGCGTCAGCACCAGCGCGTCGATGCCGGGCACGTGGAAGCGGAAGGCCGCCGAGTTCCAGCGCTCGAGGTCCTCGTCGCCCTGGAACTGGCCGCAGTCCACCAGCACGCGCGTGCCGCCGGCCTCGACCAGCGTGCAGGACCCCGTCACCGTGCCCGCCGCCCCGTGGAACTCCACCCGCATGCGGTCCCTCCTGCGCGGCCCGTGCGCCCACGCACGCCCATCATGCCCTCCGGTGCGGCCGATCCCAGCGGCAGGCTGCCGACCCGGCCCTGGGCGGCCGGTGACGCCGGCGGCGCCGCGTGCTAGACCGAGGGCATGCCTGCCATGCCGAGCCTGCTGGGCCTTGTCGCCGCCCTGCTCGTGCTGGGAGCGGTGTTCGGCGTGCTCGAGCACGTGGCCCGGCGGCGCCGTGGCCAGCCCGGCCGGCTGCTGCGCGAGGGATGGGGCACGGACGTGGCCTACCTGTTCGTGACGGCCCTCCTCACCAAGCCGCTGGCCCGCCTGCTGGTGATCGTGGCGGCTGCGCTGCTGGTGCTGGTGGGCCTGGTGCCCGCCCACGCCTTCCAGGACGGGGCGTACGCCGGCTTCGGCCCGCTGTCGCGCCAGCCCGGCTGGCTGCAGGCCCTGCAAGTGCTCGCACTCGTGGACCTCATCGGCTACTGGAGCCATCGCCTCTTCCACCGCCGGGGCTGGTGGCCTTTCCATGCCGTGCACCATGCCTCGGAGCGGCTCGACTGGCTCAGCAGCCTGCGCGTGCACCCCGTCAACGACGTGGTGACCAAGCTGCTGCAGGCCGTGCCCCTGCTGCTGCTGGGCTACGACCCGGCGGTGACGCTGGGCGCAGCGCCGGTGCTCACGCTCTACGCGCTCCTGCTGCATGCGGACGTGACGTGGGACTTCGGGCCGCTGCGCTGGGTGATCGCCTCCCCGGTGTTCCATCGCTGGCACCACTCGCGCCAGCGCGAGGCGTGGGACCGCAACTTCGCGGGCCTGCTGCCCGCGTGGGACCTGCTCTTCGGCACCTTCTACATGCCGCGCGGGCAGGTGCCGTCCGACTTCGGCATCCACGAGCCGATGCCGCCGCGCCTCGTGGGCCAGCTGGCCGCCCCCTTCGCCCGCGCGGCCCGTCGCCCGCAGGAGGCGGAGGCCGCCTGAGCGGTGGTGCCTACGGCCCGCGCGGGTTGCCCACGAAGCGCCGGCCCAGCAGCGCCAGCGTGGTGACGCTGGTGCGCACCAGCTTCATCTTCGACACGCCTTGCTTGCGGTCGTAGCGCAGCACCAGCGGCACCTCGTCGATGCGCCGGCACAGGCGGCGCAGCTTGAGCAGCAGGTCCACCATGATGCTGAAGCCGCGCTGGTTGAGGAAGTTCGCGCCCCAGCGCCGGCGGCCGGCCGCCAGCAGGCTCACGCGGTAGAGGCGGTAGCCGCAGGTGTAGTCGCGCGCGCCGGGGAAGAGCAGGCGCAGCACCCACGAGGCGCCGTGGCTGATGAGGCGGCGGTACCACACCAGCCCGTGGATCTGGGCCCCGGGCTGGTAGCGCGAGGCGATCACGAGGTCGGCGCCGGCCTGCGCGCGTGCCCACATGCCCAGCAGCAGCTCGGGCGGGTGGGTGTGGTCGGCGTCCATCGAGGCCATCCAGTCCTGCGGCGCGGCGTGGGCCAGCACGTGCTCGATGCCGGTGCGCATGGCTGCGCCCAGGCCACGGTTCACGCCGTGCGGCACCACCGTGACGGGGATGCCGTAGTCGCGGCGCGCCACGGCCGCCGTCTCGTCGCGGCTGCCGTCGTCCACGACCACCACCTGCAGCCGCGGGGCGCCCGGGCCCCAGGCGGCGTGCATCGCGGCGAGGTCCGTGAGCAGCGGCGCGAGGTTGGCGGCCTCGTTGTAGGCCGGCAGCATCATCCACAGGGCGGGCGCCGCGTGGGGGGCGGCGGCGGGGATGGGCTCGGCCATGCGCGGGCATCGTAGCCCGGCGGCGCGCGTGCCCTAGGCCGCGGGCTGCCAGGGTGCGACGGGCTCGCCGCACACGCTGGCGGCGATGCGCTGCGCGGCGGCGCCGTCGCCGAAGAGGTCGCGCGGGCGGAAGGCCGCGCGCGCGGCTGCCTCGGCCAGCAGGCGGTGGCCCTCGGCCTCGATGCGCTGGGCGTCGGTGCCCACCAGCAGGCCGGCGCCGGCTTCCACGATCTCGGGCCGCTCGGTCACCTCGCGCAGCACCAGCAGCGGCTTGCCCAGCGTGGCGGCCTCCTCCTGGATGCCGCCGCTGTCGGTGAGCACCAGCTCGGCGCGCTCCAGCAGCCAGACCAGGTCGCCGTACTCCACGGGCGGCAGCAGGCGCACGTTGGGCAGGTCCAGGGAGGCGCGAGCCGGGCCTTCCACCTGCGGGTTGGGGTGCACGGGGTAGGCGAAGGTGACCTCCGGGTGGCGACGCGCCAGCGCGGCGATGCCGCGGAAGGCCTCGGCCAGCGGGGCCCCGAAGGACTCGCGGCGGTGGGCCGTGACCAGCGCGAGGCGGCGCGCGCCGCGGAGCAGGGCGGGCACGGCCAGCGGCGCGCCCGAGAGGCGCGTGCGCGCCAGCGCCAGCGCGTCCACCGCCGTGTTGCCCGTGACCACGATGCGCGCCGCTTCCAGGCCCTCGCGCGAGAGGTTGCGCGCGGCGCCGGCGGTGGGAGCCCACAGGTGCTGGGCCAGCCGGTCGATCACGACGCGGTTGAGCTCCTCCGGGAAGGGCGCGTCCAGGCGCCCGGAGCGCAAGCCGGCCTCGACGTGGCCCACCGGCACGCCGCGGTAGAAGGCGGCCAGCGCGGTGGCCATGGCCGTCGTGGTGTCGCCGTGCACCAGCACCACGTCGGGGCGCTCGGCCTCCAGCACGGCGGTCATGGCCTCCAGCACGCGCGCGGTGAGCGCCGCGAGCGACTGGCCCGGCTGCATCAGCGCGAGGTCGATGTCCGGCACGATCCCGAAGAGGGCGTTGACCTGGTCGAGCAGGTGGCGGTGCTGTGCCGTGACGCAGGTGCGCACCACCAGCTCTCCGGCCCGGGCACGCAAGGCCGCCACCACGGGCGCCATCTTGATGGCCTCGGGGCGCGTGCCGTAGGTGACGAGGACGCGGCGCACGCGCGCTAGGCAGGACGCGCCGGGCCGAGCGCCAGGCCCGCGGCCTGCCACGCATCCAGGCCGCCGGCCAGGCTGCAGGCCTGCGTGAAGCCCATCTCGCGCAGCACCTGCGCCGCGAGGATGCTGCGCCGGCCGGTGCTGCAGACGACGACGATGGGCCCCTCGGGATCGAAGATCCAGTCGGGCGCGTCCAGCTCGAGGCGCCCGCGCGGGATGGACATGGCGTCCGGCACGGTGCCGCGCGCCACCTCGCCCGCCTCGCGCACGTCCAGCGCGAGTGCGCCGGCTGCCACGAGCCGCTGCGCCTCGGCCGGGCCCACCTCGGGCACCACCTGCTGCGCCGCGCGCACGAAGTCGTCGATGGTCTTGGCCATGCGCGGTAGGTTCTAGGTTCCTGCCGAGGCGGCCGCGCCACCTTGGCGGGGAGACCCCCCATGCGCGAGCCCATCCGCCTCTTCGTCGAGTCCGCGGCGCGCCACCTGGCGGGCCCGGGCCCGGTCGTGGAGTTCGGCGCCTACCGCGTGGAGGGCCAGCAGCGCCTGGCCGACCTGCGGCCGCTGTTCCCGGGGCGCGAGTACACCGGCGTGGACCTGCGCGCAGGCCCCGGCGTGGACACGGTGGCCGACCTCGCCGCGTCGCCGCTGGCCTCGGGCAGCGTGGGCACGTTGCTGTGCCTGGAGACGCTCGAGCACGTCTTCGAGCTGCCGCGGGCGCTCGCGGAGGTGCAGCGCATGCTGGCCCCGGGCGGCCTGCTGGTGGCCAGCACGCCCTTCCACTTCCACATCCACGCGCACCCGGACGACTACTGGCGACTGACGCCCTCGGCGTGGGCTCGCTTGCTGGCGCCCTACGCGGCCTGGCGCGTGGGGGCCGTCGGCGTGCCCTCACGCCCTCACACCGTGCTGGTGCTGGCTGTCAAGGCGCCGGCGCCCGCGGACGTGCAGGCCCGGCTGGAGGCGGCCTCTGCCGCCACCACGGCGGCGCTGCAGGTCCTCGCGCGCGCGCGGCCGCTGGGCGCGCGCATGGCTTGGGCCCTCAAGGCCCCGCTGCGCTCGCGCGGCGAGCGCGAGGACCGCCGGCGTGCGCACGAGGTGGCCTGGCGCCGCAGCGAGGACGCGCGGGCCTAGCCGGTGGTGGCCTGGGCCGGCACCACGCGGCCGGCCTCGAGGTGGATGCGCTGGGTGCCGGCGGCGGCGGCCTCGGGGCTGTGCGTCACCATCAGCAGCGTGAGGCCGTCGTCCCGGTTGAGGGCCGTGAGCAGCGCCAGCACGTCACGCGCCAGCGCGGGATCGAGGTTGCCCGTGGGCTCGTCGGCCAGCACCAGCGCCGGCTTGCCCGCCAGCGCGCGCGCGATGGCCACGCGCTGCTGCTGGCCGGCGGAAAGCTCGCGCGGCAGGTGCTCGGAGCGGCCGGCCAGGCCCACGCGGTCCAGCAGCAGGCGGGCCCGCTCGCGTCGCTCGACCGCGTCCACGCCGTCCACGGCCAGCGGCAGCGCCACGTTCTCCAGCGCCGTCAGGTAGGGGACCAGGCTGAAGGCCTGCATCACGAAGCCCAGCTGCCGCCGCCGGAAGGCGGCCCATGCCGCGTCGCCCTGGCCCTCGATGGGCTGCCCGCGCCACAGGATGCGGCCGCCGCTGGGGGTGAGCAGGCCCGAGACCAGCATGAGCAGCGTGGTCTTGCCGCTGCCGCTGGGCCCCGTGAGCGTGGTGAAGGAGCCCTCCGGCACCTCCAGCGACACGTCCACCAGCGCATCGACGCTCACGTCGCCGCGCTGGTAGCGCTTGCGCAGCCCCTGCGTGGCGAGCAGCATCAGGTCTCCTGCAGGTTGGCGCTGGCGTCGAAGCGCGAGGCCAGCCAGGCCGGCAGCAGCGAGCCCAGCACGGCCACCAGCGTCGCCAGCGCGGTGGCCAGCGGCAGCCAGGCCAGCAGCGGGGCCACGTACAGGCCCAGCACGGAGCGGCCCAGCAGCACCACGCAGCCCGTGCCCAGCGCGTAGCCCAGCACGCCGCCCAGCAACCCCAGCACCACGGCCTTGGCCAGCAGCACGCCCAGGATGCGCGCGCGGCTGGCGCCCAGCAGGCGCAGGATGCCGATCTCGCGGCGGCGCTGGTTGACGTTGGCCCACATGAAGTTGCCGATGGACAGGCCGCCCACCACCAGCACGATGGCCAGGAAGCCCCACGAGAGCCGGTCCATCAGGCGGTTGGTCTCCACCTGCGTGTGCACCACCTGCGCGATGCCCACCACGTGCGTGTCGGGCAGCACGTTGCGCAGGCGCGCGAGCAGGCCGTCGGTGATGGCTGCACAGCAGCCCATGATCTCGATGGCCGACACCTGCGGGCCCGAGCCCAGCGCCTGCTGCATCTCGTGCAGGTGCACGAACAGCCGGTCGTCATCCACCGTGCCCGTGGGGGGCAGCAGCCTGGCCACGCGCAGGTCGCGGTCCCAGATGCGCAGCGTGGCCCCCTCGGACAGGCGCAGGCGCTGCGCGGCGCTGCTGCCCACCAGGCAGTCCTTGCGCCCCAGCACGTCCACCGGGCGGCGCTTGAGGCGCGGGTCGGCGTGCGGCGTGGGGTCAGCCGCGCACACGTGCTGCGCGCCCGGCTCGCCGTCGCCTTCCAGCTGCCAGGTGGGCTTGGCGGCCACCTCGTGGTCCGGCAGGATGCCGGTGACGACGACGTCCTCGCCGGCCACCCGCCAGCGGCGCGAGAGCTTGGGCGAGAGGTTCTCGACGCCCAGCAACCCGCTGGTGGCGATGCGCTCGACGTAGGACTCGGGCAGGGTGGGGGCGTCGATGTCGGCCGCGTGGTAGTCGTCGATGCGCGCGCCCTGCGGCAGCACGAGCACGTTGGCGCCCAGGCTGTCGAGGCGCACGGCCACGGCGCGCTGGCTGGCCACGGCCACGGCGCGGATGCCCACGATCACGGCCACGCCCAGCGTGATGGCCACCACGCCCGACACGAGGCTGCCGCGGCGGTGGCGGATCTCCTTCCAGGCCAGCCCGAGCATCGCCATGGCGCGTGCGCTACGAGCCGCAGCTCGTGCAGCCGGGGTCCGAGCAGCAGGGGGCCTTGGCGCTGGCCGCCTTGAGCACGCCCTCGGCGGTCACGGCCTCGCCCTCGAGGCGGCCCAGCACCTGCGCCTTGGTGTTCATCACGATCACCACGGGATCCGTCGCGTCGGGCTTGACCTTCATCTGGGCCAGGAAGCGCTTCTCGGCCACGTCCTGCGTGTCCACGAGCACCAGCCCGGCGCGGCCCTCCATGCGTCCTGCCGCATCGCGCGCCGCGGCGGCGGCCGCCTCGCGCGCGGGCATGCCGGCGTGCGTGAAGGCCAGCACGGCCACGCGGCCCTCGGCCATGTGCTTGAGCCACGCGGCCTTGGCCGGGGAGGGAAGCAGCGCGACGAGGCGCGCCGCCGCGCCCTCGGCCGGGCGCTGTGCGCCGGCCGGCACGCCGTTGCGGGCGATCACCAGCACCAGCGGCACGGGCGCTGCGGCCAGGCGGAACGCGTCCACCGCAGCGGCGCGCGCGGGGTCCTGGCGGTCGAGGTGCAGCACGGTGGTGGCCGGGGCCAGCGATGCGGCGGCCTCGGCCACGCGGCGGGCCTCGTCGAGCCCCTGGCCCCCGTCGGTGACGACGAGGAACACGGCCTTGCCCGCGGCATTCGCGGCCTGCACGTCGGGAGCGGGCCCGGTCACCTCGGCGCCCAGCGGGGCTGCGCCGAGCAGCAGCAGGCAGGGCAGGACGAGCGAGAGCAGGACGGTACGCATGCAAGCCTCCAAGCCCGCAGGGTAGCGGTGTGCGTACGGGGGGAGAACCGAAACCAGCCCCTATCCGCCGGCGCGCGCGCCCGTGCCCGGGGCTTCGACGGGGGGCGGGCCCGCCAGCGGCAGCCCCGGCCCGGCGGCACCTGCGGCGAAGGCTGCGCGCACGCGCGCCTCGGCGGCGGCCAGCCGTGCGTCGCGCAGCCCACCGTGGGCGTCGAGCACCTCGCGCGTGGCCAGCAGGGCCTCGGTGAAGCCCTGGGCGCCGGCCAGCATTCGCTGGCGCTCGCTGCCGGCAAGCGCCTGCGCGGCGGCAAGGCGCGCTGCCGCGGCCTGCACGCGTGCCTCGGCGGCCTGCCACTGCGCGCGCAGCGCCTGCGCCTCGGCCAGGGCCGCCAGCACGGTGCCGCGTACGCGGCTGCGCGCCGCCTCCAGTCGCGCGAAGGCCGCGCGCACCTCCTCCCCGGCAGCGAGCGGCAGTCGCAGCTGCACGGCACCGAAGAAGGTGCTGGGGTCGAGCACCAGCGAGGGCGAGAGCACGAGGCCCGGGTCGCGCGCGGCCTGCGCCTGCAGCACCTCGCCGCGCGCCACCTCGTAGGCCGCCAGCGCCCGCTGCACGCCGGGATGGACAGCCAGCAGCGCAGCCGGCCCGGCCGTGGGCACCGCGGGCCAGCCGGAGGCCGGGGGCTGCAGCACGGGTGCCGTGCCGGCCGGCGCGCCCACGCGCACGCCCACGCGCAGCGCATGGCCCAGCTGCTCCGCCGCGCGTGCGGCCTCGTCGGCTGCCCACGCGGCGCGGTCGGCCTCGAGCAGGGCCTGCACGGCCGCCGGCGCCAGCCCGGCCTGCACCAGGCCCGCGGCGTCCAGCGGCGGCGGGGCCTCCAGCGGCTCGGCCAGCGCTGCCTCGCGGGCATAGGCGCGCGCCAGATCCTCGGCCGCCTCGCGTGTGCGGGCTGCCAGCTCGCGGCCGGCCTCGTCCCGGCGCAGGCGTGCCAGCACGCGCTCGGCGCGCGCGGGGCCCTGCCCCAGCACGGCCAGCAGGTCCAGCGTGAGCACGCCCTCGGGACGCCGGTCGGTCTCGGTGCCCGCACTGGCCTCCAGCGCGCCCGGCGAGGGCGCGGCCACGCCCGCGGCCGCCGCACGTGCGGCGGCCAGCGAGGGGTCGTGGGCGAGCGTGCGCGCCAGCGCCTCGTCCCACGCCAGCGGGCCGTCCAGCGCCGGGGCCTCGCTCGCCGCCAGCGAGGCCGGCTCGAGCGTCGCGCCCGGCAGCGGGCGTGCGCAGCCGCCGCCGGCGGCGGCCATGGCCATGGCCAGCACGCCGGCGAGGTGCAGCGGAAGGGTCGCGCGCGCGATCACTTGTGGGCGTGCCCTTCGCCCTCGAGCGGGGCCTGGAAGGTCTTGCCACCGAGCATGAGGCGGACGCGGCCTTCCCACGGGTCGCACTTGAGCGCGTCCGACTGTGCCTTCCAGTGCGGCGCGGTGCCGTCGGGCAGGCCGTCCACCGGGGTGAGCGGCACGTCGATGGGCCCGGCCTTGGACTGCACGGTCAGCACGGGCCGCGCCACGGGCACCGGCTTGTCGATCGTGGGCCCGTAGACGTAGAAGCCGATGTTGCCGCCGTCGTGGTCGTGCAGGATCTCGATGTGGCCCTCCTCGGCGCCGAGGACCTGGATCTCGCCACCATGCGGCGCGCTGTGGTCGTGGGCGTGGTCGGCCTGTGCCGGCGGCGTGGTGCCGGTGCCGCCGGCGCTGGGCGCCTCCTGCGCGCCGCATCCGGCGAGCAGCATGGCAAGCGCGAGCGGGGCGAGCGGGGCCCGTGCGTGGTGGCCGCGCTGGGTGCTGGGCGATGTGGGGTCAGTCGTTCGGGGCATGGGGGGCTCCAGGGGACGGGGGAACGGGGTGGGAAGGCAGGCCGGCCGTGGCGTCCGGCGCGGCACGGGCGCCGGGCAGGGCGAGGCCGAGGTCCTCGACCAGCTGCTCCTCGACCCGGTCGCGCCGCGGCGGCCGGGCGGCGTGGCGCTCGGCCGCGCGCCGGCCCAGCAGCAGGAACAGGCCGGGCGTGACCAGAAGGTCCAGCAGCGTGCTCGACACCAGCCCGCCGAGGATCACGGTGGCCACCGGGTAGATCAGCTCGCGGCCGGGGCGGTCGGGCGTGAGCGCGATGGGCACCAGGGCGATGCCGGCGGTGAGCGCGGTCATCAGCACGGGCACCAAGCGCTGCTTGCCGGCCTCCAGCACGGTCTCCACGCCGAAGGGGCGACCCTCCTCGCGGATCAGGTGCAGGTAGTGGTCCACCAGCAGGATGCAGTTGCGCGCCGCGATGCCGGCCAGCGACACGAGGCCGACGAGGACCGCGATCGACACGCTCTGGCCGGTCATCACCACCGCGGCCACCGCGCCCACCAGCGCCATGGGGATGCTGGCCAGCACCTGCAGGGCGAGGTTGGCCGAGCGGTAGTGCGCCACGAGGATGCCGAACATCGCCAGCAGGGCGATGGCCGAGAGCAGCACGATGCGTCGCGCCGCGGCTTGCTGGGCCTCGAACTGGCCCGAGATGCGCAGGCTGTAGCCGGGGCCCAGGCGCGCCTCCAGCGGGGCCAGCGCGGCGCGCACGTCGCGCACCACGTCGCCCAGCGCGCGGCCCTCCACGTTGTGCTTGACCACGATGCGCCGCGACCCGGCCTCGCGGTTGACGGTGGTGGGCGTCCAGCCCATGCGCACGTCGGCCACCTCCTGCACGAGGGCGCGCGCCCCGTCCGGGCCATGCACCACCAGCCGCCCGATGCGCCCGAGGTCGGCGCGGTCCTCGGGCTTGAGGCGCAGCACGACCGGCACGGGCAGGGCACCCGTGAGCAGGCGGTCCACTTCCTCGCCCTCCAGCGCGTGCTCCACCGTGGTGGCAAGGTCTTGCACGCGCAGGCCCCGCCGCGCGAGGTCGTCGCGCCGCGGCGCGACCTCGACGCGGCGCACCAGCACCTGCGGCTCGACGGCGAGGTCGGCCACGCCGGGCACGCCGGCCAGCGCGGCCTGCGCCTCGCCGGCCAGCACGCGCAGGCGCTGGAGGTCGTCGCCGAAGATCTTGACGGCCACCTGCGCGTTCACGCCCGAGAGCATGAACGAGAGCAGGTGCGCCAGCGGCTGCTCCACCTCGGTGGTCACGCCGGGCAGCTCCGCGGCGAGGCGCTGGCGGATGTCGTGGATCACCTCGTCACGGGTGCGCCCCGACTGCGTGTCGAAGGTGACGGTGGCGTGCGTGAGGAACACGCCCTCGGCGTGCTCGTCGCCCTCGCCGCGGCCCGTGGTGCGGCCCACGCCCGCCACGCCCGGCACCTCGCCCAGCACCTGCTCCAGGCGCCGGCCGAAGGCGTCGCTGGTCTCCAGGCTCACGCCCGGCGGCAGGCTCATCAGCACCTGGGCCGTGCCCTCGTTGAAGGGCGGCAGGAACTCGCTGCCGCGCGTGGCCAGCACCACGCCGCCCGCGAGCGCCAGCGCGGCCGTGACGGCCCCGATGGCCACCGGGTGGCGGCAGGAGAAGGCCATCAGGCGCCCGCCCACGGCCTTCACGTGCCGCACGGAGATCGGGTCGTCCTTGCGCTCGGTGGCCCTCGCGCGGGGCAGCAGCCACGCGGCCAGCACGGGCGTGACGGTGAGCGAGACCAGCAGCGAGGCCAGGATGCTCACCACGTAGGCCACGCCGATGGGGGTGAAGAGGCGGCCCTCCATGCCCGAGAGCGCGAACAGCGGCGTGTAGACCACCACCACCAGCAGCGTGCCCACGAGGATGGGCTGGCGCACCTCGCTGGAGGCGCGGTAGACCACGCGCAGCGGGTGCAGTGGCTGGGGCAGGGCGCGGTTCTCGCGCAGGCGGCGGAAGATGTTCTCCACGTCCACGATGGCGTCGTCCACCAGCACGCCGATGGCCACGGCCAGGCCACCCAGCGTCATGGTGTTGATGGACAGGTCGAAGAGCGCGAAGACCAGCGCGGTGATGCCCACCGAGAGCGGGATGGCGGTGAGCGTGATGAGGGTGGTGCGCAGGTTGAGCAGGAACAGGAACAGCACCGCCAGCACGAGCAGGGCGCCGTCGCGCACGGCCTCGCCGACGTTCTCCATCGCGCGCTGCACGAAGCCGGCCTGCGCGAAGATGGTGGGCACCACCTCGATGCCCTTGGGCAGCGAGGGGGCCAGGGCGGCCAGCTCGGCGTGCACGGCCTCCGTCAGCTCCACGGTGTCCACGTGGGGCTGCTTGAACACCACCAGCACCACGCCGGGCTTGCCGTCGATGCCGGCCTCGCCCACGCGCACGGCCGCCGGGCCGTAGCGCACCTCGGCCACGTCGGCGGTGCGCACGGGCCGCGCCGGGCCGGCCCGCACCACGGCCGAGGCCAGCTCGGCGGGCTGCACCACGAGGCCGGGCACGCCCACCTCGGGGCCCTCGCCGGCCACGGGCAGCACGCCGCCCGAGGCCGAGTGGTTGGCAGCGCGCACGGCCTCGGCCAGCTCGGCCAGTGCCACGTCATGGTGCTCGAGCGCACGGGCGTCCGCGATCACCTGCACCTGCCGCGGCGCGCCGCCGATCACCACCACCTGCGCCACGCCGGGCAGCGAGCGCACGCGCGGCTTGACCAGCGTGTCGGCCCAGCGGCGCAGCTCGTCGCGGTCGATGGACGGGTCGCCGGCGCGCAGGCCGAGGTAGAGCACCTGTCCCACGATGCTGCTCACGGGCGTGAGCTCGGGCACCACGTCGGGCGGCAGGCTGCTGCGCGCGGTCGCCAGGCGTTCCTGCACCACCTGCCGGTTGCGGTAGAGGTCGCTGCCCCAGCCGAACTCCACGAGCACGGTGGACAGGCCGGGGCTGGACGAGGAGCGCACGGTCTCCACGCCCGTCACGCCGTTGACCGCGCTCTCGATGGGGCGCGTGACGAGGCGTTCGACCTCCTCGGCCACCAGCCCATGGGCCTCGGCCATGATCGTGACGCGCGGGCGGTCGAGGTCGGGCAGCACGTCCACCGGCAGGCCGAGGGCCACCAGCGTGCCCACCACGGCCACGACGAGGGCCAGCGCCGCCACGGCGGTGCGG
The DNA here is from genome assembly GCA_964228555.1 of Planctomycetota bacterium. Classification (GTDB taxonomy): domain Bacteria; phylum Planctomycetota; class PLA2; order PLA2; family JAEUHO01; genus CAXQZU01. Next base: position 104,052 of record CAXQZU010000045.1, read on the forward strand.
GCGCGCAGGCTGCCGGCGATGACACGATCGAGGTCGAGCATGGCCTAGTGCTCGTGCCCGTGGCCCGCGTCGCCGCCCTCGCTGGCCAGCAGCGCGATGGCCAGCGCGGGTGCGCCCCGCAGCACCAGCTGGTCGCCGGGGAACAGCGCCCCGTCGGCGGCCACCACGGCCACCTCGGCGTCGTGGTGCTCGAGCCGCACGGCCACGGGGCGGAAGGAGGAGCCGTCCACGAGCAGCACCACGGCCTCGGCCGCCCGGTAGGCGATCGCGTCGGCCGGCAGCACGAAGCGCCCCGGCAGGGAGCGCAGCGGCACGCGCACGCCGTAGCGCGCACCGGGCCGCAGCGCCCAGCTGCGCTGGCCGGGGTCCTGCCCCGGCAGGGCCGTGTTGGGCACCTGCGCGTGGCCGGCCACGCGCGGCGCGCCCGTCGTCTCGGGGCCCGTCGCCTCGGCGCCCACGCGCAGCAGGCGCACGCCGGCGAGGGCCGGCCCCGAGCCGCGCACCAGCGGTGCGGCCTCCAGCGCCGTGCCCGCGGCGAGCACCGACTCCAGCGCCGGCAGGTCGCCGGGCGCGGGCGCCAGCAGCAGCCCGGCCACGGAGGCGTCGTGCAGCACCAGCAGGCGCTCGCCGGCCTGCACGCGCTGCCCCGGCCGCACTTCCACGCGCTCCACGTCCAGCCCGCTGGCGGGACCGGCGGGCACCGTCACGCGCACCACCGGCTCCAGCGCGCCGGCGCGGGCCAGCACGCCCAGCGCCTCGGGCGTGACGCCCGACTGCAGCAGGCCTGCGGCCTCCAGCAGGCGCTCGCCCAGCCCCGGGGTGGCCTGCACGGCCGCCACCAGCGCGGGCGTCAGGCGTCCCGTGCCGGCCAGCTCGCCCAGCACGGCCACGCTGTGGGGCAGCTCGCGCGCGGCGGCGGGCAGCAGCGCCAGCAGCTGCCCGGCCTCGGGCGACCACAGCCGGTTGCGCTCCAGCACGCGCTGCACGTCGCGCGCGTCCGGCACCGGCACGTCGGCCGCACCGGCCACCAGCGACTGGACCTGCGCCTCCGTCATGCCGTGGCGCTCGGCCTCGTGGGTGGCGCTCTCCAGCGCAAGGCGCGCGCGGCGCAGCGCGGCGTCGCCGTCCCGCACGGCGCGCGCCATGGCCGGGTCGGGCGCGGGCCCTGCCAGCGCCAGCAGGCGCGCCTGCTCGCTGCGCGCCAGCTCCAGCTCCAGCGCGGTGCGTCGCACCTGCACGGCCGCCTCGTGGTGCTCCTCGTTGAGGGGCTTGACGATGGCCTCGGTGAGCGCCAGCGTGGGGGCAGGGAAGGGATCGCGCAGCAGCTCGACCAGCAGCTCGCCCTCGCGCACGGGCTGGCCGGGCCGCGCGGCCACCGCGCGCACCACGCCCGCCACCGGCGCGTGCACCGGCCGGTCGCTGCCCGGCAGGCGTTCCACCGTCGCCGGCACCTCGACGTGCTGCACCCAGTCGCCTAGGCGCGCCTCGCCTGTCTCGACGCCGAGGTGGGCCAGCGCGCGCGCGCTGAGCGTGCGCGGCGCGGCGTGGCCTTCCTCGTGCTCGTCCCCGTGGCCGTGGCCTCCGGCCTCGTGGTCCTGCCACGCGCTGGCCAGGCCGCCGAGCAGGCCGGCCGCGAACACGGCGAGGAGCACCAAGGCTGCGCCCAGCGCGCGGGCACGACCGCCCGGGGATGCTGCGGGAACCGGATCCATTTTCCACCTCCTGCCACGAGACGAGGGACTGCGAGAGCACGGGCTCGCAAGGCCTCAGCGCAGCAGGACGGTGGGCTCCTCCTCGCACGCCACGCGCGGCGGCCGGGGGCGCGGGCCCTCGGGGGCACCCGCGAGGCGCGGCTCGGCGCGCCTGGGGGCCGCGCCGGCATCCAGCGCCATCACGGCGGGCGGCACCAGCGTCACGCGCGCCAGCGAGAGGCCGGGCACGGCAGGGGCGTCGTCGCAGTGGCAGTGAGGAGCACCCGTGCCCGGGCCGGGCAGGTGGTCGTGGCCGCAGGTCGATGCGGCGCGCTGGCCGGGACAGGCCGGCGACGGCGCGTGGGGCTCGGCGTGCTCGCGATCGTGGTCGTGCTCGAGGCCCGGCAGCCACAGGGCGCCGTGCCCTGCCTCGGCCGAGGCCACGATGCGCCACGGTGCCAGGCCCAGCACGAGGGCCACCGCCAGCACGCAGGAGACAAGCCAGCCGCGCAGCATCGGCGGGAGGCTAGCAGTCGCCCAGCCCCCTGCCGAGAAGCAAGGAGTGCTGTGGGGGCGGGTAGCCTCGTGGGCCGCGATGAGCACGCCCTCCACGCAACGGCCCGTCGCCCTGCACGAGCCGCCGCCGCGTGGATGGCGGCGTGCCGCCCTCGTGCTCGGGCCGCTGGGCGTCACGCTGGTGGCGTGGGCGGTGCTGTGGGCGGTGGGCGGCGCCACGGTGGCCAACGAGAGCCTCGTGGCCGCGGGGCTGTTCCTGACCATCGTGGGGGCCACCGTGATCCTGGGCCCGGCCGTGGTCGGGCAGGACTACGGGTTCGGCCACCTGACCACATGGCAGCTGGTGGGCGTCACCAGCTTCATGACGGTGGTCACGGCCTTCTTCTGGACCTACAACCTCGACCTGCTGGAGCGCATCCCGCGGCTGGGCCCGGTGCTGCGCCGCTCGCGCATGCGCATGGCATCCAGCCTCTCGGAGCACCCGTGGATCCGGCGCCTGGCCGTGTTCGGCGTGGGCTTCTTCGTGCTGCTGCCGCTGCCCGGCAGCGGCACGCTGGGCGGCTCGCTGGTGGCCCGCATCCTGGGCCTGAAGCGCAAGGTGGGCTTCCTGGCCGTGTCGGCTGGAGGCCTCGCCGTCACGGTCGTGTACGGCAAGTTCGGCGAGGCCGTGGCCGGGCTGGCCGAGTCCTACGAGCTGGGCATGCGGGGCAAGGTGGCCCTCGCGCTGGGCTTCATCGCCTCCCTGTGGATCGTGGGCAAGCTCGTCGTGCGCATGGGACGCGAGCCGCGGCCGCCCGCGCCTCCGGGCGCGTCGCCGCCGGCCTAGGCCTCGGGCGCGGCCAGCGCCGCCTTGCGCTCGGCGATCCACGCGTCGATCTCGGCGCGCAGCTCGCGCACGAGGTCCGCCTCCGCCACCTTCTTGACCATGGTCGAGCCGCGGTAGATGAAGCCGAAGCCGCGGCCCGCCGAGATCGACACGTCGGCATCTGCGGCCTCGCCGGGGCCGTTGACGATGCAGCCCATGACGGCCACGCGGCAGGGGAAGGTGAGGTCCTTGGTGGCGTCCTCGACCGCCTTGTTGAGGCCGATCAGGTCCACCTCGGCCCGTCCGCAGGAGGGGCATGCGTACACGTCGAAGGTGGGCTGGCGCAGGCCCAGGTGCTCGAGCAGCAGGTGCCCGACCTTCACCTCGTCGCGGTTGTCGCCCGTGATGGAGACGCGGATGGTGTCGCCGATGCCCTCGCACAGCAGCAACGCGAAGGCTGCGGAGGACTTCACGGTGGCCGGCAGCAGGCTGCCGGCGTGCGTGACGCCCAGGTGGATGGGGTAGTCGCACAGCGCGGCCAGCCGGCGGTTGGCCTCCACGGTCAGGTCCACGCGGTGCGCCTTGATCGAGATCACCGTGTCGTGGAACTTGAGCGACTCGAGGATCTCGACGTGGTGCAGGGCCTCGCGCACGCTGAGCTCGATCAGGTCCTCGTCGCTCTCGATCACCGACAGGCCCTTGCGCTCGCGGATCGAGCCCGAGTTCACGCCGATGCGGATGGCCACGCCCTTGTCGCGGGCCGCCCGCACCACCTTCTCGACCTCGTCACGCCGCCCGATGTTGCCGGGGTTGATGCGCACCTTGTCCACGCCCTGCGCGATGGCCTCCAGCGCCAGCGGCGCGCTGAAGTGGATGTCGGCCACGAGCGGGATCTTGATCTGGCGCTTGATCGCGCCCAGCGCCTGCGCCTGCTTCATGCTGGGCACGCTCACGCGCACCAGCTCGCAGCCCGTGGCCTCCAGCCCGATGATCTCGTCGAAGGTGGCCTGGACGTCGGCCGTGTCGCCCTTCGTCATGGTCTGCACGCGGATGGGATGCGCGCTCCCCAGCTCGAGGGTGCCGACGCGCACGCTGCGCGTCTTGCGGCGCGGGCGCAGGATGCCGCGCGGGGTGGGCGTGCCGCTCACGCGCCCGCCCCGGCAGCCTGGCGCTCCACGCGCCGGTAGAGCGTGTCACGCTCCACGGGGATGCGCCCGGCCTCGCGGATCAGGCGCTGGAGCTCCGCCACCGGCAGCTCCTCGGGGCTGGTGGCCCCGGCCATGTGCACGATGCGTTCCTCGACCACGGTGCCGTCGAGGTCGTCTGCGCCGAACGACAGCGCCACCTGCGCCGTCTTCGGGCCCAGCATGATCCAGTAGGCCTTCACGTGCGGGATGTTGTCCAGCAGCAGGCGGCTGACCGCCATCACGCGCAGGTCGAGCATGCCGGTGGGCCCGGGCAGGTGCGACAGCGCCGTGTTCTCGGGGTGGAAGGCCAGCGGGATGAAGGCCTGCAGGCCGCCCGTGTCGTCCTGCAGCGCGCGCAGGCGCAGCAGGTGGTCCACGCGGTGCTCCGGCCCCTCGATGTGCCCGTAGAGCATGGTGCAGTTGCTCTTCAGGCCCAGCGCGTGCGCGGTGCGGTGGATCTCGATCCACTCGTCGGCGTCGCACTTGTTGTCGCAGATCTCGCGGCGCACGTCAGGGTGGAAGATCTCGGCCCCGCCGCCCGGCATGCTCTGCATGCCGGCGGCCACGAGGCGCTCGATCACCTCGCGGTGGGACAGGCGCTCCATCTTGGCGAAGTAGGCGATCTCGACGGCCGTCATGCACTTGAGGTGCAGCTGGGGCTGGCGCGCCTTGAGGCCGCGGAAGCACTCCTCGTACCAGGCCAGGTCGAAGAGCGGGTGCAGGCCGGCCACGATGTGCAGCTCGGTGGCGCCCTGCGCCACGCACGAGGCGGCGCGCTCGTAGACCTCCTCGTGGCCCATCTCGTAGGCCAGCGGGTCGGCCGCCTTGCGCCCGAAGGCGCAGAACGAGCATTCCTGCATGCACACGTTGGTCGGGTTGATGTGCCGGTTGATGTTGTAGAAGACCACGTCGCCGTGCAGGCGGCGGCGCACCAGGTCGGCCATGCGGCCCACGGCCAGCAGGTCGGGGTGCGCGAAGAGGCGCAGCCCGTCATCGGCCGAGAGGCGCTCGCCGCGGGCCACGCGGCCCGCGATGTCGGCGAGGTCGCGCGGCGCGCGCAGCAAGGCCAGCGCCGCGTCGGGCGTGACGGCCAGCGGGGCGGGATCGGGCGCGCGGGCAGGGCTCATCGTGCGGCCTCCACGGCATCGGCGGGCAGGTAGCCGGTGGTGCGGCGGCGCGGCTCGTAGCCCGCGTCGCGCACCAGGTGCTCCATCTGCTCCCAGGGCAGGCAGAAGGTGGTGCCGGCGGCCGACACCACGTTCTCCTCCAGCATCGTGCCTCCGAAGTCGTCCACGCCGAAGGCCAGCGAGAGCTGCCCGATCTTCGGGCCCTGCGTCACCCACGAGGCCTGGACGTGGGGCACGTTGTCGAGCATCAGGCGCGCGACGGCCACCGTGCGCAGGTAGTCGGTGGCGCCGGTGGACGAGGGCACCGTGCGCCCCAGCGGCGTGCCCTCGCGCTGGAAGTTCCAGCAGGCGAAGGCCAGGAAGCCGTGCGTGCGGTCCTGCACCTCGCGCAGCCGCACCAGGTGCTCGATGCGCTCGGCCAGCGTCTCGACGTGGCCGAACATCATCGTGGCCGAGGTCTTGAGGCCCAGGCGGTGGGCATCCTCCATCACGCCCAGCCACTCGTCGGTGGTGGCCTTGAGGTTGGCGATCTTGCGCCGCACGCGATCCACGAGGATCTCGGCACCGCCGCCCGGCAGCGAGCCCAGGCCCGCGGCGATGAAGCGCCGCAGGACCTCCTTGCGGTCCATGCCCCAGATGTGGCTGAAGTGGGTGATCTCGGGCGGCGAGAAGCCGTGGATGTTGATGCGCGGGAAGCGCTCCCGGAAGTGGCGCAGCATCGCCTCGTACCACTCGATGGAGAGGTCGGGGTGGTGGCCGCCCTGCAGCAGCACCTGCCGGCCGCCCAGCGCGTCGAGCTCGGCCAGCCGCGCGTCCATCTGCTCGAGCGTCTGCACGTAGGCCTCGGCGTGGCCGGGCTTCCTCTGGAAGGCGCAGAACGAGCAATACGTGACGCACACGTTGGTGTAGTTCACGTTGCGGTCGACGATGTAGGTGACCACCCGGCCGGGGTTGTGTCGCTGGCGCGCCGCGTCGGCCAGGCTGCCCAGGGTGAGCAGGTCGGCGCGCTCGAGCAGGGCGAGGCCCTCCTCGGGCGTGAGGCGCTCGCCCGCCCCGGCACGCGCGATGGCGCGCTCGAGGTCGGCGTCGGTCGCGGCCTGCGTCAGGGTGGTCATCGAGGGCTCCCGGGGGGCCGAGGGCGAGTGTAGGCGTCAGGGGGTTCCCCGGGAGAGGAACCGGCCCCGGGGCCGGCGCCAGCGAGAGACGCAGCGCCGGGGTGAGCCCCCCGTCGGGCGGGCCGGGGGCCGTACGATGCGCCCATGGCCCTCGACATCACCACCGTCGTCGTCAGCCCCTTCGAGCAGAACTGCCGCATCGTGAAGGACCGCGCCAGCGGCGAGGGGGTGGTGATCGACCCGGGCGACGAGGCCCCGCGCATCCTCGAGGCCGTGCGCCGCTGCGGTGCGCGCATCACCCACATCCTGGCCACCCACGCCCACCTCGACCACGTGGGCGCCGCCTACGAGGTGCGCGAGGCGCTGGGGGCGCCCTTCTGCCTGCACCGCGGCGACTTCCCGCTGCTGGCCGAGCTGCCCCGGCACGGCGCCATGTTCGGCATGGAGGGCCTGCGCGTGCCGACCGTGGACCTCGACCTGCACGGCGTGGAGGCGATCCCGCTGGGGGCGGGCCGCATCCGCGTGCTGCACACGCCCGGGCACACGCCCGGCGGCGTCACCTTCCTGCTCGACGACGAGGGCTTCTTCGGCGACAGCCTCTTCCGCATGTCGGTGGGGCGCACCGACCTCGGCGGCGACGCGCGCGTCTATGCCCGCACGCTCTCGCAGGTGATCCTGGGCCTGCCCGACAGCACGGTGGTGCGTTCCGGCCACGGGCCCGACAGCACCATCGGGCAGGAGCGCCGCCAGAACCCCTTCCTCAACGGCACCTGCCGGCTCGACTGACCGGCGGGGCGGGTCGCGCCGCCGGGGCGCCGGCTCAGTAGCTGCCCACCGAGGCATCTACCTCGCGCGCCCAGCGGTCGATGCCGCCGCTGACGTTGGCCACGCGGGGCCAGCCGTGCGCCAGCAGCGCCTGGGCCACGTGCCAGGAGCGGGTCCCGTGGTGGCACAGCACCAGCACGTGGCGCTCGCGCGGCACCTCGGCGAGGCGCAACGGCAGCTCGTGCATGGGGATGGCCAGCGCGCCGGCCACGCGCGCCAGCGCCAGCTCGTCGGGCTCGCGCACGTCCAGCAGCAGCGTGTCGGCCGGCTGCGTGTCCAGCAGCCGTCGTGCCTCGGCGGGGGCCAGGGCGGGCACCGTGATGGGGGGGCCGCCCATGGCGCTAGCGGGCGGCGGCCACGCCGCCGAGGTCCTCGCGCAGCAGGCGCGCGAGCACGCCGGCCAGCGTGGCGATGCCCTCGGGCTCCACCTTGTCCAGCGTGTCGGCGGCGGTGTTCATCACCGCGTAGTCGCTGGCCCACAGCGTGAGGGCCGGGATGCCCTGCTCGTGGAAGGGCCAGTGGTCGGCGCCGTGGGGGAAGGCCCGGGCGTCGATGTCGCTGCCGATGGCGACGCCGGCGGCCTCGAGCGCCGTGCGCAGGCGCCCGGCCAGGGCCGGGTGGGTGGAGAGGCCGACCAGGAAGGTGGGCTTGCTGCGTGCCCGGCCCACGGTGTCCACGTTGATGACCGCGCGCACGTCGTAGCGCTCGGCCAGCTCGTCCACGGCCTTGCGCGCGCCGCGCAGGCCCCATTCCTCGGCATCGCTGAACAGCACCACCAGCCCGGGGGCCGTGTCGCTGCCGCGCACGGCCTCGGCGGGCAGCTGGGCCAGGACCTCCAGCAGGCAGGCCACGCCGCTGGCGTTGTCGTCGGCACCCTGCCACAGCACGCCGTCCTGCATCCCGAAGCTGTCGATGTGCGCGCACAGCACCACCACCGGCGGCTTGGGGCGGGGGTCCATCATCTCGCGGGCGGGCGCCAGCGGGGCGGCAAGGCCCAGCAGGTTCTCGCAGCGCACGGGCGCGTTCCAGCGCACCTCCAGGGCGATGCGCGCGTCGGCGTCCCACGCCGCCTTGAGGCGCTCGCCGGTGGCAGCGTCCACCGCCACGAGGGTGCGCGGGATCGGTGCCAGCGCCGGGGCGATGCGCGCGCGGCGCCCCAGCAGCCAGGCCGGCATCACGGGGCGCGCGCGCGGCTTGCCGTCGCGGCCGGGCTTGGCCAGCTCGGCCTCGGCGGTGGGCGTGAGGTCACCCTCGCTGTCCAGCCACGGTGCGAGCCCGGCCTCTGCCGCCGGCGTGAGCGCATAGACGACCAGCTGCGTGAGGCGCTGGTTGGCGTCCTGCGCCAGCGCCAGGATGTCCGGGCTGTCCCACGGCACGATCTCGAAGGACTCGGGCGTGGCCAGCGCGCGCTCGGCGCCCGGCACGAGGGGCCGGAACGCCTTGGCCAGCACCTCCTTGCGCCCGTCCTCGTGCACGAGCGTGAGGTCGCGGCTGCTCTCCAGCCGCCAGCGGCCCACCTGGAAGGGCACGCTCCACGCGTCGCGGCCGCTCCAGGCCTTGAGGCGCTCCTTGAGCCAGCCGCGCGCGACCTCGTGGCCCTTGCTGCCGGGCCAGCGCCCCTCCAACTCGGGGCTCACGAGCCGCTCGAGGTCGGCCTTCACGCGCGCCACCGGCTCGGGCGGGGCGCCCGCGTCCAGGGACACGCTGAAGGCGGCCTGCGTGGTCATGGCCTCGTCGCGGCGCGGGTCGCGTGCCACGGGCCGCCCGCCCTGGAACACCACCCACGGGTCCCAGCCGTAGAAGGGCAGGCGCCCGGCGCGCGAGGCGGCCGCGGGGCTGAGCGCCGTGAACACCGTGCGGGCGCGCCCGCCCTCCATGCGGCTCTCGAGCAGCGCGTGGGCGGGATCGCTGTAGGTTGCGCCTCCGGCCGCGAGCGTGCGCTCGCCCTCGGGGGCGATGCGCAGCACGAGCGCGCCCCCCGCCCATCCGGCGAGGTCGAACTCCGGGCCCACCACGCGCCAGCCGCGCGCCTGCGCCACGTGCTGGGCCAGCGGCCCGAACTCCTTCTCGCCGCCCAGCACCTGCACCACGCCCTCGCGGGCGAGGAAGGTGCGCTCCAGGCAGGCCGGCAGGTCGGCCTCGGCGATGCGCCGCAGCGTGTGCCAGTCGGGGTCCACCTGCACGGCCTTGGGCTTGGCCGGCAGCGTCACGGTGAGCGTGGCCTCGCCGCTGCTCAAGTCCACCTCGTGCTCGGTGCGGTCCTCGGGCGCGCCCACGATCCGCACCGGCACGAAGAAGGGCCACGGCGCGCTGCCGGCCGGCACGCGCTGCTGCAGGCGCACGCTGGCCTCCACGCCGCCCTCCACCTCGCGCGTGGCCACCGAGGCGATCACGGCCTCGGGGGCGCCGGGGCGCTCGAGGTAGGGGCGCACGTGCGCGCTCACGCTGGTGCCCGCGGCCTCGTCGAAGGCGCGCAGCCACTCGTCCCACGCCACGATGGTGCCCACGCGGGCCTGCGGGAAGGCCTTCACGCACGACCCGAACGCCGCGGCGCCCCAC
>CAXQZU010000046.1:0-9332 GCA_964228555.1 Planctomycetota bacterium
GGCACGCTGGCCGTGACGGTGCAGGACGAGACCGGCGCGGGCCTCCCCTACGCCACGCTCGAGCTGGCCCTGCCCGAGGACCTGCCGTGGATCGACCTCGAGGACGGCGTGCAGCGCCTGGACCCGCTCGTGGACGCCCGAGGGCAGCGCACGCTGCGCGCCGTGCCGCCGGGCAAGGTGGTGGTGCGGGCCTACTTCGGCACGCGCAGCGCGCAGGCCGAGGTGCAGTTGCGCGACGGCCAGGCAGAGGCCGTCACGCTGGTGCTGCCCGGCCGCACGCTGGACGGGCCCGGCAGCGCGCCGCCGCCGGCCCGCTGACCCGCCACGCAGGCCAGGCACGCGGACCGGGCACGTGAACGAGGCCCGCGGGGCCTGCTGACACGGCCTGCCCCACGAGGCGTGCACGCAGGCGTAGCATCCGCGCCGTGACGCACGATCCGCCCGACCTCCCGCCCACGCCGGACGCCCAGCGGCCGGTCACCACGCCGCCGGCACCGCCGCCTGCCGGCGCACAGCCGGCGGCCGCGGCGCCCCACGCGCCGGCGCCGCGCCATGGGCTGGGCCTGTGGCTGCTGCTGCTGGCGTGGGTGGTGCTGCTGGCGCTGGGCTGGGTGGGCTGGCACCACGGGGTGCTGTGGACGCGCAGCGACGACGAGCCGGAGCCCGAGGCCAGGCTGGAGGCTACGCCCGGGGGCCATGGCCCCACGCTGGTCGCGCAGCCCAAGCCCCGCGCGACCGTCCCGCGCGGCCCGCTGCCGCTGCGCCTGAGGCTGCCGGGCGGCGCGGCGGCCGCCGGCGCCCTCGTGCGCGCCGAGGACGACGCCCGCGTGGCCTGGCAGCATGCCGACGCCGCCGGCAGCGTCACGCTGCCGGACGTGCCCTGTGGCCCGCTGCGCGTGCTGGTGCTGGGCGGCGGCGCGCCCGCGCTCGTGGAGGTGGAGGCCGGCGCGCTGCCGCGCGGCGAGCAGGTCGTGAGCCTGCCCGCGGGGGCCACGCTGCGGGTGCAGGTGCGCGCCCCGTCGGGCCAGCCGGTGCCCTTCGCCAAGCTAAAGGTCGAGCACGCCTCGGGCCTGCCGTGGGTGGACATCGGCGACGGCGGGCAGCGCCTCGATGGCCGCACCGACGTGCGGGGCGAGCGCCGCCTGCACGACCTGCCGCCCGGGAAGCTCACGCTCACGGCCCGGCTGGGCACGCGCGCCGCCGAGGTGCAGCTGGACCTGCGCGAGGGCAGCACCCAAGAGGTCCAGCTCACGCTGCCCGACGCACGACCTCAGGACGCCGCGGAGGAGGTGGAGGCCCAGGAGGTGCTGCCCGCGACACCGCGCTGAGCGCGCGCTGCCCGTGGCGGGCCGGCAGCCAGCCCGTGCGTGCTAGGGGAACACCACCTGCACCACGCTCACGTCGTCGGCGTAGCCGGTGTTCCCGCACAGGCGCTCGGCGCGTTGCACCGAGGCAGCCAGCGGCTCGGCACCCCCGGCCACGACGGGCTCGAGGTCGGCCAGCAGGTCGCCCATGCCCAGCACCTCGCCACCGCGCACGCGCAGCTCGTAGAGGCCGTCGCTGAAGACGAGCAGCCGCGCGCCGGGCGCCACGGGCATCTCGCTGGTGGCGTAGGGGATGCCGTCCATGACGCCGGGCATGGGGCCCGCGCTGGGCAGCGAGGCCATGGGCTGGCCCCTGGCGAACAGCAAGGCCGCCGGGTGGCCACCGCCTGACCAGCGCAGCATGCGCGTGCTGGCCTTGTAGACGCCGTACCAGATCGTGAAGTACTTGCCGCCCTGGTCCTGCATGCGGAAGGCCTCGTTGAGGCGCGCCATCACCTGCCCCGGGTCGGCGAAGTCGGTGTCCTGCAGGGCGCGCGAGCGCAGCACGTTGAGCACGCTCACGCCCAGCAGGGCCGCACCCACCCCGTGCCCGGCCACGTCCAGCAGGTAGACCACGAAGGTGTCGTCGTCCAGCCAGTGGTAGCCGAAGGCGTCGCCCCCCAGCGAGGCCGAGGGGATGAACTTCCACGTGGCCTGCAAGCGCTCGGTGATGGGCTCGGGCAGCAGCGACTCGACGTAGCGGGCCGCCTCCTTGATGTCATCGGCGAGCAGCTGCTGGCTCTGGCGCAGCGCCTCGTAGGCCGCATCACGCTGCAGCAGGCTCAGGTAGCCGTTGCTGTGGTAGCGCACGCGTGCCAGCACCTCGAGCGAGTCGGGCAGCTTGACCATGTAGTCGTTGGCCCCGCGCTTGAAGGCCTCGGCCTTGGTGGCGGCCTCCTCCTTCGACGAGAGCACGATGAGCGGGATGCGTGCCGTCTCCGGCTCGGCGCGGAAGCTCGACACCAGGTCGAGGCCGTCCATCTGCGGCATGACGAGGTCGCTGAGGATGACCGTCGGCTTGAACTCCCGGGCTGCGGCCACGGCCTTGGTGGGATCGCTCACGTAGCGGTACTGGATGTCCTTCTCCGGCGCCAGCATGCGCTGCACGGCCACGCCGATGATCATCTGGTCGTCCACCAGCAGCACGCGCAGCACGCCCGTGACAGCAGGGTCGAGGCTGGGCACGGGGGGCGGCGTGGCCGCCGCAGCGGGGGTCGAGGCCTGGCTCATCGGCTCTCCGGGTGGGGTCGGGGCGCAGCCTGCAGGCGGGCGTAGGCCGCCTCCAGCGATGCGCCGAGGGACTGGATGGGAAGGACTTCCTGCGCTGCGCCGAGGTCGCGGGCAGCGCGCGGCATGCCGTAGACCACGCTGGTGGCCTCGTCCTGCGCGAAGGTGCGCCAGCCCGCCTTGCGCAGCGCCAGCAGGCCCTGGCCGCCGTCGCGGCCCATGCCCGTGAGCACGGCCGCGGCGCCCGGTCGCCCTGCGTGCCGCGCGAGGCTGGCGAAGAACACGTCCACGCTGGGACGGTAGGGCTGCTCGGCCGGGTCGGCGGTGTAGGCCAGCGTCCCGTCACCGCCCAGCACGAGGTGGTCCTTGCTGCAGGCCACGAGCACGCTGCCCGGGCCGGGCACGTCGCCGGCGGCGGCCGGGCGCACGCGACGGCCGGTCTGCATCGCCAGCCACTCGCAGAAGCCCGGCACGAACTCGGCATCGAGGTGCAGCACGATGACCACCGCGGGCTGGAAGCCGCCCGAGAAGCCCTTGAGCACGCTGCGCAGGGCCTCGGGGCCGCCCGTGCTCGCGCCCAGCACGAGCAGGGCCGGCATGCGAGCCGCAGCCGCCGTGGGCGAGGCCGGGGCAGGATGCACGGGCGAGGTCGCCACGGCGGCGGGTCCCGTCGGCAGCCCCGCGATGCGCTGCAGCGTGCGGATGCGCCTCACCACGGGCGCCACGCCGTCGAGCGTGCCGTCGGGCTTGAAGACCGGGCTCTGCACCGCGTCCAGCGCTCCCGCGCCCAGCGCGTTGTAGACGCGCTCGAGGTTGCCCTCCATCGTGGAGGTCACGACGAGGATGGGGCAGGGCGATTCCTTCATGATGCGCCGCGTGGCCTCCACGCCATCCATCACCGGCATCACGATGTCCATCAGGATCAGGTCCGGCCGGTCGGCCACGCAGCGCGCGACAGCCTGCGCCCCGTCGGTGGCGACCCACGCCAGCTCGCAGCCCGACGCCTGCGCGAGGGTCTGCTTGAGGGCCTCGGTGGCCAGCCGCATGTCGTTGACGATGGCGACGCGCATCGGCGGCTAGGGCTCGCCCACCAGGTCCACGACCCCCTCGATCCAGCCGGCCTCCTGGAACGACGACTTGGTGACGTAGGCATCGGCGCCGGCCTCGAGGCCACGCTGCCGGTCTTCCTCGCGGTCGCGGTACGACACGATCATCACGGGGATCTTGCGCAGGCTGGCATCCTGCTTGATGCGCCGCGTGAGCTCGATGCCGTTCATGCGCGGCATGTCCACGTCGGTGATCACCAGCGCGTAGTCGCCCGAGCGCACCGCATTCCAGCCGTCGCTGCCGTCCACGGCCACGTCCACGAGGTAGCCGCGGCTGCTGAGCAGGCCTCGTTCCACCTCGCGCACGGTACGCGAGTCGTCCACGACCAGCACGCGCTTGCGGCCCCGCCGCAGGCCCTCGTCCTTGCGGGCGGTCACGCGGATGGTGCGCATGCGGCCCCCGCGCAGCATGGCGTCCACGCCGCGCACGAGGTCGTCGGTGTCCACGATCAGCACCGGGTCGCCGTCCTCGAGCACCGCAGCCGCCAGCAGGTGCGGCACCTTGCCCAGGCGCGGGTCCAGCGGGCGCACCACGAGGTCCTGCTCGCCCAGGAACCGTTCCACGGCCAGGCCGTAGAGGTCGTTGCCGTTGGCCAGCTGCACCACCGAGATGCGGTCGGACTCGGCCTTGCCAGCCGGCAGGCCCAGCACCTCGCTGGCGGAGAGCAGCCCCACGGGCTGGTCCTCGTGCATGTAGTGCTGCCGGCCCTCCACCGACTGGAGCTCGGAGGCCTCGAGGCGCAGCAGCCGCTCGATGCGCGTGAGCGGGAACGCGAAGGCCTCGCCCGCGATCTCGACCAGCGCGGCACGCAGCACCGAGCGCGTGATGGGCAGCACCAGCGTGAAACGCGTGCCCTTGCCCAGCTCGCTGTCCACGCGTGCCGCCCCGCCCATCTGCTGGGCGAAGCTGTGCACGACGTCGAGGCCCACGCCGCGGCCCGAGACCTGCGTGACGGTCTCGCGCGTGCTGAAGCCCGGGAGGAAGAGGAACTCGAGCACCTCGGCCTTGGAGGCGCCACCCACCATCTCGGCGCTGGCCAGGCCGCGGTCCACCACGCGCGTGCGCACGCGTTCGAGGTCGACGCCCCCGCCGTCGTCCTCCACCAGCACCTCGAACATGCCGCCGCGGTGGCGCGCCTCGACGCGCACGGTGGCCTCGGGCGCCTTGCCCGCGGCCGTCCGCGTGTCCGGCGACTCGCAGCCATGATCCAGCGCGTTGCGGATCAAGTGGCCCAGCGGCGCCTCCAGGCGCTCGAGGATGTCGCGGTCCACCAGCACCTCGCGCCCCTCGGTGACGAACTTCACGCGCTTGCCCAGCTCGCGCGCGAGGTCGCGCACCTGGCGCGGGAAGCCGCCCAGCACGTCCCGGAAGGGCCGCATGCGGCTGGCCAGCACCTCGCCGTAGAGGCGGTCGGCGAGGTCCTCGCCGCGCCGGGCGCTGGTCTCCAGCGCCTCGCCCTGCGAGGCCAGCCCGCCACGCACCTGGCCCGAGAGCGTGCGCATCAGGCCCAGCAGCTCGTGGTAGCGCGCTGCCTCGGGCCCGTCCTGCACGCGCTCCGCGAGGCGCTCTACCGTGGCCCCCAGCCGCTGCACGGTACGCCGCAGCCCATCGAGCTGGGCCGCCTGCGCACTCAGGCGGCGCGCCTCCACCAGCGTCTCGCCCGCGTAGGCCAGGATGCGCGTGAGGCTCTGCGCGCTGACGCGCACGGCCTGCTCCTCGCTGCCCCCGGACACCGCGGCGCGGGCCGCCTCGCGCGCCGCCTCGCCGCGCGGGGGGGCCGGCGTGGGCGCTGGCGCGGGTGCCGGTGCGGGTGCGGGCGCGGGTGCGGGCGCCGGTGCTAGTGCGGGTGCCGGTGCGGGTGCCACCGGCTGCGCGGCGGCAGGCGCGGCCGGGGCCAAGGCCGGTGCGGGTGCCGCGGCCGCCTCGCCCCGCGCCACGGCGGTGAGCCGCGCCACCAGCGCCTCGATCTCGGCTGCGCGGGCTGCCAGCGTGTCGGTGGCCGTGGCCGGGTCCAGCTGGGTGACGCTCTTGAGCAGGTCGGCGCCCGCCAGCAGGGCATCGATGGCCGGCGCCGTGAGCTGGACCTGCCCCTTCTGGGCGGCCACGAAGCCGTCTTCCATGGCATGGGCCACGTGCACGGCCACGTCCAGGCCCACGATGCGGGCCGCGCCCTTGATGCTGTGCGCTGCGCGCATCAGCTCCTCCAGGCGCTTGGCGTCGTTGGGCGCGCTGTCGAGGCCGACCAAGCCCGCCTCCAGCGTGCCCAGGTGCTGCTCCGCCTCGGCGCGGAACAGGTCCAGCAGGGAGAAGCCGCTGAGGTCGTCGCCGCTCACTGCAGGCTCCTCCCCAGTCCGGCGAAGAAGCGCTCTGCGTCGAGGCGGGCGGCGTGCCGCTCGGCCAGCGGGACGAGGCCGTCCGTGAAGTGCACCGCGGCCTTGGCCACGGTCACCTGCGGCGGTGCAACCTGCGACACGGCATAGCGGTACACGTCGAGCAGCTCGTCTACCTCGAAGGCCCACGAGTCGGTGTCACGGACGACGCGCACCACGCGCTGGGAGGCGTGCGCACGCGCCGGCCGCTCCGCGCCCAGCATGGCGTGGAGGTCGGCACACAGCACCAGCTCGCCACGCAGGCTCACGAGGCCGCGGAAGATCTCGTTGCTGCGGCCCGGCACCCGGTGCACGCGGGCAGGACGGTGCACCTCGCGCACGTGCGCCACGTCCAGCGCGTAGAGGTCCTCGCCAAGGCGGAAGATGGCGGCCGCGCGCTCCTCGGCCTCCACGCCCTCGATCAGTGCGCGCGTCAGCGACTGCGCCCACGTGTCGAGGTAGCCCTCGGGGTACGCCCTGGCCAGCAGCCGATCGCTGGCCGACGGGCCGGCTGCGGGGGCGGGCTTCGCGCCCTCCCCCCCAGCGATGAGCGGCATCGAGGCCTGCGCGGGATCGGGCTGGTCGCTCATCGACGCTCACCCCCCGCCCGCGGACCCGAGGCCTCGCCCTCGACCGGCGTGCTGCCCATGGCCGCCTCGGCGCGCTCGGCACGGCCCTCGAAGCGTCGCGCGGCCTCGCGGTCGCCCTCCTCGCTGGCCACGAGCGCCGAGAGTCGCAGCGACGGCGCATGCCGGGGATCGAGGTAGAGCGCCCGCGTCAGCGCACGGCGTGTCTCCTCCGGGCGGTCGAGCGCCCGCGTCAGCACGGCGGCCAGGTGCAGCTCGTCGGGCGTGGGCGTGCGCGTGCCCTCGGCCTCGGCCAGCAGGGCCAGGGCCTGCTCCACCTGGCCATCCTGGCCCAGCTTGCGTGCGCGCACCAGCACGCTGTCGCCGGCTGCATCCGGCGCGCCGGCCACGCCGCGCGCGGGGGCCTTGAGCACGGGCCGCGAGAGCGGCGCCGGGGGCCGCGGGCGCGCCGGCGGCACGGCCGGACGCAGCAAGGGACCGCGCGCCGGGCGCGCCGAGCCGGGTGCCGGCGGGCGCGGCGCGCCCACGCGACTGACACCTTCGCGCTCGGCGGCCGTGACGGCCTCGGCCACCACGTAGGCATCCGGCGGCCCCACCGGCACGAGTCCCAGCGGCCGGGAGGGTGCCACCTCGGCGTGCCCGAGCATCAGCAGGCCGTCGGCGGCCATCAGCCTCTCGAGCACGCGCACGATGTGCTCCCGGGCCTCGGGCGTGAGGTAGATGAGCAGGTTGCGGCACAGCACGAGGTCGTAGGGCCCCAGTCCCTCCAGCGAGGCCGGGTCCAGCAGGTCGCCCTGCCGGTAGCGCACCGGCCCCACCACCTCGGGCAGCAGCGCGATGCCGCTGCCCACCACGCGGGCGAACCGCGCCCGGCGCGCGGGGGAGAGGCTGCGGGCCTCGCCGGCGGTGTAGACGCCCGCGCGCGCGCGGGCCACCACGGCGGCGCTCAGGTCCAGCGCATCCACCGTGAAGGCCGCGCGGTCCACGCCGGCCTCCAGCAGGGCCATCACCACGCTGGCCGGCTCCTGCCCGCTGCTGCACGGGGCCGACAGGATGCGCACGACGCGCACGCCGCTCGCCAGCCGGCGCCGCACTTCCTCCGCCAGGAACGCAAAGGAGCCCGGGTAGCGGAAGAAGCTGGTCTCGTGGACGAGCAGGTCGGCCAGAAGGCTGGCGCGCGCCTCGCTGTCCTGCGCCACGCGCTCGGCGAACAGGGCCACGGCGCCGGCGTCCTCGATGTCCACACGCCCGGACAGCGCTGCCAGCAAGCCGCCGCGGCCCACGGAGCCCGTGTCGAAGCCCGTGGACTGGGCCAGCACCTCGGCCAGGCGCTCGAGGCTCACGTGGCCACCTCGTCCGCGGCGGGCGCGGCGCCGGGCACCGGCACCTCGCTGTCGAGCCGCGCCAGCAGGTCGGCGCCCAGCAAGCCCTCGAGCTCCACCAGCTGCACGAGGCCTTCCTCGTCACGCGTGACGCGACCCAGCGCCCGCAGGCCGTCGGGCAGCACGCCCGGGTGCGAGCCCGGCGCCTCGGGGTCCAGCACGCCCACGCGGGTCACGTCCCCGGCGCGGATGCCCAGCAGTCGTCGCGTGGCCGTGTCCGCCGGGCTGCCCGGGCGCAGGCACACGACGATGCGCGTCGAGAAGGTGGCCGGCGGCGGCGCCACCCGCAGGCGGCCCGCGAGGTCCACCACCGGGACCACGCGGCCCCGGTAGTGGAGCAGGCCCGCGACCTCCGCCGGCGCGCCCGGCACCTCGCGCAGCGGCACGGAGGGCACGACCTCCACGACGCTGGCGCTGGGCAGCGCGTAGCGCTGCCCGCCGGCATGCAGGAGGAGGACGTGGACGCGCATGCAAGGACCCCGGCCCGGCGGCCTAGTCCTCGAGCCGGAAGCGGCTGAGCTCGATCTTCAGGCCCTCGACCGAGGCCTTCATCTCCTGGGCTGCCGAGTTGAACTCCGTGAGCGACTGGCTGGTGATGCGCACGTTGTCGTTGAGCCCGCCCATCGCGTCGTTGATCTGGCTCACGCCCTGCGACTGGCTGTTCATGCCCTCGGTGACGGTGTCGAAGCGCGCCGTGAGCAACTCCACGCGCTCGATGATCTGCTGCAGCTTGCCGCTGATCGCGTCCACCTCGTCGACGCTCTTGCGCACCTGCGCCGCGAACTTGTCCATCTCCATCACGCCCGCCGACACGGCGCCCTGCATCTGGTGCACCGTGGTCTCGATGTCGAGCGTGGCCGAGGCCGTCTGGTCGGCCAGGCGACGGATCTCGCGCGCGACCACGAGGAAGCCGCGGCCGTACTCGCCGGCCTTCTCGGCCTCGATGGCCGCATTCACCGAGAGCAGGTTGGTCTGGTCGGCCACCTTGGTGATGGTGGTCACCACGCTGGTGATGTCGCGAGCCTTCTCGTTGATGGCGGCCAGCTTGCTGGAGATCGAGCCGCTGCTGCTGGCCAGCAGGCCCATCGCCCCCTGCATCTCGCCGAGGCTGGCACGACCCTCGGTGGCCAGCGCCGACGACTCGCGGGCCACGGTGCTGACCTCGGCCATCGTCTGGCTGAGCTCGGTGCCCGTGGCGCTGATCTCCTTCACGGCGGCGGCGATCTGCGAGCTGCTGGCCCCCAGGCTGCTCACCGTGGCCTGCTGCTCCTGGCTGGTGGCGGCCATCTCGGTGGC
>CAXQZU010000047.1:0-27982 GCA_964228555.1 Planctomycetota bacterium
CTTGCCCGGCGGCACGGCGCGCAGCGTGCGCTGCCCGCGGGCGTCCACGAGCGGGTCCAGGCGCTGCACGCCGTCCTCGAGGTCGATCCACGGCAGGTCCTCGGGCAGGGCCAGCTCGAGCGTGGCGTAGGGGAGGCCCGCGCCGGTCTCGTCCTGCACCGTCACGGCCAGCGTGCCGCCAGCGGGCGTGGCCAGCACCTGCTCGTTCCTCGGCAGTGCCCCAGCCTCGACCTCCAGCACGCAGGGCGCGCCGGCCCCCAGCACCACGAGGCGCACCGCGCCCGACCCCACGTCGGGCAGCAGCACGCGGCCGCTGGCGTCGGCCGCCGTGGCCTCGCCCGCCTGCCCCAGCACGCGCACGCGCGCGCCGGCGGCCGGTGCGCCGCGCCCGTCGAGCACGCGCAGCGGCAGCGGGCCGCGCGCGGCGGCCTCGTCCGTGCGGGCCCCGCCGGGGCGCACGCCGCCCAGCGAGACCTCGATGGACGCACCGCCGAAGGCAATCGAGAACTCCTGCGTCAACTCCTCGGTGTCGGTGACCGGCGGCAGCGGCTCCAGCGCCAGCGCCACCTCGACCGTGGCGCGCGGGTCGCTGCCCAGCAAGGCCGTGCCGCGCGCGGCGAAGCGCGTGCCCAGCCGGCCCTGCACCTCCACGAGGTCGCCACGCAGGAAGGCACCGCCGCGCAGCCGCAGGCGGCCGCGCGCGTCCACGCGCACCTCCGTGCCGTCGACCACGGGCTGCCCGGCCACCGTGATGCTGCCCGACCAGTCCTCGGGCCGCAGCGGCTGGCCCTCCTCGGGCACCACCAGCGCCAGGTCCACCGCGGGGCGCACGGGATAGGTCACCTGCAGGCGGCGCGCCGCGGGGTGGATGAAGGGCGTGTAGCGGGCCTGCTGGCGTGCCACCCAGCCCTCAGGCGCCTCCACGCGCAGGCCGACATCGGCCTCTGTGCCGGGCGTCACGGGCAGCGTGGGCGCGCCGAAGGACGCGTCGGCCCACGCGAGGCGCGGGCTCACGCGCCAACGTGCGTCGGGCCGCGCGCGGCCGTCACCGGCCTCCTCGATGCGCACGTCCAGCGGCAGGCCCGCATCCACCACGAGGCGCACCGTGGGCCCGCGCACCGGCGCCGTGGCGGCCACGGACGAGGGCGCCTGCAGGGCGGCCCGCAGCGAGCGCATCACCTCCTGCAGGTCCGCGGCTTGCATGGCGCCCTGCGTGTCGAGCGTGCTGCGCTCGCTGGGCTCCGGCGAGGGTTCCGGTGCCGGCACGGGTGCGGGCGCAGGCTCTTCGCCGGGGTTCACGACGGGGGCCACCGTGATGCGCGGCGTGAAGGCCGCGCTGCCGCCGTTGCCGTTGAGGGTGGTGCGGAACACGAAGCTGTCCTGGCCCACCTCCACGTCGAAGGGGGTTTCCGTCACCTCGCCAGCGGGCTCGGGGCGCAGCAGCGCCTGCACCTGCGTGCGCCCGTCGTAGGGCAGGTCGGCGATGCGCACGAGGCCCTGCGCGTCGCTGGTCCACGGGGCGGCGGCGCTGCCGTCGGCGGCCGGCGGCGTCCCTGCTGCGGCGGGGGCGGGCACCGCACGCACGCGCACGCCGGCCAGCGGCTGCCCATCCAGGCCCAGCACCTCGACCAGCACGGGGCCGTGCACGGCCTCGGGCGCCGCGGCGCCTGCCGAGGAGAGGCGCGGCCCGGTGCTGGGCGCGGCAGGCGCGGCGAGGCTGGCGCCGCCGTCCTGCGCGGGCACCTCGCGCGACCACGGCAGCAGGCCTTCCAGCCCCAGCGCGGGCGCCAGCAGCCGCAGCGTGAGCGCCAGGCCCAGCAGCACCAGCATGCCCAGCAACCCCAGCAGCTGCGGCCGGCGCGGGCCCTTGGGGTCCGGCGTGCCCGCAGCCGGTGCCGGGAGGGGAGGGCGTACGTCCACGCCGGCGATGCTACGCCCAGCGCCGTGGCGGTGCGGGCCGGCGCGTGCCACGGCCCGTGCTTGCCCGCCCGTGCGGGGCCCGCGCGGCGCCCACGTGGCGACCGGGCCGGGACCGTCGCCCCGGGTGCGGCGCGACAGGCGCAGGCTTGGGGCGAGGATGGGCTCATGCGCCGCCCTGGCCAGCCCCTGGATGCCGTGCTCTTCGACCTCGACGGCGTGCTGATCGACTCGGTGGCCAGCATCGGCGCCAGCATGGCGCATGCGCTGCGTGCGATGGGCCGCCCAGTGCGCCCGCCCGAGGAGATGCGCCGCTTCGTGGGCCCGCAGATCGAGGAAAGCGCCGCGCGCCTGCTGGGCACCGACGATCCCGAGCAGGTGTCGCGCTGGGTGCACGCCTACCGCGAGCACTACGACGTGCACTGCGTGGCGATGACCACGCCGGCCGAGGGCCTGTCCGAGGTGCTGGAGGGCCTGGCGCCGCACGTGCGCATGGCCGTGGCCACGGCCAAGCCCGAGGTGTACAGCGAGCGCCTGCTGCGCGCCTTCGGCGTGCGCCAGCACTTCGAGGCGCTGTGCGGGCGCAGCCTCGCGCTGGACCACGAGGGCAAGGCCCAGCTGGTGGGCCGCGCGCTGGCGGCGTTGGGCCTCGAGGGCGGCCCGCGCGTGCTGATGGTGGGCGACCGCGAGCACGACGTGAAGGGCGCGCGCGCCCACGGCATCGACACCATCGGCGTGCTGCACGGCGCCGGCGACCGCCACGAGCTGGAGGCGGCCGGTGCACGCTGGGTGGTGCCCGACCTGCGCGCCGCGGCGCGCGTGGTGCACGAGCTGCTGCGCGCCGGCACGCGCTAGGGCCGGGAGCAGCCCGGGTCCTGCGCGTCGGGCAGGCGGCGTTCGCCGGGGCCGCCCGCCCGGCCAGGATTGCGCACCCCCTGCACGCAGCGGATGCTGGACGCATGGGCGAGCCCGGCGAGGCGATGGCTGGCGCGCTGGATCCAGGGCCGGCGTGGCATGCCCTGCCCGCGTGCGACGTGCTGGCGCACCTCCGCGTGGACGAGGCGCTCGGCCTCGACGAGGCGCAGGCCGGTGAGCGGCGCGCACGCTGCGGGCCCAACACGCTGCCCGAGCCCGAGCCGCGCTCGCGCCTGCGCATGTTCGCCGGGCAGTTCCGCAGCCTGCTGGTGGCCGTGCTGGCCGTGGCGGGCGGGATGGCCTGGTGGCTGGGCGCACCGGTGGATGCGCTGGCCATCGCCGCCATCCTCGTGCTCAACGGCGCGCTGGGCTATGCGCAGGAGCGCGGTGCCGCTCGCGCGCTGGCGTCGTTGCGGCGCCTGTCCGCACCGGTGGCGCGCGTGCGCCGGGACGGGGGCGTGCGTGCCATCCCCGCCTCGGCGCTGGTCCCGGGCGACCTCGTGGAGATCGCGGCTGGCGACGCAGTCCCCGCAGACCTGCGCCTGCTGCGCAGCGCCGACGTGCGCGCGGTCGAGGCCACGCTCACCGGCGAGCCGCACGCCGTGCGCAAGGAGGCCGATGCCACGATTGGCGTGGACGCAACGCTGGCCGAGCGCAGCACGCTGCTCTTCCAGGGCACCAGCATCGCCACCGGCGAGGCCCTGGGCGTGGTGGTGGCCACGGGCCGTTCCACCGAGCTGGGCCGCATCGCAGCGCTGGTGGGCCGCGCCCCCGAGGTGACCACGCCCCTGCAGGCGCGCCTCGCGTCCTTCGGCCGCTGGCTGGTGCTGGCTGCGTGCGGGGCGGTGGCGCTGGTCTTCGCGCTGGGCCTGCTGCACGGCCTCCCGCCCGACCAGATGCTGATGACGGCGCTGGGCCTCGCCGTGGCCGCCGTGCCCGAGGGCCTGCCGGCGGTGGTCACCATTGCGCTGGCGCTGGGCGTGGCCCGCATGGCGGGGCGCGGCGCGCTGGTGCGACGCCTGGCCGCCGTCGAGACGCTGGGCTGCACCTCGGTGATCTGCACCGACAAGACGGGCACGCTCACCGTGGGGCACATGACGGTGGCAGCCGTGCTCACCCCCGGCCTGCCGCAGGGCGAGCACCTCGAGGTGGACGCGCAGGGCTACGGGCCGCCCGATGCCTTCCGGCACCAGGACGGCCGTGCTGCCCCGCCTGGCGAGGTCGTGCGCGTGCTGCTGCACGCCGCGGCCAGTGCCTGCACTGCGCGGCTGGCCCCGCCGGGCCATGAGCCGCCGGTGCTGGGTGACCCGATGGAGGGAGCCTTGCTGGCCGCGGCGCAGGGCGTGGGCGTGCAGGCCGAGGCGCTGGACCGGCACGAGCCCGTGCTGGCGGTCAGGCCCTTCGAGGCCGTGCGGCAGCGCATGGCCGTGGTGCGCCAGGCGGGCGAGGCGGCGTGCTCCTACGTGAAGGGCTCGCCCGAGGCCTTGCTGGCACGCTCGGTGTCGTGGCTGGGTGCCGGCGGCGTGCAGCCGCTGGATGCGCGCATGCGGGCGCAGCTGGAGGCGCTCAACGCACGCGAGGGCCTGCGTGGCCGTCGCGTGCTGGCGGTGGCCCGGCGGGTGGCCGCGCGTGGCGTGCTGGCTGGCGATGGGGGCACCGAGGATCCCGAGGAAGGACTCACCTTGCTGGGGCTGGTGGCGCTGGCCGACCCGCCCCGGCCCGAGGCCCGAGAATCGGTGGCGGCCTGCCGGCGCGCGGGCATCCGCGTGGTGATGATCACGGGCGACCAGCCATCCACGGCGCTGGCCGTGGCGCGCGACCTGGGCATCGCGGCCCACGAGCACGAGGTGGTGCACGGTCGCGAGGTGGAATCGCTCGACGACGAGGCCCTGCGCGCCCGGGTGGAGGGCGCGGCGGTGTTCGCGCGCACCACGCCCGGGCACAAGCTGCGCATCGTGAAGGCGTGGCAGGCGCAGGGTGCGGTGGTTGCCATGACCGGCGACGGCGTCAACGATGCCCCCGCGCTCAAGGGCGCCGACATCGGCGTGGCGATGGGCAAGGGTGGCACCGACGTCGCCAAGGACGCCAGCGCGATGGTGCTGCTCGACGACCGCTTCGCCACGCTGGTGGCCGCGGTGGCCGAGGGCCGGCGCATCTTCGACAACATCCGCAAGAGCCTGCTCTACCTGCTTGGCGGCAACGCAGGCGAGATCCTCGTGGTGGCGGGCGCGGTGCTGGCCGGCCTCCCCTTGCCCCTGCTGCCCCTGCAGCTGCTGTGGATCAACCTCGTCACGGACGGCCTGCCGGCGCTGGCGCTGGCCGTGGACCCGGCCGACCCGGACGCCTTGCGCCGTCCACCGCGGCGCGCCTCCGAGCCCTTGGCCGATCGCGGCTTCGTGCTGCAGCTGGCGGTGGGTGCCCTGCTGGCGGCCGTCGCCGTGCTGTGCGTGTTCGCCGTTGCGCTCGAGGCCGGGCTGGGCGAGTCGGTGGCTCGCAGCATGGCCTTCAGCACCCTGGTGGTGGAAGAGCTGCTGCGGGCGTTCGTGGTGCGCAGCCGCGGGCGCGTCGCGTGGGAACTGGGCCTCGCCAGCAACCCGCGCCTGCTGCTGGTGGTGCTGGCGACGGCCGGCCTGCAGGCGTGCGTGATGCTGTGGGAGCCGGCGGCCCGCCTGCTGGGAGCCGAGCCTCTCTCGCCTGCACAGATTGCCGCGGTGCTCGTGGCCGGGGCGCTGCCGGCCACGGTGCTGGAGGTGGCCAAGCTGGTGCCTCGCACGCGGACCGCGCCACCCTAGCGCCGCAGCGACCCGGGCGGCCGGCTCGTCGGGACGATCTCATCGAGAATCCGGCCCAGGCTGGCGGCTGGATGGGGGGGATGCACCACCGACACTGCGTACTGCCTTGACATCGAGAGGAATCAAGTGGATTCTCGCCTCCTCAATCAGGACGCAAGCCCCACCCAAGCGGGCCTTTGCTGGAGCCATCCATGCCTCGTCGCAAGAAGATTGGTGTCTCGGTCCCGGCCGCCCTCGCGGCGGTCTCGGCCAGCCTCGACCAGCTCATGCGGGCCATCGCGGCCAGCGTGCCCGCGGGCGTGGCGGGCAAGGGCGGCAAGGCGCTGGCCGCGGCCGCCAAGGGCGGCAAGCGCGGCAAGAATCCGCTGCTGAGCAAGAAGCAGCGCGGGGTGTGGGCCAAGTACACGCCGGCGCAGCGCGAGGCCCGCATCCGCAAGATGCTGGCGGCGCGTGGCGTGAAGCGCAAGAACCCGCCCAAGGGCAAGTAGGTCGCGCCGCGCGCGACGGCTCGTCGTGGCCTCGCTGGAGCAGGTGCGCCAGCTGGCAGCCGGGCACGGCCTCGTGTTGCTGGGCGTGAGCGGCGCGCAGGCGCTGCAGCACGGCCGCGAGGCGGTGGAGCGCTGGGTGGCCGCGGGACACGCCGCGGGGCTCGAGTACATGGAGCGGCGCCCAGGCGAGCGCGCCGACCCGCAGCAGCGCATGCCGTGGCTGCGCAGCATCGTGAGCGTGGCCGTGCCCTACGGCGGCCCCGACCTGCCCTTCGAGCACGAGCAGCGCTATGGACGCGTGGCCCGCTACGCCTGGGGCCGTGACTACCACGACGTGCTCTTGCCTCGGCTGCGCGCGCTGGCGGCCAGCCTCGCGGGCCTGCTGGGCGCGAACGAGGCGCGCGCCGCCTGCGACCACTCGCCGCTGCTGGAACGCGGCTTTGCCGAGCGCGCGGGACTGGGGTTTGCCGGCAAGAACACCTGCCTGATCCGCCCAGGCCACGGTTCGTGGTTCCTGCTGGGCGAGGTGCTCACGGACCTCGAGCTGGAGGCCACGCCGCCCGCCACGCCGGCGCCGGGCTGCGGTGCGTGCACACGCTGCCTCGTGGCCTGTCCCACGGGGGCACTGCCTGCTCCCGGCGTGCTGGACGCACGCCGCTGCATCTCCACCTGGACCATCGAGGTGCAGGCGCCCATCCCGCATGCCTTGCGCGAGCGGATGGGGGCGTGGGTGTTCGGCTGCGACGCCTGCCAGGACCCGTGTCCCTACAACGGGCTCGACGTGCTGGAGGCGTTCCCCGGGCTGGCGCCGGAAGCCGGCGTGGGGCCGCGTCTGGACCTCGCGGCCACGCTGGCGTTGCGCAGCGACCTTGCGTTCGCGCGCCGCTTCGCGGCCACCTCGCTGCTGCGGGCGGGACGCGCCGGCGTGCTGCGCAGCGCCGCCGTCGTGGCGCGCAACATCGGCGCTGCCGGTGCCGTGCCGGCGCTGGAAGCCTGCGTGCGCGAGGACGTGGCCCCGGTGGTGCGCTCGCACGCGCTGTGGGCCCTGGCAGGGCTCGACGCAGGCCGCGCGCGCCCGTGGCTGGAGCGGGCCCGCCGCGATCTCGACGCCGGCGTGCGTGCCGAGGCCGAGGCGTTGCTGGCCGGCGCAGCCTGAGCGCCTCCTGCTAGAGGCGCAGGGCCCACTCCAGCTGCACGAAGGGCGCGGGGTCGGTGTCCTGCTCCAGCACGGCCTCGCCCTCGCGGTCGAGGATCGAGAGCCGGTTCCATACGGCACAACCCACGCCGAGGTGCAGCGATGCCCCGGCCTGCGTGCGCAGGATCGCCTCCACGCCCACCTGCGCGCGCTGCTCGCGCAGCACGCCGCCGGGCTCGCGGGCGTCAGGCGCGAGGCGGATGTCGCGGCGCTCGTAGCCCGCGAAGGCACCCAGCGCCAGGCGCGGCGTGAGGTCGTAGACGAAGGAGGCGCCGGGCCCGCGGGCCTCGACGCGCCAGCGGCGCGCACCGCCGCCCAGCGAGCCGCCCATCCCGGCGATGGGCAGCACGTAGGCATCGCCCTCCAGGCCCTGCGTGGCCGAGATGCCCAGCAGCAGGTCGCTGCTGCCCCACAGCCGCATGCGCACGGCCAGCAGCCCGCCCGGCTGCAGGGCCTCGTCGATGTGGGCGCCGTCCATGAGGCTGGCGCGCAGGCTCGCGCCCAGCGCGAGGCCCAGCGTGCGCGAGAGGCGCCACGAGCCTCCCAGCGCGAGCCGCCCCGACGCGTAGTCCTCGCCCAGCGATCCGCTGCCCAGCGGCAGCAGCGCAGCCTCGTCCTCGAAGCGGTAGCTGCCTCGCTCCATGGCGAGGTCGCAGGCCACCTGCACGCTCGACGAGAGGTCGCGCGACCAGCGCAGCTCGGCCACTACGCGCCGCGCCTCGTACTCGCCCAGGCCCTCGCCCACCTCGGTGGGCAGCATGGCCACGGCACGCCACGTGACCCGCGTCTCCGGCACGGGCAGGCCGGTGCCGGGCGAGGTCACCACCGCGTGCGGTCCTGCCGCGGCCTGCGCCGGTCCCGGCTCGCCTCCTGCCCCGGGCCGCGCCGGGGGAGGGGCCTGCGGAGGGGCCGCGGGGCGCGGCAGGGCGCCGCCCGGCGGGGGCCCATCGGCGCCTGCGGGCAGGGCGGAGGCCAGCGCGAGCAGCAGCGGCAGCAGGCGTCGCATTCCCTAGGTGTCCGCGTGCGCGTGCGCGCTGCCAAGCGCATTCGGGTGCGCCGCCTGCCGTAGGCTGGCCGCGTGCGCTCGCGCCTCGCTCCCAGCCCCACCGGCCACCTGCACGTGGGCAACGCGCGCACCTTCCTGCTCACGTGGCTGCACGTGCGCGCGGTGGGCGGCTCGCTGGTGCTGCGCATCGACGACCTGGACACGCCGCGCGTGCGCGCCGCGGCCATCGACGGGCTGCTGGACGACCTCGCCTGGCTGGGCCT
The DNA here is from genome assembly GCA_964228555.1 of Planctomycetota bacterium. Taxonomy (GTDB): domain Bacteria; phylum Planctomycetota; class PLA2; order PLA2; family JAEUHO01; genus CAXQZU01. The sequence continues at coordinate 8,577 of CAXQZU010000047.1, forward strand.
CGCGTGGGACGAGCCCGGCGCGGTGGTGCGCCAGTCGCAGCGGGCCGCCGCCTACGCCGAGGCGGCTGGGCGGCTGCTGGAGCAGGGCCTGGCCTACCCGTGCACCTGCACGCGCAAGGAGGTGGAGGAGGCCGCGAGTGCACCCCACGGCACCGAGGGCCCGCGCTACCCCGGCACCTGCCGTGGCCGCTGGCGCTCGTGCGCCGAGGCGGAGGCCGCCACCGGCAAGCCCGCCTGCCTGCGCTTCGCCGTGCCGCCGGGCGTGGAACGCTTCCACGACCTGCTCTACGGCGAGCAGGCCTGCGACGTGGCGGCCGAGACCGGTGACTTCGTGATCCACCGCAACAATGGCGTGGCCGCCTACCAGCTGGCGACCGTGCTGGACGATGCGGCCAGCGGCGTGGACCTCGTGATGCGCGGCAGCGACCTGCTGCCCAGCACCGCGCGCCAGCGCCTGCTGCAGCGCGCGCTGGGCCTGCCGCATCCCGTCACCCTGCACGTCCCGCTGGTGGTGGGCGAGGAGGGCCGCCGCCTCGCCAAGCGCCACGGCGACACGGCGCTGGCCACGCTGCGCGCGCAGGGCTGGACGCGCGAGGAGCTGCTGGGCCGGCTGGCGTGGAGTGCCGGGCTGGCCGCGCACGGCGAGGCGCTGGGCCTGGAGGCGTTGCGGTCGCGCTACGACGTCACCCGGCTCACGGCGCAACCCGTGGTGTTCCGTGCCAGCGAGTGGCAACGCGTCGCGCGCGGCTAGTCCACGAGCGGGATCACCAGCGCGCGCATCGCGGGCAGGTGGAACAGCAGCGGCACCAGGCCCAGCACGGCCAGCACCGCGGCCGCATGGCGCAGGTGCAGTCCCAGCGGCAGTCGCTGCCACGGCACACGCGGCTCCAGCGCCACCAGCAGGGCGTGCAGCACGAAGTAGAGGGTGGGCAGGCCCAACCCCCCGCCGGAGGGCACGCTGAAGGCCAGGTCGTGGAGCAAGCCCGAGGCGAGGAAGGCCAGCGCGAACGAGCGTCGCGGTCCCAGCACGGTGCGCACGGGCCGCTCGATGGCCACCTGCAGCATCTCGCTGAAGGCGAGGTTCCAGCGCCGCGTCCAGAACTCCGCCAGCGAGGTGGACTTGAGCGGCTCGTCGAAGAAGGGTTGCACGCGGCGGCCGGCAAGGCGCCACAGCCCGGCCTGCACGCGCATGGCCCCGAAGGCGATCACGAAGCCCAGCCCGCCCATGGCCACCACGGCCACCCAGGCGTCGTGCACGCCGGCACGTGCCAGCAGGTGCGCATCCACCAGCAGGGCTGCGCCCAGCAGCATCGACAGCAGTCCCTCGCGCACCCAGCGCGCTCCATGGCGTGCGGGAGCGCTGCGCGTGGCGAAGGACCACGGACGCATCCCCGGCCACAGCAGCACGAAGGCGGCCCAGTCGAGGCCATGGGGAACGGGGCGGCCGGCGATGCGTGCCTCGGCCTGCACCAGCACCTTCATCGCGAAGTACAGCCATGCGCACTGCAGCAGCATGCGGTTGCCGGCCGGCTCGCCGGGCACGGCCCAGGGCCCGCAGGCGGCGGCCAGCAGCACGCCCGCCCAGCCCAGCACGCGCATCCAGCGGCGCGGCCTGGCGCCGGCCAGCCAGCCGCCCAGCAACACGGCGGCCAGCGCGGCCGCCCCGCCGAGCAGCAGGCCCGTCGGCGCGGGCCATGCGTAGCCGTTCATCGCGGCGCGACGAGCCAGGCCCACTGCTGGGCGGCCAGCTCGCCAGGCGTGGAGCCCTTCAGGCCTGCCTTGCCCACGGAGCGGAAGCCGCGCGCGACCAGCCAGGGCTCGGGCTCCTCGGGCCCGCCGGCCGCGCCCACCAGCTCGACGGGCGGTCCGCCGCCCGCCGGCGCGTCGCCGGCCGGCAGGTCCACGGCCTCGAAGCGCGCTTGCGCCAGCGAGGCCGCCGCCACGCGCGCGGGATGGAGTGCGAGGTAGCCCAGCGCCGGCTCCACGCCGCGGCCCTGCGCGGCCAGCCAGGCGGGGCCCTGGCCTGCGAAGTGCGTGCGCACCAGCTCCACCAGCCGTGCCACGCCCTCGTGGTCGAAGGCGTTGCGCGTGTCGTTCTGGGCCTTGAGCAGCGCCTCGCTGTAGGCCGGCTGGTAGCGGTCCACCTTCAGCTCGGTGCTCGACGAGAGCGTGAGCGGCGCCAGCACGGCCACGGCCTCGCCCTTGCGCTCGCGCACGAAGCGCTCGAGGGCTTGCTGGAACATCTGGCCCTCGCCCTCGAAGACCACCAGCAGCGGGATGTCGTTGCCCGCGCGCCATCCCTTGGGCAGCGAGAGCCAGCCGCCAAATCCCTTCTCCTCCACCTGCAGCAGCAGGGGCGCGGCCTGCGCCATCCTCGCCAGCGTGGTGACGCGTGCCTTGGTGGGGCTGAGATCGAGCGCGCCTACCAGCCAGGCCGTGTAGCGGGCGTCCTGCTGCTCCTTGTCGAGCACCTTGGCCATGCGCTCGTAGCCCTTGGCCACCTCCTCGCGCGTGCGCGCGATGCGCTTCTGCGCGGCCTCGTCGGGCACACCCTTGCCGGCCAGCGCATCCACCTTGGCCTCCACCGTGGCCAGCTCGGCGTGCTCGGGCACGAGGTCGCGTGCGCGGCGCCAGGCGTCGGTGGCCGCGTCCTTGAGGTCGAGGGCGACCAGGTCCATGGCCAGCGAGAGCCAGGCCTTGGCCGCCTTGGCCTTCTCCTCGGCGATCTCCTTCTCGATGCGCACGAAGTCGGCGGGGGCGGCCTGCAGTGCGCGCACCCCCGGCGTGGCTCCCGGCAGGGAGCCCAGCACGGAGGCCAGCAGGACGCCTCCCAGCAGCAGGCCGGCACGCCGGCAGGTCAGGCGGTTGCGCATGGGCCGAGCATACCGGCCCGGCGCGTGCGGCGCAGGCGGGTGGGCGCGGCACGGGCAGGCCCCGCGCCGTGGCGGCGGTATGGTCACGCGGCGGCGCCGCGAGGCGCCCGGGAGGCGTCGCATGGGCCGGCAGTGGCTGCAGAAGAACCGCGAGATCAACGCCAACAAGCGTGGCAAGATCGTCAACAAGCTGGTGCGCGAGATCTGGGTGGCGGCCAAGTCGGGCGCGCCCGACGTGACGATGAACGCCAAGCTGGCCGTGGCGGTCGAGGCTGCGCGCAAGCAGTCGGTGCCCAACGACACCATCACGCGCGCCATCAAGAAGGGCGCGGGCCTGACGGGCGAGCGCACCGACATCGACCTGGTCACCTTCGAGGGCTTCGGGCCGCACCAGGTGCCGGTGATCGTCGAGTGCCTGACCGACAACAGGAACCGCACCGCACCCGAGATGCGCGTGCTGTTCCGCCACGGCCAGATCGGCGCTCGCGTCACCTTCCTGTTCAACCACATGGGCATCGTCGAGGCCACCCACGAGACGGCCGGCCAGGACCTCGAGACGGTGGCCATCGAGGCGGGCGCGCAAGAGGTGGAGCCGCTCGAGCAGGTGCCCGAGGGCCAGCAGGGCGCGCGCTTCTTCACCGAGCGCACGGACCTCGACACCGTCACCAAGGCGCTGCGCGCCGCAGGCTGGTCGGTGACCCTCTCCGAGGTGGGCTACGTGCCCAAGGAGAAGGTGCAGCTCGAGCCCGCCGCGCGGGCCGAGGTGGAGGCCTTCCTGGCCGCCATCGACGACAACGACGACGTGCACCGCATCTACGCGGCGCTCTAGCCGCACGTCCGCGCAGGGGCCGGCGGCACGCCCCGCCCGCTAGAGGCGCAGGCCCAGCGCGTCGAGGATGGGCGTGACGATGCTGGCCAGGCCCGAGCCCACCAGCACGCCCGAGGCCACCGCGAAGGCGAGGTCGGCGGCCTGCGTGGGCGCGCGCCGCTGCCAGGCACGGTGCGCGAGCGCGCCCAGGAGGAAGGGCACGCTGAAGTAGGCCGGGATGATGAAGGCGATGCCGAAGGCCATCGCCGAGGGCAGGAAGCGCTCGGCGGCCGGCACGAGCCTGCGCAGCAGCGGCACGGCGATGCCGAACAGCAGGCCGCCCAGCACGCCCCAGATGGCGTAGGGAGGCAGCGCGTCGAAGCCCACCGCCACCAGCTCGGCGGTGGCCTTCCAGGCCTGCGCCGAGGGCGCGGGCAGGTCCGGGTTGCCGTCGCCGATGCCGCCGGCCGTGACCAGCAGGTAGATGGGCACCACGACCAGCACGCCGGCGGCGATGCCCACCAGCTGGGCCAGGAACTGCTTGCGCGGGCTGGCGCCCAGCATGTGGCCGGTCTTGAGGTCGCCCATCATGTCGGCCGCCTGCGAGGCCCCGGCCGCGGTGACGGCGCCGGCCATCAGGTTCGTGGCCACCTGCCCGCGGGCCAGCCCGCCGAAGGCCAGCTGCGTCACCTTGGCCACGCCGCTGACGGGGTTGATGTCGGTCTCGCCCGAGGAGCGCACGGCGATGGCGGCCAGCACCCACGAGAGGCCCACGGCCACCAGCGTCATCCACCACGGGATGCCGAACAGCGCCTGCAGTGCGAGGCAGGCCGCCACGGCCGAGGCCAGCAGGCCGCCCAGCCACCACGCCGCGGGGATGGCCTCGCGCGCGTCGTCGTGGGCCGCCGCGCCGGCGGACTGGCGCCGGAACACCGCCACGATGCTGCGCCACGAGAGCGCGAGGCTGGTGAGCGCCTCGGCCAGCATGATGGCCACGCCGGTCCACAGGATCCAGCCGCGCGCGCCGTTGCCGTAGGACATGACCGGCCCGGGCGCCCAGCCCTGCTCGCGGCACAGCGGCGCCAGCACGCCCCAGGCCACGATGGCGCCGGCCGCCAGCGAGAGCGACACGCGCATGCCCACCAGCACGCCGGCGCCCAGCAGCATGGGGTCGAGGTAGAGCGAGAAGGTGAAGGCGTGCAGCGAGGCGGCCAGCCCGCCCAGCCACGCGTGCAGCGGCGGCAGCTTGATGGCGGGCACGGCCCACATGGCCAGCACGAGGCCGAAGGAGATGCCGGCCCACACGAGCAAGGCGCGCGCACGCCGCAACGTCTCGGCGCCCGAGCCGAACATCGCCACGATGGTGTGCGCGGTGGCCGTGCCGCTGGGGAAGCGCAAGCGCTCCAGCAGCACCATCTGCCGCCGCAGCGGCACCGCGTAGAACACGCCGATGAAGGCCACCGAGGCGGACCACGCCAGCAGCTGCACGGCGTCCAGCTCGATGCCCATCAGGCGCAGCGCCGGGATGGGGGCCACGAGGCCCGCGGCCATGGTCATCGTGCCGGCGGCTGAGGCCGCGGTCTGCGCGATGTTGGTTTCCAGCACCGTGAAGGGCATGCGCGGCTTGAGCAGCGCGAAGATGGCGTAGGAGAGGATGGCGGCCAGGATCGAGCCGCCCACGCCCCAGCCGGTCTTGAGGCCGAAGAACATGTTGATCGTGGCGATGACGGCGCCGATGAGGCAGCCCACGGCCAGCGCGCGGGCCGTCAGCTGCAGCTCGCCCTGCGCAGGCGTGTAGATGCGGTCACCCTCGGACGCGGCCGGGGTCGCAGCCGGGACCTGGGCCTCGGGCATCGTGCACCTCCGGCGGGGGAGCCTAGCAGGGCCCTGCGTGCGCCCGGACGCCCGGCACGCGCCTCCTGCGTGCGAGGTGCGGCGTGCCCCGCTCCCGTCCTAGGATGGGGCGCATGGGCGGCTTGCATCCCCACGCACACGACCACGGTCATGGACAGGCCCATGCCCACGGGCCCACGCCGGCCGGTCGGGGCGCGGCCCTGCTGGGGCCCGCGGGCACGCCCGAGGGCGTGGCCGAGCGCCACCGCATGCGCGCGGCCGTGCTCTCGCTGGTGGTGGGCGTGGTGCTGCTGGGCGCGAAGTTCCTCGCCTACACGCTCACCGACTCGTCGGCCGTGCTGTCGGACGCGCTGGAGTCGATCGTCAACGTCATCGCCGCCGTGTTCGCGCTGGGCGGGCTGGTGTTCGCCGGCAAGCCTGCCGACCGCAACCACCCGTACGGCCACGGCAAGATCGAGTTCTTCACCGCCGGCTTCGAGGGCGGCCTGATCGCCTTCGCCGCAGTGATGATCTTCGTGGAGTGCGTGGACGGCCTGCTCCACGGCGTCACGCTGCGCAACCTCGACACGGGCCTGCTGATCGTCGTGGGCGCCGGCGTGGGCAACCTGCTGCTGGGCCTCTACCTCGTGCGCACGGGCCGGCGCTACCACTCGCTGGCGCTGGAGGCCGACGGCAAGCACGTGCTGTCGGACGCCTGGACCAGTGCCGGCATCGTGGTGGGCCTGCTGCTGGTGCGCCTGACGGGCATCGGGTGGCTCGACCCCGTGGTGGCCGCGCTGGTGGCCGTGCAGCTGCTGGTGACGGGCGTGAAGCTGGTGCGCTACGCCGCCGGCGGCCTGCTGGACGAGGAAGACACCGCGCTGCTCGGGCGGCTGGTCACCTCGCTGGACACGCGCATGACGGGCGGCGTGATCGGCATCCACAACCTGCGCGCCATCCGCGCCGGGCGCTTCCACCACGTGGAGGCCCACATCGTGGTGCCCGAGTTCTGGGACGTGAAGACGGCCCACGACATCACCGAGCGCGTGGCCACCGAGACCATCGCCGAGCTGGGCATCCAGGGGCAGATCCAGTTCCACGCCGACCCCTGCCGCAAGGCGTGGTGCGCCGGCTGCGACTTCCAGCCCTGCGCCGTGCGCAAGGCCCCCTTCAGCGCCCGCCGCCCGCTGCAGGTGGACGAGGTCGTCCTGCCCGAGCCCGGCGACGAGGACTGAGCGCAGTCGCGGGCGCTCGTGGAGGCCGCTGGCATGAAGTCGCTCGTGCTGCTCCCGGGGCTGCTGCTGTGCGCGACGCTCGTGTGCGCGGGGGAGCCCGCACCCGCGCTCACGGCCGAGACGTACCCGGCGCTCAAGGCGGCGATCGCGCCCACGCGCGAGGAGTCGGCCTGGCGCGAGGTGGGCTGGCGGCCCACCTTCGGCGAGGCGGTGGCCGAGGCGCGCCGCACGCAGCGGCCCGTGTTCCTGTGGGCGATGAACGGGCATCCCCTCGCCTGCGTGTGAAACAACGGCGTGATCGCCCGGCGGGCGGTCTTCACGGATGCGCGGGTGCGCCGGCTGCTGGAGCGCTTCGTGCCGGCGGCCGACGAGGTGGGGCGGCTGCAGCGCGGGCAGGACCCCGAGAGCCTGCTGTTCCAGGAGGTGGCCGAGCAGGGCCACTACGCGGGCCGCACGGTGCCCAGCAGCACGCGCCAGGGCCTCTACGCCACGACGGTGGACGGGCGCCTGCTGGCCTCCATCAACCACAACGACCCGGCGCGCGTGGCCGCCATGCTGGAGGAGGCGCTGGCGGCGTGGGACGCGCTGCCCGAGGCCGAGCGCGTGCCCGCCGGCGGGTGGGACGGCACGGGCGACCTGCGCCGGCTGGAGGCGCGCTACCCCGAGGAGGGGCTGGTGCTGCGGCTCTCGTCGCGCGACCTGCCGCGGGATGCTGCGCGCGACCTGCCGCCCGGCAGCCCGGCACGGCCTGCGCCCGACTGGCGCGCCGCGGCGTGGAACCTCGACTACGTGTGGCTGCGGCGCGAGGAGGCGCGGATGCTGGTGCCCGAGGAGGCGCGCGTGGGCGCCACGCGCGAGGTGGCCGGCGCCGTGCTCGACCGGCTCACGCGCGTGTCGCTCGTGGACAACGTGCGCGGCCAGACCTACCCCGCGCCCAAGGCCAGCCTCCAGCGCGCGCGGCTCGCCAGCACGGTGACGGCCGTCGAGGGCCCGCGCCTCACGCTGTCGCTGGAGGGCGAGGCGCACTGGGAGCAGGCGGGCCGCTGGCCGGTGGCGGGCAACGGCCCGCCCGTGGACACGCGCCGTGGCTTCGAGGGCCGGCTGCGCGGCTCGGCCACGTGGGACAGCCAGGCGCAGGGCTTCGTGGCCTTCGAGCTGCTGGCCGTGGGCCTGCGCTGGGGCGGCACGCAGTACAACGCGCGCCACGACGACCTCGAGCCCAGCCCCATCGGCTACCTGTTCGAGCGGGCGGGCCGCGAGCCGCACGAGCGCGTCGCGCCGGCGGCCTTCTGGGAGTACGGCTGGCGCTAGCCGCGCCATGGAGGATTGCAGATGAACGCACGTCCCCTCACCGTCGCAGCCTGGCTGGCTGCGCTCTCGCCCGAGCGGCGCGGCTCGGCCGAGGTGTTGCTGGCCACGGTGCGCAAGCACCTGCCCACGGGCTACGCCGAGGGCATGGCCTCCGGCATGGTGGCCTGGCACGTGCCGCTCGCGCGCTACCCGGCCGGCTACCACTGCACGCCGGGCCAGCCGCTGCCCTTCGTGTCGCTGGCCGCCACCAAGGCGGGCTTCGCCCTGCACCTGTTCGCGCTCTACTGCGCGCCGCGCCAGCGAGAGGCCTTCGTGCGCGCGTGGAAGGCCACCGGCCAGCGGCTGGACATGGGCGCGGCCTGCGTGCGCGTGCGCGACGCGGGCGAGGTGCCGCTGGAGGTGCTGGGCCGGGCGCTGGCGGCGCTGCCCGTGGACACCTTCGTGGCGGCCTACGAGGCGCTGCTGCCGGCCAAGGTGCGCGAGCGCCAGGCGCGAGGGGCCGCGGCGCCGGCCAAGGCGAGCGCCAAGCCCAAGCCCAAGGCGAGCACGAAGGCGAGGCCCGCTGCCAAGCCCGCGGCCCGCACGCGCACCACGCGCCCCGCGCGCACGTCGCGCGCGCGCTAGCCCTGCAGCTCGGTCCAGCGCGCGAAGGTGGCCTCCAGCGTGCGGGCCACCTCCGCCAGGCGTGCCTGCGCGGACTCGCGCGGGCCCGCGGGGCCGGTCCAGAACTCCGGGGCTTCCATCTGCGCCTGCAGCTGGCGCTGCTCTTCCTCCAGCGCCTCGATCTTGCGCTCGAGGCGCTCGAGCTCGCGCCGCTCGCGGCCCGAGGGCCGCGTCGCGGTCGTGGACGTGCGGTCCGCCGTGCCGTCTCCCGGGGCGTGGGCGCCGCTCGCCGGCGCGCGCATGCGCGGCTCCAGCAGGTCCTCGATACGACCGCCCTGCGTGCACCAGTCGCGGTACCCGCCCACCACCTCGCGCACGTTGCCGTCGCCGCGGAACACGAGCATGCCCGTCACCACCTGGTCGAGGAAGTCACGATCGTGGCTCACCACCAGCAGCGTGCCGGGGAACGAGAGCAGGGCGTCCTCGAGCAGGTCCAGCGTCTCGGCGTCCAGGTCGTTGGTGGGCTCGTCGAGCACCAGCAGGTTGCTGGGCTGGGCGAAGAGGCGGGCCAGCAGCAGGCGGTTGCGCTCGCCGCCCGAGAGGTTCTTCACGGGCTGGCGCACGCGGTCGGCGGGGAAGAGGAACTCGGCGAGGTAGCCGATCACGTGCTTGCGGCGCCCGCCCACCTCCACGAAGGTGGCCCCGTCCGTGACGCTGTCCATCACGGTCTTCTCGGTGTCGAGCCCGGCGTTGAGCGGGTCGAACCACGTCACGGCAAGGTTGGCGCCGCGGCGCACGCTGCCGGCCAGCGGCTCGAGGTCGCCCAGCAGCGTGCGCAGCAGCGTGGTCTTCCCCGAGCCGTTGCGCCCCAGCAGGCCCACGCGGTCGCCGCGCAGCAGCGTGAGGTCCAGCCCTTCCACGCAAGGACGGCCCGGGTGGCCGGCGGACAGGCCGCGCGCCTGCAGCACCAGCTGCCCCGAGCGCTCGGCCTCCTGGATCGACAGCCGCACCTGCCCGGTGGGGTCGCGACGCTGGCGACGCTCCTCGCGCAGGCGCTCGAGCTCCAGCACGCGCGCCTCGCTGCGCTTGCGCTGGGCCTTGAGGCCCGTGCGGATCCACGCCTCCTCCTGCGCCAGCTTCTTGTCGGCCTGCGCGCGCTGGCGTTCCTCGGCCAGCGCGCGTTCCTCCTGCCGGCGCAGGTAGGCGGCCCAGTCGCCCGGCCACGAGGTGAGCCGGCCGCGATCGAGCTCGAGGATGCGCGTGCACAGGCGCGCGAGGAAGGCGCGGTCGTGCGTGACGAACAGCAGCGCGCCGCGACGCGCCAGCAGGTGCTGCTCGAGCCAGTCGATGGTGGGCAGGTCGAGGTGGTTGGTGGGCTCGTCGAGCAGCAGCAGGTCGGGGTCGGCCGCCAGCGCGCGAGCCAGCAGTGCCCGGCGCGCGAGGCCGGCGCTGAGCGTGGAGAGGTCCTGCAGGGGGTCCAGCCGCAGCCCGTCCAGCAGGCGCGAGACCCGCTCGCGCGTGCGCCAGGCCTCCTCGCCGGCCGGCGCACCGCCCTCCACCAGCGCCTGCACGCTGCCCTTCAGGCCGCGCGGCACGGCCTGCGGCAGGCTCGTGATGCGTGCGCCCTGGCGCCGGGACACCGTGCCGCTGTCGCAGGGGATGAGGCCCTCGAGCACGCCCATCAGCGTGGACTTGCCCGAGGCGTTGCGGCCCAGCAAGCCCACGCGCTCGCCCTCGTCGATGGACAGCGCCACGCGGTCGAGGATGGACGGCCCGCCGTAGGCCAAGGTCACGTCGCTGAGGGCCACGAGCGGCATGCGGGCACGCTACGGCCGGGCCGGCCCGATGCCGCGCGGCGCGCGCCTGCCCCGCGGGCCGTGCCGGTACCGTGGCGTCGATGAGCGCCGTGCCGGTCCCCGCTGCTGCCGCGTCCCTGCTGCCGTGGGCGCCGGGCGATCTCGAGGAGGTGGGCTGCCCGGCCTGCGGCGAGCGCGCGCACGTGCACCGGCTCGAGGCCGCCGATGCGCTCGGGGCCGTGCCGGGCACCTGGCGCCTCGTGGCGTGTGCCGCGTGCGGCCTCGCCTACGTGCCCCAGCGGCCCACGCCCACCGCCATCGCACGTTGCTATCCCGACGGCTACGAGCCGCACGAGCCGGCGCGCGACGAGGCCGGCGGCGCGCGTCCCCGCCTGCTGGCGCGCGCGCTGCTGCGCACGGACCTGGGCTACCCGCCCGCGCCCTCGGGCCTGACACGCCTGCTGGCCGCGTGGGCGCGCCGGCGCCTGAGCGCGCGCCAGCGCCAGCGCTGGCTCTCCTTCGTGCCCGGCGGCCGGCTGCTGGACGTGGGCTGCGGGGCCGGCCGCTACCTCGTGCAGATGCGCGCGCTGGGCTGGCAGGTCGAGGGGCTGGACGCCTCGCCCGAGGCGGCCGCCGCGCTCACGGCCCGCACGGGCATCGCCGTGCATCGGGGCACGCTGCCGCACCCGGCGCTGCAGCCCGGCACGCTCGACGCCGTGACCTTGTGGGCCTCGCTGGAGCACGTGCACCAGCCGCGCGAGGTGCTGGAGGCGGCGCGCGCGCTGCTGCGGCCCGGGGGCATGCTGGCGCTGAGCGTGCCCAACCTCGCCTCGTGGTCGGCCCGCACCTTTGGCGCCGGATGGTACGGGCTGGACCTGCCCCGGCACCTCGTGCATTTCACGCCCGCCACGCTGGCAGCGCTGGCACGGCGTGCTGGCTTCGAGGCGTGCGAGGTGGCGCAGGTGGGCCGGGCGGGCTGGATCCGCCGCTCGGTGGCGCGCGCCCGCCAGCTGGGCGTGCTGGCACCCGGGCTGGAGGCCCTTGCCTCGCGCCGCGCCAGCGAGCGGGAGGCGGCCCGCAGCGAGCGCGCCGGCGAGGCGGACTCGCTGGTGCTGCGCGCGCGCGCCTAGGGGCGGCCCGCGGCCGCCGGGGCGCCTCGCCTGCGCGCGCGGCTCAGCGCGCGCCCAGCGCCTCCGCCAGCCCCGGCACGCCGTCGGCGCCAGCCGGCACCTGCGCCGTGCTGCCCTTGAGGGCCGTGCCGATGGGCTCGGCGCGGCCGCCCAGGTGCTGCGCCAGGAACACCTCCTGGATGGCGAAGAAGGAGATGCGGTTGGGCGGGCGCGCGAAGCCGTGGCCCTCGTCGGGGTAGAGCACGTAGGTGACGGGGATCTTGCGCTCCTGCATGGCCGCCACGACCTGGTCGGCCTCGGCTTGCTTCACGCGCGGGTCGTTGGCGCCCTGCCCGATGAGCAGCGGGCGACGGATCTTGTCCACGCGCGTGAGCGGCGAGCGCTCGAGCAGGAAGGCGCGGCCTTCCTCCGTGTCGGGATCGCCGACGCGCTTCTTCATCATGTCCAGCGCGGGCTTCCAGTACGGCGGGATGCTCTTCATCAGCGTCAGCAGGCTGGAGGGGCCCACCACGTCCACGCCGCAGGCGAACACCTCGGGCGTGAAGGTGAGGCCCACCAGCGTGGCGTAGCCGCCGTAGGAGCCGCCCGTGATGGCCACCTTGCTGCGGTCGGCGATGCCGCGCGCGACGGCCCACTCGACGGCGTCGAGCAGGTCGTCGTGCATCGTGCCGGCCCACTGGCCGTTGGCGGCCACGAGGAAGCGCTTGCCGAAGCCCGTCGAGCCGCGGTAGTTCACCGACAGCACGGCGTAGCCGCGGTTGGCCAGCCACTGGTGCACGGGGTTGTAGCCCCAGCCGTCGCGTGCCCACGGGCCGCCGTGCACGTCCAGCACCAGCGGCACGGGACGCAGCGGGCGGCCGATGCCGGTGGGGTCCACGGCCCTGGGCAGCGTGAGGTACGAGACCAGCGAGAGCCCGTCGCGGCTGGGGATCACCACCGGGTGCATCTTCACCAGCGGCAGGCCCTCGAGGGCGGCGCGGTTGGTGAACAGGAAGGTCGCCTTGCGCGTGGCGCGCTCGTAGAGGTAGTAGCGCGCCGGGCCGTCGTCGCGCAGGAACACGACGGTCCACAGGTCGTCGGCCTGCGTGCGGCTGGTGATGGTGACGTCGCCGCGGTCCACCTTCGCCAGCGCGGCGAGGTCGGCGGCGATGGCCTTGTCGAGCACCTGCCAGCGGATGCGGTCGTAGGTGAAGGCCGCGGCCTGCACGCGGCCCGTGCGCGGGTCGGCCAGCATGTCGCTGAGGTCAGCCTTGGCGTCTTCTGCCAGCAGCGTGGCCTTGCCGCTGGCCACGTCCATGGCGAAGAGGGCGGCCGTGTCGCGCTTGCGCGAGTCGCGCAGGTAGAGCGTGGTGCCGGCGCGGTCGAAGCCCATCGGGCCCGTGGTGCTGGCGTCCTCGTGGTCCACCTCGATCCACGGCTCGAGGCTGCCCGCGTCGGTGCGCCGGAAGTAGGTGATGCCGCCGTCGGGGCGCACGCGCGCCGCGCCGCGCACCTGGAAGCGGTCGTCGGTGAGGAAGCCGCTGTAGCCCTCGTTCTGCTGCACCAGCGTGCGCTCGCCGGTGGCGAGGCTGACGCGGTAGAGGTCGTGGAAGCGCTTGTCGCGGTCGTTGAGGCCCACGAGCACCTCGCCGGGCACCTCGGGGCTCACCTCCTCGATGCGGGCCTGCACGCCCGTGGCGGGCGTGAGGTCGCGTGCGGCGAGCGTCTCGACGTCCAGTGCCACGACACGCCAGTTCTCGTCGCCACCGTTGTCGGCGCGGTAGAGCAGGTGGCGGCCGTCGTAGGCCCACTGGGCGCTGGTGACGCCGCGACCCTTGTCCTGCGTGACGGGCTTGCCCGCGGCGAGGTTGCCGCGCGGGGCCACCCACAGGTTCATCACGCCGTCCACGGGCGCCACCCACGACACGCGCGTGCCGTCGGGGCTCAGGCGCAGGCCGGCGCGGTCGGGGTTGCCGAAGAACACCTCGCGCGGGATCAGGGCCACCTCGGGCTCCTGCACCGGCGTCACGCTGGGGCTGGGCTGCGCTGTCGCACAGGGCGAGGCCGCTGGCGCCGCGCACGGCATCACGGGTGCGCACAGCCGCAGCGGCTGGCAGCAGCCGGCCAGCAGCAGGGCAACGAGGGTCCAGCAGCACAGGGTGCGCAGCATCGGGGCTCCTTCCTTGGGTCAGGGCCGGCCCGCGCGGGCAGCGGCGTGCGAGGGATCGTCCTGCGGCGGGGCGCGCGAGGCCAGCGTGGGGCCACCCGATGCGGGGTGGCCGGGCCTAGCGGCGTCGCGTGCCTGCGCCTCGCGGGCTGCGGGCCGTGCCGCGCACCGTGGCGCGCTGCGTGCGGTCGGGAAAGGCGGGCCGGGCGCGCTTGACGACGTGCGTCGCCCAGCGGCCCAGCTTGTGCGCAGCCAGGTCGATGGCCGCATACAGGTCGCTGGCTGCCACCTCGATGGGCTCGGCCCTGGCACCTGCGCCCACCAGGCGAACGCGGCACACCTTGTCCTTGCCGCCGCGCGGGCCGTTGGCGTCGGCGAGCGTCACGGTGACGCGCACGCTGGGCCGCTCGAGCACCGCGAGCCGCTCCAGCGCCGTCGCGACGCGCTCCTCGGCATGGCCGCGCAGGGCCTTGGTGAGCTCGAATCCCCTGGCGCGCACGCTGACCTGCATGGATGCCTCCGTCCGTGGGTGTGCCTTGGATACCAAGGGCCGCAGGCCTGCACCGGCCCGCGACGGGGAGGCCCCTGCCGTCGCGGGCCCCAGCCACCGCTAGGCTGGTGGGCCCGGAGGCACGCATGGACCGCGAGATCCTCTTCCGTCCCCTGCAGGTGGGCTCCATCGCCTGCCCCAGCCGCGTGTGGATGGCGCCGATGACGCGCGGCCGTGCCGAGCCCGACGGCTCGCCCAACGCGCTGATGGCCACGCACTACGTGCAGCGCGCCAGCGCCGGCATGGCCATCACCGAGGCCACGCCCGTCTCGCGCCAGGCCGTGGGCTGGGTGGGCGCGCCCGGCATGTACACGCCTGCCCACGTCGCCGGCTGGCGCGGCGTCACCGCCGCCGTGCACGCCGCGGGCGGTCGCATCGCGCTGCAGCTGTGGCACATGGGGCGCGCCTCGCATCCAGACTTCCACGGCGGCCAGCGTCCCGTGGCTCCCAGCGCCATCGCCGCGCGCGGCGAGACCGTCACGCCGCAGGGCACGAAGGCGTATGTCACGCCGCGCGCGCTGGAGGCCGCGGAGCTGCCCGCCATCGTGGCGTCCTACGCGCAGGCCACGCGCCTGGCCCGCGAGGCGGGCTTCGATGCGGTGGAGATCCACGGCGCCAACGGCTCCCTGCTCGACCAGTTCCTGCGTGACGGCAGCAACAAGCGCACGGATGCCTACGGCGGCAGCGTGGAGAACCGCACGCGCCTGCTGGTGGAGGTGGCCGAGGCCTGTGCGTCGGCGTGGGAGCCCGGGCGCGTGGGCGTGCGCCTCTCGCCGCGCGGCACCTACAACGACATGCACGACAGCGACCCGGCGGCCACCTTCGGCCGCGCCGCCGAACGGCTCGCGGGGCTGGGCTTGGCATGGCTGCACGTGATGGAGGGCCTGCCCGGATCCATGATGCACACGCCCGGCGAGCGGCTGACGCCCGTGCTGCGGCGCGCCTTCCGCGGCGTGCTCGTGGCCAACGGCGGCTACGACGCGGCCTCGGGCGCGCATGTGCTGGAGCGGGGCGAGGCCGACGCCGTGGCCTTTGGCGTGCCGTTCCTGGCCAACCCCGACCTGCCCGTGCGGCTGCGCCGGGGTGCGCCCCTCAACCCGCCCGACTTCGCCACCTTCTACGGGGGCGGGGCCAAGGGCTACACGGACTACGCGCCACTTGGGTCTTGAATAGACCATTCAGTCTGTAATAGCGTGTCGCTGGGCGGCGGGCCCGCAAGCAGGGCCTTTCGTCCCTGAGTGCGGCCTGGCTCGCACGGGCACAAAGCCTTGGGCCGTGCGTATCGTGGGCTAGTCTCCGACGCTTCGGCCCTGCCGCCCCGCCTAGGCCGGGCGGCGTGCCTCCATCCTGGGCCGCACCGACGGAGTACGACACATGCGCATTCGCCACCCTTGGATGACGAGCACGCTGGCGTTGGTCTGCGCGCTGGCCGCCTTCGCGCAAGCCGACGACGCCCCTCCGGCTCCGGCCGAGCCGGCCGTGCCCGCCGTGGAGACCGTGCCCGCCGTCGAGGCCGCTCCGGCCGGTGCCGAGCAGGCTGCGCCCGTGCCCGAGGGCCCCAAGCCCGCGCAGCCCGCGATTCCCGAGCCCGCGGCCCCGCCGCCGGCCGCGCCCTGCCTGCCCGAGAGCATCACGGTGTGCCCGCCGCAGTGCCTCGCGCCCTGCGCCAAGCGCTGGACCATGGGCTTGGCGGGCGGCGCGTCGTGGATGGACTCGCCCGCGGGCATCGTGGGCCTGGAGCCGGCGCCCGCCAACCCCCTCGAGTGGGGCACTCTGGAGTACCCCGCCGCCTTCGCCGGCCGCGGCAGCCTCGCCTACCGCGCAGGCGGCCGCTGGGGCGTCTCGGTGCGCGGCACCTACTGGGGCAAGACCGATGACGAGGGCACGGACGCCGGCAACTGGCTGTCGGCCAGCGCGCCCGGTGATACCGACCTCTCCCGTCCCCTGGCAGGCTCGCTCTCCGGCGAGCTCACGCTGTGGGACGTGGGCGCGGGCTTCTGGTTCGAGTGGTGCTGCAGCCCCTGCACGGTGTTCGTGGCGGGCTTCGGCGGCCGCCTTGCGCGCCTTGACGAGAGCGTGCGCCTCGACTTTGCCGTCACCGATGTGGGCCCTGCCACCTCCGGCTCGCTCGCGTCGGACGTGGAGAACGAGCTGCTGCTGGCCGAGGTCTCGCTGGGCTGGCGCTGGGTGGCCGGCTCGCGCTGCACGCTGGGGTTCACCGTCACCGGCCTCGTGGGCGGTGTCACCTCCGACGTGGACGTGAGCGACGAGAACGTCTTCACGAGCGGCGTGCACGCGGGTGGCCGCAAGGACGAGGACACCACCTACGGCCTGCAGCTGGACCTCGTCTCCGAGTGGCGCATGAGCTCGCGCTGCGGCCTCACCGTGGGCTACAGCCTGCTGTGGCTGGACAACATCCAGCGCGCCTCGACGGCCCTGGACCTCAGCCAGAGCGGCACCGGCGCCGTGCAGGCGGCCTCGACGCCCGAGGACTTCGTCGCCCACGCCCTGCTGGTGGGCATCTCCTTCGACTTCTGATCCCGGCCGCGGCCGCGAGGCCGCTGCAGGCGATCTCCTTCCCTAGACCCTTTCCCGGCCGACCGATTCGCACGACCTGAACCATGCGCATCCGGCGGCTTGCCGCCGGCGACGCGCGCCGGGCCCTGGCCCGGACGGAGGACCTAGCCATGACGACCTTCACCCGCTCGACCCTCTCCGCGCTGCGCACGCTGGCCTCTGGCCGCGCGGCCACCTGCCTCGTGGCCCTGCTGGCCCTGGTGCTGGGCGGCTGCGGCGGCAGCACGGTGGACACGGCGTATGGCAGCGGCGGCATCACGATCACCTCGGTCGTGCCCAGCACGTTCACCGGCGTGGGCACGGGCGGCGTGGGTGGCGCCACGGCAGGCACGCCGTTCACCATCTACGGCACCAACTTCCAGACGCTGGCCGGCACCACGGCACGCGTGATCATGCGCGCCACCGGGGGCGCCACGCCCTTCGGCGGCGAGTCGAGCCTCGAGCTGGTGGGCACCGTGACCAGCCCCACCACGATCACGGGCATCGCCCCGCCCGTGGCGCTGTGCGGCGTGGGCAGCGTGACGGTGACGCTGGAGGTGGTGCTGGAGAGCGCCGTGACGAGCGGCCCCGTGGCCCTGGGCCTGTCGTTCGCCTCGCCCCAGGTGGCGTCGATCGCGCCTGTGGCCCAGTCCTCGTACAACCCCGGCAGTTTCACCATCACCGGAAGCTACCTGCCGCCCGTGGGCTCCAGCGTCCAGGTGCACTTCAGCGGTGGCGCCACCGGCTCGTGGTCCGGTTCTGATTCCGCCGTCGTCGCGGGCACGGTTGCCACGGCCACCACGATCACGGGCACGGCCCCGTCCAACTCGAACACGATCGACTTCTTGGCCACGGTGCTGGTCGAGTTCCCTGACGGTTCCTGCTCGGCGTCGTCGCTCACGACGGCCTACCTCGGACCGGTCGTGACGGGCATCACCCCCTCGGCCGTCACCACGAACAGCCCCACGGGCTTCACCATCACCGGCGGCAGCAACCTGCCGCCCAACGGTGCAGCGGTGACGGTGCGCTTCAGCGGCGGCACGGCGGGCACGTGGTCGGGCGCCAACGTCGCCGACGTGGCGGGCACCGTGACGGCGGGCACCACCATCACCGGCACCACGCCGGCCAACACCTCCACGGCCTCCTTCCCGGCCGCCGTGACCGTGCTCTACGGCGCGGCGCTGGTCCCTGGACAGCAAACGCTGCAGATCACCTACAACCCCCCGGTGATCACCATCGACACGCAGCCCACGGCCCAGACGGCGGTGGGCGGCGCGGCCACCTTCACGGTGGCCGCCTCGGTGGCGCCCAGCGGCACGCCCACCTACCAGTGGCAGAAGCAGGAGTCCGGTGCGGGCCCGTGGTCCAACGTGGCCACCGGCGGCACGGCTGCGACGCTGTCGCTCACCGGCCTGACCCCGGGCGACGATGACGGCGACCTCTACCGCGTCGTGGTGAGCGCCCCGGGCGCCGTGGCCGTCACCAGCGCCGAGGTGCTGCTCACCGTGCCTTCGGTGGATTGGTCGCAGATGGGCGAGGACCTCGATGGCGAGGCCTTTGCGGACAACAGCGGCGGCGCTGTCAGCCTGTCGGCGGACGGCACGACGATCGCCATCGGGGCGCCGTACAATGACGGCAGCTTTACATCCGATGACGGCCATGTCCGGGTGTTCGACTGGAACGGCACGTCGTGGATCCAGCGCGGCGCGGACATCCTTGGTGAGGCGTCCGACGACTGGTCGGGTTTCAGCGTCAGCCTCTCTGCCGACGGCAACACCGTGGCGATCGGGGCACCGCAGAACGGCGCGAACAGCGAGGGCCATGTGCGCGTGTACGACTGGGACGCGGGCACCGGCACGTGGGTCCAGCGCGGGGCCGACCTGGATGGCGTTGCGCTTGGCGATGCTGCGGGCTCGGCCGTCTCGCTCGCGCCGGACGGCAACACGGTGGCCTTCACGGCCCCCGGTCGCGACGCCGGGGTTTCTAACGTGGGTTCCACCAGCGTGTACGACTGGGACGGCACGGCATGGGTCCAGCGTGGCAGCGAGATCTTCGGCGAGGCCAGTTCCGACTTCAGCGGTTGCTCGGTGAGCCTTTCGGCCGACGCAAACACCGTGGCGATCGGCGCGGCCTGGAACGACGGCGGCGGGGGGGTCGCAGTCGAGGCCGGCCATGTGCGTGTGTACGACTGGGACGCGGGCACCGGCACGTGGGTCCAGCGGGGTTTGGATCTGGATGGGCTGCTGCCCGGCGACCAGTTCGGCTGCAGCGTGAGCCTGTCGGCCGACGGCAACAGCCTGGCCGTGGGCGCCATTGCCGCGGATGGTACGGGCTCGGACCGTGGCGCCGCCTATGTGTATGACTGGGACGGCTCGGCCTGGGTGCTGCGCGGTCTCTCGATCGACGGCGCAGCGGACAACGATAACTTCGGGTGTGGGGTAAGCCTCTCGGCGGACGGGAACAGCTTGGCCGTCAGCGCTCCAGGCGCCGACGTTGGCGGTCTCACCGACGCTGGCTTGCTCCAGGTCTTTGATTGGGATGGAACGGCCTGGGTCCAGCGTGGCA
>CAXQZU010000048.1:0-24221 GCA_964228555.1 Planctomycetota bacterium
CTTCTTTGCCCGCTGGCGGCGCATGGACGCCCGCGAGCGGGGGCCGCTGCGGGCGGGCCGGGCGCGGCCCCGCGCCTTCCGCGAGCCGCGTGCGCCGCAGCCCGGCGGCCGGGCCTAGGCCTCGTCGGGCGCCCCGTCGTCGGGATCGCGCTCCTCGCGCACGATGCGCACGGCGCGAGCGCCCAGGGCACGCAACAGGCCCGAGAGCTGCAGGTGGGTGTCGTGCGTCTCCAGCGACACCCGCACGTCGGGCCCCTCCACGCGCGCGTGCGGGCCCAAGGCCCAGTCCACGTCGTCCAGCGCCCAGGCCCAGTCGCCCGTGCACACGCCCAGCGGCTCCAGCAGCGAAGGCGTGGGCTGGGCGCTGCCGTCGAGGATCCAGCGAAACCAGGCGTTGAGCGCGTCGGCAGCCTGTTGCGCCCGCGCGCCGTCGGCGAAGCGGGCGCGGACCTCGATGACGGGCTCGTCCATGCGCGGCATCCTAGCCGCCGGGCCGCGGCCGGCCGCGCGCCGCCGGCGCGGCCAGCGCCCCCGCGGGCAGCCCCGCCCCGCGCGCGCAGGAGGTCCCGGGCAGCAGCTCGCTGCGCCGCCGGGCCGCGGGATGGCCCTCGCTGCGACAGGCGGCCGCCAGCACCACCGCCAGCGCCCCGGCGCGGTCGAGGGCCTGCGCACAGGCCAGCGCCGTGGCCCCCGAGGTGAGCACGTCGTCCACCACGATCACGCAACGCCCCAGCACCCGCGCACGCTGCGCCGTGAAGGCGCCACGCGCGCCGCGACGGCGCCGCCCCGGGCGCTGCGCACCCTGCGGTGGCCCGTGGCGCGTGCGCACCAGCGCCTGCCCGTCCACGGGAACATGCAGCGCGCGTCCCACCCAGCCGGCCAGCAACGCTGCCTGGTTGAAGCCGCGTGCATGCAGGCGCGCGCGCGACAAGGGCACGGGCACCAGCAGGTCGCCGGGCAGTCTGCGTGCCGCCAGCGCCTCGGCCAGCCATGCGGCCAGCGCCGGGGCCGCCGCCACGCGCTGGCGGAACTTGAGTGCCACGACGAGGTCGCGCGGCACGCCTCGGTAGGACTGCCCGGCCACGATGCCGTGGAAGGGCCAGTGCTCGCCGTCACAGCGCCGGCAGGCGGGCACCGAGCCCACGGGCCCCGCGCGACGGCCGCAGCGCTGGCAGCGCGCCTCCACGGGCTCGACGCGCGCAAGGCATGCCAGGCACAGCCGCAGCGGCTCGGCCACCTCCCAGGCCTCGCGCCCGCAGGCCGCGCAGTGAGGTGCGCAGACGAGGTCGAGCAGGGCCCGGCCTGCGGCGCGCCACATGCCCCGGCATCGCGCGGCGCCCGAGGCCGGTCACGGCCCCGGGAAGGGCCTGCGCGCGCCGGCGGCAGCTCAGCGCGCGAAGTGCCGCTGCAGGTCCAGCGCCAGCTGCAGGTTCTCGATCCCCGCCAGCTCGGCCACGGTGCAGGCCAGCACGACGAGCAGCCAGCCCAGGGACAGCCACGGGCCCCAGCCCGCCTCGGGCGCGACGGCCCCCGCCGGCGCGGGACAGGCAGGCGCGGGCTCGGTCGCGGGCGTGGGGCTGGGGGCCGGCATGGGACCTCGGGGGGACATCGGTACGATACGCCGCCCGCGGCCGGGAGTCCGCCTGCCCTCCATGCCCAAGCGCCTGGCCCAGCTGCTGCTGCCCTCGGCCTCGCTGGGCCTGCGCGCCTACGACGTGCTGGAGGAGACCGTCTTCGTCGGGCCCGGCAAGCAGGGCCTCGTCGCCAGCGCTCTGCCCTTCCCCAAGGCCGCTGCGGTGCTGGCCTGGCAGGGCGACCACTTCACCGTGCGGGCGCTGCCGGGCGAGCCCGAGCCGCTCGTGGACGGCCAGCCCGCCGCGGCCCGCACCGCGGGGCACGAGTCGCGCGTGGCGCTGGGCGGCGAGGTGCTCCAGGTGCGGCTCGAGCAGGTGCCTGCTGCCAGGTCCGGCGCTGGGCGCGCGCCGGCGGGCAGCGGGCCAGCGCGCCCCGCCGGCACGCCGCCGCCGCCCCCGGCGCCGCAGCGTCGCGCGCCCGGCACGCGCCCGCCCCCGCGCCGGGTGCTGGCCCCGCGCGCAGGATGGAACCACCTGACGTGGATCTTCACCACGCTGGGCCTGCTGCTGCTGCTCGTGACGGCGCTGGGCGCCGTGGACTCGCTGGGCACGCTGCGCGACGCCGAGCGCGTGCGCAACCTGCGCCTGCCCGAGCCCACGCCGCCGGCCGCGGGCGACCAGGAGCGCATCACGCGCGAGCTGATGGGCGCCGAGGCCTTCGAGCGCGAGCGCCCGGACGACATCGACGGGGCCATCGCGCGCTGGCGCGAGCTGCTGCGCAAGTTCCCGGGCGAGGCCGGCCAGCCGCCGCGCCCGGAGATCCTCGCCGCCGCAGCGCGCCTCGAGGCACTGCACGAGCGAGCCGCCGTGCGTGGCATGGACGACCTGCGCAGCACGCTGGACTCGCAGCGCCGGGCCAAGCGTTTCGGCTCCGCCCTGGAGGCCGTGCGCGCCTACGAGCAGCGCTTCGGCGACACCGCGCCCGCAGCGGCCCTGCCCGGGCTCAAGGACGAGCTGCAGAAGGACGCCGCCACCGAGCTGGAGATCCTCAAGCAGAAGGTGCGCCCGCTGCTGGCCAGCGCGCCGCGGCAGGCGCACTCGCTGCTGGTGGGCGGCGGCCTGGAGCTGCCGCCCGACCTTGCCGGCGAGGTGGCCGCGCTGGCGGAGCAGGCGCTGGAGGGCATGCGCCGCCGTGGCGCCGAGCCCCTGCCACGCGAGCAGCCCGCGGCGCCGGCCTCGCCCGCGGCCGCCCCCGCTGCACCCGGCGCACCGCCCGCACCGGCCGCGCCCGGCGTGCCCGGGCCCGAGGAGGCCGCGCGCACGCTGTGGCGCACGGCCCACGGCCACCTGCAGGCCGGTCGCGGCGTCGAGGCCCTGGCCGCCTACGAGGAACTGCTGGCCAAGCACAGCCGGCTGGCGCTGGTGGAGGAGGGCCGACGCCGCGTGCTGGCCGGGCGCCTGGCGGCACGCGCCATGGCCCGCGGTCCCGCCGGCCTGCTCGCCGGCGCGGCGCAGGTGCGGCGGGGCCGGCTGGAGTGCGAGTACGCCTTCAGCGACCCCAAGGTGGTCGAGCAGGACTTCACCATCGAGAAGCCCTTCGCCAGCGACCTGCCGCTGGACGCGGTCCCGGTGGAGGGCGACGTGGTGCTGCGCGGCACCACGGGCGTGTTCCACCTGCCCGTGTACACCAGCGACGTGCACGTGGAGGCCGAGGCCACGGCGGTCGTGGCCAAGGACCTGGGCCTGCTGGCCGTGGCCGACGAGGACCGCTTCCGCGCCCTGCTGCTCGACCTGGCCAACACGCGCTTCCGCCTCAAGAAGGGCGATGCGGCCACCGTGCAGGCGGGGCACGTGCTCTGGTTCATGGGCGAGGGTGTCTGGAAGGACGCCGATCCCGGCGAGCACGGCTTCATCAAGATCGCCGAGCGGGGCAGCAGCACGCTCAAGCCCGGCGAGCGCGTGAAGCTCACCTTCACGCGCAAGGGCGACCGGCTCGAGGGCGGGCTGGAGAGCAAGAGCGACGGCGTGGCCCTCGAGGGGCGCGTGCGCGGCGACGACGGCAGCGGCATGGGCAGCGCCCGCGTGGGCGTCTTCGTGCACGGCGGCGAGTTGCGCCTGCGCACGCTGCGCATCTCGGGCATCGTGGACACGGCGTGGTTCGAGCGCTACGTAAAGGACCTCGTGGCCAGCGCGGGCGGCCCGCCCTAGGGCGCTCCGGCGGGCACGCATCAAGGCAGGGAGGCGGCATGGCACGCACGAAGGCCCTCGTCCTGGGCGGCCGGCTCGGGCTGGAGCAGGCGCTGGAGGCCGCACGAGGCCCGCGCCCGGTGCGCTTCGCCCCGCGCGGCATGGCCCGCGCGAAGGCCTCCCTGCGCCGCGTGCAGCAGGCGGTCGAGGCGCGCGAGTGGGTGTATGGCGTCACGACCGGCTTCGGCAGCAACTCCAAGGAGACCATCGACCCGCGCCACGAGGCCGAGCTGCAGCGCAACCTCATCGTCAGCCACGCGCTGGGCGAGGGCGAGCCCTTCCCGGACGAGGTCGTGCGGCTGGCGCTGCTGCTGCGCCTGCATGCGCTGGCGCAGGGCCACAGCGGCGTGCGCCCGCAGACGCTGCAGGCCCTCGCCCGCCTCTACGAGCGCGACGTGCTGCCGGTGGTGCCCTGCCGCGGCAGCGTGGGCGCCAGCGGCGACCTCGCCCCCCTGTCCTGCCTCGTGCTGCCCCTGCTGGGCGAGGGGCAGGCGCGCACGGGCGGGCGCGTGCTGCCCGCCCGCCGAGCGCTGGCCGCCGCCGGCCTGCGGCCCCACGTGCTGGCCGCCAAGGAAGGCCTCGCCCTGGTCAACGGCATGCAGGTGACGCTGGCCCTTTGCCTGCTGGCGCTGCACGAGGCCGAGGTGGCGCTGCGCACGGCGGACGTGTGCGCCGCGCTCACGCTCGAGGCGCTGGCCGGCCGCAGCGACGCCTTCGACGCGCGGCTGCACGCCGTGCGCCCCCACCCCGGCCAGGCCGCCTCGGCCGCGCGCATCCGTGCGCTGGTGGCCGGCAGCCGGCTCGTGGACGCGCCCATCGAGCGCATCCCCGGCAAGCGGCGCGCGCCCCAGGATGCCTACGGCGTGCGCTGTGCGCCGCAGGTGCACGGCGCCTGCGCCGACGGCATGGCCTTCGCGCGCGAGGTGTTCACGCGCGAGATCGATGCCGCCACCGACAACCCGCTGGTGCTGGGCGGCGACATCCTCTCGGGCGGCAACTTCCACGGCGAGCCGCTGGCGCTGGCCGCCGACCACCTCAAGCTGTGCACGCACGAGCTGGGCAGCATCAGCGAGCGCCGCCTGGCCACCCTCGTCGACGCCCACGTGAACGAGGGCCTGCCTCCCTACCTCGCCCCGCGCAAGGGCCTGCACAGCGGCTTCATGATCCCGCAGTACGTGGCCGCCGCGCTGGTGAGCGAGACCAAGACGCTGTGCTTCCCGGCCTCGGCCGACTCGATCCCGACGGGCTGCAACATCGAGGACCACGTCTCGATGGGCCCCATCGCCGCGCGGCGCGCGCGCGAGGTGGCTGCGCGCGTCCACAGCGTGCTGGCGCTGGAGGTGCTGGCCGCCTGCCAGGCCATCGACCTGCGCCCGCTGGCCCCGGGCCGGCGCATGCGCGCGGTGCTGGATCGCGTGCGGCAGGAGGTGCCCTTCCGGCCGGCCGACGCGCCCTGGGAGGATGCCCTGCCGCGCGTCACGGCCTTGGTAGCCTCGGGCGCGCTCCTCGAGGCCGCGGGGCTGTAGCCGCGGGCCGGGGGCACGGAGGCCGCCCGTGGCCGCACGCATCGATCCCCGCACGCTCAAGGGCTTCCAGGACGTCCTGCCCGCCAAGGCCCTGCGCCGCGCCACCCTGCTGCGGCGGCTCGAGGACGTGTTCCGCGCGCACGGCTACGCCCCCATCGACACGCCCAGCGTCGAGCTGGCCGAGATCCTCAAGGGCAAGGGCGGCGACGAGACCGACAAGCAGCTGTTCGAGTTCACCGACGCCGGCGAGCGGCAGGTGGCGCTGCGCTTCGACCTCACCGTGCCGCTGGCACGCTTCGTGGCCCAGCACCAGGCCGAGCTGGTGTTCCCCTTCCGCCGCTACGCCATCGGCCACGTGTGGCGCGGCGAGCGCCCGCAGAAGGGCCGCCTGCGCGAGTTCATCCAGTGCGACGCCGACCTCGTGGGCGCCGTGGGCCCGGCGGCCGACGCCGAGATCCTCGTGCTGATGGCGGCGGCCTACCGCGCGCTGGACGTGGGCGCCGTCACGCTGCGCGTCAACGAGCGGCGCATCCTCAACGGCCTGCTCGAGCGCCTGGCGCCGGGCTTGGCGCCCTCCGCCGTGCTGCGCGTGCTGGACAAGCGCGACAAGCAGGGCGCCGACGCCGTGCGCACCGAGCTGGCCACGGCGGGCCTCGCGCCCGAGGCGGCCGCGGCCCTGCTGGAGGCCACCGCGCCGGGCGCCAGCCCCGAGGCCACGCTCGCGCGCCTCTCCGCGGCGGTGCGCGGCAGCGCCGTGGGCGAGGCCGGCGTGCAGCACCTCGCCGAGGTGCGCAGCCTGGTGCTGGCCGCCGGGGTGCCGGCGGGCGTGCTGCAGGTCGACCCCACCATCGCGCGCGGGCTGGACTACTACACCGGCGTGGTGATGGAGGCCCGGCTGGAGGCCATGCCCTCGGTGGGCAGCGTGGGCTCGGGCGGGCGCTACGACGACCTGGCCGGCCTCTACACCAACACGCGCCTGCCGGGCGTGGGCTGCTCCGTGGGCATCGACCGCCTGCTGGTGGCGCTGGAGGAACTGGAGGGCGGCGCGGGCGCCACCTCCCGCAGCCCCGCGCAGGTGCTGCTCACGCACCCTGAGGCGGGCTCGCCCCCCGAGGCGCTGGCGGCGGTCTTCGCGCTGGCCGAGCGCCTGCGCACCGCCGGCATCCGCGTCGAGACCTACCCCGAGCCGCGCAAGCACGCCGCGCAGATGAAGTACGCCGACCGCCAGGGCCTCGCCGTGGCCATCACGCGCAACGCCGACGGCACCTGGCACGCCAAGGAGCTGGCCACGCACGCCACCGAGGCCCTGCCGCACGTCGAGGCCGTGGCGGCCTGGATGCGCGCCCGCCGCGCCTAGCCGCCCGTCGCGGCACCGGACTGCTGCCCGGCAGCCTGCCCCGCACGTCGCTGGCGCATCCTCGTCCCCGTGGGCGCGCCACCTGCCGGTCGAGGCGGCCGCATTCCGCCTGCCTCGCAGCAAGGCTTGCCCCCTGACCCCCGCTTCACGAGAGCAGGGTCCACGTCCTGGCTGCTCGCGAGCGCCGGTCCGGCGCCTCTCGCGCCCGGCGCGTGCGGCGCGCTCAGCGTGCCTTGGGGCGCAGCACCAGCGAGGCCGAGTTGATGCAGAAGCGCAGGTAGGTGGGCGGCGGGCCGTCGTCGAAGACGTGGCCGAGGTGGCCGCCGCAGCGCCGGCACATCACCTCGGTGCGCACCATGCCGTGGCTGCGGTCCTCGACCTGCAGCAGGCGCGCGTCGGAGAGCGGCTGGAAGAAGGAGGGCCAGCCGCAGCCCGAGTGGAACTTGGCGTCCGAGACGAACAGCTCGGCGCCGCAGCCGGCGCAGCAGTAGGTGCCCACCGTCTCGGTGTCGGTGTACTCGCCCGTGAAGGGGCGCTCGGTGCCCTTCTCGCGCAGCACGTAGTACTGCATGGGCGTCAGCTGCTCGCGCCACTGGGCCTCGCTGCGCACCACCGGTGCGTCGTCGGGGGTGGGCGGCGTGGGACGGGCCATGGGCGGGGCCTCCGGGGACGTGGGTGCGGGGCCGCCCTGCGGCCACGAGAGGCAGGCGGTGGCGGCCAGCGCCACGACCAGCAGCAACGGCACGGTCACGACACTGCGCATCTCAGACTGACGCTCGTCGTCGGGCCGCGGTTTCATGCACCCTCCACGGGGCCGGCGCCGGCCGCGGCCGCGGCGCGGCGGCTGCGCAGGCCGCGCGCGCGGCCCAGCAGCAGGAAGCGCGCCACCATGGCGGCGAAGCGCGCGCTGGTGAGGCGCCCGGCGAACATCAGCAGCTTGTTGGACAGGCCCGGGATCACCTGCATGCGCCCGCGGGCGAGGCCCTCGACGCCGGCGCGCGCCACGCCCGCCGCGCTGGCGCGCCAGCGCAGGAAGCCGCTCATGTCGGTGAAGCCGGCCGTGCTGAAGAACTCGGTGTCGGTCACGCCCGGGCACAGGCAGGTGACGGCCACCTCGGCGTGCTTGAGCTCGGCGTGCAGGCTGTGGCTCCACACGCGCAGGAAGCCCTTCGTGCCGCCGTAGGCCGACTGCAGCGGGCTGGCCACGAAGCCCGCCACGCTGGCCACGTTGAGGATGCCGCCGCGCCCGCGCGCCAGCATGCCCGGCAGCAGCGCGTGCGCCAGCACCAGCGGCGCGTCCACGTTCACGCGCACCATCTCCAGCGAGCGAGCGAGGTCGCTGCGCGGGAACAGGCCCGGCACGCCGAAGCCGGCGTTGTTCACCAGCACGTCCACCCCGCCCAGGGCCTGCACCTCGCGCAGCAGCCGCTGGACCTCGGCCGCCTGGGCCAGGTCGGCCACGAGCGCCTGCGCGGAGGGCGCGCCCGCCGCCCGCAGCTCGGCGCACAGCGCCTCCAGCCGCTCGGCCCGGCGCGCCGTCACCAGCAGGCGCGCCTTGCGCCGGGCAAGGTCCAGCGAGATCTCGCGCCCGATGCCGCTGCTGGCCCCGGTGACGAGGCAGGTGAGGCCCTCGAAGGAGCGGATGCGCGCCATGGCCAGCAGCCTAGCCGCACGGCCGCGGGCCGCCTACCGCAGCAGGTCCTCCCACGCGTCCGGCCAGCGCTGCTCGCACTCGGCCACCGCGAAGGCCTGGCACAGTCGCCGCATCTGGAGCATGTGCTCGCCCTCCAGCGACACCGGCACCTCCACAGCCTCGTCACCCCAGCCCGGGTCCAGCAGCAGCAGCGAGGCGCCGCGCACGTCTTGCCCCAGCAGGCGCTCGGCGGCCAGCGCGTAGAGCCTGAGCTGCGGCGCGTAGTGGGCCGCGAGGTCCTCGGGCCGCGGCAGGCGCACGCGCGGCGGGTTGGTCTTGTGGTCCAGCAGCCACGTGCCGCCCCCGCGCGGCAGCCACAGGTCGAAGGTGCCGCGCACCAGCAGGCTGGGCAGCCCCCCCACGCGCGCGCCCTCGGGGAAGGCCAGCCGCGCCCGGAACGAGGCCTCGCGGCGCACGTCCAGCCCCTGCGCGAGGGCCTGCGCGAGGTCCCGCGCCGCAGCGCTGCGCCCGAAGCGGGCCACCATCTGCTCGCCCAGCGCCAGCAGGGCGGCGGGCACGCCGTCGCCCAGCTCGTCCTGCAGGGCCGACGCCAGCAGCTTGCGCGCTGCCTCCGGCGCGAGGCCCGGCTGCCAGCGCTCCAGGACGAGGTGCACGGCGCGGCCCAGCGCCGAGCGCTCGGCGGCGATGCGCTCGCGCGCCTCGGGATCGTCGGCCGCCTCGGGCGCGGCCGTCGCAGGCTCCTCGTCCCAGGCCAGGCGCTGCTCCAGCCCCGCCTGCGCGCGCGCGGCGGCCTCGTCCACGCCCTCGCCTGCCGCCGGTGCCTCGCCCCATGGCGAGCCGCCCTCGCTGGCCACGCGCCCCGTGGGGCTGGCCGGCAGGCGCGGCCGCAGCCGCTCCTCGTAGTAGGCGCGCGGCGAGGCCGCAAAGCGCAGCAGCTCGCTCACGCCCACCTCGTAGCGCGTGCCGCCCAGCGGCGGGGGCGTCAGCGCGCACGCTGCGATGCGCTGCGCGGCCTGCTCCTCCGCCGTGGATGCGCCTCCCGACCCGGGAGCTGCCGCGCTGGCCGCCCGCGGCGCCTGCGCAGGCAGCCGATCGCGTGCTTGCGCCAGCGGCTCGAGGCACACGCGCAGCCGCCCCGTGCCGAGGTCATGCTCCTGCGCATCGTCGGCCTGCCAGCCCGGGACCGCATCCAGCAGCGCGCGCGTCCACGGCGAGGGACGCGCCACGCGACCGTCCTTGGTGAAGCCGCCGTGGTTGCCCACCACCAGCAGGTGCTGCTCGGCGCGCGTGAGGGCCACGTAGAGCAGGCGCAGGGCCTCCTGCAGCCCGGCCTGCTTCTCCTGCTCGCGCAGCGCCTCGAGGCCCCGGGAGGCCACGCCCACGCCCTCCAGCGGGTCGCTGAGGCTGAGCGCCACGGCATCGCCCCCGCGCGCGAGCCACGGGCCGGACTCGCTGGGCGCGCCACGGTTGATGTCGGCCAGCACCACCACGGGCCACTCCAGCCCCTTGGCGGCATGGGCCGTCAGCAACGTGACCACGTCGGTGCCCGCGCCCAGCGCCGGAGCCTCGGCCTGCGTCACCTCCAGCCGGTCCAGCAGCTCGAGGTGACGCAAGAAGGCCGGCAAGTCGTGACGGCCGGCTGCGGCCAGCTCGCGGGCCACGGACACGGCACGCAGCAGGTTGGCGGCGCGCCGGGGCCCGTCCGGCTGGGCCAGCGCCGTGGGCAGCAAGCGCAGCTCGTGCAGCGCGCAATCCACGAGGCCCGGAAGGTCGCCGTGCGCCCCCCGCTGCCGCAGCCGCTCCACGGCCCCGGCCAGCGCCTTGACGCGCGGGTCGGTGTCCGCCCGGGCGCGCTCCCACGCCTCGCCCCCGCCCCCCCGCAGGCGCAGCAGGTCGCCGTCGCAGGCCCCCAGCGCCGGCCCGCGCAGCAAGGCCGCCAGCGCGAAGGTGTCGCGCGGGTTGTGCACCA
Organism: Planctomycetota bacterium; assembly: GCA_964228555.1. Taxonomy (GTDB): domain Bacteria; phylum Planctomycetota; class PLA2; order PLA2; family JAEUHO01; genus CAXQZU01. The sequence continues at coordinate 10,328 of CAXQZU010000048.1, forward strand.
CGCGCAGCGCATGCACCAGCGCGCGCACCTCGTCGGCCTCGAAGAAGCCCTGGCCGCGGTGCACGCGGAAGGGCACGCCGGCATCCGTGAGCGCACGCTCCAGCGGCGCCAGCCCGCTGTTGGTGCGCACCATGACGGCGCAATCCTCGTAGCGCAGCAGGCGCCGGTCGCGGGCGTTGCGCCGCCACGTGCCGGACGCCACCAGCGTGCGCAGCCAGTGCGCCACGCAGGTCGCCTCCCCCTCCCGACCCTCGCCCGTGCCGGCCGTGCCGCGGTCCAGCAGCCACAGCTCGAGGTCGGGCCGGCCGCCCTCCGGCGGCGGCTCGAAGGACCCGGCCGCACGCAAGGGCTCGAAGGGCACGCCCGCGGCCTCCGCGGCAAACATCGAGGAGCACAGCCCGTTGACGGCGTCCACCAGGCCCGGCGTGGCGCGATAGGACTCCTCGAGCCGGTGCTGCCGCGCCGGCCCCACGCGCTCGCGCTCCTGCAGCAGCACGCGCACGTCGGCTCCGCGGAAGCGGTAGATCGACTGCTTGGGGTCGCCCACCGAGAACTGCTCGACGCCCTGCCGCCGCAGCAGGCCCAGCAGCTGCTCCTGCACCGGGTTGGTGTCCTGGTGCTCGTCCACCAGCATCGCCTGCGGCAAGCCCTCGGCACGCAGGCCGCGGCCCTCCAGTCCCTCGAGCAGGCCCAGCGCGTGGCACTCCAGGTCGTTGAAGTCCAGCGCCTCGCGCTGGGCCTTCACCTCCTCGTAGGCCGCATCCACCTCGACCAGCACCTCGCGCAGCGCGGGCAGCACGGTGCGCTCGCCTTCGTCGTCGGCCACGGCGCCGCGCAACGCCTCGAGGGCCTCGCGCAGCTTCTTGGCCGCCGACTGCATGGCCCGCACGCCCTGGCCCCTTCCCGACACCAGCCCCTGCAGCCGGCGCGTGGCGCGCCACAGGTCACCGCCGGGCACGAGCGCGTCGCGCGCAGCCTCGGCCACCTCCCCCGCACGCGCACGCAGGGCAGGCTCGGGCGCGAAGAAGGCCTCGCTGGCCTCCTCGAAGCCGGGCAGGGCCTCGGCCACCGCCTGCCGCGCGGCCTCCAGCGAGGGCTCGCCGCGCGCCCAGGCCAGCGACTCGATGTCGCCGCCCGCGGCACGCAGCCGCTCGTGCATCCGGGCGACCTCGCGCAGCGGGTCGGGCACGCCCAGCCGCTGCAGCGCAGCACGCAGCGTCGAGGCGTCGTTGCGCGCCTCCAGCCGCTGCCGGGCACGGTCCAGCGCCTCGGCCCGCACGAGCAGCGTGGACGATTCGTCCAGCACGCGGAAGCCCGGGTCGAGGCCGGCGGCGACCGCGTTGCGGCGCAGCAGGCGCGAGCAGAAGGCGTGCAAGGTGCTGATGGGCGCCTCGGCCGACTGCGCCCGCAGGTCCTCGTGCCCGTGCTGCGCGAAGGCCTCGCCGATGCGCTTGCGCATCTCGCGCGCCGCTCGCTCGGTGAAGGTGAGCGCCGCCACGCGCGAGACGGGCAGGGCGCGGTCGAGCACCAGCCACAGGTAGCGCGCCACCAGCACGCGCGTCTTGCCAGAGCCTGCGCCGGCCAGCACGCAGCGATCTCCCGCCTCCGCGCAGGCGGCGTCCTCCTGCTCCGGCGAGAGCCCGAGTTCCTCGCGCGGGATGCTCACGCCGCACCCCCGTGGCCCGTGCCGCCGTCGCCACCGCCGCCCTCGTGCTCCTCGTCGGCGCCCGAGACGCGGGCAGCCGGACGGCACAGCGCGCGCACGTCGCAGGCCTCGCAGGTGAGCCGCGGGCGGCTGGGAGCGAGGCGGATGTCGCCCGCACGCACGCGCGCCACGGCTTCGGCGGCTTGCGCCTCGGCCTGCTCCAGCAGCTGGCGGAAGTCCGCGCTCTCCTGCACGTCGGGCGCCGGGCCCTCGGCCCGTCCCGCCAGGCGCGCGGCCGCACGCTGCTCGTGCAGCGCGCGCCGCAGGCGCAGGCTGCTGCCCACCCACTCCACGCCCACCACGGCGAGCCCCTTCCACGCCTCCAGCGCGCGCGCGTAGAGCGCCAGCTGCGGGTCGTGGCCGTCCATCGCCCCCTTCAGGCCCGCATCCACGCTGCCGGCGGCCTGCTTGTAGTCCACCACCACGGCCTCGGCGCCGCAGGTGTCCACGCGGTCGATGCTGCCCTTGAGCAGGAAGCGCTGGCCCGGCGGCCCCAGCTCCACGCCTGCGCCGCCCTCGCCCAGCGCCAGCTCGCGGCCGCCCGCGCCCGCCACGAAGGGCGAGCCGATGGCCCCCTCGCGCTCGCGCAGCAAGGTCACCATGCGCGCGAGGCGCGCCTGCACCAGCGCACGGTCGGCCACCGCGGGCCCCGGCTCCTCCAGCGCGCGCTGCGCCACGTCCGCCGCCGCCAGCGTCGGCTCCTCCAGCGCCAGCCGCAGGGCCGCGTGCACGCGCTGGCCCAGCTCGCGGGCCCCGAACTGCGGGCCGGACACGTGCAGGTCGTCGGCCTTGAGGCCCAGCACGCGCTTGAGGAAGTGGCGCTGCGGGCAGGCCAGCAGGTCGCGCAGCAGCGTGGCGCTGGCGTAGTCCACCGAGCGCGCCACGCGCTGCACCTCGTCGGGGCCCAGCGGGTCGCACGCCTCACGACGCCAGCGCCCGGCACGGGCGGGCAGCCCCGCATCCAGCCGCTGCAGCAGGGCCGTGGCCAGGGGCAGGTCCGGCGCCGCGCCCCGGCCCAGGCGCGCGGCCGCGTGGCAAGCGAGCTCGGCCTGCGTGCGGCAGTCCTCCAGCGCCGGCGCGCCCGGCGCCAGCCGCACGCCCAGCGCCTTGGGCTGCAGGTCGAGCAGGCCTTCCACCTGCTGCAGCACCCGCGAGGGCGGCAGGTCATCGCCATCGGGCGTGAAGCACGGGCGGCTCAGCACCAGCAGGTGGCTGGCCCGCGTGAGCACCGAGAGCACGCGCCGACGCTCCCGCTCCTCGCGCTCGGCCTGTCGAGGCAGGGCCACGCCCGCCGCCTCGAGGCGCTCGCGCTCCTCGTCGGCCAGCAGCGGGTCCTCGCCCACACGCCGCGGCAGGCTGCGTTCCTCCAGCCCCACCACGAGCACGACGCGCGCCTCCCAGGCGCGCGCGCGCTCCGGATCCACCACGTGCACCACGTCCAGCCGCGGCTCGGGCTGGCTGGAGGCGGCCCGCTCCAGCGCCTCGCGCAGGTCGCGCGCGGCCGCCGGGCCCCGGGGGCGCGTGCCCGCGCGGGTGGCGACCTCGACGCGCTCGCGCACCAACGCGGCCACCCGCGCGCGCGCCCGGCCGGCCGCCAGCACGGCGCGGTCGCGCACGGGGTCGCGCAGGCAGCCCCGCTCGTCGAGCCCGCCCGGCTGCGGGAGCGGCACCGCAGCCTCCAGCGCCCCCACCAGGGCCTGCACCACGCCCGGCTCGTGCGGCGCGCCGCCCGCTTCCTCCAGCGCCTGCCGGGCGCACTCCCATGCATCCAGGCGCACGCGCACCCGCCCGCGCGACTGCTGGCGCAGGCGTTCCCAGTCGCCGGGGAAGCCCTCCTTGCGCCAGCGCGCGTCGTGCTCGTCCACGTGCTCCAGCAGCACGGGGTCGCCCCCCAAGGCCACGTAGCGCAGCGTGTCCAGCACCCGCGCCGCCGACACCTCGCCGGCGGCGACCTCGCCCGCGAGCACGCGCAGCACCGGCTCCAGCGCGCGCACCCACGGCTCGGCCTGCAGCACGCGCGCACCCTCGAGGTGCACGGGCACCCCCAGCCGCTCCAGCGCCTGCGCGAGGCCCGCGCCGCGCGCCTCCAGCGCCGGCAGCACCACGAGCACGTCGCGCGCGCCGCGCACCAGCGCGCCCTCGGTGCCGGCCTCGTCCAGCAGGCGGCGCACGCGCCGCGCCACCACCTCGTCCTCGTGCGTCAGGTCCAGCGCGTGCAGCAGCTCGACCTGCGCACCCGCCGGCGTGCGCGGGCCCGCGGGCCGCGCCGACCGGTCCCAGTCGCGCGCCAGGCGTGCCAGCGCACCGCCGGGGGCACGGCGGAAGCCCTCCAGCCGCTGCTCGTGGAAGCCCGCCCCCAGCAGCCGCGCACGCAGCCGGGCCGCACTGGCGAACAACGCCTCGCGCTCCTCCTCCCACGGCAGCGTGACCAGCACCTCGCCACCCGCCTGCTCCACCAGCGCGGACAGCCGCAGCAGGATCTCCACCTCCACCGGCGTCATGTCCTCGAAGCCGTCCACGGCCACGAGGCGGGGCAGGCGCTCGGGCACGCGCTCGTGCAAGGCGCGCCGCAGCCGCTGCAGCGCGTCCTCGTGGTCCTCCAGCCCGCCCTCGGCCAGCAGGGCGCCGTAGCGCCGGGCCACGCTCACGACGTCGCGCAGGCGCTCGCCCGGGCCCAGGGCCAGTCGCGCACAGCCCTCCTCCAGGCCAGCCAGCGCCTGCTCCAGCGGCTGCACCCCCTGCTTGATGTCCTTGAGCAGGCGCAGGAGGCGCGAGCGCAGGCCGCGCTGGGCGTGCCCAGCGGCCAGCGAGGCGCCGCCTGCCTGCTGCATCGCCAGGCCCATCAGGCGGTCGCGTTCCTCGGCCGAGGGCAGCGAGCGCACCGCCCATCCCGGCAGGAATCGCTCGCCCACGCTGGTGAAGGTGACGAAGGGCGCGTCCCACAGCGCGCGCGCCTCCCAGTGCACCAGAGCCGAGCGCAGTGCATGCTGGGCCTCCCCGTAGGTGGGCAGCACCAGCAGGGCCCCGCCGGGGTCCGCGGCCGCCCGGCCGCGCTGCGCCTCGTGCGTGGCGTGCTGCTTGACCAGCTCCAGCGCCAGCCGGCTCTTGCCGCTGCCCGGCCCGCCCGTCACGAGGCGCAGCCGTCCCGGCCCGGGCAAGGCCCGGCCAGCCGGGTCTCGGCGGGTGGACGTGGTGTCAGGCATGCGGCCGCACTTCCCTCTCGGGCGCCCAACACTACGCCCCGGGGGGGACAGCGCGCCCTGCGTGCCCGACCCGCACCCGCACGCGTGCCTTGCGCGCCCCGGCCGCGGGGCTAGGCTCGCCCCGGGTGCGGTGCTGGCAGGCGGCGCGCCCGGAAGCGGAGGCCTGTTGCGCGTACAGCCCCATCCCGAGATCCGGATCACCGGCACGGGCGCCTGCCTGCCCGAGCGCGTGGTGACCAACCCGGTGCTCGAGACAATGGTCAAGGGCTACGACGCCAGCCGCTCCGGCGACTTCGGTGCGTGGGTGGACCAGGTCACGCACATCCACGAGCGGCGCTTCTGCGACTTCAAGACGCGTACCTGCGACCTCGCGCTGCCGGCCGCGCGCGAAGCGCTGGCCGAGGCGGGCATCCAGCCCAAGGACCTCGGCATGATCGTGTACGCCTCGTTCACGATGAGCCAGCAGATCCCGGGCGACCACTGCATGCTGGCCGAGGACCTGGGCGCCAGCGACTGCCCCACCTTCCACCTGATGGGCGCCTGCGCCGGCTCCATCTACGGCATGGGCCTGGCCTTCGGGATGATCGCCTCGGGGGTCTACGAGCACGTGCTGGTGATCGGCACCGAGACCATCAGCAAGGCGCTCAACTTCCACGACCCCCTCACCTCCATCATCTTCGGCGACGGCGCGGGCGCCGCCGTGGTCTCGCGCCGCAAGGGCGCGCCCGGCTCGGGCATGCTGCCGCCGCACCTGGGCTTCAAGTTCAGCCCGCGCAACATCCACCTGGGCAACAGCAACATCCCGGTGGAGGTCTCGCGCTTCCCCGACCGGCAGGTGCAGCCCGGCATCCAGGTCGTGGAGCAGGCCCTCGTCGAGATGGAGGGCGGGCCGCACGTGCTGCGCCAGGCCGTGCAGCAGATGGCCGCCTGCACGGCCCGCTGCCTCGGCTACGACGAGAAGGAGCTCAAGAAGGGCGAGCCCGCGCTGGTCGAGGCGCTGGCGCGCGCGCGCGTCATCCCCCACCAGGCCAACGGCCGCATCGTGGACGGCATGGCCGAGAAGCTGGGCGTGGCCCCCGAGCGCGTCACGCGCACGGTCTACGTCTACGGCAACACCTCCGCCGCCAGCAACCTCATCGCGCTGGACTACGCGCGCAAGCACGGCAACCTCGCGCGACGGCTGGATGCCGAGGGCCGGGTGCTGGAGATCGTGCGCCAGCCCGAGCACCGCATCCAGCCCGGCGAGCTGGTGCTGCTGCCCAGCATCGGCGGCGGCTACCTGATGGGGTGCCTGGGCTTCGTGGCCTAGGGCGCCCGGCCGCCAGGCACCGGCACGGCGGCCGGCACGACGCCGGGTTGCCGCACGGGAGCGGGAGGGCTCGCGCCAGGGTTGCGGCTCCCTCGCGCAAGGCTACCGTCGCCGCCATGCGGGCTTGCGTCACGCCGGCCGCATCTCCCGTCCCTCCCCACCCATCCCCACGAAGGGCCTGCCATCCCATGAAGGTCGCCACCATCACCACCGCCAAGGGCACGATCGAGCTCGAGCTGTTCGACAAGGACGCGCCCAAGACCGTCGAGAACTTCGTCAAGCTGGCCAAGAGCGGCTTCTACGACGGGCTCACCTTCCACCGCGTGATCAAGGATTTCATGATCCAGGGCGGCTGCCCCTTCTCGAAGTCCAACCCGGCGCGCGCCGGCACCGGCGGCCCCGGCTGGAAGATCAACTGCGAGGTGGGCCTGCCCACGGCGCGCAAGCACGGCAAGGGCTCGCTGTCGATGGCGCACGCCGGCCCCAACACGGGCGGCAGCCAGTTCTTCATCACGCACCGCGCCACCCCGCACCTCGACGGCGTGCACACGGTGTTCGGCCAGGTGCTCAAGGGGCAGGACGTCGTGGACCGCATCGCCATGGGCGACGCCATGACGAAGGTCGAGATCAGCGACCGCTGAGCCCCTCGGGCGGCGCCGCGGGCTGCACGGATGCAGCCCGCGTGGCCTGCCAGGCACGCACCTCCTGCTCGATGCGGGCGGCGAGGGCACCCTCCCAGTCCACGCCGCGCACCATGAGCACGCTGCGCCGCGTGGCATGCCACTCGACGCGCGAGCGGCCCGGCTGCCCCGCGACCGGGTGCACGACCACCACCACGGCCGAGACCCACTCGTCGCCGTAGGCCGGGTCACGGCGGCCGTCGAGGCCCTGCTCCTTGGCCGTGACCTCGCCATGGCGGCGCGACACCTCCACCGTGGTGACCGGCCGCCCGCGCAGTCCCACCATGGCGCGGCAGGCCCGCGCCACGACCTCCAGCATGTCCGCGGGCGGCACCTCGTGCTCCTGGAAGGGCCCGCGCCCGCGGCGGTCGCGCAGCTCGCTGATGGTGCCGGTGCGCAGCGTCACCACGTCGCGTACCGCCTCGGCGGTGCGCTCGCTCACGCAGCCGCCCAGCAGCAGGCAGGGCACGAGGCAGAGGCCGGCCCGCCAGGCCGCGGCCGCGGTGCGCGGCCCGCCCCTCACGGCCTCGGCCCCACCACCACCCCCGCCTGTGCGGCGATGGCCTCGCCCCGGCCCACGGCGTCCAGGCCCTCGTGCGTGCGCGCCTTCACGCTCACGGCCTCCAGCGGCAGGCCCAGCAACGCCGCGATGCGCGCCCGGATGGCCTCGCGGTGCGGCGCGAGGCGGGGACGCTCGGCGATCACGTTGCAGTCCAGCGAGAGCGGCACGTAGCCGCGCGCCTTCACCTTGACGAGGATCTCCGCCAGCAGCACCGCCGACGGCACGTCCTTCCACTGCGGGTCGGTGTCGGGGACATGCTCGCCCAGGTCGCCCAGCGCCACGGCGCCCAGCAGTGCATCGCCCAGGGCGTGCAGCAGCACGTCGGCGTCGCTGTGCCCCTTGAGGCCCCAGGCGCCCTCGATCTTCACGCCGCCCAGCATCAGGGTGCGGCCCGGGACCACCTGGTGGATGTCGTAGCCGATGCCGACGCGCACGCAGGCCTCCGCCGGCCGGTCGCTGCCGGCGCCGGCCCGCCCAAGGCTACGCGCAACGCCCGCCGGCGTCCCCGCCACGGGGCCGCGCTTGCCCCCCGGCCCGGGCGCGGCCACACTCGCGGCGTGATCGGCGTCGTGCTCACCGCAGCAGGCTCCTCCACGCGCATGGGCGCGGGCAGCACGCCCAAGGTGCTGCTGCGGCTGGGCCCCTGCACCGTGCTGGAGCACAGCCTGCAGGCGGTGCGCGAGGCGCTGCCCCGGGCCGCGTGCGTGGTCACCGCCCGGGCCGAGGACCTCGAGCGTGTGCGCGCGCTGGCGGGCGATGCCACGGTGGTGGCTGGCGGGGCCACGCGGCAGGCCAGCGTGCTGGCCGGCGTGCGGGCCCTGCCCGTCGCCTGCACGCACGTGCTGGTGCACGACGCAGCCCGGCCGCTGGCCACGCCGGCGCTGTTCCTGCGCACGCTGGAGTCCACGCTGCGGCATGGGGCCGCCGTGGCGGGCCTGGTGCCCAGCGACTCGCTGCACGCGCTCGACGCGCCCCACGGCACGCGCGTGCTCGTCCCGCTGGACCGCCGGGCGGTGCTGGCCGCGCAGACGCCGCAGGGCGCCCGGCGCGACTGGCTGGAGGCCGCGCTGGAGCGCGCCCTGCGCGAGGGCCGCGACAGCACGGACGAGACGGGCGCGCTGGTGGCCGACGGCCACGAGGTGGCGGCCGTCGAGGGCGAGCCCTGGAACCTCAAGCTGACGCGACCCGAGGACCTGCCCTTGCTGGAAGCCTGGCGTGCCCGCAGGCCACGCAGCCCGGCGTAGCATGGGGCCGTGAGCACGCGCCCCCCCCACCCCGCCCCTCCGCTGCGGGTGCCGGGCGTCCCCTGGCCGCTGGCCCCCAGCACGCAGGGGCGCACGCCCGCCGTGCGCGTGCTGGGCATCGACCCGGGCACGCGCCTGCTGGGCTGGGGCGTGGTGGACAGCCAGGGCACGCAGGCCCGCGCCGTGGCGCACGGGGTGCTGCGCATGCCCGCCAGCCTGCCCATCGAGCAGCGGCTGGCGCGCCTCGCCAGCGGCCTGCGCGAGGTGGTGCAGCAGTGGAAGCCGCAGGAAGCGGCGCTGGAGGAGGTGTTCTTCGGCCACGACACGCGCGCGGCCGTGCGGCTGGGCGAGGCCCGTGGCGCCGTCATGCTGGTGCTGGCCGAGGCCGGCCTGCCCGTCACCGGCTACGCCAACAACGTGGTCAAGAAGGCCGTGGGCGGCGCCGGCCGGGCCAGCAAGGGGCGGGTCCAGGCCCTGGTCTGGCGCATGCTCGCCGTGCCGGACGCCCCCGCGACCGCCGACGCCTCCGACGCCCTCGCCCTGGCCCTCTGCCACGTGCACCGGCGCGCCTTTGCTGGGGGGTCGGGGCAGGGGCCGGACCTCGCTCCGCGCGTGCTGGAGGCCATTGCTCGGGCCCGAGCCGCCCGTCGGCGCAAGTAGTTGTAATCAGCAACAAGATGAGGCCCGGACCCGGCGTGGAGCGCAGCAGGGCTCCTGTCCCTTGGGCCCTCCATGCCCGCCGCGGTGCCAATCCTCCTCGCCCAGGCCCCGGCCGCCGTCCCGGCGGCGGGCTGGCTGGCCGCGCAGGCCGCCGCGCCGCTGGCGGCCGGCTGGGTGGAGCGGCTGGCCCTGCCCGCCTTCCTGCTGGCAGCCGAGGCCCTGGCCGCCACCGCGGCCTGGATGGAGAAGGCCCTCGAGGCCCACACCCATGCCGGCCTGATGGAGGCCGGCGACGAGGCCGAGGCCCCCGAGCGCGCGCTGGAGGTGCTGCGGCGCCTGCCCACCTTCCTGCTCAGCGCCCGCATCCTGCGCTTCCTGGCCAAGGCCGCGCTCGTGGTGGGCGTGGCCTCGTGGAGCCTGGGCGACGACATCCGCGAGGGCCTCGCGGCTGGGGCGGGCTTCGTGCCCGTGCCGTGGAGCGCGCTGGGCGTGGCCCTGCTGCTGGCCTTCCTCGTCAACTTCGTGGTGAACGACGTGCTGGTGGGCGTGCTGGCGCGGCGCCACGCCGACCGGCGCCTCGTGGCCTCGCTGGGCCTGCTGCGCACCATGGCCGTGCTGACGGCGCCGGTGCGCGTGCCGCTGCGCCTGCTGGTGCGCGGCGTGTTCCGCGTGAGCATCGAGGAGCCTGCCGCCGACACCCGCGACGAGGTGCTGGAGAGCGTGCGCGAGGGCGAGGAGGAGGGCAGCGTCAGCCCGGCCGAGGCCGGCATGATCGAGGCCGTGATGTCGCTGCCCAGCCGCACCGTGCGCGACGTGCTGGTGCCGCGCGCGCAGGTGAGCATGCTGCAGGCGGACACGCCGCTGGTCGAAGCGGCCCGCTTCGCCGCCGAGGACGGGCACACGCGCCTGCCGGTCTACGGGCGCGACCGCGACGAGGTGCTGGGCTGGGTGCATGCGCGCGACCTGCTGCGGCTGGCCGGCGAGGGCAGCGCCGCGGCGGCGCCCGTGCGCACGGTCATGCGCGAGCCCTTCTTCGTGCCCGAGGGCAAGCCGCTGGACGAGCTGCTGGAGGAGATGCGCAGCAAGCACGTGCACCTGGCCGTGGCACTCAACGACCTCGGGGCCACCGCCGGCGTGGTGTCGCTGGAGGACGTCCTCGAGCAGATCGTGGGCGACATCCAGGACGAGCTGGACGCGGACAGCACCCGCGTGCTGCGCCCGGCCAGCCTCGCGCGCGGCGACATGCAGGTGGACGCACGCCTGCGCGTCGAGGACGTCAACCGCCTGCTGCGGCTGGACCTGCCCCTGCTGCCCGAGGCCTACGAGACGCTGGGCGGGCTGCTGCTGCACCGCATCGGCCACGTGCCGCAGGCCGGGGAGTCGCTGGACGTGGCGGGTGCCACCCTCAGCGTGCTGGAGGCTGACCCGCGCAAGGTGAAGCGCGTGCTCGTGCAGCTGCGCAAGGGCGGGTCCACGCCGTCCGCGTCCGCCTGATCCCACCCCTCCGCGAGCACGCCCCGCGCACCCTCCGCATGACCACCCTCGTCCTGCACCCCGACGACCGCAGCACCGACGACCTGCGCCCCCTCTACGAGGGCATCCCCGACCGCACCGTGATCACGGGCGGCCGCACGAAGGACGAGGTGCGCGCGCTGGTGGCCGCGCACGACCGCGTGATCCTGTGCGGGCACGGCTACACCACGGGCCTGTTCAGCATCAACCGCTTCCCCACCGACAACGGCCTCATCATCGACGCCTCGATGGTGGACGTGCTCTCGGAGAAGCACGACACGATCTACCTGTGGTGCTACGCGCACGAGTTCGTGCGCCAGCACGGGCTGCGGGGCTTCAGCAGCGGGATGTTCATCTCCGAGGTGCAGGAAGCCCAGTGGATGGGCCTCGAGGGCGTCACGCAGGCGCAGGTCGACGAGAGCACGCAGGCCTTCTGCCGCCTCATGGGCCAGCACGTGCTCGGCCCGCAGGAGCAGATGTTCGCCACGGTGCACCGCGAGTACGGCCTGCTGGCGCAGCGCAACCCCGTGGCCGCCTACAACCACGCACGCCTGCACCTGGGCGCCTGAGGGCCCCGCGCCGGCGCGCGACGCCGGCCGCGCTAGGCCCCCGAGCTGCCGAAGCCGCCCGCGCCGCGCGCGGTGGCGTCCAGGCTGGCCAGCGGCACGATGCGGGCCTGCGTCACGGGCGCGATCACCAGCTGGGCCACGCGCTGGCCGCGCTCCAGCGTGATGGGCTCGCTGCCGAGGTTGACCAGCAGCACCTTGAGCTCGCCGCGATAGTCGCTGTCGATGGTGCCGGGCGCGTTGAGCACCGTCAGGCCCTGCTTGAGGGCCGTGCCGCTGCGCGGCCTGACCTGTCCCTCGTGGCCGGCGGGGATGGCCAGCCTGAGGCCCGTGGGCACCAGCGCGCGCGCCCCCGGGGCCAGCACCAGCGGTGCCTCCAGCGCGGCGGCGAGGTCCAGCCCCGCGCTGCCCGGCGTGGCGTAGGCCGGCATCGGCAGGCCCTGCCCGTGGGGCAGCACCTCGACGCCCAGCGACAGCGGTTCCGCGTGCATGCGGGCACGCTACGACGCGCCTCCCCCACCGGGCGCCCACCGCCGGGCACAGCGCGACCTCAGGCGGGCAGGCTCAGCTTGCCCAGCGGCACCGCCCGCCGTGCCCCGGTGGCCGAGGGCAGGCTGCTGGGCAGGCCGCACAGCGTGGCGTCGGCCAGCAGCGCGAAGGCCAGCGCTTCCTTGGCGTCGCTGAAGGCCGGCTCCAGCGCCTGCGCCTCGAAGCCCTGCGCGGCGAGCGCGCTGGTGATGGCCTGGCACAGCGTGGGATTGCGCGTGCCCCCGCCCGACAGGCGCACGCAGGAGAGCCCCGGGTGCTGCGGACGCACGAAGCGCACGAGCCCACCCGCCAGCGTGCGCGCCGTGTACTCCACCGCCGTGCGCACGCGGTCCGGCCCGCTCACGCCGGGAAAGCGCTGGGCGAGGCGGGCCGCCACCGCGGGGCCGAAGTGCTGGAAGCCGGCGCTCTTGGGCGGCGGCTGCGCGGCGAAGGCCGCCCCGTGCGCCTCCAGCGCGGCCAGCAGCCCGGCGTCCACGCGCCCCTGCGCCGAGAGGCTGCCGTCGCGGTCGATGCCGCCGTGCGGGCCGGGCACCTCGCGCGCGAAGCCGTCCACCAGCGCGTTGGCCGGGCCCACGTCGAAGGCCAGCACCCGCCCCGGGTCCTCCGTCACCACCGTGACGTTGGCGATGCTGCCCAGGTTGACCGCCGCGCTGGCCTCGCCCGCCCGGGCCCACAGGCACCAGTCCGCGTAGGGCACCAGCGGCGCGCCCTCCCCGCCCGCCGCGATGTCGCGCGGGCGGAAGTCGCTCACGGTGAGCAGGCCCGTGCGCTCGGCCAGCACGTCGCCGTCCCCCACCTGCCAGGTGGCCGCACCCGCCCCTCCCTCCCGCACCGGGCCGCCACGCGGCAGGTGCACCAGCGTCTGCCCGTGCGAGGCCAGCGCGTGGACATCCTCGCGCGCCACGCCCAGCCCGGCGAGGAAGGCCAGCACGTCGGCCGACCACCGTTCCGCGAGGTCGTAGCCCAGCCGCACTGCCTCGGGCAGCCCCCCGCCCGTGGCGGCCCGGATGCGCGCGCGCAGGGCCTCGTCGTAGGGCCGGGTGGCGCTGGCCTCCAGCCGCACGGCCAGGCCCGGTGCGCGCCCCTCGATGCGCACCAGCGCCAGGTCCAGCCCATCCATGCTCATGCCGCTCATCAGGCCCAGCACCCGCCGCGTGCTGCGCAAGCGGTAGGCGGCCGCCTGGGCCAGCCCGTCGCCGGCAGACGGCGCGCCCGGCCGCGGGAGGGGGCTCGATGACATGGCCCCACCCTACGCGAGGAGGCGACCGTGCTGCAGGGCCTGCGACAATCCGCTACCCGGGACCCACGCCGTGTTCATCCAGATCCTCGCCGACGACCCTGTCTTCTACACCTGCTGGCTGGCCTCGCTGGTCGTCAGCATCACGCTGCATGAGCTGGGGCACGTGTTCGCCGCGCTGCGGCAGGGCGACGAGACGCCGCGCCTGCTGGGCCGCGTCACGCTCGACCCACTGGTGCACATGGGCTGGTTCTCCATCGTCACCGCCGCGCTGCTGGGGCTGGCGTGGGGCGTGACTCCGGTCAACGAGCGCGCCTTCCGCGGCCGGCATGGCCGGGCCTACGTCGCCTTCGGCGGACCCGCCGTGAACCTGCTGCTGGCGCTCATCGCGCTCACCACGCTGGCGCTGGTGGCGCGCTCGTCCGATGCCCGGGACCTGCTGCACCGCGACAACCTCACGCTGTTCCTGTCCGTGTTCGGCTCGCTCAACCTGATCCTGTTCCTGTTCAACATGCTGCCGCTGCCGCCGCTGGACGGCGCCAGCATCGTGGCCGACTTCGTGCGTCCCTTCGACCGCCTGCGCCACCTGCCCGAGGCCCAGCCGTGGTTCTTCGCCGCGCTGATCGGTGCCGTGGTCCTGCTGCCGCTGCAGCAGGTGGCCATGCAG
>CAXQZU010000049.1:0-15187 GCA_964228555.1 Planctomycetota bacterium
CAACCGGGCCCACCTGTCCGCGGCCGCCTGCCCGCCTCGATCGTGCTGGGCGCCCTGCTGGGCTTCCTTGCGGGCGCGACCGGAATCGGCGGCGGCATCTTCCTCTCGCCCGTCCTCTTCCTGCTGGGCTGGGCCACCGTGAAAGAGGCGGCCGCCGTCGCCAGCGCCTTCATCGTGCTCAACTCCGCCGCAGGCCTGGCCGCCCGCCTGCCCCGCGAGCCGCTAGACCCCGGCGCGCTGCTCTGGCTGGGCGCCGCCGTGCTGGCCGGCGCGCTGGCCGGCTCGGCCCTAGGCGCGCGCCGCCTGCCCCCGCGCGCACTCCAGCTGCTGCTGGGTGTCGTGCTGCTGGTCGCGGCGGTGCGCGCCGTGCAGTAAGTTGCGGAGATTCCACGGCACTGTCACGCCAGGTGTCACACTCCCCTGACCTTTCCGTGCCTTTCCTTGCCGCCACGGGCACGGACGGCGCTCCGGGCAAACCTGCGGGAAACGCGTCCGATCGCGGCACAGGGCGGCAAGGACGGGCAGGAAGGGTGGCTCCCCGGCCTGGGCTCGAACCAGGGACCTACGGATTAACAGTCCGCCGCTCTACCGACTGAGCTACCGGGGAACGCTGGAGCCGGGGGAAGGCTAGCAGGAGGCGCGTGAGAGGCCAGCCTGCGGCGCGGAGCGACCCTAGGCGCCGGAGGCGCGCTTGCGGCCCTTGGCCGCGGGCTTGGCCGCGGGCCGGGAGGCCGGCGCAGGCGTGGACGCGGGCTGGGGCGGGCGCTGCAGGAAGTCCAGCAGGGCGCCCAGCTCCTCGCGCAGGCGGGCACGGGGCACGATGCGGTCGATGTAGCCGTGCTCGAGCAGGAACTCGGCGCGCTGGAAGCCCTCGGGCAGGCGCGTCTTGATGGTGCTCTGGATGACGCGCGGGCCGGCGAAGCCGATCAGGGCCCCGGGCTCGGCCAGCGTGATGTCGCCCTGCGCGGCGAAGGAGGCCGACACGCCACCCGTGCAGGGGTCGGCCAGCAGCGTGAGGTAGGGCACGCGCTCGTCGCGCAGGCGCGCCACCACGGCACTGGTCTTGGCCATCTGCATCAGCGAGAGCGCGCCCTCGTGCATGCGGGCGCCGCCCGAGGTGGCCACGGTGAGGAAGGGCACGCGCCGCTCCAGCGCATCCTCGGCAGCCAGCGCGAAGCGCTCCCCCACCACCACGCCCATCGAGCCGCCCATGTAGGCGAAGTCCATCACGCACACGTTGAGCGCGCGGCCGCCCAGCCTGCCGCGGCCCGCCAGCGCGCCCTCGCTGGCGGCCTTGCCGGCGGCGGCCTTGGCGGCCGCCTTCTCGATCTTGCTGGCGTAGGAGCCCTCGTCCACGAAGCGCAGCACGTCGCGCGGCACGAGGTCCTCGCCCAGCGCCTCGAAGGTGCCCTCGTCGAGCAGCTGTGCCACGCGCGTGCGGGCCGTCACCTTGTTGTGGTGCCCGCAGTCGGGGCAGACGTTGAGGTTGTCCTCGACGGCCTTCGTGAAGGCCATCTTCCCGCAGCCCGGGCACTTCATCCACAGGCCGAGCGGGATCTCCTTCTTCTTGCGGAACATCGCCATGCGCCCTCCCCCCGCCGCTAGGCGGCCACCTGGCGGCCGGCGCGCAGGTCGCGGATGGCCGCGGCACGGTCGGCCTTGCCGAACACGGCGCTGCCCGCCACGAGCACGTCGCAGCCGGCCTCGATGGCCAGCGGAGCCGTCTCGCGGTTGATGCCGCCGTCGATCTCCACCTCGCCCTGCCAGCCCTCCGCGCGCAGGGCGCGCACCTTGTCGAGCACCGAGGGCATGAACTTCTGGCCGCCGAAGCCCGGGAACACGCTCATCACGAGCAGGAAGTCCACCTGCCCGAGCCACGGGCGCACGCGCTCCAGCGCCGTGTCGGGGTTCATCACGATGCCCGGGCGCTTGCCCTTGCCGCGGATGCGGGCGATGGCCAGCGCCAGGTCGTCGGGGGCCTCGACGTGCACCGAGACCTGGTCGGCGCCGGCGTCGCAGAAGGCCTCCACGTAGCGCGAGGGCTGCGTGATCATCAGGTGGCAGTCCAGCCAGGCCGGCGTCGCGCGGTCGATGCTCTCCACCACCGGGGGGCCGAAGGTGATGTTGGGCACGAAGTGGCCGTCCATCACGTCCAGGTGCAGCAGGTCAGCACCGCCCGCCACGACATCGGCGATCTCGGCCTGCAGGCGCGCGAAGTCGGCCGAGAGCAGCGAGGGGGCGATCTGGACGCGCGGGGGGCGGGCGGAGGGCATGGCTGTCCATGCTACCCCCTGCGGGCCGGTGGCACGCGACCCGGGACCCTGCGCAAGCCCGCCTCCCCCGGTCGCAGGCCGGCTAGGCGCTCATGCGCACCAGCAGGTCCACGCAGCGGGCCGAGTAGCCCACCTCGTTGTCGTACCAGCCGCACACCTTCACGAGGCTGCCGCTGGCCATGGTGAGCGGCGCGTCGAAGGTGCAGGACGCCTGCTGGCCCAGGATGTCGCTGGAGACGATCGGGTCCTCGCTGTAGGCGAGGATGCCCTTGAGGGGGCCGGCAGCGGCCTCCTTCATCGCAGCATTGACCTCCTCGCGCGTCACGTCGCGGGAGAGCACCGCCGTGAGGTCCACGATGGAGCCGTCCGGCACCGGCACGCGCAGGGCGAAGCCGTCGAGCTTGCCGGCCAGGGCGGGCAGCACCTTGCCCACCGCGCGCGCCGCGCCCGTGGTGGTCGGGATGATGTTCTGCGCGGCTGCGCGGGCACGGCGCAGGTCCTTGTGCGGCAGGTCGAGGATGACCTGGTCGTTGGTGTAGGCGTGCACGGTGTTCATCAGGCCGCGCACGATGCCGAAGCGCTCGTGCAGCACCTTGGCCATGGGCGCCAGGCAGTTCGTGGTGCACGAGGCGTTGCTCACCATGCGGTGCTCGGGCTTGAGCGCGTCGTCGTTCACGCCCAGCACCAGCAGGGCGTCGAGTGCATCCTTGGGCGGCACGGTGAGCAGCACCTTGCTCGCTCCCGCCGTGAGGTGCATGGAGACCTGCTCGCGGGTGGTGAACCGGCCGGTGGATTCCACCACCAACGGGTTGCCGTGCGCGGCCCAGGGCAGCCGGGCGGGGTCCTTCTCCTGCAGCAGCGGGATGCGCCTGCCGTCCACGACGAGGTGGCCGGGCTCCAGCCGGGCGTCGGCCGCGAAGCGGCCGTGGGTGGTGTCGTAGCGCAGCAGGTGCAGCAGGGCCTCGGGCGCACCGAGGTCGTTGATGGCCACCACCTCGAAACGCCCCTTGTGGGCATGCATCAGGCGGAACATGACGCGGCCGATGCGGCCGAACCCGTTGATCGCGACACGAATGGCCATGCGAGGCTCCTCGGCCGCGCACGGGCGGCCCTGCAGGGACGTGGGTGCTGCCGGGCCGGCCCGGCCGCGAGGGCACGGGCACGCACGGCGGTAGGGTGGGCAGGGAGGATACAGCCCCTGGCCCCGCCCTCCCCGCCCCCGCGACCCGTCACGCAGCCGCCCGACTCGGCCACGCTGGCCGAGGCCTGGCGTGCGACGGGACTGCTGGACCCGGGCGAGCGCGTGCTGGGGGCCGTGAGCGGCGGGGCCGACAGCGTGGCACTGGCGGTGCTGCTGGCCGCGGCGCGCGATCACGGCCTGCCGCTGTCGCTGGTGCTGGCCCACCTCGACCACGGCTGGCGCGGTGCGACGCAAGCCGCGCGCGACCGCGAGGTGGTGGAGGCCCTGGCGGCGCGGCTGGGCGCGCCGTGGGTGGGCTACGGACCTCCTGTGCCCCCCGCCCACGGCGAGGCAGCAGCCCGGCGCTGGCGCTACGCCACGCTCGCGAGGCTGGCGCGCGAGCATGCCTGCAGCAAGGTGGCCGTGGGCCATCACCTGCGCGACCAGGCGGAGACCGTGGCCATGCGCCTGCTGCGCGGGAGCGGCAGCCACGGGCTCATGGGCATCCCCGCGCGACGGGCGCTGGACGGCGGGCGCCTCGAGGTGGTGCGTCCCCTGCTCTCGCTGCACCCGGCCGCCCTGCGGGCCTGCCTCCTCGCCGCAGGCCTGCGCTGGCACGACGACCCGACGAACGAGGGCCCGGGGTTGCGCAACGAGCTGCGGCGCCGGCTCGTGGCCCTGGAGGCGCGCTCGCCCGAGGCCACGGAACGGCTGGCGCGCCTCGCCTCGCGCATGGCCGCGCGGCTGGCGCGGCGCCACGGGCGCCTGCGCGAGGCACTGCAGGGCAGTGCACAGGTCGTCGTGCCGCTGGCTGCCCTGCGCATCGAGCGGCGCGTGCTGGCGCCGTGGGCCTTGCGCGACCCGGCAGCTGCCTTGCGCGCGCTGGGCAGCCTCGTGGGCGCCGACAGGCAGGGACCGTGGTTCACCGGGCGCCACCTGGCACTGGTGCGTCGCATCCTCGAGCAGGGCGGGTCCGTGGACCTGGCGGGAGACATGACGTTGCGACTGACACCGCGCTGGGCGTGGCTGCTGCGACGCTCGCTGCTGCCGCTCGAGCGCTACGCCCTGCACCTGGAGCACGCGGCACCTCCGCAGGCTGGCGCGCCCCGCCCGGGGGCCGCGCTTGCGCCGGTGGAGGCGGTGCTGTGCGCCCAGCGGCTGGGCCCCGCGCCGCGCCTGCGCAGGCTCCAGCCCGGGGAACGCTTCCTGCCGCATGGGCGTGCCATGGACGGGCCGGTGGAGGTCGAGGCGTGGCTGCGGCGCCACGGCGTGCCCCGGCTCGCCCGCCGCGCCATGCTGGCCCTCGAGGGCCAGGCGGGCCTGGCATGGATCGTGGGCTGGCGCGTCGAGGCATCCCACGCGCCGCCGGCCGGCGCGCACGCGGCGGGCGCGGTGCGGGCGCGGGTAGGCCCCGCGTAGGGCGGCCCGCTGCGCCGCAGGACGGCGCGTCTACTTCGCGTCGGCCTTGGGCGGCGCGGGCGGGGCAGCGGGCGTGGCCCCCGGCTTGTCCGCCGGCGGAGCCTCATCGCCCTTCAGGCCCTTCTTGAACTCGTTGATGCCCTGGCCCAGGCTGCGTGCCACGCCCGGCAGGCGGCTGCCGAAGAGGATCAGGACCACCAGCAGGATGATCCAGATCTCCCAGCCTCCGGGCAGGCCGGCCAGCAGCACGTGCGAGAGGTCGTTCACGACGGGACTCCTAGGCGTACGGCCGAGAGTCTAGCGCCGCGGCGGCCCGCCCCGCCTGAAGGGAGGGGGCAGGGCCTCGGAGGGCCATGGGCAGCGCCCGCATGGGGCTGTGCCCGGGCACGCTCGCGCCCTAGCGCGGCGTGGCGGCGACCACCCAGCCGTCGGCCGTCACGCCGTAGATGGCGCCGTCGGCCTCGTTGGTGGGCAGCAGGTCGAACATGCCCAGAGGCAGGCGCGCCTTGACGGCGTAGCCGTCGCTGGCGTCGCGCAGCACCGCGTTGCGGCTGCGGTCCAGCGTCACCACCCACTTGCCCTGGCGCACCAGCGGCTTGCCGCCGGCCTCGTCGCGGAACAGCAGCTTGCCGTCCGCGAGGTCATAGCAGCACACGCGCGAGGCGTTGCGGGCGAACACGAGGCCCTTGTAGGACTCGACCTTCACGGCCTCGGCGCCCTCGACGCCCGAGGGCCGCTCCTCGGTCACGGTGCTGCCGAGCACCCAGGGGTCGCTCTTGATGGCGTCGCCCATGCTCTGCATCCAGTGGACCTCGCCGGAGCGCACGTCCATGCAGCGCACCAGGCCGTCGTGGCCGCACACGATGAGGTGGTCAGGCGTCACGGCCGGCGTGGCCGTGATGGCGCCCAGCCCGCCCACCTGCCACGAGGGAGCCTCCGGGGCGTCCGAGCCGTCCAGCAGCGCCAGCACGTTGCCGTCGTCCGTGGAGGCGATCAGCAGCTTGCCGCTGAGGTCGAACACGGGGTCGGCCGCGATGAGGCCCTTCGTGTACCAGCCCCAGGCAGGACGGCCGTTGGCAAGGTTGAGGCCCGCCAGCGTCTTGTTGTCGTTGACGCTGCCCAGCGAGCTCACGTACACGCTGCTGCCGTTGGCCGCCACGCCGCCGCCCACCGCGAAGGGCAGGCGCACCGGGAAGCCCTCGGTGTCCACGCCCGTGGTGCGCGAGAGCGCATGCACCGCGTAGGCACCCGTGGCCATGCGCACGAGGAACACGTAGTGGCCAGGGCCCTCGGAGGGCGCCCGGTGCAGCGAGCCGGCCAGCGTCCACTTCCACTTGGGCTGCAGGTCGCGGCGCGACAAGCAGGTGACGCGGCCGTTCTCCTCGAGGACCAGCAGGTCCTTCGACATCAGGTAGGTGGCCGCGATGGCCGTGGGGCGCCCGCCGTTGACGTGCGTGCGCACGATCGAGGAGTCCCAAGGCAGGCGCTCGAGCGCCTGCTCGCCCACGTGGGCCGTCGTCACGCGCCCCTCGAGGGCGCGCGCGGGGCGCAGCACCTCGCCCTCGGCGCCAACGGCGCGCGGGGCGATGATGCCCGCGCACGCGCAGGCCAGGAGCAGGAGACCCCAACGGGTGGAGAGCGTGCCGCGCATGTCGTGGTACCTCGCTACGAGGGCGCCAAGGGAGCCAATGCAGGCGCTCGACGGGCGTGGGACTGGCCCTCGCCGCCTCCACCTGCAGCGTGGCTTATAGGGCCGGCCCCCTGCGGTGTCAAGGCTTCGGTGGCAATGCCCCCTTGCGCGAAAGTCCATGCCGCGCAACGATTTACGACTCGCAACGAGGCTTCGGGCGCCCCCGCCCGCGAGGCGCTCCCGCCGGCGCCGGGCGTAGGATCAGCCCCGCATGGTGCCGCCCGACGATCCCCGCCTCCAACGCCTGCGTGCCAACCTGGCCGCGTTGCGGGCCCGTGTCGATGCGGCCCGGGCCCGGGGCCAGGCGGCCGCGGGGCAGGTGGACCTGCTCGTGGTGAGCAAGAGCGCCCCCACCGCGTGGTACCCGCTCCTGGCGGCCGCCGGGGTGACCGAGGTGGCCGAGAACCGGGTGCAGCTGGTGGAGGAGCGCAGGCCCTTGGGCCCGGCGGGCTGGCGCTGGCACCTGGTCGGGCACCTGCAGCGCAACAAGGCCGTGCGGGCCGTGGCGCTGTTCGAGGTGTTCCATGCGCTGGACTCCGTGGCGCTGGCACAGCAGATCGCGAGGGTTCGCGCGGGCAATCCGAGGCCGTGGCCCGTATACATACAGGTCAACGCAGCCCACGATCCCGCCAAGGGCGGCATCGACCCCAGCGAGGTGCGCACCGTCGTGAAGGCCTTGGCCGACATCCCGCAGATCGAGCCGCTGGGCTTCATGACGCTGGGCCGCCTCGGGGCCGGCGAGTCCGAGGCGCGGGCAGCCTTCCGCACGCTGCGCGAGGTGCGCGACGACTGCCAGCGGGAGGCGTGGCTGCGCGCACCGGCCCCGGGCCTCTCGATGGGCATGAGCGACGACTTCGAGTGGGCCGTCGAGGAGGGCGCCACCGTGGTGCGCGTGGGCAGTGCGGTGTTCGACGGCCTCGCGGGGCTGGACGCTGGCAGCCGCCAGCCCGGGGCCACCGCATGAGCCTGCGCCTCAAGATCGAGCAGGGGCAGGACGCCGGCAAGACCTTCGGCCTGAAGGATGGCGGCGTGTACGTGCTGGGCCGCGACCCGGCCAGCGCCGTGCGCGTGCTGGACATGAAGGTCAGCAAGGCCCACTGCGAGATCGAGGTGAGCAAGGCCGACGGCGTGTGGCTGCGCGACCTGGCGAGCACGCAGGGCACGTTGCTCAACGGCAGCGCCGTCACGGGCGACACCACCCTCAAGGTGGGCGACGAGCTGAAGATCGGGTTCACGGTGCTGCGCGTGCTGGCGGACGGCCCCGCGGACGTGACGGCCGTGGCCAGCCGCAGCCCGGGCGGAGCCGCAGCCGCTGCGCAGGCCCCGGCCGCCTCGCCCGCTGCGCCGGCCTCCCCCGCCGCGCAAGCCGCCCCGCCGGCGCAGGCAGGCACCACCGCCAAGCCCGCTCCCGCCGCCCAGCCGCGCAAGGAACTGCCCCCCGACGCGCTGGTGGGCAAGGACGTGGGTGGCTACCGCGTGCTCAAGAAGGTGGGCCAGGGCGGCATGGGCTCCGTCTACATCGCCGAGCAGGTGTCGCTCAAGCGCGAGGTGGCCCTCAAGGTGCTCAGCGAGCGCTTCGTGGCCGACTCGGCCTTCGTGGACCAGTTCGTCAACGAGGCGCGTGCCGCGGGCCAGCTCAACCACCCCAACGTGGTGCAGGTCTACGACGTCGGCCAGGTGGACGGCCGCTACTTCTTCAGCATGGAGTTCGTGGGCGGCGGATCCATCGAGGACCAGATCAAGGCCAAGCCGGCCGAGTGGCGCACGGCGCTGAACTGGTTCCTCGACGCCAGCAACGCCCTGATCTTCGCCAGCAAGCGCGGCATCCTGCACCGCGACGTCAAGCCCGACAACCTGATGCTGGCCGAGGACGGCAGCGCCAAGCTGTGCGACCTGGGCCTGGCCAAGAAGAGCGAGAGCGACGACCTGCTGGCCGAGGGCATCATCGGCACGCCGCACTTCATCTCGCCCGAGGCCATCCGCCGCAAGCCCGACATCGACGGCCGCACCGACCTCTACAGCCTGGGCTGCACCTTCTTCCGCATCCTCACGGGCGCGAACCCCTACCCGCTGCCGACCGTCAAGGACATCTTGATGGCGCACCTCAACAAGCCGGTGCCGCGCGTCACCGAGAAGAAGGCCGACGTCCCCAAGGAGCTGAGCGACGTCGTCTTCAAGCTGATGCAGAAGGAGCCTGCCGAGCGCTTCGCCGACGCCAGCGAGCTCTACAAGGCGCTGGACCGCATCCGCATCCAGCACGGCCTGGCCGAGCACGGCATCAAGCCCGCCTCGAGGAAGCCCCTCATCATCGCCCTGCTCGTGGTGGTGCTGGCGGCGGCAGGCGTGGTGGGCTACCTCGTCACGCGGCCCGAGAAGGTCAAGGGCGAGAGCGCCGAGGACCGTGCACGCCGCGAGGCGGCCATCGCGCGTGCGAGGGAAGAGGAAGACAAGCGCCTCGAGGCCGAGCGCCGCACCTTCGTGAGCACCAGCAACGCCGAGCGCCTCGCGCTGGCGGCCGAGAAGGCTGGCGGCCGCATGGAGGACACGTGGCGTGACCCCAAGTGGCAGGCCCTGCTGGGGCGCTTCGAGGAGCTGCGCGCCCGGGTCGAGGCAGATGCCACCTTCGGCCAGCATCCCGACGTGAAGGAAGTCGTGGCGCAGGTCAAGGCCGATGCCAAGACCATCAGCGACGAGCTGGCCACGCTGGCACGCGTGGATGCCGAGCTGGTCGCGGCCAAGGCGCGCTTCCAGAAGGACCTGCAGCAGGCGTGGCAGGACCACGACAACAAGGTGCGCGGCCTGCTCGACCCGGGCGAGGCCGGCGTGGCCCGCTGGTGGGACGCGGCGCGCCTGATGGCCAAGGAGCCCATGAAGGCGTTCGCCGACCAGGGCAAGGGCAAGGAAGTCTCGCTGGGCGGGCGCACCTGGCTGCTCATGCCCGAGGACGTGCGCGCCAAGGCGCTGGCCGAGCGCTTCCCCGGCGAGGACTGGCCGGGGCAGCGGCTCTACGAGGAGCTGGTGCGCAGCCGCGCGCCGCAGGTGCACGTCGAGGCCTTGAAGCGCGGCACCGACCTGGCCGCCGGTGGCGGCATCCCGGCGCTGGAGGCGGCCGCAGCCGAGCTCGAGCGCTACCGCGACCTGCTGCCGGAGCCCGAGGCCGGGGACCGCAGCGAGGTGTCCGAGCTGCTGCGCAAGCACCGCGGCGAGGCCGCGGCCAAGGCTCGCGAGCTGCGCCGCGCGGGTTCTGCCGAGGGCGACAAGCTGGTGTCGGCCGACCGCGCTGACGCCTTCAAGCTGATCCACCTCCTGCGCGAGCCCGGGCAGGGTGCGCTCTGGACGCTCAACTTCGGCGCGCTCGACGGCGACCCGCGCCTGCTGGCGCAGGGCATGCGCACGCCCGCCTACAAGGCGCTGGCCACCATGCTGCTGGCCGACGCGCGTGCCGTGCAGGCCCTGTTCCGCGAGCTCGTGGAGTCCTTCGCCGCCAAGCGCTGGAAGGACGTCGAGGTCGAGGGCGCCGACGGCAAGAAGGCCAAGGTCACCGAGGTGACGGGCGAGGGCTACGCCCTGGGCCCGAAGGTGCGCGTGGCCTTCACCACCGCGGGCTACGAGCGGTTGCTCAACCAGCTCTTCCTGCCGGGCGGCACGCCGCGCTTCGAGATGAGCCCCGAGGCCGTGCGCGGCCTGGCGGTGGTGGCCGAGCTGGCCGGGGACGGCGGTGCTGCGCAGCGGCAGTGGCAGGCCTTCCGTGCCTCGCCGGCCGCCAGCGACGGGCAGGTGCAGCAGGCGGTGATGCGGCGCATGGCGGCCCTTCCGCTGGAGATGGAAGCCGCGCGTTGCTGGCTCGACATGCGCCGCGCCCACGACGTCATCGAGCGCACGAAGGACGAGCTGGTGGGCATGGGCCTGGCCGTGCCCGCGCCGCCGCTCACGCCGCAACAGCGCGACAAGATCCTGCGCGCGCGCAGCGAGCTGGAGCGCGCCCGCGCCGAGGCCGGACAGGCGCTGGCCACCCTGCGCTCGCGCGAGGACCTGCAGAACACGCTGTGGGGCGCCAGCACGCTGCCGGCCCCCCACGCGCGCGCGGCCTACGCGGGCGAGACGCCCGGCGCGCCGCCCGAGGCCCCCGCGCCGGCGGGCGGCAAGCCGGGCAACTAGGCGTCCGTGGCCGCCCCCGGGCCGCTTTCGCAGGGCCCTGACGGGCACCTGCGGCTGCAGGTGAAGGTGGTGCCGGGCGCTGCGCACGACGCCGTGGCCGGAACCCTGGGCAGCCGCCTCAAGGTGCGCGTGTGCGCCCCGCCGTCGGCGGGCGCGGCCAACGCGGCGCTGCTGGCGCTGCTGGCCGGGCGGCTGGGCCTGTGCCGGGGCGACCTCGACCTCGTCGCCGGGCACGGCTCGCCGCTCAAGACGCTGGCCATCCGCCGCTGCGGGCTGCAGCATGCGCAGCGTGCGCTGGGGCTGGCATGACCGCCCCGCTGCGCCGCATCGCCTTCCTGCTCTCGGGCAGCGGCAGCACGCTGCTCAACCTGCTGGCCGCCATCGAGCGCGGCGAGGTGCCCGGCGAGGTGGTGGTGGTGCTCTCGGACCGCGAGGGCGTGCGCGGCCTGGAGCATGCACGTGCCCGTGGGCTGCCCGCCGTGGTGCTGGAGCGGGCGGCGCACCGCGGGCGCGAGGCCTACGGGCGGGCGCTCGAGTGCGCGCTGGCCCCCCACCGACCCGACCTGGTGGTGCTGGGCGGCTTCCTCACGCTGTTCAGCATCCCGCCCAGCCTCGCGGGCCGGGTGCTCAACGTGCATCCCAGCCTGCTGCCGCGCCACGGCGGGCCCGGCTGCTGGGGCCTGCACGTGCACCGCGCCGTGCTGGCCGCGGGCGACACGGAGAGCGGTTGCACGGTGCACGTCGTCACCGACGAGGTGGACGGGGGGCCCATCGTGGCGCAGTGCAGCGTGCCGGTGCGGGCCGGGGACACGCCCGAGGCCCTGGCCGCGCGCGTGCAGGAGGCCGAGCGCACCCTGTACCCGCCCGCCATCGCCGCCTTCCTGCGGCGCGAGGCATGGGTGGAGCAGGGACGGCTGGCCTGGCGCCAAGGCACAGGCCCGGCGTAGCCCGCACGGGCCACGCCGGGGTCCCCTCGCCAGGCGGGCCCGAGCGGCCTACTTGACGGTGGCGTCGGCGTCCACGACCTGGCCACCGCCCTCGTCGCCGCCGCGCGGCGGGCCGCCAGCACCCCCGGGCCCGCCCGCGCCGGGGGGCGGCGCCGACTGGGCGTAGACCTTCTTGGCGATCTCCTGGCTGGCCTCGAGCAGGGCGGTCGAGGCCTTCTCGATGGCCTCCGCATCGCCCTCGTCGCGCGCCTTGAGCAGGTCCTTCTTGCAGCCCTCGATGCGCTCGCGGGTGGGCGCATCCACCTTGTCGCCGTGCTCCTTGAGCAGCTTGTCGGTCTCGTAGGCCAGCGTCTCGGCCTTGTTGCGCGCCTGGGCCGCGGCCTCGCGGCGCGCGTCCTCGGCGGCGTGCTCCTCGGCATCGCGCTGCATGCGCGACACCTCGTCCTTGCCCAGGCCCGACGAGGACTGGATGGAGACCTTCTGCTCCTTGCCCGTGCCCTTGTCCTTGGCGCTGACGTTGAGGATGCCGTTGGCGTCGATGTCGAAGCTGACCTCGATCTGCGGCATGCCGCGCGGCGCCGGCGGGATGCCGGTGAGGCTGAACTTGCCCAGCGTGCGGTTGTCCACCGCCATCTTGCGCTCGCCCTGCAGCACGTGGACCTCCACCTGCGGCTGGTTGTCGCTGGCCGTGGAGAAGGTCTCGCTCTTGCGGGTGGGGATGGTCGTGTTGCGGGGGATGAGCACGTGCATCAGGCCGCCCTGCACCTCGACGCCCAGCGACAGCGGGGTCACGTCCAGCAGCAGCAGGTCCTGCACGGTCTTGTCGCCCGAGAGGATGCCGCCCTGCACGGCGGCGCCCAGCGCCACGCTCTCGTCGGGGTTGACCGACTTGTTGCCCTCGCGGCCGAACACCTCCTTGACGATGGCCTGCACGAGCGGCACGCGCGTGCTGCCGCCCACCAGCAGCACCTCGTGCAGCTCGGAGGCCGAGAGGCCCGAGTCCTTCAGGCACTGCTCGCAGGGGCGGCGCACGCGCTCCACGATGGGCTCCACCAGCTGCTCGAAGCGCGCACGGGTGAGCGTGTGCGAGAGGTGCTTGGGGCCGGCCGCGTCGGCCGTGATGAAGGGCAGGCTGATCGTGGTCTGCATGGCGCCCGAGAGGTCGATCTTGGCGCGCTCGCAGGCCTCGCGCAGGCGGTGCAGGGCCATCGTGTCCTGGCGCAGGTCGATGCCCGTCTCCGACTTGAACTGCGCGGCCACGTGGTCCACCAGCGCCTGGTCGAAGTCATCGCCGCCCAGGTGCGTGTCGCCGTTGGTGGCCTTGACCTCGAAGACGCCGTCGGCGATGTCGAGGATGGAGATGTCGAAGGTGCCGCCGCCGAGGTCGAAGACGGCGATCTTGCCCTTCTTGTCCTTGGAGAGGCCGAAGGCCAGCGCCGCGGCCGTGGGCTCGTTGAGGATGCGGCGCACGTTCAGGCCCGCGATCTGGCCCGCGTCCTTCGTCGCCTGGCGCTGGCTGTCGTTGAAGTAGGCCGGCACCGTGATCACGGCGTCCTTCACGGGCTGGCCGAGGTAGTCCTCGGCCGCCTTCTTGAGGGCCTGCAGGATCACGGCGCTGATCTCGGGCGGCGTGAGCGTCTTGCCGCGCACGTCCACCTTGACCAGCTCGCCCGGCGCCCCCACCACCTTGTAGGGCACCATCTTCTCCTCGCTGGCCACCTCGCTGTGGCGCCGGCCCATGAAGCGCTTGATGCTGTAGATGGTGTGGGCCGGGTTCGTCACGGCCTGCCGTCGGGCCGCCTGCCCCACGATGCGCTCGCCCCCCTCCGTGTAGGCCACCACCGAGGGCGTGAGCCGATGCCCCTCGGCGTTGACGATCACGCGGGGCTCGCCGCCCTCCATGACGGCCACCACGCTGTTGGTGGTGCCCAGGTCGATGCCGATGATGCGCTCCATGGTGTTCCTCGCAGGCCAGCGCGTCGTCGTCCGGCACGCCCGCACCGCGCTGACGCGCGGGCGTGCCCAGCCACCGCAGCCTCCGGGCCCGTGCCCGGCGACCCGTGCCACTTCGGCACGCCCTGCTAGCCGGAGCCTGCCGGATCGGCCGGGCCGCCCTGCCGGGGCAGCCCGTACTCCCGGATCTTCCGGTAGAGGGTGCGGGTGCTGATGCCGAGCAACTGCGAAGCGCGTTCCCGATTGCCGCCGGTGTCGCGCAGGGTGTTGGTGACCAGCGCCCGCTCCACCTCGGCCAGCGGCAGGCTGCTGAGCCGCTGCAGTCCGCCGGGGCCGTCCGGGGCGGGCCGCACGTAGGCGGGCACCGTCTCCGGGCCCAGCAGGGGCTGGCGGCTCATCAGCACCATCGACTCGATGGCGTTCTTGAGCTCGCGCACGTTGCCGGGCCAGCGGTAGGCCATCAGGAGGTCCAGCGCCGAGGGCGCCAGGCTGGTGGCGGGCTTGGCGTGGCGCGTTGCCGCCTCGGCCAGGAAGTGCTCCGCCAGCCGCGGCAGGTCGGCCAGGCGCTCGCGCAGCGGCGGCAGCTGGATCACGACCACGCGCAGCCGGAAGGAGAGGTCCTCGCGGAACGTGCCGTCGGCCACCATGGCCTCGAGGTCGCGGTTGGTCGCTGCGATCAGGCGCACGTCCACCTTGACCGGCTCGTTGGAGCCCACGCGCACGATCTCGCCTGACTCCAGCGCGCGCAGCAGCACCGCCTGCGTGGAGAGCGGCATGTCGCCGATCTCGTCGAGGAACAAGGTGCCGCGGTGAGCAGCCTCGAAGCGCCCCTTGCGGCGGGCCATGGCCCCCGTGAAGGCGCCGCGCTCGTGGCCGAACAGCTCGCTCTCCAGCACGCCCTCGGCCAGCGCGGCGCAGTTGACCGGGATGAAGGGCCCGCCGCGGCGCGGGCCGATGCGGTGCAGCGCCTGCGCCACCAGCTCCTTGCCGGTGCCGCTCTCGCCGCGCACCAGCACCGTGGCGTCGGTGTCGCCCACCTGGTTGAGGACGTCGAACACGTGCTGCATCGCCGGCGTGTCGCCGAGGATGCCGGGGAAGGCGAAGGACTTGTCGATGGCCGTGGCAAGCTCGCGATTGCGGCGCTCCAGCGCGATGTGCCGCGCCGTGGCGCGCACGGTCTCGCGCAGGATGCCCACGTCGAGGGGCTTCTGCAGGTAGTGCAGCGCGCCGGCCTGCATGGCCTGCACCGCCCCCTCCACCGAGCCGTAGCCGGTCACCACCACCGACTGCGGCGTGGCGCCCTCTCCTCGCAGCTCGGTGCAGCGCCGCACGAGGTCGAGCCCGCTGCGGTCGGTGAGGCGCAGGTCCGTGACCACGAGGTCGCAGGCGCCCGGCGCCTCCAGCGCCCGCAGGCCCTCGGCACCCGAGCCCGCCTTGCTGACCTGGTGCCCCTCGCCCGCCAGCACCTCGGCGATCAGGTCGGCGTGGGTGCGGTCGTCCTCCACGACGAGGATGGACAGGGCCTCGGGAGCGCGCGCCGGCATGGGGTGACAAGTTGGCACACATC
>CAXQZU010000050.1:0-4125 GCA_964228555.1 Planctomycetota bacterium
TGCTGGGCGAGGCGCTGGGCACGCACGTGATGGTGCTGCTGGGCGTGGGCACGGTGGCCGCGCACGTGCTGGCGGGCTGGCCCGCCACGCTGCCGGGGGTGGCGGCCTGCTGGGTGCTGGCCGTGGGCGCGGGCATCGCCGCGGGCCGCGCCGTGGGCAGCGCCGAGCTCAACCCGGCCGTGAGCCTGGCGCTCGCGCTGGTGCGCCCGTCCCGGCATCCGTGGGCGCGCCTGCCGGCCCTGTGGGCGGCCCAGCTTGCGGGGGCGCTGCTCGCGGGCCTCGTGCTGCTCGCCTGCGGGCTGGGCGGTCCCACGCCGGGGCAGGGCACCGGGGCCTCGCTGCCGCAGCCGGGCTCGCCCGAGGCGGTGCGCATCCTCGCCTCGCGTTTCCCGCCGCCGGGCGCGCCGGCGGGTGTGGAGGTCAGCGTCGCCTCCGCCGCGCTGCACGAGGCGGCCGGCACCGCGCTCGTCGTGCTGGCCGTGGTGCTGCTCTCCGCGCCCCGCCTGCGTCGCTCGCCGCACGTCGTGGCGCTGGGGGCCTCGCTGGCGGTGGGCGTGGCCATCCTCGCCGTGGGGCCGGTGACGCAGGCGGCGCTCAACCCCGCCCGCGCCCTCGGCCCTCGCGCGGTGGCGCTGGCGCTGGGCTGGGGCCAGGCGGCCTGGCCCGTGGGCACGGCGTGGGCCTACCTGGCGGCTCCGCTGGCGGGCGCGGCCGTGGTGGCTGTCGCGTGGAGGCGCCTTGCGCGCCGGCTGGAGACCGCATGAGCGCACGGCGTCCCGTGGTCCTCTTCGTGTGCGTGCACAATGCCGGTCGCAGCCAGATGGCGGCGGCCTGGATGCGGCACCTGGGCCGTGGCCGGGTGGACGTGCGCTCGGCAGGCTCGTCGCCCGGCGAGCACGTGCACCCGCAGGTGCTGGAGGTGCTGCGCGAGGTGGGGCTGGCACCCGAGCAGGGGCCCCGCCGCATCAGCGACGACGACCTATCCGCCGCCGACGTGGTGGTCACCATGGGCTGCGGCGACGCGTGCGTGGCGCGTGCGGGGGCGCGGCGCGAGGACTGGGTGCTGGCCGATCCCAAGGGCATGGACCTCGCCGGGACGCGCGCGGTGCGCGACCAGGTGCGCGCCCACGTCGAGCGCCTGCTGGCCTCGCTGGGCATCCCGGCGCAGGATGGGGGCCGTGCCTGACGTCCTGCCCCCGCCGCGCGCCTGCTGTGCGCGCTGCCTGCGGCCCGAGCGCGTGTGCGTGTGTGCACTGCTGCCCCGGCTCGCCCCGCGCACGCGGGTGGTGATCGTGCAGCACCCGCGCGAGCATCGCGTGGCCATCGGCACGGCGCGCATGACCGTGCGCGCCTTGGAGGGCGCCCGGCTGGTCGTCGGCGTGCAGGTGGACGACGACCCGGCGCTGGCCGCTGCGCTGGCCGATCCCGCGGCGCCCCCCGTGCTGCTCATGCCCGGGCCCGGCGCGCGCAACCTGCGCACCGACCCGCCGGCCGGGCCCGTGACGCTGGTGGCCGTGGACGGCACCTGGCACCACGCGCGCAAGATGCTGAAGGTGAACCCGCGGCTTGCCGCGCTGCCGCGCTACGCCATCGATCCCGACACCCCCAGCGCCTACCGCATCCGGCGCGAGCCCAGCGCCGAGTGCCTTTCCACGCTGGAGGCCTTGTCGCAGGCGCTGGGCTGGCTGGAGGGCGACCCCGAGGCCTACCGCGCACTCATGGTGCCGTTCCGGGCCATGGTGGACGCGCAGCTGCGCGAGCATGCCGCCAACCGGGTGCCCCGCGACAAGTCGCGCCTCAAGCAGCGGCGGCGGCGACCGTGGGTGGTGCCGGCGTCCCTGTCCGACCTCTCGCGCGTGCTGGTCGTCTCGCTGGACAGCGACGCCTGGCCGCTGGATGCGCCGGGCCGCTTCCCCGACGAGATCGTGGCGCTGTGGTGCGTGGGCGGCGATGGTCGCGACCCGGTGGAACTGCTCGTGCGGCCCTCGCGGCCGTTGGCAGCCTCGACGGCCCACCACACCGGCTTGCCGGAAGCGGCCCTGCTGGCCGGCGCGCCCCGCGAGGCGCTGGCCGCGTTGCTGGCGCGGCGCGCAGGTCCGGACACGACGGTGGCCTTCTGGGGCAGCTACGCGCTGGCCTTGCTGCGCGAGGCGGGGCTGCCGCTGGGCGCCGGTCCCATGGACCTGCGCGCGGTGGCCAGCCGCTGGCTGCGCACGGCGCCGGGCTCGCTGGAGCACTGTGCCCGGCAGGTGACGCGACAGGTGGGCGGCGCGCCACCCGTGCTGGGCCGCGGGCGCGGCGGCGGGCGGCTGGGCCTGGCGTTGCACGTGCTGCGGGCGCTGCAGGGCCCTCGGCCTGCGTGAGCCTGCCCGTGGCCCGCTAGGCCTACGGCCTCGGTGCGGGTGGGTTCAGAAGGCCGCGCACCTCGGGCACGAGTCGCACGGCCATCATCACGGCCAGCGCGCTGCTCGCCCAGAAGGTGGGCGCGTCATAGGCCACCGCCGCCACCACGGGCATGCCCAGGGTGGCCAGCAGGCTGGCCGGTGCCTCGTCGCGCATGCCGCGGACGAGGCGGAAGAGCAGGTACGCCGCCACCAGCACGCCCAGCCAGCCCGCCACCAGCCAGGGCGCGCAGGGCAGCATGGCGCCCGCCGCGCTGGCGAAGCCCTTGCCGCCGCTGGGGCGGCCCCGGGCCAGCGTCAGCCACGGGTTGAGGGCGTGCCCCGCCACGCAGCACACGCCGGCCACCAGCACCGTGGGCTCCGTCTGGCCGCAGGCGCGCGCACCCGTCACGGCCGCGAGGCCCTTGAGCAGGTCCAGCCCCAGCGCCAGCACGCCCAGCCCTCGCGAGCGCGAGACGCGCAGCGAGTTGAGCGCGCCCACGTTGCCGCTGCCCTCCGCGGCCAGGTCCTTGCCCGTGCGCCAGCGCACCAGCAGCCACGACCAGGGGATGGAGCCCAGCAGCCAGGCGCCGGCCAGCACGACGAAGGTGGGCAGCGGCGGGCTCACGGCGAGCCCGGCTCGGCGGCCAGGCTCTCGACGAAGCCGCGCAGGTGGCTGGCCGCCTCCCGGGCAGCGTCTTGGTGGCTGCTGTGGCCAGCATGCGGCAGCTCGACCATGCGGGCCCGCGCCAGCCGCTGGACCACGGCCTCGCCCACCTCGCGCGCAAAGGTGCGATCCTGCGTGCCCCACAGCACCAGCACGGGTTGCGACACGGCTCCCTCCTCGACGGCCAGCCGTCGCGCGGCGTCCATGTCGGTCGTCTCGCCGTCCTGCTCCAGCGGCTGGAAGCGGCGCAGCATGGCCTGTGCGGCGCGCCGCATCGGGCGGCGCCCCAGCATGTCCTCGATGCGCCGTGCCTCGTCCTCGAGCGCATGGGCTGGACCGAGCACGGCGTTGTCAAGCACGCCCATGCGCACGCGGCGGCGCAGCAGGCCCAGCCTCTCGGCGACGCCCACCTCGAAGTCGGTGAGGCGCGTGAGGTTGACGAACATCTCTTGGCGCGTCGAGAGAGCGATGTCGGCAGGATTGAAGAGCACGGCCCCGCGCACGCGGGCCAGCACGCCTGCATGCCGTTCGCGCAGCCCGCCGTCGGCCAGTGCGCGCAGCACCACGGCTCCGCCCAGCGAGTGGCCCACCAGCACGTAGGAGGCTGGGCGCGAGGTGTGCTGCGCGCCCCGGGGCTGGCTCGCCTCGAGTGCCTCCAGCGCGGCCAGCGTGTGGGCGGCCAGCCACGTGGGGCCGTAGGCGTGCTCCGGGGCCCCCTCGGGATCGGGCACGGAACTGCCGCCAGCACCCGGCGGGTCCACCAGCAGCAGGTCGAAGGCGCCCTCGAGGGCCCCGGCCAGGAAGCGCCAGGTCTCGCCCGAGGCCATCAACCCCGGCTGCATCACCAGCGTGGGACGGATGGAGGCTTGCGTCCCGCCCTGGATGCGCCGCAGGGCCACGACGCTGGGCTGGCCGTCCACGCGCACCTCCACCTCCAGTCGCTCCTGCGGCAGGCGGTCGTAGGCCGCACGCAGGCTGGCGAATGGCTCGACGCGCAGCTCGGAGGTGAGCCGTGGGGCCGTGCACCCAGCCAGCCCCAGCAGCACCCACGACGCGAGCAGGATGCGCGCCACGGGG
>CAXQZU010000051.1:0-6846 GCA_964228555.1 Planctomycetota bacterium
AGCCATGTTCCGCTTCCGACGTCCCAGCCTCACCAAGCGCATCGCGGCGCGCACCTCGTGGAAGCGGGCGGTGCGCCACCGGCTGGGGCTCAAGGCACCGCGCGGCTGGGGCTGGATCACCAACCCCCGCAAGGCGCTGCAGAACCGCATCTACCGCCGCACCACCTTCGGCGTCGAGGACCTCGCACGCGCGGCGGGCCGTGGCAAGGGCTGCCTCGTGCTGGTGCTGGCCGGCTTGCTGGCGGCAGGCGTGGCCGCCGGCCTGGTGGTGGCCCGCCTCGCGGCGACGGCGGGCTAGGCGCCACCCAGCAGGGCCACGCCCGAGCCCCCGATGCCCACGCGCCCTTGCTGGCGCAGGCGGGACAGCGACTCGGCGTGCAGCGCCCGCTGGGCACTGGTGAGCGACTCCCATCCGAAGGCCTCCTGCAGCACGCGCAGCAGGTCGTCCTCGTCGATCGTCCCGGTCTCCGCCAGCGCGGCGACCACCCCCGCGTCGTACTCGCCCGGATGCAGGCGCGCGGCCGGGATGCCCGTGCCCGACCGCGAGCGGGCCACGGCCACGCCGCCTGCCGTCCACCAGAAGACACGATCCGTGCGCAGCGACGCGTCCCGCTGCAGCACGGCCAGCGCCTGCTCGAGGCGCTCGCGCAGCCGGGCACCGCTGCGCTGGTGGCCGAAGGCCTGCAGCACGCGAGCCTGCAAGTCGTCCTCGTGCAGCGGTCCTTCCTCTCGCACCACCTCACGCATGGCGCGCAGGACGGCCTCGAGCTCTGCGTCCAGCAGGTTGCCCGGGCCCGTGCGCGGGCGCGCCTCGCGATAGGCCGGGAAGCCCACGCGCCCGCGCGCCGTCGGCGCCGCGGACACGCCGGCCGCGAGCGAGGGCGCGGGCTCCCCCACCGCCTGGACAGACTGGGGCGCGGCTGCTCTGCCAGCCTGCCCCGCCTGCCGCTCCTCGCGTGCGGCGCGCGTGGCCGCGTCGATCTGCAGCCGCAGGCGCTCCATGACGGCCTTGCGGTCGTGCCACCAGTCCAGCGACCACACGCGCACGAGGCGCCAGCCCAGCCCGCGCAGCACCTCGTCGCGCAGCCGGTCGCGGTCGCGGGCCGACTCGGCGCTGTGGTAGGCCACGCCGTCGGCCTCGATGCCGCACACGAAGCGGCCCGGCACCTCGGGGTCCAGCACGCCGATGTCGATGCGGTAGCCGGCCACGCCCACCTGCGGCTGCACGCGGTAGCCCGCCTCCTGCAGCGCCTGCACCATCTCGGCCTCCAGCGGCGACTCGGTGGCGGCCGTGGCCGCGATGGTCTCGCTGCCCTCCATGCTGCCGGTCTCGGCATAGCGCAGGAACGCGCGCAGCAGCTGCGCGCCCATGCTGCGGGCCGATGAGATGTCGATGTCCTCGGCCCGCATGCTGCTGAACACCACCATGCGCTCGCGCGCGCGCGTGGTGAGCACGTTGAGGCGCCGCGCGCCGTTGGGCCCGTTGACCGGCCCGAAGTTCTGCCGCAGGCGCCCGTCGGCACTGCGCCCGTAGGTGATGCTCAGGAAGATGACGTCGCGCTCGTCGCCCTGCACCGACTCGAGGTTCTTGACGAAGAAGGGCTCGTGCGCGTCGCTGACGAGCCAGGCCTCCAGGTCGGGGTCGGCGCGACGGCGGCCCTCGAGCTCGTCCTGCACGGCCAGCTGCTGGGCCAGCGAGAAGGTGCCCACGCCCAGCGACTGGTCGGGATGCGTGCGGGCGTGCTCCACCACCGCGTCCACCACGCGCCGGGCCTCGGCCCGGTTGGTGCCGCTGCCCTCGTAGACGCCCTCCGGCACGTGCACGAAGGACAGCCCGCGCACGCGCCGGTCGGTGTTCACGCCCGGGAAGGTGTAGAGGCGCGACTCGTAGAAGTGGCGGTTGCTGTAGGCGATGAGCGACTCGTGGCGGCTGCGGTAGTGCCAGCGCAGGTCGGTGCCGTGCAGGCCCGCGGCCAGCGCGTGCTCCAGCACGCTCTCGTGCTCCTCGTAGGGCAGCGCGTCAGGGTCGTCGCTGGCCACGGCCTGCACCTGGCCCGTCTGCACGGCGAAGAAGCTCGTCGGGGGCAGCTGCTTGGGGTCGCCCACCACCACCAGCTGGCGGCCGCGCGCGATGGCCCCCAGCGCGTCCTCGGGCGTCAGCTGCGAGGCCTCGTCGAAGATTACGATGTCGAAGGTGGTGCCGGCCGAAAGGCACATCGCCACCGTCAGCGGCGACATCAGGAAGCAGGGCTTGAGCGCCCGGATGGCCTGCCCGGCCTCGCGCATCAGCTGGCGCAGCGGCGCGTGGCCCTTCTGGCGGGCCAGCTGCCCGCGCAGGAAGGTCACCTCGTGGGCGATCTGCGGCGAGGCCAGCCGCTGCTGGGCCTGCGTCTTGAGCTTCTCCGCCAGCCGCCCGCGGTGGTAGCGCACGGCCTCGGCGTCCAGGCGGCGGAACTCGGCGATGTTCTCCTGGTGCGTGCTGCCGCGGAAGCGCGCCAGCGCCGGCTCGGCGGCCATGCGCTCATCGAGCCAGCGCTCCAGGAAGCGCCGCTCGAAGGCCAGGCCCAGGTCATCCCACGGCACGCGCCCGGCCTCGGCCTCCTCCAGCACGGGCGCCGCCAGCCCCGCACGCAGCTCGCTGCGCAGGCGCTGGAACTCGCCCCACGCACGCCACCCGCCCGGGTCGGCCTCCAGCGCGGCCACGCGTGCCAGCGCCTGCGCGAGCGGGCCCTCCTGCAGCCACGTCGCCGGCGCCTCGACCTGCGCGGCCAGCGTGCGCAGCGCCGCCTCCAGCGCCTGCGCCGCCGCGCCCAGCCGCTCGCAGGCGCCGGCGGCCGGGGCCACGCGCGCGGCCTCCAGCAGCCCGCAGGCCTCCGGCCCCAGCGCGAGCGCGCGCACGAGGTCG
The DNA here is from genome assembly GCA_964228555.1 of Planctomycetota bacterium. Lineage (GTDB taxonomy): Bacteria > Planctomycetota > PLA2 > PLA2 > JAEUHO01 > CAXQZU01. The sequence goes on from CAXQZU010000051.1 coordinate 2,906, forward strand.
CGCCACGCCACGAGCCAGCGGGCGCGCCCGGCCAGGGCAGCCCAGTCGCTGGCCGCGCCGCGCCCGGCCGCCCCGAAGAGCGCCGGTCCCTGCGCGTCGGCCCCCAGCGCCGCCCGTGCCTGCTCGGCGCGCAGCGCCGCGCGCAACGCCGCGGCCGCGTGGGCCGCATCGCGCCAGCCGCCCGCCACCATCGCCTTGCGCAGGCGGCCTCGCGCCCCGTGCCAGGCCGGCACCAGCCAGCGCCACGCGCTGGCGGCACGCGCCTCGACCTCGGCGGCGGCCGGCACCAGCGACGCGAGGGCGGCGCCCACGGCCGCGTCGCCGCCGGCGCCCGCGCCCGTGCGGGCGGCCGCGAGGAAGGGCTCCCCCGCCGCGGCGTCGGCCACGTAGCCCTCGCCGCGCGCGACGAGGGCCGCCGCCGCCGCCTCGTCGGCCCCGGCCAGCCACGCGGCAGCCAGCGCGGGCTCCACGCCCCCGGCCTCGCGCAGCAGGGCGGCCAGCCGGCCCAGCTGCAGCGCGTGCGAGAGCGTGAGCGTGGCGGGCAGGGGGAGGCTCGCGCGCACGGCCTCCAGCGCCTCGGCGAGCGCGCGTGCGCGCTGGCCGGCCTCGCGCAACGCGTCGCCCAGCCGGTCGCGCGCATCCAGCCTGAGCTCGGTGGCCTGCATGCCGCGCCAGGCGTGCGTGGCGGGCACGGGCAGGGCCTTGGCCGCCCCCTCCAGCTCGGCGAGGCGGGCCAGCTGGGCCTGGAAGGCCTCGCGCGAGACGCCCGCCACCCCCAGCACGCAGCGCGTGGCGGGCGCAGCCGACAGGCGCGCCAGCCGCCCCATGACGCCGTAGGCCGACATGCCCAGCGGCTCCACCTCGTGGTGCAGCGCCGACTGGTAGTCGTTGAGGCGGTCACGCACCTCCTTGAGCCGCGCCGCATCCAGCGGCGCCGGGCGCTGCGCGGACAGCGTGGCTTCCAGCGAGCGGCGCAGCTCGGCCACCACGGCGGCCTTGCTGGCCTTGCCGCTGTGCACCTCGAAGCAGGATGCGCCCAGCCCCACGCGCTTGAGGCGCTCGTAGACGACATTGAGCGCTGCCTGCTTCTCGGCCACGAACAGCACCGTCTTGCCCGCGTCCAGCGCCGAGGCCACGATGTTGACGATGGTCTGGCTCTTGCCCGTGCCGGGCGGCCCGATCACCACCATCGGGTGGCCGCGCACGACCGCCTGCACGGCACGCAGCTGCGAGGAATCCGCGTCCAGCACCAGCGTGTGCTGCTCGACGGGGGCCTCGGCGTCCAGGTCCAGCGCGTCGATGCCCGGCGGCCGCGTCATGCCCGTAGCGGTGCCGTCGCGTCCCGCCAGCGTGCGCACCAGCGGGTGGCCGGCGAACGCGTCTGCGTTGCGACCCAGGTCCTGGTGCATCACGAACTTCTGGAACGAGAAGATGCCCAGCAGGCAGTCGCCCGTCACGCCCCAGCCGTCCTTGCTGCCCACCAGCCGCCCCACCTCCTGCAGCCAGGCGGCGGGATCGAAGTCGCGCGCGCCGGCCTCGTCGGCGTCCGGCCCGGGCGGCAGCACGAGGCCGTGCTGGGCGCGCAGGTACTCGACCAGCGCCGGGTTCACCACGGGGTCGTCGGCGCCGCGCGCGACGCGCCAGCCCTCGCGCCCGTCGCGCTCCAGCGCGGCCGGCACCAGCAGCAGCGGCGCCAGCCGCACCTCCTGCGCCGACTCGCTCTCGCGGAAGCACAGGAAGCCCAGCGCCAGGAACAGCGTGTTGACGCCTTGCTCCTCCTGCGAGGAACGCGTGGTGTCCGCGAGGCGCAGCGCGCGCGTGGCCAGCGCCTCGGCCGTCAGGCTGACGTCCAGCCACGCGTCGCGGTGCGCCGCGGCCCCCGCCTCGCCCAGCGGCCCGCCACTGCCGAAGGCCGGCAGGCCCGCCGCACGGGCCGAGCGCGCCCGCCCCGGCGCGCCGCGCGCGCTGCCCGCCCCCGGGGCTGCCCCCGGGGCCGGCGCCGGGGCCTCCGCGGGCGGGCCGAGGCCCTCGCCGGCCGGCACGACGCCGTCCGCGGCCCCCGGCCGCGCCGGCAGGTCGCCCTCGGCCTCCGCCCCCACGCCGCGCAGGCGCAGCCGCGCGCCGCGGGTCACGAGCGCGTCCCACACCGCCACCGGGTGCTCGCCCACCACCTCGATGGCGCCGCCCCGGGAGCCCGGCTTGTAGTTCAGCAGGCGCGAACGCATGCTCGTGTCGACGAGCGCCGCGCGGCAGGTGTCGAGGAAAGCCTTGGCCAGCGCGCTGTTCATGCGGTCCGACGCTCCTGCAGCGCAGTATCCCCCCCTGCGCGCCTGCCGCAACTCCGGCCCGGGCCGGCGGCCACCGTCGCGCGCGACGTGGCGTGGCCCGGCACGCCGCCCGCTGCGGGTGCTGAGGGCCGCGGCACCCACGCACCCCTCGAGGGCGACCCCGCCCCCGGTCGAGCGCGAGGCGCGCCTGCCCCGGCCCGGCGGGGTTCTGACCAGGACGTTCCAGGGCAAGGAGGTCAAGGTCCAGGTCCTCGACGCCGGGTTCGGCTACGAGGGGAAGACCTGGCGCTCGCTCTCCGCGATCGCGAAGGCGGGCACGGGCACGAGCTGGAACGGGCTCCTCTTCTTCCGACTGCAGGCCCGCGCGAAGCAGCCGAAGGACGCGGCGCCCGCCGCGAAGGACGGTGCGAAGTGAGCCGCGCCGACGAGGCCCCGGACACGGTCGCGCGCCTCAACGCCCTCGCCGGGGGGAAGATCCTCGGCGCGACGATGGGCGACGGGGGCTTCCCCGCCGTGCTGGTCCGCATGCCCAGCGGAACCGAGTTCTGGGTCGACCTTCAGAGCGACCCCGAGGGCAACGGCCCCGGGTTCGCCCCGGCCGAGTCCGCCGACCCCGATCGCAGGATCCGCCGCATCGCGGACTGGGCCGGGCGCCACGACCAGTGGGCCGCCCAGACCGCCGTCGACGTCCGGGCCCGGGCGGCCGAGGTCGAGGGGCGCTTCGGGCACCTGGAGGAGCGCGTGACCCGGCTCTTCGCCGCCATCGGGGAGCATCGGATCAAGTGGGGCATCGTGGCCTAGGTTGTCGGTACCGCGGCGGCCGCGGCGATAGCTTGGGCGGCGCGGTGATTCCACGGCGCCGCACGGGCGCACGAGGCAGAGGCGGCGATCCCCGGGGTGAACCGAGGTTTCCCCCCGCAGAGCGACCTCCCGGATAGCGACGGGACACCCCATCCGCTAGCATCGCGGAACTGCCCTGGGCGGGGTAGCGGAGGCGTGCATGCCGGACTCTGAACTCGCGCTGGTTCTCAACGAAGTCCGTGCCCGGATCAAGCAGAACGGCGGCAGGGGGCTCAACGAGCAGAACACAAAGGCCACGCTGATCGAGCCGGTCCTCAGGGCGCTCAGATGGAACACGGAGGACGTCGAAGAGGTCGTGCGGGAGTACACGTCGGAGAAGAAGGGGAATCCCGTTGACTACGGCCTACTGACCAGCCGTCAACCTCGCCTGTTCGTAGAGGCGAAGCCACTGCATGCGCCCATGGGCGACTCCAAGTGGGCTACCCAGATCATGAGTTACGCCGTGGTCGCCGGCGTCACTTGGATGGTGCTCACGAACGGCGACGAGTACCGCATCTACAACGCGCACGCCAAGGTGCCGATCGAAGAGAAGCTCTGGCGCGCGGTGAAGGTGAGTGATGCCACCCCGATTGTAGAAGAGACCCTCGAGCTCCTGGCACGAGACCGGCTGGACGAGAACCGCATCGACGGCATGTGGCAAGCGCACTTCGTGGACCGCAAGGTCAAGGTGGCGCTTGAGGACCTGCTGGGTGGCAGTGGTCGGGAGCACATGATTGGCCTCGTCCGGAAGCGCGTACCGGATCTGAGCCCCAGCGAGATACGTTCCTCGCTGCGACGCTGTCGCCCCACGCT